>NZ_CP022540.1:3977008-4723013 GCF_002237555.1 Antarctobacter heliothermus | reverse complement strand
CACAGGCAGCCAGAACAAGGCGAACCGCCATTTCAAAGTCGCCCTCGTACCCGAAACGGATTGCCGTAAGTCCCGCGCAGACCGCAGCAATGGTCAGCAGGTTTGGCAGCAGATGGATAACGCGTACTTTGGGTTGTTTCGCGCTGTCTGACGGGTCTTCGGCCATTGTCTAATCCGCGCGGCCAATGCGTGTGGCCTCAGACGTGGCAAGATCGGCCAGAACCGTTTCTCCGGCGATCATGGTCTGCCCGAGGCTGACCATAGGGTTCAGGCCATCGGGCAAATAGACGTCCAGACGAGAGCCAAAGCGGATCAGGCCAAAGCGCTCTCCGGTACGCAAGGTATCGCCCTTGGCAGAAAAACAAACGATGCGGCGCGCCACCAGCCCTGCGATTTGAACCACAGCTAGCTGTCTGCCGTCGCTCATTTCAATGCACAGGCTGTTGCGCTCGTTGTCAGCACTGGCCTTGTCCAGCGAGGCATTGAAAAATTTCCCCGGGCGATAGGCAATCGCCGCAATCTTGCCGGCAATTGGGGCGCGGTTCACATGGCAGTTAAACACGCTCATGAACACGCTGATGCGGGTCAGGGGCATGTCAGGCATGCCAAGTTCTGCTGGCGGGGTGGCCTTTTCAATCAACGAGACGATGCCATCTGCCGGGCTTACGATAAGGCCATCGCGTGTTGGTGTGATGCGGACAGGGTCGCGGAAAAAGTAATAGCACCAGATCGTCAGCCCGACGCCAATCCACCCCAGAACGTCAGACAGAAGAAACAAGAGCAGTGTGACGGCGGCAAAAATTCCTACAAATTTGCGCCCCTCGGGATGCATCGGTTTGAGAAAAGTGTCGCGCATTTTCATCGGGGCATCACAATACTGTTTGGTTGCCTGCTACCTATCTCGTTAGGCCCAACCCCTGCAACCCGAACAGACACGGTGCGTCACAGAACCAAATTTTGGTGCCATGGTTTATGTTGAGATCAGCCATTGGCGCCACTGCCGCGAAACCTCACTTTGTCCCGCACATCTGACATCTGAGATCGCTACAGTAGCCCTTGTTTTCGTCTACAACCTGACTGCACAATCCTCCAATGGTCGCCAAGTTTATGGCCGATCACGGAAACCGAACGGCGCGCCGGAAGCCATACCAAACGCGCCGCCCTCGCTCGCCCAAGCCCTAACTCTTCGTAAATTCGCCTCTGCAACCCATTGAAGACGCGGCGTCACGTTGCTGTCCACGCGTGGACACCCCTCCCTGCGGCCAAAAAACCACTGGCCCAAATTCGGCCCCAAGGGCACTCTCCCCCCATGTCCACATCCATCCACCGAGACCAGCTCCGCCCCGGCGAAATCCATGCCGAATTGCCCCCCGCCACCGACGCGGGCCTGCGATTTATCGGCCGGATCGAGACACCCTTTCAGGTCCGCGCCGATTGCCCCAGACAGGGCGATCCAGACGGCGGCCCCGATTGCCGCCTGATCCTCGACCCCGTCTACGCCCCCGCCCTCGACGGGCTGGACCAGTTCGAATTTATCGAGGTTCTCTACTGGCTGCACGAGGCCCGCCGCGATCTGCTGACCCAAAGCCCCAAGGCCGATGGCCAGACGCGCGGCACCTTTTCCGTCCGCTCGCCGCTGCGCCCGAATCCCATCGGCACCTCAATCGTGCGCCTGATCGGGCGCGAGGGCAAAACCCTCACGGTGCGCGGCCTCGATTGCCTGACCGGCACGCCCTTGCTGGATATCAAGCCGTACCGCTGTTCCTACGCCGTGCAGGCCCGCGCCAAACCCGGCGTCTCAACCTGAGAACAGCCCCGCGAACCGCTCGCGCAGCGCCGCCTTTTGCACCTTGCCCATCGTATTGCGCGGCAGCGTGTCGATCAGTTCCATATGGCGGGGATGCTTGAACCGAGCCAACCGAGCGGACACCTCTGCGCCAACGGCCTCCAGATCCGGCACCTGATCCGGCAGGGGCACCAGCACCGCCACGGGGGTTTCACCAAAGTCCGGATGCGGCACGCCGACGACGGCGGATTCCAAAACGCCGGGTTGGGCGTCCAAAAGCTCCTCGATCTCCTTGGGGTAGATGTTGAACCCGCCCGAGATGATCAGATCCTTACCCCGGCCCACAATGGTGACGTAGCCGTCCGCATCCATCACCGTCAGATCGCCGGTGATAAAGAAGCCGTTGTCGCGCAACTCGGCGGCAGTCTTTTCCGGCATCTGCCAATAGCCCTGAAAGACGTTCGGCCCGCGCACCTCCAGCCCCCCGATTTCACCGCGCGGCAGTTCGCTGCCGGTGTCGTCACAGACCTTGGCCTCGACCCCCGGCAGCGGCAGGCCCACGGTGCCAGCTCGGCGGTCGCCGTCATAGGGGTTGGAGGTCGACATGTTCGTTTCGGTCATCCCGTAGCGTTCGAGGATGCGATGGCCGGTGCGCGCCTCGAACAGGCGATGCGTTTCCGCCAGAAGGGGGGCAGAGCCGGAGATGAACAGCCGCATGTTCCGCGCCATGTCACCGTCAAAGCGCGGGTTATCCAGCAGGCGGGTGTAAAAGGTCGGCACACCCATTAGGCTGGTGGCGCGCGGCATCCAGTCGATCAGCGCATCGGCGTCAAGTTTGGGAAAGAACACCATCGATGCGCCCGCCGCGAGGATCACATTGGTCGCCACAAAAAGACCGTGAGTATGAAAGATCGGCAAGGCGTGCAGCAGCACATCGTCGCCGGTGAAACGCCAAAGGTCGACCAGCGTCAGCGCGTTGGACAGCAGGTTGTTCTGGCTCAGCATCGCGCCTTTGGAGCGCCCCGTGGTGCCGGACGTGTAAAGAAAGGCCGCAAGGTCTTCACCTGTGCGCTGCGCGACAGGGGCGGTCGTCGGGGCGGCATCAGCTCGGATTGCAAGGCTGCCGCCCTCTGGCCCCAACGTCTCACATCCCGCGTCATAACCTGCGGCAACCACCCCAAGCACCTCTGCTCTCGACGGATCGCAGACAAGAACCCGCGCGCCGGAGTTCTCGACGAAATAGCGCACCTCATCGGGTGTATATCCGGTGTTCAGCGGCAGAAAGATCACGCCCGCCTGAATGCAGCCAAAGATCAGTGCCAGCGCATCGGGGCACTTTTCGACCTGAAGGGCGACCCTCTCACCCGGCTGCAAACCCAAATCGCTCAAGGCATTCGCGAACTGGGACACACGCCCGACAAAAGCCGCATAGCTGACAACGTCCCCCGCTGGCAGGTGCAAAAAAACTTTGTCGCTCTGCGAACGGGGACCAAGCAGCGTGTCGTAAAGCGGATTGGACATGGGAACTCTCCTGCGGGGTTTTCCGAGTGTTTACCGCCGCCGGGCGGAAAGGGTAAAGGCTCGGCGCCTATTGCGCCTGATCGGTCGTTTGCATCTCGACGGCCAACGCCAGTTGCGTGGACGCCCAACAGGCGGGCAATTCATCAAGGTCTGCGCTGATCGTCGCGTTGTCACTGGACAGGGCCTTGGTGTGGATCGCCTGAAGCCGCTCAGCAAGCGGAACAGCCCCCAGAACTGCAGCGGATCCCGACAGGCGATGTGCTTCGGATGCCAAGGCGGCCAGACCGTCGTCGCCCGACCCGAGCCATTCTGGCAGCGCGCTCAGAAAATCGGTCATTTCCTCGACAAAGCGGTCGTGAACAAACGTCATTCGGTGACTGGAAAGATGCCGACGCATGTCCGATATCTGGGCCGTGTCGATGTCCCCATAGCGCACCGGGCCATAGACCGGGCGTTTGGGTCGCGGCATTTCCATCGTCATGGCTGTCGTCAAGGCTCGGCGGATCGCGTCCAGCGTGAGTGGCTTGATCAGGGCCCCCTGCATCCCGGCCGAAAGAAAGGCCTCTATCTCTTGCGGAAGGGCATGAGCGGTGGTGGCGATGATCGGCGTTCCGGCGTTGACGCCCGCACCCGCACGCAGGGCACGAGCCACGTCGATCCCGTCCATGCCGGGCATCGAAATATCCAGCAAGACAACGTCATATGCGCGCGACTCCGCCAATTTCAGGGCCAGTTCACCGCAGGCAGCGGTCTCGACATGATGACCGTCATGCTCCAGAAGTTCACGTCCGACAATCCGGTTGATCTCGTTGTCCTCGACCAGAAGGATCGTGCAGGCGGGTGGAATGGGGGCCGGTTTTGCGGGCGCTGTGAGCGGCACGAGCGCGTCCTCGACGACCCGTTCAGTTGGGGCCAGCGGCAACCGGAGCCAAAATACGCTGCCGTCACCCGGCTCGCTTTCTACGTCCAGTTCGCCATCAAGCGCAGTGGCCAACCGACGCGAAATGCCGAGTCCTAGTCCGGTGCCTGATGAGCTGCGCCCATATGTGCTGTCAATGGTGACAAAATCCTCAAATATGCGGTCCAGATCCGTTTCGGCGATGCCGATTCCGGTATCGGTCACACGCAGTTCCACCGCCTCCAGGCCGTTGCTGCAATCAGCCTCAATGGTGATGCGACCGTTCCGGGTGAATTTGATCGCGTTGCTCACAAGGTTCAGCAGAATCTGGCGCACCCGATCGGGATCGCCGTAGACGTGATGCAGTTCCGGGTTCGGCGGGGTCAGAACAAGGCTGTTGCCATGCGTCGACGCGTTCTGACGCTGGTTGTCGATGGTCTCTTCCAGCAGAGCAATCAGATCGAATGCCGTCTTGCGCAGGCTCATCTTGCCGGCATCCAGCCGCGAGATGTCCAGAACCTCGTTCACATGGCGCAGCAATACGCTGCCAGAGTCTTTGACGATGCGCAAATAGCGCTGGTGCCGCGCGTCCAGCGCTGCTTCGTCGACCAGTTCCAGCGTTCCAAGCATCCCGTTCAAGGGGGTCCGCATTTCGTGACTCATGACAGCCAGCAGTTCGGCCTTTTGCTTTTCTCCAGCAATGGCCCGGTCGCGTGCGCGTTTTAAGGCAGCCTCGCTGCGGACCCGTTCGGAGATATCGCGCAGAAACGCGACGTAGATTTCGCCACTTGGGCTGTGCGCCCGGGCAAGCGAGACATCGACTGGAAAGATTGTTCCGTCGCGCCTTTTGGCGTCCAGTCGAATGATGCCGTTGCCCATGAACCTTGGTTTCTCGCCGCGACGAAATCGGGCCAATCCTTCGCGGTGGGCCTCACGAAAATGGTTGGGGATGATCAGATCGGCCATGTCTGCGCCGTCGGCCTCGGCACGGGTGTATCCGAATACGCGCTCTGCCGCGCCGTTGTATTCAATGATGCGACCGGCGTAGTCTGACACCACAATGGCATCCAGAGACGTCGACAAGATGGTTTCGATCCGCTCGCGTGTTTCACGGTTTTCGCGCGCTTCGGCATCGCTTTTGCGTGCCAGCCGGAACAATGCCAATGACAGAACCGCAAGCATCGCCAACAAGGCGACCGTCAAAAGGCCGACACGGGCCATGCTGCGGCCCAGGCTGTCGCGCTGTTCATAGCCCAGCTCAGAAAAGTATTCGAGGCCGGCCAGTGTCGCGTCGCGCACCGCGCCACGGGTGGCGCGGGCCTCGTCAGCCATGCGGGGCAGGGTGGAGCGGAGCGCCGCATCCGGTCCGTCTATCACCGGCAGCCAGGTTGCCCGGAAGGCTAAGATCCGGGAGATCCCGTCGTTGACATCGCCGAGTTCGAGCAAGGTGGCAAACCGCGCACTGTCCTGGATGGTTTGCACCCGGCTGTAGAAGACATCATAGCGTAGGCGCACTTCTTCCAGCGTATCGAGGCCAGAGTTCGCCCGCAGGGCGGCGATTTCCAGCGCCATAAGCTCGACCTCAGTCTGGCCCAGCGTCCATTGCATGTTGTCTGCGGCCGACGTCGCCAGTCTGCGGACCTGCTGGCGCAGGTCCAGAACAAGCACGGCGATGGTCACAACGATCAGGAGGACGACCAACACGGCCAGCACGCGGCGCAGGCCAGTCATCCGTGAGAACAAGGGCCGGATGTTCGCAGCGTCCATCACGTTACCGGTACAGAGGGGGGCTGCCGAAACCAACGGCCAGCAGAGGCATCAGGGTACAGGTCATGTCTGGCGCGCCTTTCCGGGTCCGGGCCTGTTCAGAAAATCCTCCAAAGCACGGTCATGCAAGGGGCATCAGGTCCGAGCGTAGAGTCTTCGGATGCAGGGTTTGGCAATGTATATTAATTCCTGTATCTAAATATGAAGAGCACAACGCACTGGGACGGCACTCGTATCCGGATAAAAACAGCGCGAGGGCGCGATTGAGGCGAACATGATGAGAATTCTTGTGGCGGACGACCACGATCTGGTGCGCGACACGATTGCCGCGTATCTCGACGGGGCCGATGTGGATGAGGTCCGCACCGTGGCCACGCTACAGGATGCGGTGGCCATGGCTCAGGACAGCGGCAGTTTTGACCTGGTTCTCCTAGACTACAACATGCCGGGAATGAACGGTCTTGAGGGGCTGGAACGTATGCGCGCAGCCAATTCCGGGCGTCCGGTGGCAATTCTTTCAGGCAGCGCAACGCGGGATGTGGCGAGCGCGGCTTTGAAGGCGGGCGCGCAGGGGTTCATTCCAAAGACCCTGAGCGCGCGATCCCTGTTATCTGCGGCGCGGTTCATGGCAGCGGGTGAGGTTTATACACCGATCGACTTCATGAAACCCGGTCGCCCCGACACCGAAGGCGCGCTGACGCGGCGCGAACAAGAGGTGCTGCGGGGCATCTGCGAGGGCAAGGCGAACAAGGAAATCGCGCGGGATCTGGAACTGCAGGAGGTTACTGTCAAACTGCACGTCAAGACCCTGAGCCGCAAGTTGGAAGCTCGCAACCGGACCCATGCGGCGATGATCGCCCGCGACCGCGGGCTGGCGTAACACGAGTATTCTACACCGGGCCGTAACGGCGACGTTCGATCGTTACCTGTCCTGCAGAGTCTGTACGAATGATGTGCAGGTCGCCATAGGACAGTGGTAGCGGTTCTGACAGACCGAGGGTCTCCCAGATCGACGCGATGTTGCCCTTGTTCCCCACCCACAGCACCACGGTTCCCGCGCCGCGTTCTACCAGCGCCGGTGTTGGGTTTTCCTGCGGCAGGCGCTTGACAGGCAGGCCGGTCGCTTGCGCCAATGGCGCCGCCGTATCCAGATTACGCTGAATGCCTGGGCTGTAGATGTGCTTTACGCCCAACCCTTCGACAGCCGTGACCAAGGCCTGAGCGCGGGCGCGCCCCTTGTCGCTGAGATCTTCACCATCGCGGTCCCCGTGGCGCGTCACGATCACGGTGGAATTGGGAGATATTGCATGAGTGCCGGGGATCAAGGCGCAGGAAGCGGTGGTCAGCGACACCAATGCAATCAGAATGTGGCGACGGATCATTGGGCCCTCGGCAGTTTGTTGCAGCTACGTTAACCCGGATTGGCGCTGTTAGGCAATGAAACGGCGAACCAGGCCGATCAAATGCCGATTATTCTGCACCTGCAAAGTGCGTTTCGCGGCAGTCTTTTCAACATTTGGGCAATCTTGGCGACCCATATCCTGATCGCAGGACCGGATAACAAACACGCGCGGTCCCAGAAAAAGGAGAAGCCATGAACATGTCGATTTCTGCTGCAATGTTGCCCAGCATGTTGTCGAGCAACGGAATGCAGATCACGCAGCCAGCGGGCGAACAGGATGCAGTGGCCGAAATCGGGCGCACTGGATCGCCTTCGGGGCCCCCGCCTGGAGGTGGGGCCGGTGGACCCGGAGGCCCGGGTGGGCCGGGCAGTGCCGGGGGCGCAGGCGGCCCCCCTCCCGGTGGGGGCAAGGGCGGGGGGATGGATGCTGCGGGCGGCGCTGATGCAGAGTCTCTGATCCTGTCGTTGATCGAAGAAGCGGCCACTAGTGACGATGCCGATGAAGACGCCATAACCACCACGGCGGAAACCGCTGCCGATCTTTACGCTGACATGCAAGAGCTTGTTTCAGCCTTGCCGTAACCCCATCGGGGTAGACCGGGGCAGGTCAATCACGACCGGCCCCGGCATTGTTACCCCAATGCGTCGTTGCAACGCTTGCAGGTGGCTGGATGGGAATGTGTGCCCACATCTGGCAGGATCTTCCAGCACCGCTGGCATTTCTCACCATCGGCCTTTTCAAACACGACCGTGACGCCATCGACCTCTGGTAGGCGGAACGCCTCGGACGGTGCGGGATCCCCGGACAGAACAATGTCCGAGGTGATGCAGACGTCCTCAAACGCAACCGATTTCAGCGCGGTCAACAAGTCTGCCTCGCGGACATGCACCACCGGCGCGGCCTCTAGCGAGGCACCGATCACCTTGTCGGTGCGCTGCACCTCCAACGCGGCGGTCACGGCGCGGCGGGCGCGACGGACCATCTGCCACTTGGCGGACAGCGGTTCATCCAGCCACTCCTTGGGCGTGTCGGGGATGTCCTGCAGGTGGATCGAACTGTCGTCGCCCGGGAACCGTTCCAGCCAGACCTCTTCCATCGTGAACACAAGGATTGGGGCCAGCCATGTCGTCAGGCGGTGGAACAGCAGGTCCATGACAGTACGCGCGGCGCGGCGGCGCGCGGTGTCACCGTCGCAGTACAGCGCATCCTTGCGGATGTCGAAGTAGAAGGCTGACAACTCTAACGTGCAGAAGTTGAACAACTGCTGATAGACGCCTTGGAAATCATAGGCGGCATAGCCTTCGCGGACCACATGATCCAACTCCGCCAGACGGTGCAGGATATAGCGTTCCAGTTCCGGCATCTCGGCGGCGTCGACGCGTTGATCCTCGGTGAAATGCGCGACCGCGCCCAGCATGTAGCGCAGGGTGTTGCGCATCCGGCGATATCCGTCGGCGGTCCCTTTCAGGATCTCCGGGCCGATGCGCAGGTCGGCAGTGTAATCGGCCTGTGCCACCCAAAGCCGCAGGATATCCGCACCATATTGTTTGGTCACATCGTCAGGTGAGACGGTGTTGCCCAGTGATTTGGACATCTTGTTACCCTTGGCATCCAGCGTAAAGCCGTGGGTCAGCACGCCACGATAAGGCGCACGACCCTTGGTGCCGCAGGCCTGCAACATGGACGAATGGAACCAACCGCGGTGCTGGTCGGTGCCTTCGAGGTAGAGATCGGCGATGCCGTCCTCAGCCCCATCCGGGCGGTCGCGCAGTACAAAGGCATGGGTGGAGCCAGAGTCGAACCAGACGTCGAGGATGTCGAACACCTGTTCCCACTCCTCGGGGTCGTATTCGTTGCCAAGGAAGCGCGCCTTAGCGCCCGGTTTGTACCAGGCATCGGCCCCTTCGGTCTCAAACGCTTCATTGATGCGGGCATTCACCGCCTCATCGCGCAGCAGGAATTCCGGATCGGTCGGCAGCAAGCCCTTTTTGACAAAGCAGGTCAGCGGCACACCCCAAGCACGCTGGCGCGACAGAACCCAATCGGGCCGCGCCTCGATCATGGAATACAGGCGGTTGCGTCCGGTCTGCGGCGTCCACTTGACCAGTTGGTCGATGCTGGTCAGCGCCCGTTCGCGGATCGTCTTGCCATAGGTGTCCTGTCCGTCGCCGACCTCGCGGTCGATGGCGGCGAACCACTGCGGTGTGTTGCGGTAGATGACCGGTGCCTTTGACCGCCAGCTGTGCGGATAGCTGTGGGTCACGCGCCCACGCGCCAGCAACCCGCCCGCCTCGACCAGCTTGTCAATGACGGCGGTGTTGGCTTTGCCCTCTTTGCCCTTTCGGTCAAAGACCTGCAGCCCGGCGAATAGGGGCACATGCGGCAGGAATTCGGATTCCTCACCCACGTTATGCGTCATCCGGTCGATCCAGTTGCGCGCGACAAAACACTCATAGTCGTCCTGACCATGGCTAGGCGCGGTATGGACAAAGCCGGTGCCGGCGTCGTCGGTGACATGGTCGCCGTCGATCATTGGCACGTCGTAGTCCCAAAAGCCGTCCGCGCCGTTGATGCCGCGCAGCGGGTGGGCGAGGGTGAGGCTGGCCAGTTCGTCGGCAGAGACGTCGCGGAGGCGTGTCCACTGACCGTCCTCAAGCCGCGCTTTGGTCAGAACCTCTGCGGCCAGATTGTCAGCCAGCAGGTACTTGTCGCCCACCGTGGCCCAGCATTCGTCGGGCGTGCCGGTGACCTCGTACAGCCCGTAAGAGATCGCGGGGTTGAAGGCGACGGCCTTGTTGGACGGGATGGTCCAGGGCGTGGTGGTCCAGATGACGACTTTGGCCGACAACAGGTCCGTGTTCATGCAAGCGCCGGTGTTCGGAAAATCCGCAGCGGACGCGACATTAAACATCACCCAGATCGTGTGGCTCTTGTGGTCGTGATACTCGACCTCTGCCTCGGCCAGCGCGGTCTTTTCCACCGGCGACCACATCACGGGTTTGGACCCCTGATACAGCGTACCGTTCATCAGGAATTTCTGGAATTCCTCGGCGATCACCCGTTCGGCGTGGAAATTCATCGTGAGGTAGGGATCGGCCCAGTTGCCGGTCACACCAAGGCGCTGGAACTCGCCGCGCTGGATGTCGATCCATCCCTCGGCGAACTTGCGGCATTCCTGACGGAAATCGACCACGTCGATATCGTCCTTGTTCTTGCCCTTCTCGCGGTACTGCTGCTCGATCTTCCATTCGATCGGCAGGCCGTGACAGTCCCAGCCGGGGACATAGCGCGCGTCGCGGCCCATCATCTGCTGAGAGCGCACGATGAAGTCCTTGAGCACCTTGTTCAGCGCATGGCCGATGTGCAGGTTGCCGTTGGCGTAGGGCGGGCCGTCGTGCAGGATAAAGGGCGTGCGTCCCTCTTTTTCGCGCAGGCGGTCATAGACCTCCAGCTTGGCCCAGCGGTCCAGCCAGCCGGGCTCACGCTTGGGCAGGCCTGCGCGCATCGGGAAATCGGTTTTCGGCAGGGCAAGGGTTTGTTTGTAGTCGGGTAGGGTCGTGTCTGGCGTGTCGGCGCACATCTCGGGCGTCCTTTGGGTCGGTCGTGTCGGTCAGGATGAGGGGGCGGCGCGGAATCTCATACGCCTTGTCCCGGCGGCTCGTACTGTCAGAGCGCCGGGCATGTAATTCGGAGGATGATCGCCAAAAAACACATCTTGCGCGCCTTATAGGACCGGACGACGCGGGCGTCCAGAGAATGCGGCAACGGGCGGGAACCTGCCGTCATTATAGGCACGTCCGGCGGATCAAAGCCGGTGTTGCTGCGCACGGCCGCCCCATCTGCCGGAACCCGCCGAGTGGGCAACCCCAATTCGGCAAGCCATCACCGACGGCCCGCGCGCGCGCGCAGCGGGGCTTTATCCAGCGCGTCAAAGCGCCACCTTATCCTCATGCGCCGGACAGACCGACGCCTTTTGGAGGAAAGGAACGCCAGATGACTTCTCAGGATCCGTACCTGCGCCAGCATGAGGCGCGTTATACCCCAGACGAATTGACCGACCCACAGTATGCCAGCACCCGGCGGTCGCCGGGTTCGGCGCTTGGCCTTGTCGTTGTTTTGGCGATTGCCATCGCCATCGTGGCCATTCTGTCGCTTGGCCCTGCGGCGACGACTGATCCGGTTGAAACGCCAGTTGCCGTCGATCCCGACGGCGCTCCGGTGCCAATGACTGTTGCGCCCGACGCCCCTTTACAGGACGTCACGCCAGATGGCGGCGCAGCCCCCGTCGCGCCCGAAGGTGCACCCGTAGACTAAGCCCGCCGGTCGGCCTTATCGCCTCCGAGGCCGGTTCTGCCCGGCGTCGGGGGTGTTGCTTTTTGACGGGTGATTTTGCGGGTGGCGCGGATCGGTCGCACCGCCTGCGTCGCTGCGTCGCTTGCGCCCCACCGGTCAAGACGGTTTCCCTGCTCCCGGAGGAAGGGGAGGTCCGTCATGGATATAGCGATTGCCGGGGCCGGAATGGGCGGCTTGGCAGCGGCCACGGCTCTACGCCAGTCGGGCCACAGCGTCACCGTCTTTGATCAGTTCGACGCGCCCGCCCCGGTGGGGTCCGGGTTGGTCGTGCAACCTGTTGGGCTGGAGGTGCTCGACAATTTGGGCGCGCTGCCTGCTGCGATGGGTTGGGGCACTCGTATTCACCGGATGTTTGGCCATGAGGTGCGCACCGGACGGCCGGTTCTGGATGTGGCCTATGACGCGCCCGGCGATCCGCGATTTGGTCTTGCGATACACCGTGCAGCGCTGTTTCAGGCGTTGCAAGAGGCGGCTCAAGCAACCGGTGTCCAGATCGAATCTGGTCGCCGGGTCACCGGGCGCGACGGGGCAACACTGCTGTTCGAGGACGGGCACGAAGGCCCATTCGACCTGATTGTCGATGCTACGGGCACCAGCTCTCTACTGTCACCGATGCGCGCGCGCCCCTTGGGGTATGGCGCGCTTTGGGCAACGGTGGACTGGCCAGCGGACACCGAGCTGCCGCGCAATGAGCTGCGACAGGCTTATCGCCGCGCGGACCGGATGCTGGGCGTGTTGCCGGTTGGGCGCATCCCCGGCCAAACCGGATTTCGCGCGTCGATTTTCTGGTCGTTGCCGGCGGACGCGTATGACGACTGGCGCTCTGGCGGGCTGAGCGCATGGCGGGCAGAGGCCGTGAGCCATTGGCCCGCTTTTGCGCCCTTTGTGGAACAGATCACTGACGCCGATCAGATGACCATGGCACGCTATACACACGGGACGCTGCGCCGCCCGTTTGAGGAAGGGCTGGTCTATATTGGCGATGCCGCGCATCGCGCCAGCCCGCAGCTGGGGCAAGGCGCGAACATGGCGTTGCTGGATGCTTGGGCACTGGCACGGGCGCTGGACATTGCCCGCGGCGACGTGGCGCTGGCACTGGGTTGGTACGCGCAGGCGCGGCGTTGGCATGTGCGCGGCTATCAGATGATGAGCCGTCTGTTTACGCCGCAATATCAGGGCAATAGTCGATGGTTGCCGGTCTTGCGGGATCGCGCGCTGTACCCGCTGTCGACGGTTCGCCCGATTCAGCGCATCTTGACCCGGCTGGTTTGCGGCGATCTCTTGCCGCCTCTTGGATCATTGGCGCATGAGCCCCGATCACCCGAACAATGAGCCGACATAATACGCAATCCCTGCCGCCACGCCGCCAATGGCCAGCGTTTCCAGTCCTGACCTCCACCAGCGGGCAAGCGACCAGACGCTTTTGAGTGATCCGATGGCGAAGAAGGTGATCAGCGTCAGGACGGTCGCCACGGCAAAGCCCTGGGTCATTCCGATCAGGAATGGCAGCAGCGGCACAAACCCGGCCAGCAGAAAGGCCCCGAACGTCACCAGCGCCGCGCGCATCGGGTGCGGATCGACGGACCCGATGCCGTACTCCCCCTCCAGCATCGTGTCGATCCAGATTTCATGGTTCCGTGAAACCTGTTCAACCGCTTCGTCCAGCGTTGCTCCGGACAGGCCTTTTTGTTCAAGGATTGCCCGCAACTCGCGCTTTTCGCCGTCTGGGTGCAGGCGGATGTGCCGTTCCTCGATACTGCGCAGGCGCAGTTTATTGTCGCGCTCTGCCTTGGTGGCAGAGTAGTTGCCTGCGGCCATGGAAAACCCGTCGGCCAGCACGTTGGCCAGCCCCAGTGCCACGATGATGAAGGGCGACAGACCCGCGCCCGCCACCCCGGCCACAATGGCAAAGGTCGTCACCGCCCCGTCGATTGCGCCATAAACAGCGTCGCCCAGATCGCCCTTTCCGGGCGGGTTGGCCAGACGGTCGGCAATTTCGCGTTCGGTGTGGCCGTGTTCAGGCAGCTGCATCCGCTTGGTCCTCCGGGGCTGTCGCGCGCCGTTTCGCGCGAGTCTGGACGCGGGTCAAGCGCGAGCGACTCGCAACCCTATGGATTAGGGTCGGGGGTGGCGCGGGTCTGAACCCAGCGGTTGAACCACGCCAACCCGGCCAGCGACAGGCCCAGCAGCAAGAAGGAAAACACCCGCACCAGCCCCGCCAGCCCGGAAATGTCGATCAGGAATACCTTGGCCACCGCCAGCGCAATCACCGCCACACCCGCACGGCGCAATGCATCGGACCGCCGCGCAAGCGCCTGATAGAACAGCCCCGCCCCGGCCAACAGCAGGGCAACGGTATAGCTGTACAGTTCGCCGTCACTGATTCCGTGGATCATGTGCATGTCCAACCCACCTTGCCACGCATGACGGATTGTCAGACCCGTCCACAGTAGAGCAAGCGCCGCGCCCGGCACGCCAATCCCGATGCGCAACCAGCGTGGCAGATGCGACAACCGCCATGCGCCCAATATCAGGGACAGGGCGGGAAGAAGGTAGGCGGGAAGCAACGTGTTCAGGCCGATCATTCCATGCACCACTTGCTCTTCGAACAGCGGATTGCCCAGGCTGACCCCTGTCAGCAGGCTGCCCGCCGCGACCAGCCCGAAGAGAACCGCCAATGCGATTCGCAGCCAGCGCATCGGACCACCCAGCATCAGCCTTTCCAACTGTGCCAGAGCGGTGCCGATCCAGATTGTGCCGTACAGGCCAAGGAACCAGTGCGCATCTTGACTGGTGTGGCCGACTTGGGCCTCAATGACATGATACAGGACCAGACTGAGGGTCATGCCGGCCACCGACCAGGCCGCGCTTTCCAGAAAGACCCGGGCGCTTGGGCGTGGGCGCAGCATACACAGCCAGAGTGCCGCAAGCAGCGCCGCCAGCGTGCCGCCATAAGCCGCCAGCATTTCCAACACCGGCGCGCCGATTGCCCAATCAAGGCCGGGGTCGATGACCAAACGGTAGCCCAGCGCCACGATGCCGGCGGCGATAAAGCCGGTCATTTGCGGCAGGTCGAACCGGCGATCCAGTGCCGCGGCACTGACCACCACCGCCGCCAGAGCCAACGTCAGTGCGGCCTCGGTCAGCAGCACCGTCAGTGCAAAGGCAAGACAAGCCAGCGCCGAGACGGTGAACAGTGCGGTGCGCAGCCTGACCGCGCCATCGACGCGGGCAAAGTGCGCCGCCAGCGCCACCATCAAAGCGGCCAGCGCCAGTGCGTGCAGCGCCCAAGGCCAGGCCCCCAACAGGGTGCGGGCATCCCAGACAAAGTCCAGCGCCAACCCGGCCAGTGGCGCGGTCAACGCTGCCGCAGCGGCCCAGACCGCGGGGTATTGCCCGGGTTTCAAGCTGCGCCATGCGCTTGCCAGACCGACAAGCGTCGCGACCAGCAACAACAGGCTCATATCCAGCGGCAGGCGCTGTTCGGTCAGGTCGGCCTGCGCGGTCAGTCTCGCTTCCAGCGCGGTCCGCGCCTCTATGTTCAGCTCCGGCACGGCGATCAGCGCAAGCAGGGTCAGCGCGGGCAGGGCCGCCTGATCCTGCAAGGCGGGCGCGCCGCGTGACCAAAGGATCAACAGGCCCGCTAGGCCCGCGCTAAGGCCGACCGACAGCTGCCATGTCACCGCGCTGTACAGTCCGGCGTAGGTCAATGCCGCGCAACAGGCGACCAGCAGCGCACCTGACAGGATCACTGGAAAGATCGGTCTGCGCAGGGTTTCGGTGGTGGCAACGACGGTTTCCGCAATACCGGGACCGGCGTGATCGGGCGCTAGCGCCCGTGACGGGATCAGCAGCGCCAATATCACAAGGCCCACCGCGTAGACCGCAAAAGCGGCCGTCAGCGCCTCGTCCCCCGTCGCGGAGATCTGCAAAAGCAGACCAGCGGCAAAGCCCAGCACGACGGACAGGGCACTGACCCAGGCCCAGCGGCGCAGTGTATCGATGCCCAGTCCCAGCGCAGTCAGCAGACCAAAATACAGCAACAGCCATTCGGGGTTTTCGCTGTGTCCGCCCACCAGAAACGGCGCAGCCATGCCGCCCGTCAATCCGACGGCGGCCAATAGTGGGCCGTGACGCCAGCCCAACAACAAGCCAAACAGGGCGATGGCAAACAGCGCGCCCAGCGCCGGTCCGGGGGCCACAAGGTCATACAGCAGTCGTGCGGCCAGAACGCCCCCCATCAACGACACAAGGCCCGCGCCGGACAGGACAGAGGGTAAGTAGGCCGTGGCACTTGCCAAGTCGTCACCAAACCGGCGGCGGATGGTTTCGCCCGCCGCAATCAGCGCCGCGCCAAAGATCAGCGCGGCAATCACCCGCATCGTCGGAGTCAGGAGCCCGGTCTCGATCCCGTATTGGACGAGGAAAATCCCCGCCAGCGCCAGTGAGACGGCAGCGACGCCGTAAAACCAGTTGTCCCGAAGCCAGACGCCAAGGGATTCAAGAGTGGATGGTCCGGTGCGGCGCGGCGGACCCGCGGTGGAGGTGGCCTGCGCCTTGGGTGGCGCGCCAGCAGCCTCTGCCAAAGGGGCGGGCAGGGGCGGAGTGGATGGGGGCGGGGCGGGTGCGTCCAAACTAGGCGCTGTCGACAACGGCGCGGACAGCGCATTGGCGGCGCGCCCGGTCGGCGGGATCTTCGGAGAAGGCAAGCGGGCCAAAGATTGCAAATCGGTGACGGTCTGGCTGAGATCCCTGACCTGACGGCGAAGACGCAAATGCCCGATGATCAAAACGACCACGGCGATGGGCAAGGCAAGGACCACAAGGCCCAAGAGGACAAAGATGGCTTCCATAAAACCCACGCGCTCTGATTCAATCGAAGGGGCAGTCTAGGGGGTGTCGTTCAGACTGCACAGGTCCGGAATGCCGGACCCGCCCGGCAGAGGTCATGTTTGCCAGTGTGTCGCATAGGTGCAGCGTGTTCCGGACATGGCCCGGGGTTTCGGCTCAGGTGCGACCGTGCGGGTCTGGTGCCCCTTCAGGGTTTGTCCTTCATCACCAGCCCCGACAGGCTGGATCGGATGATGGACCGGACTGAGGGCCGCTTTCCCGCGCCAAAAGGCAGCGGGCGGCACACCTCCATCGCGGCCACGCCCACCCGCGCGGTCAGTGCGCCGTTAACCATTCCCTCGCCAAAGCGGCGCGACAACTTGCCCAAGAGGCCGCCGCCAAGGATCGGCTCCAGCATGTCGTCGCCAATGGCCACGGCGCCGGTGGCGACAAGGTGGGACATTACCGCCCGCGTCAGCCGCCAACTGCCCAGCGTGCCAGAGCGCCCGCCATAGATCTCGGCGATGCGCCGGATCATCCGCAGGTTGGCGGTCAGCGCCGCCACCACATCCGCCAGCGCCAGTGGGACCAGCGCCGTCACGGTCGCCACCTGTCGCGCGGCCGCCTCGACTTCGCGCCGGGCGGCGGTGTCCAGCGGGGCCAGCAAGGCGGTTTCGGCATGGGCCAGCAGGCCTTTGGCATCGAAAATCTCGTCGCGTTGCGCGGCCAGCTTGTCACGTCCCCACCGGGTGTCCTCGCGCCCCTTGTAAAGCGTCACCAGATCGTCTGTCAGCTTGCGCGCCGCCCCCAGATCTTCTTCGGCAAGCACGGTTTCAGCAGCATGATGCAGGGTGTCGATCCGCGCCAAGCGCGAGAACGCCGCGATTTCCTTGATGATGATCATCAGGCAGACCAGCGCAAAGGCACCAAACAGCCCGGTAACGATCCAGCCCAGCACCGGAGATGAGGCAATCAAATCCGTGGCGAATGTCCACGCCGCAATCGACACAAGCGTGCCGACAAGAGCCACAAGCAAGCGCCAAAACCAGCGCGCCAGGACCGAAGGCTGTCGCGTGGCCAGCGCGGCCACGGTGGTCATTGCGGCCCCTTCGGGCGGTGGCAGATGCGGTTCAGGTACAGGCGGAGCGGCGGCAGGGCTGGGGGCGTCGCCGCTGTCGTCTTCGAGGTCGATCAGGATTGGACCTTTGGGGGGCTGGCTCATGTCGATTGCTCCGGAAGGGGGGCGGTGGGGCGTTGCCACAGGTAGCGGATGTCTGGCAGGCCTTCTTCGTTCTTGTCGCCGTCGGTGCGGGCCACCTCGTCAAATCCCTGTTGCAGGTAGAACCGCTGCGCCCCGGTGTTTTCCTGAAAGGTCCACAGCTCCAGTCTGTCGGTGTGCGTCTTGGCATCCTCCAGCAGCGCCGTGCCGAGCCCCTGACCCTGCGCCCAAGTGGCCACAAACAGCGCATCGACCTCGTTGCCGTCGCGGGCGATAAACGCGGCCACGGCGGACCCCAGTTCGGCGACAGTGACCCAGCCGCGATCAATCATCTTGCCGGTGTGTGCGATGTCCTGTGCCGCCGAATGCAGGCGCGGTTTCCACGCGTGGGCCTCGACCGCTTCGGTGATCATCGCGCCAAGCTTGCCCGCATCGCCGGGTTGAGCGGGGCGCAGGGTGATCTCACGTCTGTTCACAGCTTGTCCCCGATCAGAAATTGCGCGGCACGGTCCAGCCGGATGTGCGGCGGCCCTTCGCCCGGTTTCAGCACCAGTGGCGCGGGGGCAAAGTTCATCACCGAATAGTCCTGATCAAGCCAGTTCTCCGCCCCCTCGCGGGCAGTTCCCAACAGATGCGAAGGATCTTCCGGCAGGGCTCCGGGATAGAATGCGGCCTGCTTGCCGGTTTCCAACAGCGTTCCGCGCACACAAGGCAGATCGCTGCCCTGATGCTGGATCACCTGTTCCGTGGTCGCCCGCAGCGCAGCCAGTGACATTGCCTGCGTCTCCGCGCCGGCAAACCGCGCGCGGTCGCGCGCCTCGCGGGTCAGGGCCTCCATGATCGCTGTCAGTCTGCCGTGCTGGAGGTGGTGCAGGTGGTCAGCCTTGGTCGCCGCGAACAGAATTTTTTCAACCCGTTTGCCCATGAAGAGATTGGTCAGAAAGGCGTTGGTGCCGGGCCGGAAGGCGGTCAGGATCTCGGCCAATGTGCGGCGCAGATCCTCCATGGCGCGGGGGCCGGCATGGATCGCGCCCAGGGCATCGACCAGCACGATCTGACGATCGATCCGGCTGAAATGATCGCGGAAAAACGGTTTGACGACGCGCGCCTTGTAGCTGTCGAAACGACGCTCGAACTCGCGGTAGAGCGACCGGCGCGGGGCGCTGTCAACGGGCGGCAACGGGGCAAAGGTCAGGACGGGAGAACCTTCAAGCTCTCCGGGCAGCAGGAACCTCCCCGGCGAACAGTCGGAAAATCCCGCGTTGCGCGCGGTGTGTAGCGCGGCGGTATAGGCGTCGGACAACAGGCGCGCGCGGGTTTCATCAAGATCTTGCGTGCTGTCTTCGCTTTCCAGCAGGGTGCGGGTCTCTGGCCCACCGGGGCGCAACGCCAGCCGATCCAGCATGTCGCGCGACCAATCGGCATAGGATTTGTCCAGCAACGACAGGTCCAACAGCCATTCACCGGGGTAGTCGACGATATCCAGATGCAGCGTGCGCGGCCCCTGCAGGCCGGACAGCAGGCCAGAGGGACGGATCTTTAGCGATAGCCGCAGTTCAGACACGGCGCGGGTGCTGTCCGGCCAATGCGGCGCACGCGCCGTCAGTGCAGCCAGATGGGTTTCATAGTCAAAGCGAGGCAGGGTGTCGTCCGGTTGCGGTTGCAAGAAGGCGGACAGGATGCGGCTTTCGCTTTCGGCCACCAGTTGCGGCATCCGGGCGCGATCCATCAGATTAGCGACCAATGAGGTGATAAAGACGGTCTTGCCCGCCCGCGACAGGCCCGTCACGCCCAGCCGCAAGGTGGGTTCAATGAACGTCTCCGACAGGGTGCCGGTGACATTTTCGACGCTGCGGGTGAGTGTGTCGGCGATGGTGCCAATGACCATGAGGGGCGGGCCTTGTCCTGTGGTTCGCTGGCAACTTAGTCACTGGTTGCGCGCGGGGCCAGAGGCGGGGGCGGGGAATGTGGCCGATATTGTGCCCACGCGCGGGACGCCCATCGCACCCCACCTGTCACGCGCGCGGACCCTCGCCGGGATTGCCCTATGGCGGGCGGGGCGCTAGGACGCGGGTCATGCCCAGATATGCTTTACTCGTGGAATATGATGGTCGCCCGTTTGCGGGTTGGCAGCGGCAGGCGGATCAGCCGTCGGTTCAGGGCGCCATAGAGGCCGCGCTGGCCCGGCTAGAGCCGCGCGATCACACCATCGCAGCGGCTGGGCGGACGGATGCGGGCGTCCACGCGCGCGGGCAGGTGGCACAATGTGACATGGCCAAGGACTGGGATCCGTTCCGGCTGTCCGAGGCGCTGAACCATCACCTCAAACCTTTGCCGGTGGCGATCCGGCAGGCGGCGCGGGTTGACGACGACTGGCACGCGCGGTTTTCGGCGGTGGAGCGGCGCTATCTGTTTCGCCTCTTGATGCGCCGCGCGCCCGCGACGCTGGAGTCCGGGCAAGTCTGGCGTGTGAACCATCCACTGGACGCGGATGCGATGCGTGCAGGTGCGGCGCATTTGATCGGATTGCATGACTTTACCACCTTCCGGTCGGTGATGTGTCAGTCCAAATCACCAGTGAAGACTCTGGATGAAATCACGATAGAACAAGTCGACGGGCTGGGAGGTCCGGAAATCCATTTTCGCCTGCGGGCGCGGTCTTTTTTGCACAATCAGGTGCGCTCAATCGTCGGCACGCTGGAGCGGGTCGGTTCGGGCGCGTGGGAACCCGACCGTGTGCGAACCGCGCTGGAGGCGCGCGAAAGGTCTGCCTGTGGGCCGGTCTGCCCTCCGCACGGCCTGAGCCTGATGGGTGTCGGCTATCCCGACGATCCGTTCGCCTGATAGCCTAGCGGCGAAACAGCACTGGAAACCAGTCTTCGCGCAGGCGCTGACCCTGTTTCATGTCATGGCCGGGAAACGGCGGTGAGGTCGGCCCCGGACGGGTCGTGTAGCGCGCATCATCGCCCACCATCCGCAGCGAAAAGGCACGGCGGCGCGCGTCGCTGTTGTTGCCGCGTGCGCCGTGCAGGATGCCAAAGTTGAACGCCACGGCATCGCCCGGCTCCAACGCCCATTCGCGCACATCCATCCCCTGCGCGTCCGGGTCGGGCACCGGCATGTAGGTACTGTCGTCGGGGTAGAAGTTTTCTTCGGACAGCCAGCGGGTCGGTAGCACGGGTTTGTCCCAGAGATGTGAGCCTGCAACGCAGCGCAGGGTGGCCTGTGTTACCGGGTCCAGCGGGCTCCAGAAACTGACGGTCTGGCGGCCTTCGACAAAGTAGTAGGGGCCATCCTGATGCCAGGGCGTGGGTTTCGATGTGCCGGGTTCCTTGACCAGAACATGATCGTGGAACAATTGCGCGCTGTCGGATTGCATCAGGTCGGCGGCCACCTCGGCGGCGGGACTGCTGCGGATGACCTGCTCGAATTCCGGGATGCGCTGCCAGTTGCAATAGTCGTCGAAAAAGCGCCCGCCTTCGCCCGCCTTCAGGTTTTCGGCGGCGTAGGGGCCGGGGGTGTCCATGTTGCGGGTGACGCCGTCGCGCAGGGCCTCGATATGGTCGGCAAAAAGGCCACGCACCACCACCACGCCGTCGCGCTGGTAAGTGGCGATGTCATCGGAATTCAGCAGGGGGTGCGGCATGGCGGCTCTCCGGTTTTTGCCGGAGAGAACCATGCTCTGTCAGGCGGGGCAAGAGGCCCCGGACCATTTCACCCGTTGTCGCTGGTGCCGCCGCCGGACCCTGCATTTGGGGCCACATCGGACGGCGCGGCATCTGTCACATCGGTCTGGACCAATTTCCAAAGCTGGCCAGAGACGTTTTGGCAATTGTCCATGTAGGCCGCACCGCTCAGCGTCGAGTCTGGGCTAAAGCGGTTGCCTTCCAGGCATTTGCCTTCTCCCTGGAACTGGGTTTTCAGCCTGTACCAGCCGTCTCCTTGCGGTTGGAGCGCCCAGAACTGGCCAGAGACGTTCTGGCAATTGTCCATATAGGCCGCGCCTCCTAGCGTCGCGTCGGGGCTGAAGCGGTTGCCCTCTAGGCACTTGCCGTCCCCTTGAAACAGGGTCTTCAGCCGAAACCAACCGCCGCCCTGCGCCTCGATCTTCCAAAGCTGGCCAGTGACATTCTGGCAGGTGTCCATGAAAGCCCCACCGCCCAGCGTGGACTCAGGTGAAAAGCGGTTGCCTTCGAAGCACTTGTTTTCTGGTGCCTGAAACATGGTTTGCAGTCGGTAAGTGCCGGTAAATTCTTGGGCCATTGCGGGGCTGGTGGCGATAACCGCCAGTAGTCCTGCGAAAAGTATCTTCATTGGATCATCCAGATGTTTGAAATAGAACGCGTTACTCTGCGCCGAAATTAAAGCCTGCTACGGGGTCGATGTCCGGTCAAGCATCAGGTTGGTGCGTGTGCGTCAGTCGTTGTCGATATTTCCAGCCCCCGCGCCTGCATTGCGGGACGCGACAGATGGGGCAACAAGGGTTTTAGCAGCCAATCCGCTCAAATGTTCGATCAGGTCCGCCGGGGCGTCGATGCGCGCGGGCAGGCGGGTACGGGTCGGGGTGTCAAGATCGGCACATAGCGTGAGGCGGGGCGGGGCACCTTCGGGCCGGTCGACTACCGAACGTTCGATATGAATGTGCATCAGGGCGGTGTAGGCAAGCGCCAGTGCCTCGTCGCCCGGTTGCAGGGTTAACGTCACCTCTGGTCCGGACAGGGTGAGGGCGCGCAGGATGTCCTCTGTCAGTAAAGGCAAACGCAGGATCGGGCTGTCGGTCGGATCGGCCAGTGCGCGTCGCAGGGCGGACGGCGTGCCGCCCGCCGCCAGATGATGGACCGCCGCCGCACCAAAGACGTCAGCCTGTCGAGGGGGGAAGCCCGCCCCGCGTGCGGCCTTGTGCGCAAGGCTGGCAATCTCATTGGCGGAAAAGCTCATGTCGTCAGGCCCGCCAGCCACCAGTCATCTGCGCGGTCCGTCCCCAGATCCTCTGGCAATGGTGCGCCCTGCGCGAGCGTGATCCGGGTCCAACGGTCGGACTTTGGATCGAATTTGGTTGCGCCGAAGAAGGCCAGCTTGCAGCGCAGCATGTTGATGGGCAGGCAGGTGTCTGCGATCAGATTGTCACGGATTTCGCAATAGGCGTGCCGAGCGACACAGGCGACTCGCATCACCGCGAGTTCATGGTGGGGTTGAGCGCTACGAAAGGCGCGCAGGTTGCCCACGCCGTCCAGCGCGCGATACAGCGCCTGCACGCGGCGCGCGATGTCCAGCGGGCTTTCCCGTTCTGCCCCCGGTTCGGCAAAGCGGTCGCCCATGCGGGGCTCTTGTTTTTCTTCGGAAACGTACCAAAAGCGGCGCGTCTGGCTGACGAGCCCAAAGTCCAGCGCAAGCGCCCATTGAAAATGAGCCTCGATCGCCTCTTGCAGTGCCTGAGCTGACTCAAAAGGATGGAAAAGCGGGCCAAGCGGATCGGTCATTTGTTCAGCAAGATCGTCAATGATCTCTCCGAACGGTTCCAGCACCAGCGCCACGCAAAGTTCTTGGGTGTCCGGCGAAAACGTCTGCGAGGCGCGGATAAATGCGTCAATCGGCTTGTCGGACGGCAGAGCGGTCAACACCCGGCGCACCGCAGGCCATTCTGCCCGCAACAGCTCAATTCGGGATTGATGCAGCGGGTCGGGTACCTGCCATTCGGCTAAATGGGCGGCGGCCCGGTCTGCAAGGCGTAGCAGCGTTTCGCTTTGCGCGGTGGTCACCTTTGGCACTGCGCGGACCCGCGCCAGTGCAGTTTCGCGGGCCATAGTCCAGTTGTGCAGCAGCACAGGGTGCGAAACGAGGAAGGGGGCCATGCCCAACCCTGTCGAGTTTCCGATCCCGAGATGGCGTTTCAGATGCGGTTCAAGCGCCGCGCCACCAAGGTGTTCGACAAGGTCATGGGTAAAGCTGCGGATCATCCAGACGGTCAGCATTTCGGCGGCAAATGGGCCTTCGATGCCGGGGCGATCCGCGATCAGGGCGCGGTCGGCGATGCCGAACTTGCCGTTGCCGTAGACGGCGGTGGTGCGCATCAGGTAGCCGACGCTGTTGATCAACGCGCCGTCGGGTTGTTGGCCCGACCGCAGGCGCTCGACCACATGGGCGAACAGGCGCACCGATTTGTTGGCGCGGCTCAAGATAAGGTCGCGTTCTGTAAAGCGGGCAGCCTCTTGTTTGGGGGCCGTGGCGCAAATCCGGTCGATTTCCGCTGTGTCGGGTACTCCGTCGTACAGCACATAGGCCGTGTCCCAAGCGGTTGCGATCACACGGTCGGTGCGCATCTCATCCGGCAGGTGGGTCGAGACCGCGACGAGGCTGTAGTCATGCCCGCCAAGGGCGATGGTATAGACCGCATGGCCATACCCCTGCGCATCGATCTGCCAGACCGGACGGGTCAGGCGCGCGCCTTCACGGGACAGGCGGCGGGTTAACACGCGCAAAAAGCTCAGCCGGGTTGGAAAGGCGGCGCCCAGACGCCCCAACCGCATCACCACGGCGGGTGGTCGCAAATCGGTTTGCGGTGGCGCAGGCGCAAGGTCTTTCATGGAATAACTGTGCCACCAGATCTGCGATGAGGAAAGAGGCACGGTATTGCCCGCCGGTATCGTGGCATGGAAGGGTGCGCTGACAAGGATACGGGAGAGGCGCATGAGCATCGCGGATGCGTTGGACGACGAAATGTTGGGCAAGGCGCGGGCGTTGCGGCACGACCTGCACCGATTGCCGGAATTGTCTGGCTACGAAGGCGAAACCGCCGCGCGTATCGCCGCCGAGATGGCGGCGTTGGGTGCCCGCCAGGTTGTGACGGGACTGGGCGGGACCGGCGTGGCTGCGGTCTTTGGCGAGGGACATGCGGCATTGTTGATTCGCGCTGAACTGGACGCGCTGCCAATCATGGAGACGGGGCAACCGGCCCATCGGTCACAGCGCTCGGGGGTGGCACATCTGTGCGGACACGACGGGCATATGGCAATCCTGCACGCGGTGGCGCAGGCGCTGGCCGTCTCTCCGCCCGCGTCGCGTGTGATCCTGCTGTTCCAACCGGCCGAAGAGATCGGAGC
The DNA here is from genome assembly GCF_002237555.1 of Antarctobacter heliothermus. NCBI lineage: Bacteria > Pseudomonadati > Pseudomonadota > Alphaproteobacteria > Rhodobacterales > Roseobacteraceae > Antarctobacter > Antarctobacter heliothermus. The sequence continues at coordinate 4,698,136 of NZ_CP022540.1, read as the reverse complement.
AGGCGCACGCGCAGTGCTGGACGATCCCCGCTTTGCAGAGCTTGGCGCGACTATGGCAGTATCATTGCACAACCTGCCGGGGATGCCGCGCGGGGCGGTGGCGCTGCGCGCGGGGCCGGTGAACTGCGCCTCTCGCGGGTTGAAGGTGCGGCTGTCAGGGCGGACGGCCCATGCCTCGGAGCCGGAAAAAGGGTTGTCACCCGGTGTCGCGCTGGCCGGTTTGATCCCCGCGTTGGGCGCGCTGTCCCGCACTCTGCCGACAGAAGATGCGGGCTTTCGTCTGGCTACGGTGACCCACGCGCGGCTGGGTGTGCCTGCCTTTGGGGTCGCGCCAGGAGAGGCAGAGATCTATGTGACCCTGCGCACCTTGCTGGACGACGCGATGGCCGCGTTGGAGGCAGAGGCGCGGGCCTTGGTGGCTGAGATCGCGCAGGGGTTTGACGTTGAGATCACGGTGCATGAGGCCTTTGGCCACTGCGTGAACCATCCCGATGCCACCGCCATGCTGGAACGCGCGGCGCAGGACATGCCACGGCATGAGGCTGCTTTGCCGATGCGCGCCTCTGAGGACTTTGGCCTGTTCGGCAATGCGATGCCCTCTGCTATGATCTTCTTGGGAGCAGGCGACGAGTGCCCGGCCCTGCATGCGCCGGACTATGATTTTCCCGACTCCCTGATCGAGGTGGGCGCGCAGTTGTTTCTGCGCGCGGTCGCGGATTTCGGCAGGCCATAGCGCCGCGGCACGCTTAGAACGACGTGATGACCGTAGCACCCCGCGCCTGGAAGCTGTCCATTGCCATCAGGGCGGGCACAGCATCCGTCAGGCTGATCCGGTCTCCGACCAAACGGTCGGGGTGCAGCGCGCCGCTTTCGATCATGTCCAGCATGGCACGATAGCGATGCGCCTGCATGCCGTGGCTGCCAAGGATCTCCAACTCCCACCCGATCACCCGGTCCATCGGCAGGGGTGGGTGGCTTTGATCCCCAAGCAGCAGGCCGACCTGAACATGCCGCCCGCGTTTGCGCAGGGACAAGATCGACGCGGCGCAGGTCTGCGGATGACCTAGCGCGTCAATCGACAAATGCGCACCGCCTTTTGTGATGTCTTGCACGGCTTGTGGCACGTCAGCGTCCAGCGCATTCAACGCAGCGATTGCCCCCATCTCGCGGGCCAGTGCCAGCTTGTCTTCGGCGATGTCCACCGCGACCACTTGCGCGCCCATGGCCCGCGCGATCATGATGGCCGACAGGCCGACGCCGCCGCAGCCATGCACGGCGACCCAGTCCCCACCCCGGACGCGGCCCTGATCGACCACGGCGCGAAAGGCAGTGGCAAAACGGCAACCAAGGCTGGCGGCGGTGTCAAAGCCCATGGTTTCGGGCAGGGCCACTAGGTTCAGGTCGGCCTGCGGCAGGGCGACAAATTCGGCAAAGCTGCCCCAATGGGTAAAGCCGGGCTGAAACTGCGCGTCGCAGACCTGTTGATGGCCCGCATGGCATTCCGGGCAGGTGCCACAGGAACAGATAAAGGGGACCGTCACACGGTCGCCCTCGCGCCAGCGGGTCACACCGGCGCCCACGGCAGAGACGGTGCCAGCCAATTCATGGCCGGGAACATGCGGCAAGGAAATATCGGGGTCATGCCCCATCCAGCCGTGCCAGTCACTGCGGCACAGGCCGGTGGCCGCGACCTTGATCACGACGCCGCCCGGCGCAGGCGCTGGATCAGGCACGGACGTGACGACCGGGGCCGATCCGAAGGCCTCGTAGAGCATGGCTTTCATCGTGGCTCCTATCCTCAGGCTGGTCCGAAACCCGTCTCATAAAATCGCAACCAGTTGCCGCCCAGAATGCCCTCGGTCTCGCCCCGCGAAAAGCCGACGTCGCGCAGTCCGTCCCGTATGTTGTCCCAGTCACGGTTGTCCTGAAACCAGTCGGGCATCGGTGGGAAGCCGGGGGCAGATGCGGACCCTTCGCCATACTCGATGTCCTTGGTCCAACGCCCGACGCGCATCCATTCGACCACGCTGTCGGGCTGGTCCTGACACAGGTCGCTGCCGATCCCAAGGTTTTCGGCGCCGTAACGGTCCGCCGCCTCTGCCACCATCTCGCAAAAGCTGGTGAGGGTGCAATTGGTGCCGCCTGCGAGGTGGTGCGGGTATAGGGAAAAGCCCAGCATCCCGCCGGAATTGGTCAGCGCGCGCAGCACCTCATCGGATTTGTTGCGCAACGCGGGATGCCACCAGTCGGGGTTGGCATGGGTGATGGCAATGGGGCGGGTTGCATGGTCGATCGTCTCTAGCGTGGATCGCTCTGCCGAATGGCTCATGTCGATGACCAGACCAACGCGGTTCATTTCCGTCACCACGGCGCGGCCCATCCGCGTTAGGCCAGTGTCCTCTTCCTCATAGCAGCCCGTCGCCAGCAGAGACTGGTTGTTGTACGTCAGCTGCATGAACCGCACGCCCAACTGGTGCGCGATCTCGACCAGTCCGATGTCGTCCTCGATAGGCGAGGGGTTCTGAAAGCCAAAGAAGACGGCGGTGCGCTTTGTCTCTTGCGCCTCGCGGACATGGTGCGCCTCTGTGCCGCGGAGGATCAGCTCGGGGAACCGTTCAAACCAGCGGTTCCAGCGTTCAAGGTTTGCCACCATTTCCCGAAAGCTTTCGTGGTAGGCGATGGTGACGTGGATCGCGTCCACCCCGCCGGCGCGCAACTGGCGGAAGACTTTTTCAGAGAAGTTGCAGTACTGGAGATTGTCGATGAGGGGCGCTGTCATGGCCTGACGCTAGCGGCGCGCGTCGTACCGCGCAATGGCTCAGGAATGGGAGCGCTTGCACGGTGGCAGAAATGCTGTATGTGCAGGGACATGATGACAATGGTCCAGATCCGACGAGGATAATTCCTCTTGATCTCCTCGCGCCCTGTGTGGCGCGGGCACTCCCATTGCATCATTATCCCCTTACAACTTGACTCGGCCCAAGGCGCTTGCCACCAATCGGGCCTCTAATCCCCCTGAGGACAGCGATATGATCCCCTCCGTTCTGCCGACCTACAACCGCGCGCCCCTGCATTTCGTAAAGGGCGAAGGCTGCTGGCTGTTCGAGGAGGACGGCCGACGTTTTCTGGACCTTGGGTCCGGTATCGCGGTGAACGTGCTGGGCCATGCGCATCCGCCACTGGTGGCGGCACTGACCGAGCAGGCGAACAAACTGTGGCATGTGTCCAACCTGTACGAGATCCCGCAACAGCAGGCGCTGGCAGATAAACTGGTCGAGACGACATTTGCCGATACGGTGTTTTTCACCAACTCGGGGACTGAAGCCTGTGAGCTGGCGGTCAAAATGGCGCGCAAATACTGGTACGAAAAGGGTCACCCGGAAAAGACCGGCATCCTGACCTTTGAGGGCTGTTTCCACGGTCGCTCGTCCGCCGCCATCGCGGCCTCGGGGGCCGACAAGATGGTCAAGGGCTTTGGTCCGGTGCTGGCTGGGTTCAAGACGCTGCCGTGGGGCGATCACGACGCGCTGCATGCGGCGATTGACGACACCACCGGCGCGATCCTGATTGAGCCGGTGCAGGGCGAGGGAGGCATCCGCACGTTGCCTGACCAATGCCTGAAAGGGCTACGCGAGTTGTGCGACGAAAAAGGCCTGCTGCTGATTCTGGATGAAGTTCAATGCGGCGTGGGCCGCACAGGGCGGCTGTTTGCGCATGAATGGGCAGGTGTCACGCCTGATATCATGATGATTGCCAAGGGCATCGGCGGCGGCTTTCCTCTGGGGGCCGTGCTAGCCACGGAAGACGCCGCATGTGGCATGGTTGCGGGTACACACGGGTCGACCTATGGCGGCAACCCGCTGGGCTGTGCGGTGGGCAAAGCGGTGCTGGACGTCGTGGCAGACCCTGACTTTCTCGACGATGTGCGAGCGCGCGCCGGTCTGCTGCGGCAAAAGATGGAGGGTTTGATCGCGGCGCATCCGACTGTCTTTGAGGGCGTCCGCGGCTACGGCATGATGCTGGGCCTCAAGTCCAAACTGCCGGCTGCGGATGTGGTCAAGGCGGGATATGCCGCTGAGGTGATTACCGTTCCGGCGGCAGACAATATCGTGCGCCTGTTGCCGCCGCTGAACATCACCGAAGATGAGATCCAAGAGGCGTTCAACCGCCTCGACGCCGCCGCCACTGCGCTGGAAAATCAACCTGCCTGAGTGTTTTCAGGCCTGAATTATCTACGGGGAGACGCCGTCAGGCGACGGGGCAGTGCCCCCATCCCCGCCAAAAAAGAAGAAAAACGCGATGAATCACTTTCTGGACATTCACAAGACTGACAAGGCCGAACTGCGGTCCATTATTGATAGTGCCAAGGCAATGAAATCCGCCCGTCAGGGCCGCCCCAAGGCGGCCCCCGACGACGAACAGCCGCTGGCCGGTCGGATGGTGGCCCTGATCTTTGAAAAACCGTCGACCCGAACCCGGGTTTCGTTTGATGTGGGCGTGCGCCAGTTGGGCGGGCAAAGCATGGTGTTGTCAGGCAACGAAATGCAGCTGGGCCATGGCGAGACCATTGCCGACACGGCCCGCGTGTTGTCGCGCTATGTTGATCTGATCATGATCCGGACGTTTGACGAGTCGGTTTTGGATGAGATGTCCGAATACGCCAGCGTGCCGGTGATCAATGGGCTGACAGACCGGTCACATCCCTGTCAGATCATGGCGGACATTCAAACGTTTGAGGAACATCGCGGCCCGATTGCCGGAAAGAAGGTGGTCTGGTGCGGTGATGGCAACAACGTCTGCACCTCTTTCCTGCACGCGGCTGGGCAGTTCGGCTTTGACCTGACCTTTTCGGGTCCGGTGCAATTGGACCCCGAAATGGAATCCGTGGGTTGGGCGCGCAATGAGGGTCGCACGATCACCATCGAACGCGATGCGATCAAGGCGGTCGAGGGCGCGGATCTGATCGTCACCGACACCTGGGTGTCGATGCATGATGCCCAAAGCTCACGCGAGAGGCGGCACAACATGCTACGCCCCTACCAGGTAAATGCCCGGTTGATGGAAGCGGCCAAACCTGACGCTGTTTTCATGCATTGCCTGCCCGCGCACCGCGAAGAAGAGGTGACGTCCGAAGTCATGGACGGCCCGAACTCTGTGATTTGGGACGAGGCAGAGAACCGTCTGCACGCCCAGAAGGCAATCATGCGTTGGTGTCTGGACGTCTAAGGGGCCAAAACGGCGAGCATTCACGCCGCGCCTGCGCACGTCAGCTACAAGGCTCCAGCCTCGCTGCGGCGTTGACCTGCGGTCTGGAGGGCAGTGGCTGAGCCGGGAAAATGCGCTTTGCGCTGAGACCGCATTCCTTACAGATGGTCACGACCCGCCCATGCCCGCCGGGCGTGGGCTGGGTGGCGTCGCAGGTGGTCCCGATCAAGATTCAGCAAAATGGCCAACTGGTTCTGGCGTTGACACGCGCATCAATGCCAGCATTGCAAAAACATAGGCGCGCCGCTCATCTGTCAGGTGACTGCCCCGCAGGCATTATGCACCAAAAGCACGGCATCTCTTTGATCGAGAAAGAGCACCATACTTCGCGGTCAGCAGGTACGCGGTTGGGGGTCAGGTGCCGCGTGGCTTAGCCCGCAGCGTGGGGTCCGCCTGTGTCGGGTCTTCTGGCCAGAGGTGCCGGGGATAACGCGCGCGCATGTCCTTGCGCACATCCGCATAAGAGCCGGACCAGAAACCGGGTAGATCCATCGTTGTCTGGACCGGGCGCTGGGCGGGGGACAACAGGGTCACCTTTAGTGGCGTCCGGCCCACCATCGGATGCGTCTTTTGTCCCAGGAGTTCCTGCAAGCGCAGACTGATTTCCGGATGATCGCCTGAATAGTCGATCGGGATCTGGCGACCAAGAGGTGTGGTGAAATGAGCGGGCGTGGCGGTGTCCAATGACTGCAACTGGTTCCAATCCAGCATGGCGCGCAGTGCGGGCAGCAGATCCAGCCGCTTCCAGTCTGCCGCGCTGCGCACGCCCGACAGGTAGGGCAACAACCAAGTTTCGATGGTGTCCAGCAGCGCCTCCGGGGACATGTCTGGCAAATCTTGTCCGGCGTCCCGCGCCAATGCCACGCGGGCGGTAAACCGGCGTTCGGCGTCCGACAGTGTGATGCCAAGGTCGCGAACGCCATCGAGCATGGCGCGGGCAAGTGCGGTGTCGGGGGCGTCTTTCCAGATGCGGTCGTCCAGCGCGATTGCCCCCAACCGTTCCTGTTGCCGCGCGATGACACGGCGATCACGTTTCGACCATTCACACAGGTTGGTCCAGATGATCCGTTCGTTGAACAGTGTGCGGATTTCAGCAAGGGAGATTGCAACGGCCTGTCGGATCTTTGCTTCTCGCGGGTTGCCGTCCGTGTCGGTAACGACGATCAACCGCTCTTTGGCCAGTGGATCGTGATCCTCCATGACCGCGCCTTTGCCGCCGGACATCTGGTAACGGGCGCTGTCACCAGAGCGTCGCAGGCCGATCCGGTCGGGATAGGCCAGAGCCGCCATTTCGGCGGCGGTAAAATTCTCTTTTGGCTCAGGGCGCTCAGGTGCGCGCCTCATGCTTTTGGTGAGGCGCTTGGCCTCTGTCTTGATCCGTTCCAGCGCGGCGCGGTTGATTTGTTCGGGACGACGCCGCGAAAACCCATGTGTATCGCGCAGGGCATCGAGCCGAAGTGAAAGATCCGAGGTCGCTCCTGTGAGTGGATCGCGATCGGACAATAGGGCGGCCAAATTGACAGCCTCGCGGCCGCCAAGAGTCAACATATGTGCAAGTCTTGGATGGAGCGGAAGTCTGGAAAGGGCGCGTCCGTGGGCCGTGATCCGCTTTTCTGCATCCAATGCGCCCAACATTTGCAGCAGCGCCTGAGCCTCGGTGCAGGCGCGTTCCGGCGGGGGCGTCAGAAAGGGCAATTGTGTCGGATCAGCGCCCCAAAGGGCGATTTCAAGCATGAGACCGGCAAGGTCCGCATTCTCGATTTCCGCCGGTGGAAAGGGGCTTAGAGACCCTTCTTCACCTTTTGTCCAAAGTCGATATGCCGTGCCGGGGGCAATGCGGCCTGCACGCCCTGCGCGCTGGGTCGCCTCGGCGCGGGTGACACGTTCGGTCACCAGCCGTGACATGCCGGACCCGGGATCGAACCGCGCACGGCGGGCCTTGCCGCCGTCGACGACGACGCGAATGTCCTCAATCGTAAGCGACGTTTCGGCGATAGATGTGGCAAGCACCAGTTTCCGGCCGGCTTGTTCTGGACGGATGGCCGCGCGTTGCGCCGAAAGATCCATGGCGCCGAAGAGCGGGCGCAGGTGGGTGTCCGGCGGCAGGCGCGGTTTCAGCAGCGCCTCGGTTCGGCGGATCTCGCCCTCGCCCGGAAGGAAAGCCAGAATGCCGCCTGTGGTTTCCTGATGCGCCTGAAGAATCAGATCGGCCAGCGCCGTGTCGAACCGGGTGCGTTTTGGCAGGGGCTGCGGCAGCCACCGGGTTTCGACCGGAAAGGCGCGGCCCTGAGAGGTGATTACTGGGGCCTGCATCAGATCCGCCACGGGCTGCGCGTCCAGTGTTGCGGACATGGCGACGAGGATGAGGTCGTCGCGCAGGGCGTCCGCGATTTCGAGGCACAGCGCGAGGCCGAAGTCGGCATTCAGCGATCGTTCGTGGAACTCGTCAAACAGCACCGCTCCGATCCCGGTCAGTTCCGGGTCGGACTGGATCATGCGGGTCAGGATCCCTTCGGTCACCACCTCAATGCGGGTGCGTTTCGATACGTTGGATTCGCCCCGGATTCGGTAGCCGACAGTTTCTCCGGGAGATTCGCCCAGTTGTTCGGAAAGGCGCTGCGCGGCGGCGCGCGCGGCAAGGCGGCGGGGTTCCAGCATGACGATGCGGCCCTTGGTCAGGCCCGCGTCAAGCAAGGCAAGCGGGACGCGGGTTGTCTTGCCGGCACCAGGCGGCGCCTGCAGGACGGCGCGACCTCGGCTGCGCAGGGCGGCTATCAGGTCCGGCAGGGCGTCTTCGATGGGGAGGCGTGTCATGGGGCCGCTTTAGCCGATGGGACGGGCCTTTGGCCAGTGATGGCAAAGGGGCGCTGCCCCCGTCTCCCTTCGGTCGACTCCCCCGGGATATTTCAGGACAGAAGAAGCTGCGGCGTGGTCTGGACTTTTACTGATGTGCGCGGGAAGAAACAGAGATGGATATTCACGACCTCAAGACCCGCATCCTTGCGGGCGAACGGCGGGCGCTAGCCCGGGCGATCACGCTGGTGGAAAGCGGGCGCGCGGATCACCGTGAGCAGGCGCTCCTTTTGTTGGAGAGTTTGAAAGGTCATGGCCGCGAAGCCCTGCGCGTGGGGATGTCGGGGACGCCGGGCGTTGGCAAGTCCACTTTTATTGAGACATTTGGCCTGATGTTGACAGGGCAAGGATTGAAGGTTGCGGTGTTGGCGGTCGATCCTTCGTCCGCCCGGTCCGGTGGGTCGATCCTGGGGGACAAGACGCGCATGGAGCGACTGTCGCGGGATCGCAATGCCTTTATCCGGCCGTCCCCGTCGCAAACCCAACTGGGCGGGGTGGCGCGGCGTACGCGTGAAGCGACAGACCTGTGCGAGGCTGCGGGATTCGACGTTGTGCTGATTGAGACCGTGGGGGTTGGTCAGTCCGAAACTATGGTGGCCGAAATGTCGGATCTGTTCCTGCTGCTGCTGGCACCTGCGGGGGGCGATGAATTGCAAGGCGTCAAACGTGGCATCATGGAGATGGCCGACATTCTGCTGGTCAACAAGGCGGACGGGGATCTGAAGGCGACGGCGCTGCGGACCTGCGCCGACTATGCCGGGGCGCTGCGTCTTTTGCGCAAACGTCCGCAGGACCCAGAGGGCTTTCCCAAGGCGATGACCGTATCGGCGCTGGAGGATACCGGGTTGGCAAAGGCCTGGGACGAGATGCAGTCCCTTGAGAAGTGGCGGCGCGAGACTGGGCATTTTGCGGCCCGGCGCGCGGAACAAGCGCGATTCTGGTTCGAAGCAGAGGTGCGGGAGCGGCTGTTGGCGCGACTATCGCGTGAGCCCGTGAGAGGGGCGATGGCGGCATTGGCACGTCAGGTCGAGGCTGGTGATCTGACGCCGACGGCGGCGGCAGAGGAATTGTTGCGCGATCATCTGCAGATGGACTGACCGAGGCATCGCAATACGGGAGGGGCCGGGGCCGCCAAGTCGCGTGTCTGTGTTTGATGAATCGCAACAGGCCCTTGACGAAGCCTGCGCATCTGCATATGCACCGTCGAACCAGATTCCGGGCGCCCCCCGATCCAGCAAACGGGCGGCGCCTTTTGATATTTGCAGGGCGGATCCTCCTCCCTGCTCGGATGAGATCGGCGGGGCAGAGGCCTTGCCACCAGTGGATGAGGACGAACCGATGTCGCGTGTGTGCGAACTGACCGGCAAAGGCCCCATGGTGGGCAACAATGTGAGCCACGCCAACAACAGGACCCGGCGCCGTTTTCTGCCGAACCTGAACGACGTGACCCTCCAGTCCGAGACTTTGGGCCGTGGCGTCAAGTTGCGTATTTCTGCGCATGCTTTGCGCTCGGTCGACCACCGTGGTGGTCTGGACAAGTTTCTGGCCAAGGCGAAAGATACCGAGCTTTCGGATCGCGCCCTGAAGGTCAAAAAAGAGATCAAGACAGCACAGGCCGACGCCTGAAGCTATCTGGCGATGGACAGTGAAAGCAGCCTCGCACCAACCGGTGCGGGGCTGTTTCCTTTTGTCGCTTTGGTCACATCTGACAATGCCAATATATCGAGCGGATGAAGCAGCGATTGCGATCTCTCTTTGGTATTGTGCTGGCGGTCGTTCTGGCCGTGACCAGCCAGTCGGCTGCCTTTGCACGCGGTCAGGCGGGGCCGGCGGGCACGATGGTGATCTGCCGTGGTCTGACCGTGTCGACCGTGTTGGTAGACGCGCACGGGCAGCCGATGCAGGTACAGCATCTCTGCCCCGATGCCGCTCTGGCGCTGTTTGTCGAATCGGGCGAGGCCCTGCCGCCGAGAGTGCGCGATGTCGTCTGGCAAGCGGTGTTGTGGGATGCGCCACCTCAGTTAAGCGGTTCGCTGGTCTCGATCTCTGCGTGCGCCCGTGGGCCGCCGGTTTTTCTCTGACAACGTGTTTTAACAATCTGACAGAGAAACCCGAGGATACCAAAATGACCCTGAAGACCCTTTTCGTCGGCGCAGTTGCGCTGGCCCTTGCCACGCCTGTTCTTGCCGACATCGTGATCACGGACCCTTATGCGCGCAGTTCCGGCCCCACGGCCAAGGCGGGTGCCGCTTTTATGGTGATCGAAAACACCGGCACCGAGGATGATCGGTTGATCGGCGTAAGTTCCGAGGTCGCAGTGCGCGTCGAACTTCACACGCACAAGGACATGGGCGAGGGCGTCATGCGCATGATGGAAGTCGAAGAAGGCTTTGCCGTGCCCGCCGGTGGCACCCACATGCTGCAGCGCGGAGGCGATCATGTGATGTTCATGGGCCTGAACGGACCCATGGAGCAGGGCAAGACAGTCGCCGTCACGCTGATCTTCGAGAAAGCAGGTGAGATGGTGGTCGACATCCCCGTCGATCTGGAGCGTAAACCGATGCACCACATGGGCCACGGCATGGGCGCCAGCAACTAGGCTGCCATGGCGGGATGCGGTCCTGCCCTACACAATCGGCAGGCGGCGCGCGCCGCCTGTCAAAAGGCTGTCGACCCAGTTCGGTACGATATCGGTCGCGGGGCCGATATGGTGGCTGGCAAAAGCGCGCGAGATTTCAGTGCGGTCAAGATTGAGTTCGACCGTCTCCGCCCCGGCCCTTGCGGCTTCGACGACGAATCCTGCCGCTGGATAGACTTGGCCGGAAGTTCCGATGGCGGCAAAGATTGCGCAGTCCTGCAGGTGGCTGTCGATCTCTTCCATGTGATAGGGCATCTCTCCGAACCAGACGATGTCCGGGCGTGCTGAGGGAGCGCGGCAGTTGGGGCACATGTCCCGTGGCGACATTTCGGGTGGGGCAGGCCAGCGATGATCGCAGGCGGCGCACAGGGCTCCGGTCAGAATTCCGTGCATGTGGATCGCAGTTGCGCCGGCCTTTTCGTGCAGCCCGTCCACGTTTTGCGTGACAATGATGACGTCGCCGGGTCATTTTTTCTGAAGCCGCGCGAGCGCGTCGTGGGCGGCATTGGGCGTGGCCGTAGCGGCCTGCTGACGGCGGGCGTTGTAAAAGGCGTGGACGAGGGCGGGATTGCGGGAAAAGCCCTCTGGTGTGGCAACGTCCTCGATCCTGTGCTGCGCCCAAAGCCCGCTTTCATCGCGAAAGGTGCCCAGCCCGCTTTCCGCCGACAGGCCCGCCCCAGTCAGTATGACGATCTTTTCGGTCATCACGGCTCCCTTGCTGAAAAGTGTCCCAATCGGTAGGACCAGATGATGACCCACCGTATCCTCTTTGTCTGTCTCGGCAACATCTGCCGGTCCCCGACCGCCGAGGCCGTCGTGCGGGCCAAGGCGGATGCGCAGGGGGTGTTTGTTACGCTGGATAGTGCCGGAACCGGAAACTGGCACAACGGCGAACCGCCCTTTGGTCCGATGCAGGATGCAGCACGCGCGCGCGGTTATGACATGTCGGACCTGCGCGCCCGGCAGGTGACCCCTGATGATTTCGATCGCTTTGACCTGATCGTGGCGATGGACGCGCAGAATTTGGATGATCTGAACACCCTTGCGCCTGCGGCGGGCGGAGCGCGTATTCGACTGATGACAGATTTCGCCGACACCAAAGATGCGACGGAGGTGCCCGATCCCTATTTCACACGGGACTTCGATGGCGCGTTGGATCTGATCGAGCGCTGTGCCGATGGTCTTTTGCGTCAGTTGTAGATTCGGCGCGCGACAAGCCACGACACAGGGGCGGCCAGGACAAAACCGACCGCCGCCGCGATGAGGATCGGCATAAGCGTGCCATGGCCTGCCACAAGAACGCCAATGACCATCGTTCCGGCAAGGCTGGTCGAAATCAGAGAATAGAGCAAACTGGCTAGACGAAACATTGCACTCTCCTGAACTGCATGAATGCGCGACACATAGTGTTGGCGGAATGCGGTTTCCTTGATTTGGGTCAGGCGCCGCTTGATCGAGATACGCGACTCCCGTATTTTCCCGACAACGAATTTGACCAATTGGATAGTCCCATGCGCAACCTTGCCCTTTTGACCGCTTGCGCCCTGACGCTCGCGGCATGCGATACGTCGGGCTACATTGCCCAGAGCAGCCGTGCCGACGCGCCGGAACTGTCTTGTCTGACCCGACCGCAGGGGGGCTGTACCTTTAGTCAGTCGCCCCTGCGTGTCCTGCCAGAACCAGTCGAACTGCCGAAACGGCCCTACAAGTTCTTTCCCACCGCAGGGCCGCTGAATTTTGTCGATGCACAGGGCAAAAACTGGGTGGCACCGCCGCGGACGCTGACCGATGGCGCGTCGATCCCCAAGATCTTTGTCGCGATTGTCGGCGATCCGACCGCGCCGGAGTTCATCAATGCGGCAGCCGTACACGATGCTTATTGTGGCGTCGGGAACGAGACGGGGACCATGTTCCACCGTGCCAAATGGGAAGACGTGCATGTCATGTTCTATGACGGCCTGATTGTTGGCGGCACGCCAGAGATCCGCGCCAAGATCATGTTCGCGGCGGTTTGGCTGGGGGGGCCGCGTTGGGCGACACCTGCGGGGGCTGTGGTGTCGACACAGGGCCAGACGGCCGGGCGATCTGTCTCTTACGTCAATCCGCTGGATCGGGTGCCAGTCCCGCGCAAGCAAGAGGCGATGCGCCGGGTCAAAAGCTATATCGAGTCTACGCGCCCGCCGCTGCCGCGTCTGATCGCCTACCTTAAGCAAGTAGAGCGCGAGATGTTGCAGGACGTCTGGGCGCTGGCCTACGAAGAAGGTCAGGATGGGGACAGCGATTATTTTCTGGAGGAGCCGGAGGAGGAGTACGTCCCCGACTATGAGTACGAAGAGACCGTCGACCCTGAACTGGATGTAGGAAATTAAGACGCGCCGCGTGCGGCAGTGATCCGGTCCAAGGCGGGCTCCGCATTGGGCTATCGGGTCGCGGCTCCGGGGGAGGGGCATGAGGCGCTGTCCACGCGTGGACAGATTCGCGCCTGTTGAAAATCAATAGGTTACAGAGACGGTTTTACCTGCGCTTAACCTTTGGCCCGCTCAGAGGCCGGGGCAGATATAGACGATGGTCAGACCCGGACCGGCCAGAGCGATGGCATAGCTGGTGCCGGTCTCACCCGAAAAAGGCGCGGGTTTCGGCTCGCTGCTGGGGGCGGGACCGGGCAGCACCTGCCCGGTGCTGGTGCGGATAACGACCGCGCCGGGACCAAGGTTATACAGCGTCCAGGTATGCGCGGGCGCGTTCATCGGAATGGACAAAGCGGGGTCGTTCAGATCATGGCCCAGACATTCCTGCGGCTGCGCGGCCAGCGGGGCGGCGAAGGCCGAGACCAGCGCCGAGGTGGACACCAAAGCTGTGCATTTGCGGAACATGCGAGACTCTCCCCCGTATGGAAGGCGCAGAATAGGGCGTTGCGGCGTGGGGAGCAATGATGGGCGAGGGCGTGGGTTCACACGCCATTAACCATTCGGGGCGAGGATGCGGCATGTCCCGTTACATCCGTCCAAAGGTTTCCGGCGCGCGCGTGTTCTTTACGGTCAACCTTGCGGACCGTGGCAGCGATTTATTGGTGCAGGAGGTCGATCTCTTTCGGGATGCGGTGCGCAGAACGCGGGCCGAGCGGCCATTCGGGATTGAGGCTTGGGTTGTCCTGCCGGATCACCTGCATTGCATTTGGCAGATGCCAGCAGGGGACAGGGAGTATGGCCGACGGTGGGGCGCGATCAAAGCGCGGTTTACGATGGCGGTGCGGGAGAAGTATTCCATTGATGATGGGTGTAGGCCGGGCTTAAGCCCGGCTTACCCAAAGATGCCAAGTGAATTGCCGGTTGTTCGGTCGGGGCGGTTTGCCGGGCTGAAGCCCGGCCTACGGGAGACCAAGCGTGAGGCGGCTGTGTGGCAGCGGCGCTTCTGGGAGCACCATATTCGGGACGAGGCGGATTTCGCGGCGCACTTGCGGTATTGTTGGATCAACCCGGTGAAACATGGGTTGGTAGAGCGGGTTGAGGATTGGCCGTATTCCTCGGTGCATCGGGATGTGCGGTTTAGGGTTGGGATGGATTTGGTTGGGTAGGGGGGCGTAGCATGTTGCGACGGAGGAGGCGAGTTAGAGCGCGGTGCGTGCTTGCGCGCACCGTATGTTCTGTTTTCTGATTGTTTGCGCGGACTACGGAACGAGGTTTTGATAGATCAATCTGTTGAATTGCCAAAAAAGATCAGAGCATGTGTCATTGACAGTGTGAATGTTGAGACTTCCAAGTTTCTCCCAATGTCCATTTGAGTACGACTTTCCAAAAATCCTTTTAAATTCTTCACGCAATGCTTTTGCGGAGTGTTCTGACTGGCCTTTTGTCGTAGCTACCACACTTTTGACTGGCAGACGACCTCCCCTAAATAGCATTTTCATGTTCAAAGGAAGAAAACCAAACCCCAAGAAAACAAGAAGCGTATGATCGGAAAATAGTTCTCGGAATTCTGCTGAAAATCCCTCTGAGGCGCCTTCGGTAAAAGTTCGAAGGCTTGTCACTGCGCCTGCCGCCGCTTTGGCATCTATATCTTCCCCGAAGTTATCAATGCCAAATTGATCTAGGTTGAGTGAGCCGACGGAGCCGTAAGGGTAGTGGACCTGTAGCTGATCGAGAACTGACTTGCTGTCCCTATCGGATAAGTTGAAATATTGTCTGGCGGCATTGAAAATAAACTGATGTATGCAGCGGTCGTAATTAAATGAGACGAAATGAGTGCTTCCCAATGCCTCTAAGAAATCAGAGAAGTTTCTCTGTGATACAAGGACTTTGAAAAGTTCTGTAATCCAATTTCGATCCATTTTACTAGGATTGAAGCGGTTGTACATGTTGCTCTTATCGACAAAGAGGCTGGAAGCGTTCTCCGCTTTTCGTATTGCTACAGCAATTGCTAGTTTTCCAACGTTTACTAATTCTCGATCTTCTCGGTGAGTATCCAAAAAATTGTCGATCGAAGGCGCCAAAGGCATATTGTCACGAATTATTGGCAACTTTTCAAACAGAAGGCTTTTAGAATTTCGGGATGCTGTTTCTGATGAGTCCTTAGCTAAAGCCTCGATTGCTTTCCGAAGCGTTTCATCCGTCGTGTTCAAGGATTCTTTTGGGTATTCTCCGCACAGTTTGGATATTTTCGTCTTTAGTTCCTCACCTGCGGGAAGCCCGAACTCACAACTAGCTCCTGCCCCAACAATGAATACTGTTTTCGCGTTCGTTGGCATAGCTTGAACTCGCAGCTAGCAAAAATTCACTCTCCAAAGAGACAGCAATACACAAAAAATTGCAATAACGTTGAAACCGAATGGTTAGCGTATCTCTGCTCCACCGAGTGGGCACGCGGAACCTGCTGCGCAGAACCCGCTGCCGCCCACGCGCCCGGTAAAATGGACTATTCGTCCATTTTCAGGGCGGAAATAAACGCTTCTTGCGGGATCTCTACCTTGCCGAACTGGCGCATCTTCTTCTTGCCCGCCTTCTGCTTTTCCAGCAGCTTTTTCTTGCGGGTCGCGTCGCCGCCGTAGCATTTGGCCGTGACGTCCTTGCGCAGCGCCGACAGGGTCTCTCGGGCGATGACCTTGCCGCCGATGGCCGCCTGAATCGGGATCTTGAACATCTGGCGCGGGATCAGGTCCTTGAGCTTGGCGCACATGGCGCGGCCGCGCATGTCGGCGCGGTCACGGTGGACCATGGTGGACAGCGCGTCGACGGGCTCATCGTTCACGAGGATCTGCATTTTGACGAGGTTGTCCTCGCGGTAGCTGTCCATCTGGTAATCGAAGGAGGCATAGCCCTTGGTTACCGATTTCAGCCGGTCGTGGAAGTCAAAGACCACCTCGTTCAGTGGCAGGTCATAGACCACCATCGCGCGGTTGCCGACATAGGTCAGGTCCAACTGGATGCCGCGGCGGTCCTGACAGAGTTTCAGCACGTCGCCCAGATAGTCGTCGGGCACGAGGATCGTCGCCTTGATGCGCGGCTCTTCGAGATGGTCGACCTTGGACATGTCGGGCATGTCGGCGGGGTTGTGCAGCTCTAGCACAGAGCCGTCTTTCATGAAGATGTGATAGATCACCGAAGGCGCGGTGGTGATCAGGTCGATGTTGTATTCGCGCTCAATCCGGTCGCGGATGACCTCAAGGTGCAAGAGGCCAAGGAAGCCGCAGCGAAAGCCAAACCCGAGGGCGGCGGAGGTTTCCATCTCAAAGCTGAAGGAGGCGTCGTTGAGGGCGAGTTTCTCGATGGCGTCGCGCAGGTCCTCAAATTCGGCGGAGTCGACCGGGAAGAGGCCGCAGAAGACCACCGGGATCGAGGGTTTGAAGCCGGGCAGGGGTGTCTCACACGGGCGCTTTTCGTGGGTGATCGTGTCGCCCACCTTGGTGTCGCGGACCTGCTTGATGGAGCCGGTGAAAAAGCCGATCTCACCGGGGCCGAGCTCCTTGACGTCCTGCATGGCGGGGCGGAAGACGCCGAGTTTGTCGACGCCGTATTTGCCGCCCGTGCGCATCATGCGGATGTTGTCGCCCTTTTTCAGGGTGCCGTCCATGATGCGGACAAGGACCACAACGCCAAGGTAGGGGTCATACCAGCTGTCGACCAGCATCGCCTTGAGCGGCGCGTCGGGATCGCCGGAATGGGGCGGCGGCAGGCGCTTGACGATGGCCTCTAGGACGTCGGGGATGCCGATGCCGGTCTTGGCGGAGATCAGGCAGGCGTCCGAGGCGTCGATGCCGATGACGTCCTCAATCTGCGCTGCGATGCGTTCGGGTTCGGCGGCGGGCAGGTCGATCTTGTTGAGGACGGTGACGATCTCATGGTCGGCGTCGATGGCGGTGTAGACGTTGGCCAGCGTCTGCGCCTCGACCCCTTGAGTGGCGTCCACGACCAGCAAGGACCCCTCGACCGCGCGCATGGAGCGGGAGACCTCGTAGGCGAAATCGACGTGCCCGGGGGTGTCGATCAGGTTGAGGATATAGGTGTGACCGTCCTGCGCCGGGTAATCGATGCGGACGGTGTTGGCCTTGATGGTGATGCCGCGTTCACGCTCGATATCCATGGCGTCCAGCATCTGGGCCTTCATGTCGCGTTCGGCGACGGTGCCGGTGAGCTGGATCAGCCGGTCGGCCAGGGTGGATTTCCCGTGGTCGATGTGGGCGACGATGGAGAAGTTGCGGATGCGGGACAGGGGTGTGCTCATGTCCTGCGATATGCTGTGGAATAGGTGTTTGGTCAAGTGGGGATGGGGCTAGGGGGTGGTTGCGACAGAAGATGAGGCACGTAGACTGACCCTGCTCAGCGACGGGAGACGAATATGAAGTTTGAGTCGAAAGACTCTTTTAGGGATTGGTTGTCGAACCAGCCGCAGTCCATGTGCGTTGCGATTGGAGCGCGGGCTGCTTTACGTGTATGGACTATTCTGCTTGTCGAGATGAAACACGATGGGCCACCATTCGCGCAGGAACGTGAAAAATTGGCGCTGTTCACTGGATGGTCGATGCTTGTAGCCCTTGGAGCCGCCAGAGAAACAAGCAGGTCTTTGGAAGCAGTTGCGAACGAGATCGAGAGCGCCATTGCAACCCTGCGAAGTGGCACAATGCCTGCTTCACTCGATAGAGCCGCACGCGCAGCTGAAAATGTTGCGGCTGCAGTTGGTAAAAACTACAGAATTGAATGGGTTTCAGACCATATAACTTACACGACAGCTCTTCACGCCTCTAATGCCAAAAATTCCGCAGTTTATGCCATTCGAACAAAATCTAAATTGGCCGCACGTGAGATCGAAGACGCGACCTACAGGGATGCCGATTTCGGCGTTTCGGATGTGCTGGGACTACCTCTTTGGCTTGACGGTGTACCGCCAGCGTCCGCGAGCGCGTTTGGCTTAAGCGGTACTCTGCTGGACACCGATCCACGTTTTGAGTTCTTCAAGCGCTGGTATGACAGCATGGTGCGCGGCGCGCCGATGGACTGGGAGTTGCAACGCCGCGTGGCTTTGATCCCGCAGGAGGTCTGGGAGGCCGGGGCGGATGCGGTGGCCGGGGCTATTGCGGAGATTGAGGCGGCGTGGGAAGCGGAGCGGCAAGCCATTGAGCCGCGTTGGCCCGATTTTGAGCCGCGCCATGTCACGCATCTTTTTGAAAACAAGATCATCGTCTCAGCGGGCGTTTCCTCACTTTCGGCCATGATCCGGCAGGAGTTCGAGCGGTTCCGTGCGGAAACAGGATTGAACGAAACGCCAGAGATGTTTGCGCCGCTGGAGGCGTTGCCCCGCGGGCTGGACCGGATTGCCGACATTCTGACCAAAATGGAACAGTCCGATGCGACAGAGCAGGCGCTGCGCGAGGAAATTGGTCGGTTGAATGCGCAGGTTGCGAACCTTGAAACCGAATTGGCCAAGGCCAAGGCGGATTGCGAGGCATTGCAGAGGTCGTCGTGGAAAACGGTGGCCGCATGGACAATTGGCGGGGCAAATCTGTTCGGCGTTCTTGCGACCGCGGTTTGGACGGTTTCCGGCGATGAAGTTGGCGCGCAGCAGCGGTTGGAGACTTTGGTGGAGTACCGTGACGTTCTCATGGGAACTGGTCAGCCGCCTATTGGACCTTGAGCCGACATGTTGGCGGGCTGAAGCCCGCCCTACGGATTGGATGGAACGGAGTTTTTTCTGGCAAGGGGGTGCCGGGCTGAAGCCCGGCCTACCTTGGGATGGTGGGGGGGGGCGCTGCGCGTCCTGTGTCGCTTGGACATCCCGGTGGAGTGGGGTGTTTGCCGCCCGGTTGTTGCGATCCAAGGTGCAAGGCGTCTTGGGCGGTCGGGGTGCAGGGCGCGGACACCAAAGTCAGGTATTCCATAAGGAGGTATGCCTGACTGTGGGGCGCTGAGCGGGAGCGGTAGGGTTTGGAGAACGCCGCCCAAAGGAAACACGCCATGATCCGCCCGGTTCTTCTCACCGCTCTTGTTCTGAACCTTGCCTCTGCCGAGGCCTTTGCCGCGCCGACGGTGCGCATGGACAATGACAGGAGCCTGACCGCCCAGATCGACGGCTTTCACGGTGCGTCGGGCACGGGCAAGTCCGTGCAGGCAGGCTCTGCCGGAGTGGGCGCGGCGCGCTGACCGGACCGGCGCACACCTCTTGTTTACCTTGACCCGCCTAGGGTGCCCCAACAGATGAGGGCATCCAATGGCAATGGTCGAGACAGCGCTGGCACGGGCCAGATCACATGAACGCAAGGGAGAGGCGGCGCAGGCCAAGGCCCTGTGCCGCGATGTGCTGACGCGGTATCCGCGCAATGCACGGGCGCGGGCCCTATTGGCGCGATTGCCAGAGGCGGCGCCGTCCCAGGATCTTTTGGAAAAGCTGGTTGCGGCGCACAAGGCCGGTCACTCCATGCTGGTGGCCGAACAGGTGGCACGGCTGTTGCCGATCTATCCCGACAGTTATGTGCTGTGGCAGATCCACGGCGGTGTCCTGCTGGAACTGGGCGCTTTTGCGCAGGCGGAGGAGTCGCTGGCGCGGGCGGCCAAGTTGCGTCCCGATCTGGCAGAGGCGCGGGTGAACCATTCGGTGTCCCTGCGTGCCACCGGACGCGGGGCCGAGGCAGAGGCGCAGGTGCGCGCGGCGCTGGATCTGGACCCGACCAACGCGGGCGCAATGATGGAACTGGCGTCGGTGCTTGCAGATCGGGGCGATTTGCCCGGGGCCGCAGTGCTGTGTCAGGCGGTGATCGACAAGACGCCAAAGGTGGCGACCGCGCAGAACATCCTTGGCGTCGCAGCCTATGAAGAGGGGCGTTTCGCCGAAGCGCAGGCGCATTATGAGCAGGCGGTGAACATCGCGCCGCAGTTTGCCGAGGCGCATCGCAACCTGTCCGCGATCAAGCCTTGGCCCCGCGAAGACAGCCAGTTGGACCAGATGATTGCGCTGTATGATGATCCCGCCGTCGCGCCGATGGATCGGACGCGGCTGTGCTTTGGCCTGTTCGATGCTTACGACACGCTGGGGGACCGTGACCGCGCGTGGGCCTATCTGGAAGAGGGAAACGCGTTGCGCAAGGCCTTGATGGGGTACGATATATCCCAGGATCAGGCGTTGTTTCGGCGGTTGGCAGAATTGGACGCCGCGCCGTTGGAGCCGTCAGAGCCGGGTGCGGTCACGCCGATCTTTATCCTAGGGATGCCGCGCTCCGGCACCACGCTGACAGAACAGATCATCTCTGCCCATGGGCAGGTCACCGGGGCGGGGGAATTGTCGCTGTTGGCGGATATGGCACGCGGCTTTCTTGAAGGAGCGCCCGTGACAGAGGCGGGATTGCAGGCGCTGCGTCGCGGCTATCTGGAGGGGCTGGCCGCGCATTCAGACGGGGCGCGCTATGTGACTGACAAGATGCCGCATAACTTTTGCTTCTTACCGTTGATCTGTGCGGCGCTGCCTGAGGCGCGGATTGTGCATGTGGTGCGCGATGCGCCGTCGGTGTGCTGGTCGAACCTGAAGCAGTATTTTACCGCGTCGTCCTTGGGGTACTGCTACGATCTGGAGGATGTCGTCACCTATCACGGGATGTACCGCGACTGGACCGCGCGCTGTGAGGCGGATTGGCCGGGGCGGGTGCGACGGTTGGAGTATGGGGATCTGACGGCAGATCCGGGCGGTGTGACGCGTGCGCTGATTGTGGATCTGGGATTGGATTGGGACGCGGCCTGCCTGTCGCCGCAAGACAATGCGCGCGTCGTCCACACCGCATCGGCAGGGCAGGTGCGGCGGCCTGTCTACCGGGCCGAAACAGAGGCGTGGGTGGCCTATGCGCCTCGGGTCGAAGAGGCTTTCGCCAGACTGCGCGTGGATTCTTGAAGGTTGGCGCCGTTTGGCGCATTATGCCACCTGAGGGCAGCGCCTGGGCAGATGGAAAATCCGCGTCCGGGCAATGAGAGACAGGTGAGATGAAACAAGCAGTTATTCTGGCTGCCTGCCTCGGGCTTGTAGCCTGCGGCGGCGGAAACTCTTCGAAACGTAGCTATGGTGCGGCACCGCAGGTGAGGGTGTCCTCTGGTCCGATTTCCGATGCCTGCCTGCGCGCGGGCCGGTCAGGGGCGACGCGGCAGCGATGTGGTTGTATCCAGTCGGTGGCGAACAGCGATCTGACGTCGTCGGATCAACGGCTGGCGGCGACGTTTTTTGCCGATCCGCACCGGGCGCAGGAGACTCGGCAGTCCGACAATCCGCGCAATGAGGCGTTCTGGAAACGCTACAAGGCGTTTGCGGCGCGTGCAGAAAGTGCTTGCCGCGCGACCTGAGGCTGGACCAGAGACCGGGCCAAAGACCGGCGGGCGTTCAGTCCTGCGTGGCGTGGGCAATGATGCGGCCGACCAGACAGTCAAGACTGTCCGTCCACGAGACGTCCGGCGGCAGCAGAGGTGCGGCAAGCGATAGTTCGGTGCAGGCGATCAGGATATGATCGGTGCGTTCCTGCAACCGGCGCGCCTGTTCGGCAAAGGCGGGCAAGATCTGCTCGGGCGGAGCACCTGCCTTGATGGCGCGGATCATCTCCAGCAGCGGCGCATCGTCGGGCGGTGCGGTATAGGGCGCGTCGAGGTAGTGATCGAAGATGCCGGTCAGACGCGTGGCGGGTGACGCAAGGATGCCGATGCGGCCTTTGCCTTGCAGCGCGGTGGCGGTTGCGGACAGCATGTCGAGAAACGGCAGGTCGCAGGTGGCACGAATGCCGCCTGCGTAGTGGTGCGCCGTGTTGCAAGGCATGGCCAGCGCGGTCGCGCCCGCGGCCGCGAGATCCCGGCACATATCCTGCAACACCGGCAAGGGTGAGGGGCCAGTGCCGTCAATCAGCGCGGCGATCCGCGACGGGACGCGCGGATTCTGGTGCACGATCAATGGCACATGGTCCGCGTCGTCCTGCGCCGGAACCTTATCCAGAACCTTTTGCATGAGCAGGATGGTGGCCTGTGGCCCCATCCCGCCCAGAATGCCCACCGGCCTCATGCCGCCCTCTGCGGGATGGCACTGATACAGCGGGCACGGGTCATGCGCGCGATTTCACGTCAAAGGCATGGGTGTAGCCGGTCAGCCCGATGGCGCCGCCGGTGTGTAGAAAGACCACGCGTTCATGGCTTTTGAAATGGCCTTTGCGGATGAGATCGATCAGCCCGGCCGCGCCTTTGGCGGAATAGACCGGGTCAAGCAGGATTGCCTCTGTCCGGGCAAAGATGTCGATCGCCTCCAGCGTCGATTCGGCGGGGATGCCATAGCCGGGGCCGACGTAGTCGGTGTTGGCAACAACGTCCTCACGCGACACCACGCCGGGGCAGCCCAGCTTTTCCGCAGTTTTGACGGCAAGGTTGTAGACGTTTTCCTCTTGCTTGGGTTTGGGTGCGCGCACGCCGATGCCCAGCAGGGGGATTTGTGCATTCATCGCCTTGAGCCCGGTGATCAGCCCGGCCTGTGTCCCGGCCGACCCGGTGGCGTGGACGATGTGATCCACCTTTAGGTCCATCTCGACAAACTGGTTCAGCATCTCCAGCGCGCAGTTGACGTAACCAAGCGCGCCGGTGGCGTTCGAGCCGCCGCCGGGGATGGTATAGGGCTTGCGGCCTTTGGTGCGCATCTGGTCGGCGACGGCCTCCATCTCGGCGTTCATGTCCAGATCGGGGCCACGATGTTCGATCGACGCACCGTGCAGCACGTCCAGCAGGACGTTGCCGTTATAGCGATAGTTCTCGTGGTTGTAGCCGGTGCGGTCCTCCAGCAGGATATGACACTCCAGCCCCAGTTTCGCCGCCGCCGCCGCCGTCTGGCGGGCGTGGTTGGATTGCGTCGCGCCTTGGGTCAGGACGATGTCCGCGCCCTGATCCATGGCCTCGGCCATGAGGAATTCCAGCTTGCGGGTCTTGTTGCCGCCGGTCGAAAGGCCGGTGCAGTCGTCTCGCTTGATCCAGATTTCCGGGCCGCCCAGCAGTTCGGACAGGCGCGGCATCGGTTCAAGCGGTGTGGGAAGGTGTGCCAGCCGGACACGGGGGAATTTGGCAAGGTTCATGAAGATCAGCTTTCGTTGGCGACACAGGCGCGAGGGGTCAGGGTGGCAAGGCGGGCTTCTGCCGTCAAGGCGTGGCCGGTCATGCCTTCGGCGCGGGAAATGACAGAGGTGGCGCGGGCCAGCGCGGGCAGCGCCTCGGGCGTGGCGCGTTGCCATGTGACGGTTTTCAGGAACTTGTGCACCGACAGCCCGCCGGTATAGCGCGCCGCGCCGCCGGTGGGCAGCACATGGTTGGGACCGGATGCTTTGTCGCCAAAGGCCACAGTGGTGTCGGCCCCCAGAAACAGTGAGCCATAGGCGGTCAGGCGGGCCTGCCACCACGGCAGATCGGTGCATTGAACGTGCAGATGCTCGGGCGCGTAGCGGTCCGATTCGGCGGCCATTTCCTCGCGGCTGTTGCACAGGATGATCTCACCCATTGCGTCCCATGCGGCCCGCGCGGTCGCGCCGTTTTCGCCATCTATGCGGGCGCAGGTTTCCGGCATCAGGTCGGCGACACGGCGCGCCAGCGGTTCGTGATCGGTGATCAGCCAGCAGGGCGATGTGGGCCCGTGTTCGGCCTGACCGGCCAGATCGAGCGCGACCAGCGCCGGGTCAGCGGTGGCATCGGCGAGGATCAGCACGTCCGTGGGCCCGGCGAACATGTCGATGCCCACGGGGCCGAACAACTGGCGCTTGGCCTCGGCCACATAGGCGTTGCCGGGACCGGCCAGCACGTCGGCTGGCGGTGCGCCGAACAGGCCATAGGACATGGCGGCAATGCCCTGTACGCCGCCAAGGCACAGGATCGTGTCCGCCCCGGCCAGATGCATGGTGTAGAGCGTCGCCGGGTCAATGCCCTGAGCGGTGCCGTCTGGCGCGCGGCGTGGCGGCGCGCAGGCGGTGATATGCGGCACACCTGCGGCGCGGGCGGTCGCGATGGTCATCAGTGCCGAGGCGATGTGCGCATAGCGTCCGCCCGGCACATAGCAGCCCGCCGCGCCGACCGGCAGGCTGGACTGCCCCGCGACAAGGCCGGGGTGCAGTTCGATCTCGATATCGCGCAGCGAGGCGCGCTGGGCCTGCGCAAAGCGCCGGATGTTGTCATGCGCATAGTCCAGCGCCTGTTTCAGCGCATCGGAAAGGTCTTTCCCCGCCTTCTGTGCCTGCTCGGGGGGCACGACAATCTCGCCGGTCCAGCCATCCAGCCGTTGGGCATAGTCGCGCGCGGTGTCTTCTCCCCCTGTTTTCAGGCGGGCAAGCATAACCTGCACGGTGTCGGCGACATCGGCCAGCGCGGCGGGGGGCAGGCCGGGGGCGGATTTGATCAGGCGAGGCATGCGTTTTCCTTGACGTGGGGGTGTATCTTCACAAAAACGGAAACTGTGGCTGCGGGGAGTGTGCGATGTTGATGAAAGGCGTGACGCTTCGGGGCCTTGAGGTTTTTGAGGCCTTGGCGGAGAGCGGGTCCGTGGCGAAGGCCGCCGAAGTGACCGGGTTGAGCCAGCCAGCGGTCAGCCAGCAGATGCGCAATCTGGAAAGCGCGCTGGGTGTTGATCTGGTCGATCATGGACGCCGCCCGATGCGGGTGACCCCGGCGGGACGGTCGTTCCTGCTGCGCACGCAGGCGGTGCTGCGGCAATTGCGGCTGGCGCAGAATGAACTGACGGTGATGGACCTGACCCATCTGTCGACCCTCAGTCTGGGGGTGATCGACGATTTCGACAATGATCTGACGCCGCGCCTTGTCACGATATTGGCCGACAGCATGACCCGGTGCCGGTTCAAGCTGATCACGGCCCCCAGTCATGAGATTTCGGCCGAAATCAAGGCGCGCCGCCTGCACCTTGCGATCGCTGCCAGCAGCGGTGAGGTGATCGACGGTATCGTGGAGTATCCTTTGGTCCGCGACCCTTATATCCTTGTCTGCGCCAAGGGGGCTGCAGAGGCGGCCGGCGGCGTAGAGCCGCTGATGCAGAGCCTGCCGATCCTGCGGTATGATCGGGCGCAGATGATCGGTCGCCAGATCGAGGCACATCTGGCGCGGCAAAAGCTGGCCTTTGCCGAACGGTTCGAGATTGGCGCGCATCTGTCGCTGATGACGCTGGCGTCGCGCGGCATGGGGTGGGCGATCACCACACCCTTGGGCTACATGCGCGCGGGGCGCTACCACGATCAGATGGAGGCGCATCCCGTGCCGTTCAAACCCTTTTCGCGGACCATTTCGCTGTTTGCTGGCACCGACTGGGCCGACCGGGTGCCGCGCGACGTAGCGCGCACCATGCGGATGCTGGTGACAGACATGGTGATTGCCCCCGCGCTGACGCAGTTGCCTTGGTTGGAAGGCGAGCTGAGGGTCATGGAAGGCTGACAGCGCACGCCCCGGGCGCGCCATCGCGTGTGTGACGTGTGGCATGGGGCCAGAATGCCGTTGCGGCATGGTCTGTAAATGGACAAGCGGCGGTTTTCAGAAGGAAAACGTGTAGTTTCGGAAATCCTGAATCGGCTGGGCGGTGTGGTGGATGCACAGCCCATGCACAGGCCAAGCGCATGTCTGCGGGAAACGGGGCGGCGGGGTAAATGGCCCCCTACACAGGGTCCACATGATCAAGGAAGGCCCGCACTGACGCCTCGAATCCGCGCGGATCGTCCGCGTGCAGCCAGTGCCCGGCCTTGGGTATCTTGGCATAGCGCGCCTTGGGGAACAGCGTGCGGATGCGGTCCCGGTGTTCGGGCAGGACATAGTCGGACTGCCCACCAGAGAGGAACAGCGTGGGGCCATCGTAGCTGCCGCTCACTTCGGGGAAACCGATGATCTTGGGCATCTCGGCGGCCAGCGTGTCCAGGTTTAACTTCCAGCGCTTGTTCTGAAGGTCGAGTGACTGGGTAAAGAAGCTTTGCAGCGCCTTGTCGGGCACATGTTCGGCCAGTTGCGCCACCGCGTCCGAGCGTTTTTCGACCTGTGACAGATCGACGGCGCGCATTGCCTCGATGAACTGGATCTGGCTGTGGGTGTAGGCGACGGGGGCAATGTCGGCGACCAGCAGCGAGGCCAGTTTTCCGGGATGCTGCAGCGCGAGGGTCATCGCCGCCTTGCCGCCCATCGAATGGCCCACCACATGCGCCCGCCCGCCGTGGGCGTCGATCAACTCTGCCAGATCGGCGGCCAGATCGGGATAGCTGTGGCTATCGGTGTGCGGGCTGTCGCCGTGGTTGCGCATGTCAGGGGTCAGGACATGGCGGTCTTCGGACAAGCGTTTGGCGATCACGCCCCAGTTGCGACCAGAGCCATACAGGCCGTGGACGATGATCAGCGGAGTCGGGCCAGAAGTGCCATGGGAAATCGTGTTCAACATGGGGGTGTCATACGGTGCCGCGCGCCCAAGGGCCAGAGGCGCGCGTGCCTAGTCCTCGCGCATTTCGACGCCGCGCAGGCGTAAAAACAGGCTGGCCTCGTCGTCGTTGCGGAAAAAGGGGACAGTGGTTGGCGGCGTCTGGTCCGTCGCACGGGCGGCGACCTCTGCCAGCACCACCTCTGTGATGAAAGGCAGATCATAGTGCCGGATCTCATCCACGGCGATCCATTGCAGATGCGACAGCTCATCCGCGGCCCCATCGAAATCATCGGGATCCGAGGCCAGTTCATCCGCGTCGAGCAGGAAAAAGCGGGCGTCAAACCGGCGCGGACGACCCGGAGGAGTGATCGCGCGAAAGATGAATTGCAGCGGCTCGGCAGAAGGACGGTGCCCGGTGTCCGCGAATTTTAACCAATCGTCTGGGATGGCATCAGGCCAAGGGGCCGGAACGCCAAGGATCTGGCCGGTTTCTTCCCACAGTTCACGCACCGCCGCGACGGCCAGTGCCGGAGCGATCCGGGGGGTCGCATCCTCGGTCAGGCGGGCGGCGCACAGCGCGGACAGCGGACGGGCCAGCGGAATTGCCGCGTCCTGAGCATCAACCGCGCCGCCGGGAAAGACGAACTTGTTCGGCATGAACGCCGCCTTGGCCCCGCGCTGCCCCATCAGGACGCGCGGGCGCGTTGCCCTGTCACGCAGAACAACAACGGTGGCGGCATCGCGCAATGCGGTCTTGTCGATGGGGTTCGCGGCGGTTTGGTTTTTCGTCGTTCCGGTCATGTCGGCCCCTCAGATCCGGGGCGGGAAGCCGTGCATCCCCCGGACCCACTGAAACGCCACAATCGCCCCTTTCAATCGAGGCAGAAGATAGAGCGAGAGCGCGACGCAGCCAACGGCAAAGATCGTGAACAGCACCAGTGGATCGGGCCGGAAGGTGGTAAAGACCACCAACAACAGCGGCGCCATGAGATGCCCGACGATCAGGATTGTCATATAGGCGGGGCCGTCGTCGGCGCGGTGATGATGCAATTCCTCACGGCAGACCGGGCAACTGTCGCGCACGGTTAGATAGCCCGTCAGCATATGCCCGGTGCCACAACTGGGGCACCGACGCCGCCAGCCACGCCAAAGGGTCGGCCAAAAGATGTCCGTGCCCTTGTTTTCTTGAATGTTGTCCATACTCGACCTCGCGTTTAGCACCACAAGATGACCGTCGATGCGGTCCGTCGGTAGGGTGCAAAACGTCCTTGCGTCCGGATGTCACAGATCACGGGGGCGTGAAGGAAACGAGAAATTTTTTCCGACGGAAGTGCCGGGATGGCCCGTGATAGTTTGCAGAGACGCCCGAGGAATGGCGGCTCGGAAAACCGAGACAACCTCTGGAAGGAAAAGACATGAACAGATCTGCACTTTGGGTCACCGGCGCACTGGTCGTCGTGATGGGCACCGCAGGTATCGCCACGGCACAAGGCAAGGACGATCGTGGTCCGCGCGGCGCTGGCATGGAAAAGATGTTTGAACAGGTCGACGCCAACAAGGATGGCAAGATCACCAAGGACGAGATGGACGCCTTTAAGACGGCGCGTTTCGAAGCGGTCGATACCGATGGCGACGGCAAACTGTCGCAAGATGAACTGGCCGGTGCGCGGGACGCACGCCGTCTTGCCCGGACACAAAAGATGGTCGAGCGTCTTGACCAGAACGACGACGGTCTGCTGAGCGCCGAGGAAATCGCCGCTGCTGGCCCCAAACGTGGGCCCGAAGCGATGTTTGACCGGCTTGACGCAGACAATGACGGTGCGCTGACGCTGGAAGAAATGCAGCAGGCGCACGGCAAGATGCGGGACGGTGGCAAACATCGGTCCGGCGGCAAGCGCGGTGAGCATGGTGAGCGCGGACATCGCGGTGGTCACGGCTTCGGGTTCCCGTTCTTCGGCGCGCCTGACATGTCGGACGAAGGTTGACACTGACATCCGGGCGGCGGTTTCCGCCGCCCGGAGCGTTGCATGCGGGGCCAAGCCGGGGTAGCGCGTAACGATGGATGGGACATGCCCTTTGAAGCCATGAGCGCAGTTGCGGATGAGGATCTGCTGGCGGCCTATGCGGCCGGCGACGCCACAGCGGCGCGGACGTTGACGCAGCGGTTGACTCCGCGTGTCTTTGGCCATGCCATGCGGATGCTGGGCGGCGACCGGGCCGAGGCCGAGGACGTGGCGCAAGAGGCGCTGTTGCGGCTATGGCGCGCGGCACCGGGCTGGCGCATGGGCGAGGCCAAGGTCACGACCTGGTTGTACCGGGTGACGGCCAACCTGTGCATCGATCGCATTCGGCGTCGGCGCAGCGGGCCGGATCTGGATTCGGTTCCGGAACCTGAGGACGAGGCGCCGTCGGCGGCGATGGGGATGCAACAGCAGGCCCGTGCCGAGGCGCTGCAACGGGCGCTGGACCAATTGCCCGACCGCCAGCGTCAGGCGGTGATCCTGCGGCATATCGAGGGGCTGGCGAACCCTGAAATTGCCGAGATCATGGACATCGGGCCACGCGCGGTCGAAAGTTTGGTGGCGCGGGGCAAGCGGGCATTGGAAGCGGCGCTGATCGGGCGGCGCGATGAGTTGGGATACGAAGGCGATGACTGAGCGCAAGGACACCAAAGGCGACCTGTTTCAGGTCGGGACCGATGCCGCCGGGCTAGAGTCGTTTTTTGCGGATGCGCGGGCAGAGCCTCCGCAGCCCGGAGGCGATTTCCTTGCCCGGATCGAGGCGCAGGCGCTGGCCGAACAGCCTGCGGTGCGTAGCGGTGTTCCGAGCCGGGCGGCCCCAAGCCCAATCGGGGTGTTGCGCCAATTGCGCGACGCGCTGGGCGGATGGGCCGGGATGGCCGGTTTGGCCACGGCCTGCGCCGCAGGAATCTGGATCGGGGTCAGCCCGCCGGACGGGCTGACGATTTTCTGGGGCGGCGATGCAGCCGCGTTGGGGACTATTGGGGTCGATCCGCTGAGCAGCTTTGATCTTGCGCTGATGGAAGGGTGATGAATGGCTGCTGAGGTGGAAAAGAAGGGCAAGCCGGGGCGCTGGCTGCGGGTGTTGCTGTTTGCGTCCCTCGCGTTGAATCTGGCTGTTGTCGGGGCAATCGGCGGGATGGTCCTGAAGGGCCCAGCGGTGCCGCGTACCGACCGCAGTGATCCGGCGCTGCCCTATACCCGTGCCTTTGATGAAGATCAGAAGCGAGAGCTGCGGCGGGCGTTGTGGCGATCGGTCAAGCGTGATGGCAAGACGATGCGGGCGGCCTATCTGGCGGATTACCAACAGGCATTGATGCTGCTGCGTGGTGAGCCTTTCGAACCGGCGGCGCTAAAAGCATTGCTGGACGCGCAGGGTGACCGTGCAGCGGATGTGCGTCTGCGTGGGCAGGAGGTTTTGATGACGTTCTTGTCCGAGATGTCGGTGGATGAGCGGCGCGCCTATGCCGACCGGTTGGAGCAAGAGCTTGAAAAGATGCGCCAACGCGGCGGTCGCGACTCTTCTCGGGACGGTGGTAAGGGCGGCCACCGGGACGGACGGGCTACAGACGACTGAGCGATCCCACCGCGCCGCGCAGGTCTGGCGATCAGGTCAGCCCGGCGCGGCGCGGGGTCGTGGTGTCGGTGATGTCCGAAATCGCGCTGTGCGTGGGTTTCGGAGCACCGATGAGGCGGACTGTATCGGCCATGACCACGGTGTTGCGCCCCTTGTGTTTTGCGGCATACAGTGCCTCATCCGCACGAGCGATCAGGTCTAGTGGTCCGTTTTCCTGAGCAGGCTTGCCGATGGCCACACCGATAGACAGGGTGACGGTGATACGATTGCCGTCGGGTAAGGTGACGGGCTGGCGTGCCATGATTCGGCACAACCGGTCGGCTGTGCGTTTGGCGGCGTCGCTGTCGGCATCGGGCATGGCGACAAGGAATTCCTCACCGCCCCAACGTGAAATCAGATCGGCGGCGCGCAGGTTGTCCTTGAGACGTTGCGCCAGAGTGACCAGCACGGCATCGCCGGCTGCATGGCCGTGATCGTCGTTCACCTGCTTGAAGAAATCGAGATCGGCCAGCAGGAGCGCATAGGGGCGTTTCTGCCGCGCAGCGCGGTCAGCCAGCCGGGAGACATGCGGCACCGCGTAGCGCCGGTTGTATAGACCGGTGAGTGGATCGCAGACCGCCGCGCGCAATCCGTCCTGCATGTTGGAGCGCAGCCGGTCATTGGTCCGCTTGCGGTCGATCTGTTTGCGCAGGCGGATGGCCAGTTCGTCGAGATCGAGCCCGGAGCAAAGCAGATCATTGGCCCCCATGTCCAGCGCGCTGGCCGCCTCGCGTTGCTGGTGTGGTTGGGCAATGTAGATCAGCGCAGAGTGGCGGGTGCCGCGGCTGGCCCGCAGTTGCGGCAGCAGGCTCAACGCCTGACCAGTGCTGCCCGGCGGTTCGGCCACGATGACGACATCGGGCGCGCGTGTCCGTTCACGCAGTGCATCGTCGGGGTCGACAACCTCGACCCGGTCGGAAATACGCGCCTCCAGCCCGTCCTGCAGGGCGCGGGTTTCGGTCAGGCGCGGTGGGGAGACCAGTCTGACCAACCCGGGTGCCACGAATTCGGCCCCTTGTTCGGCCAGACCAAGCGCGCGGCGCGTATCGTCGCGCAGCTGAAGTTCCGCCTCTGCGTCGCGCGCCCGCAGCAGTGAGCGCAACCGCGCTAGCATCACAAGATCGTTGACCGGACAGGTGAGTACATCGTCCGCCCCGGCCGCCAGTGACGCCAGACGTTCGCCGGGATCATCCTCACGATGCAGGATCACGACAGGGATTCGCAGACCGGCCTTGCGGTCATGGATCGCGGCACACAGGGCGCGGCCAGTCATGTCGGGGAGGTCAGTTGCCGTGATGACAAGATCCGGGGCTGTCCGGCGCAGCATGGCCAACGCCGCCGCACCGCTATCTGCCTGAATAACCTCGTAATATGCCGCGGAAAGTTTGACGCGCAAGATGATCCGGTTGGTGGGGACCGAATCAACGATCAGTATTCTTCCGGTCATTCGCGGCCTCCCCTCTGGCAGGTGGATTGACGGTTGTCCGCCGACTTGCACTTTCCTGTCTGCTCAGCTTTGATGAATATTGGTTAAGAAACCCTTTCGGAAAGAAATCAAAATGAATCTGTCGCGGGAAGCCGCCGAAACCGTAGGCCTTCAGGCCGTCGCCTGGGTGGCGGGCAACGACGAATTGCTGCCGGTCTTTCTGGGCGCGACGGGCGCGTCAGAGGCGGACTTCCGCGATGGGTTGCAGGATCCTGCGTTTCAGGGTTCGGTGCTGGATTTTCTGCTTATGGATGACGCCTGGGTGATGGCATTCTGCACGGAACTGGACCTGAAACCCGAAGATCCGATGGCGGCCCGCATGCTGCTGCCCGGCGGCGAGATGGTGCATTGGACATGATGGGACGGGGCATAGAGGCGGTCCTGTTCGACAAGGACGGCACCTTGTTCGACTTTGCCGCCACATGGAACACCTTTGCGGCCCGACTGATCGACCAATTGTCCGAAGGCGACGATCTGCGTCGGCACGGGCTGGCACGGGCGTTGAAATTCGATCTCGAGTCTGGGCGTTTCCTGCCTGACAGTCCTGTCATCGCCGGAACCAACCGCGAAGTGGCACTTTTGATTGCGCCGATCCTGCCGCGACGCACCGTGGATGAACTGGAGGCGCTGATCATGGCCGAGGCCGAGGTTGCCCCTTTGAGCGAGGCCGTGGCATTGGTGCCCTATCTTGCCGGACTGGCAGCGCGGGGTCTGACACTGGGCGTGATGACAAATGACAGCGAATCCGTAGCGCGGGCACATCTGCGGGCTGCCGGTATCGAGGGCATGTTTGATTTTGTCGCCGGAGCGGATAGCGGACATGGAGCAAAACCCTCGCCTCTGCCATTGCTGGCCTTTGCCACGGCGACGGGCCATGCGCCCGAGCGGGTGGTCATGGTAGGGGACAGCCTGCACGATCTGGTGGCCGGGCGCGCGGCGGGCATGTGGACCGCCGGCGTGTTGACCGGAATGGCGGGCGCGGACGCACTGGCCCCGATGGCGGACGTGATCTTGCCGGATATTGGCCATTTGCCGGGCTGGCTAGCCGAGGTGGTAACCTGAAAGCGACCTAATCGGTCGGTAATGCGAAGGCAGACGCCGCCTTGGCGCGGTGAGATGCGGCTCACCTGCCATGGAGAGTCGTTATGACGGATGTCGCTGATCCCCTTCACGAAGCCCACAAACGCCGCCGCACCGGAGGCCGGGCTGGCAATAAGCGTCGGGGCGGGCCCGTTATCGAGCAGATGCCTTGGCGGCTGCCGGTCAACATTGATCGCCCGACAGAGCCGCTGACCGAAGAGGGCGTTGTGCGATTGGACAACGCCTGCATGCGCATCCTTGAGGAAATCGGGATCGAGTTCCTGCATCCCGAGGCGGTCGAGATCCTGAAGCGCGCGGGCTGTACTGTGAACGGCGAAAACGTCCGCATGGGGCGTGATTTTGTCCGCGAGATGGTGGCCAAGGCACCGTCGACTTTCACCCTGACGCCGCGCAACCCGGACCGGACCCTGACGATCGGTGGCAACACCATCCTGTTCGGCAACGTGTCCTCTCCGCCGAACTACTATGACCTTGAGATTGGCAAGAAGGTGTCCGGCACCCGCGAGCAATGCGCCAACCTGCTGAAGTTGACACAGTATTTCAACTGCATCCATTTCGCGGGCGGCTACCCGGTTGAGCCATGTGATGTGCATGCCAGCGTGCGGCATCTGGATGTATTGTTCGATAAGCTGACGCTGTCCGACAAGGTCATGCATGCCTACAGCCTTGGCAAGGAACGCGTCGAGGACGTGATGGAGATGGTGCGTATCGCCGGCGGGCTGACCCACGAGGAATTCGACGCGACACCGCGGATGTACACCAACATCAACTCGACCTCTCCGCTGAAGCACGACTATCCGATGATGGACGGCTGGATGCGCATGGCTAGGCGGGGGCAGGGGCTGGTGGTGACGCCGTTTACCCTTGCGGGGGCGATGGCGCCCGTGACGATGGCCGGTGCCGTGGCGCAGTCGCTGGCCGAGGGGGTGGCGGCGGTGGTGCTGGCGCAGGTGATCAACCCTGGCGTGCCCTGCGTGATCGGCACGTTCACCTCAAACGTCGACATGAAGTCCGGTGCGCCCGCCTTTGGCACGCCCGAGTACATGCGCGCGACCCAGATGACCGGCCAGATGGCGCGGTTCTACGATCTGCCCATGCGGTCCTCTGGTGTCTGTGCGGCCAACGTGCCGGACGGGCAGGCGATGTGGGAAACCGAACACTCGCTTTGGGCGGCGATCCAATCGGGCACCAACATGGTCTATCACGCAGCCGGTTGGCTGGAAGGCGGGCTGATCGCCAGCCCGGAAAAGTTCATCATGGATTGCGAGGTGTTGCAGCAGTTGCAACGGTACATGGAGCCGGAGATCTGCGATGTCTCTGACGATGCGCTGGCGGTCGATACTATCCGTGAGGTAGGGCCGAACGGGCATTTCTTTGGCGTGCAGCACACGCAGGATCGCTATGAGACGGCGTTCTATCAGCCGTTCCTGTCGGACTGGAAGAACTTTGAAGGCTGGGAGGCGGCTGGCGCGCTTTGGACGCCGGAACGGGCGCATGTGATGTTCAAGCGGATCATCGAGGAATTCGAAGCGCCGCAAATGGACGCGGGTATCCGGGAAGAACTGGAATCCTTCGTGGCCCGGCGCAAACGTGAGGGGGGCGCACCGACGGATTTCTAGCGTCTGTACGCGCTGGCTGTTGGCGGGCCAAAACATGCGCAATTGTACCTGTTTGCCGATTCTTAATCGCTGCTGTCCATGCTCTTGCAAAGGCATTGAGGTGTGGAAAGATGCACGGGTTGATCCTGCGAACCTTTCAGGTTTTTATTGAGGATACATATGGCCCCATGACATGGGCCGAAATTGTCGTCGGAGCGGGCCTTGAAGTCCCCGCATTTGAGCCGATGCTGAATTATCCACCGGAAACTTATAGCGCGCTGATCGGGGCGGCCGAGCTGGGGCTTGGCAAACCGGCAGAGGCGATCTGGGAAGATGTCGGCACCTATCTGGTGTCACATCCGAACAGTGAGGGGCTGCGCCGTCTGCTGCGGTTCGGCGGGGTCGATTTCATCGAATTCCTGCACTCTCTGGACGATCTGCCTGATCGGACGCGCCTTGCGGTGGCCGATCTGGTCCTGCCGGAACTGGAACTGACGGACAGCGGAAACTTACAGTTCAGCTTGCGGGTTGGCGACGGCCTGCCGGGCTTTGGCTATGTCATGATCGGGGTGCTGCGCGCCATGGCCGACGACTATGGCGCTCTGGCGCTGCTGGACACCGAAGGTGGCCGGCGAGGCGAGCAGATCTTGATGATTACGGTGATCGAAACCGCCTACGCCGAGGGGCGGGAGTTCGAGCTGGCGGCGAACACCGGGGGCAGCGAGGGATGAGCAGACTGCCTGAAGAAATCCTGCATCTGCTCTGTCCGCTGCACCTGTTGCTGGAACCGACAGGGCACATCCGCCAAGCTGGACCGACCCTGCACAAGATCAGCCGCGAGCCCATGGAAGGGGCGCGGTTCCTTGAGATCTTCGAGGTGTTTCGGCCGCGTGCCGTGACCAGCATGGAACAACTATTGCAGACCGAAGGCCGCAAGATCCGGTTGCGGCTGCGCAGCGGCGTTCGAACCCCGCTATACGGCGTACTGGTGTCAGACGGGCAGGGCGGCGCAGTCATCAACCTGTCGTTTGGCATCCATGTGCTGAGCGCGGTACGGGACTATGCGCTGACCAGTTCGGACTTTGCGCCGACCGATCTGGCCATCGAAATGCTGTACCTCGTCGAGGCGAAATCAGCGGCAATGGACGCCTCGCGCAGCCTGAACACCCGGTTGCAAGGCGCGATGGTCGAGGCCGAAGAGCGCGCCTTTACCGACACATTGACTGGCCTGAGCAATCGGCGCGCGCTGGACGCCTTGTTGGAGCGGTTGAAGCGCAGTGGAGATCCCTTCTCGCTCATGCATATCGACCTTGATCACTTCAAACAGGTGAATGACACCCTTGGCCACGCCGCAGGCGATCAAGTCCTGCGTCATGTGGCCAGGGTGATGACGGACGTGGTGCGTCAGGACGATATCGCGGTGCGTGTGGGCGGGGATGAATTCATGATTGTATTCGGCAAGCTGGTCCTGCCGAACCGGCTGTCGGAAATCGCTGAGCGACTGATCCGACGCATAGAAGAGCCAGTGATCTACGGCGGCCAAACCTGTGAGATTTCGGCCAGCATAGGGATCGCCGTAACAGAGGGACCGGTTGGTGACCCCGCAGAATTGGTGGAACAGGCGGACATGGCGCTTTACGCCTCCAAGCGGGCGGGACGGGCGCAATACCGGTTTTTTGCCGGTGCCCCCGGCGGGGACAATTCGGTACAACAAGCGAGCAAGTGATTTTCCTGAAAAATGGTCTTGATCCCAGTGACCCGGCATCGTATGTCCCGCGCCACGGTTGGGGTGTAGCCAAGTGGTAAGGCAACTGTTTTTGGTACAGTGTACCGTAGGTTCGAATCCTACCACCCCAGCCAGTTTTTCCTAACATACCGTGGTGATGCTCTTTCTGGCCCTTTGGGCGGAGAAATGCCCCCGGAAATGCTCCACCTTCTGCCCCTCCCATCTTCGCTGCCGACAAGAAGCCTCTGGTGGTCAGGAGGGCCTTTGCGTGAGGCTTGTGGCCAGGTCCGATCCGGCTGCGTGACGTGCCCCCTGCTGGTCCCTCATTCATAATGAGAGTCTGCAGGTTGGATTTGGGTATTCTCGTTCCCCGTCTGACGCAAGCTCGCCGGGCGCGGAGCCCTCAAATTGCTCGAGCGTCCGGCGCGCTTTCTGCGGTGTCTGGTTGCCCAGGGATGAGTGCGGTCTGACTGTGTTGTAGTCGTAGCGCCACAGGCCCAGCTTTCGCCGCGCGTCATCCAGGCTGTCGAAGATTTCCTCGTTGAGCAGCTCGTCCCTGAGGCTGCCATTGAAACTTTCGATGAAGGCATTCTGCTGCGGTTTGCCGGGATCGATGTAGTGCCACGGCACGGTGTTTTCGTCGGCCCATTTCAGGCTTGCCCGGCTGGTGAACTCCGGGCCATAACACCTTCGGAATGTTGTTGATGTTGAGGCTATGATTGCCTGCGCAGCCCCCAAATAGCGCAGCAGGTGATCATAGCCGGGTCTCAGGTCCCTACAGTGGTTTTGCACAAACCACGCCGCAAGGGAGACCGACTATGACCGATGCCACTATTGCACAAACCGAGCCTGTTTTGGTTGCGATTGATATCGCAAAGGCCCGCCATGAAGTCTTGATCGCTGTTCCGGGCCGAAAGCGCCGCCGCCGTTTGACCGTTCTCAACCAGCTCGACGAATTCAATCGATTGATCTCTACACTCTCAGAGTATGATCGTCCTGTCCGCGCGGCTTTTGAGGCTACAGGCAATTACCATCGCGCTCTCGCTTACCGGCTTGGGGTGGCCGGTTTCGATGTGAAGCTGGTGTCTTCGGTCGCATTGGCGCGCACCCGTGAGGCTTTGAACAACAGTTGGGACAAGAACGATCCGAAAGACGCGCAAGTCATCCTGCATATGATGCTGATCGGGAACGAGCAGTTTTACCACGACCCAATGCTGAGCGGTACGAATGATCTTCAGGAGTTGTCCAAGACGCACGACATAGTCTCGCGCTCAAAGACGGAACTTTGGCATCGGGTGCTGACCCACTACCTGCCGCTGTATTGGCCCGAGGCTGACCGCTTTCATCGCAGCTCACGCAGCGATTGGTTCTTTGCCTTTCTCGAACGTTATCCTTCACCGCATTTCATCTCTGCCATGGACCAAGAGGCTTTCATTGCAGATGCTTGGGACGTGGTCGGCCGCAAAGTGTCAAAAGAACGTTTGCTTGCAGATATTTATCAGACCGCCAAGTTCTCTGTAGGCCTGCCAATTGCGCCGGACTCCGACGCTGCAAGGATGTTCCGTTTGGTCTTGGGTGAAGGGCGCGGCCTGATTGCCAAACGCAACGAGATTGAGGATCGCGCCGTTGAGCTTCTCAAGACCAACGACGACTATCAACTGCTAACATCCATCCCAGGGATCGGGCCGATCAACGCGCTGACCATCCTTGCAGAAGCAGGCGATCTGCGCCGCTTTCGGCATCACCGCCAATTTTTGAAGTTCTGTGGGATGGACCTCGCAACGATCCAGTCGGGCACATTCCGTGGCCAAACCAAGCTCTCAAAATATGGGAATGCCAGATTACGCCGCACGCTCTGGATGGCCGGTCAGGTCGCCATCATGCAAAAGACCAACAGCTTCCGCGACAAGTTCGAGCGTTACATCGCCAAGGATCGTCAAAACACGCATTTACGTCGCAAGGCGTATACCGCAATCGCCGCAAAAATGGCCCGCACCGTGCATGGGATAATAAACCGCGGCGAACCCTATCGTCCCTTCTTTGAGGGATGATTGACAGCAGAAGGACCTTTCTCTGTAAGGGCCGTAGAGGCGAGCATTCGACCTCGTAGATAATGTTCAGGCCTTCTGCTCAACGACCCGAAGATCTCGTCTTAAGGACGGTGAGAGCCGCAATAAGCGTACTCTGTGTTTGTTATGGGAGAGACATGTTGTTGACCAAAATGCCGAACTGACACACATTCGAACGTGCTGGAACGCTTCAGCATGACAATGACCTGATGCCAAATCAGCCAATTATTCCGCGCATAGGACGTTATCACTGACAATGCAACCGGGCTTGCCGTAGATCCGGATCAGGGCGCCGAGCTCTCGGGCGACCCGTGCGCCGGACAGGCTGATGTCCGCCACGAGGCACAAGCATTCCCGGGTACTCATCGATCACCGCCAAGATCCGGAACTTCCGCGAGGCGCCGAAGCTGTCGGACACGAAGTCCAGGGACCAGCGCGCATTGGGATGCGCGGCAACCGGCATCGGTGTCCTCGTGCCGCGCGCCCGTTTCCGGCCGCGCCGCCGTCTCACCGACAGGCCTTCCTCGCGGTAGATCCTGTAGAGCTTCTTGTGGTTCATGATCATGCCTTT
Source organism: Antarctobacter heliothermus (assembly GCF_002237555.1). Classification (NCBI taxonomy): domain Bacteria; kingdom Pseudomonadati; phylum Pseudomonadota; class Alphaproteobacteria; order Rhodobacterales; family Roseobacteraceae; genus Antarctobacter; species Antarctobacter heliothermus. The sequence continues at coordinate 4,659,317 of NZ_CP022540.1, read as the reverse complement.
GCGCTCCAACAAGACGCCGATCCGGCGATACCCGAACCGACGCCGCTTGCCGGCGACCTCCTGCATCTCCTTGCGGATGTCAGCACAATCCGGCGGGCGTTCTCGCCGGACAGTCTTGGGATCGACACCCCCTCTCATGGTTTTCAAGCAAAACCACTGCCGGGCAGTGGACCAGCCGACAGGCCCGGCGCTGCGAGATGTCATGATCTCGCATCACCCGGAGCGCCGCGTCTCGCCGCTTGATCAATGTCGTTATTTCTTTCCCAGCAGATCCTTCAGCACGACATTGTCGAGCATGGTGTCGGCCAGTAGTCGCTTGAGCTTGGCGTTCTCATCCTCCAGCGCCTTCAGCCTCGCGGCCTCGGACACGTCCATTCCGCCAGACTTGGCTTTGAGCTTGTAGAACGTCGCGTTGCTCAGGCCGTGACGGCGGCACACCTCGGCCGTCGGCATTCCGGCCTCCTGCTCCTTGATCATCCCGATTATCTGCGCCTCGGTGAAACGGCTCTTACGCATTCGTCTGCTCCTTCAGAGTTGGCGCAGACTCTACATTACGGTGAGGGATTTCGCGGGGGGCAGGTCACGCAGAATGCGGGTCGGAGTGGATCACTCGCTCTACCAGCTTCGCAACATGGTTGAGCGGTGCTTCAATACGATGAAGAACGCCCGCCGCGTCGCAACCCGTTACGACAAGATTGCCGAGAGTTTCCTGGGCTTCATCGACATAACGTCAATCCTGCTTTGGGTGCGTCATTTGTCAACATGACCTAGGCAGTCAAAAAGAAACGGAAGGAGACAATCGCATTGACCCAATCATGAATTGGGAAACATAACGAACGGGCGGGTCAGTTCTTGGTGACAATGCAGCGTCAGTTCTCATTGTAACCCATCAGGGCTAGCCCCGAGAGCCGGGGTCAAGTAACGCCAACAAGTCCAGCAGCGTTTCGTAGTTTTCGATCCCAAGAGTGGCCTTGAACCCTTCCACGATCAACGCTGCTTGGTCTGCGCGATCGTCGATGATCTTTTGCCCCTCGGGCGTGATCTTGATGAATTGCCGTCGCCGGTCCTGATCGTCGCGGGTCTGGGTCACCAGCCCCTTTTCACGCAGGGTTGCAGCGATCCGGGTCAGGCTGGGGAACAGCAGACTGGACCGGTCCGCAAGCGTCTTGGCGTCCAATACGCCGTATTCAGAAAGCACCCGCAGCACGCGCCACTGCTGTTCGGTGATCCCGGTTTCGGACAGCATGTCGCGGATGGGAGACATGACGCCCTCACGCGCGCGGATCAGCGCGATGGGCAGGGATCGGGAAGTCGACGGCAGTTCGGACGTCATGGGGGCCTCGGAAGTTGTCTCAAACGTCACATGCACTGTGAACTTGTTCTTGACAACGCAACAGGGGAATATTTAACCTGACAATAATTAACATGTTAAGAGGTTGCCATGCCACACTTCCACATCGACTATTCGGCCAACCTTGAGGGCGTCGTGGATATAGGGGCCCTGTGCGAAACGATCCGCGCGGCGGCGGCAGAGATCGAAACCTTTCCCGTGGCAGGCATTCGGGTCCGCGCAACCCGGGTGGATCATGTGGCGATGGCCGATGGCAACCCCAAACACGGGTTCATCGATCTCACCGTCCGATTGCGTGACGGTCGCCCCGCCGACGTCAAGAAAGACGCACTTGATCGCATATTTGGGGCGCTCAAGGGGTTTGTCGATCCAGCGATGGCAACCCGCTCCATCGCGCTTTCGGTGGAGATGCGGGAGATTGATGCCGAGTTTTCCCTGAAGTTCGGAACGGTCCGCGATCATCTGGAGGCGTCCGCATGACCGTGCTGGAAAACAATATCAGCAAACTGAACGGCTATCTGGAACGGTTCCGCATGACGGGCATCCTTAACCGGATCGGTGGGGCGGATGTGGCTGGTGGGGCAGGGGTGTTTCAGACCATCTCGCCGGTGGACAAAAGCGTGATTTGCGACGTGGCGCATGGCACGGCGGACGACATCGACGCGGCCGCCAATGCCGCCCATGATGCCTTTGCCGCTTGGCGCGATATGCCCGCGCTGGAGCGCAAGAAAATCCTGATCCGCATTGCCGAAGGGATCGAGGCGCGCGCCGAGGAAATCGCACTTTGCGAATGCTGGGACACGGGGCAGGCGTACAAGTTCATGTCCAAGGCGGCCCTGCGCGGGGCGGAGAATTTTCGGTATTTCGCGGATCAGGTGGTGCAGGCGCGCGACGGCCAGCATCTGAAATCCCCAACCCTTATGAACGTCACAACCCGCGTGCCGATTGGTCCCGTCGGGGTGATCACCCCGTGGAATACACCGTTCATGCTGTCCACATGGAAGATCGCTCCGGCGCTGGCCGCCGGATGTACGGTCGTTCACAAACCGGCCGAGGCGTCGCCCCTGACGGCACGCTTGCTGGTTGAGATCGCTGAAGAGGCGGGTCTTCCGCCCGGCGTTCTGAACACTGTGAACGGGTTTGGCGAGGGCGCGGGCAAGGCGTTGTGTGAACACCCCAGGATCAAGGCCATCGCCTTTGTCGGGGAATCGCGCACCGGCAGTCTAATCACCAAACAGGGTGCCGTTACACTCAAGCGTAATCACCTTGAACTGGGGGGGAAGAACCCGGTGATCGTGTTTGACGACGCCGATCTGGAGCGTGCGTTAGATGCGGTGATCTTCATGATCTATTCGATCAACGGCGAGCGATGCACCTCGTCTTCGCGCCTGTTGGTGCAGGACACCATCCGCACGGAGTTTGAGACAAGGTTGGTTGAGCGGGTGAACGCCATCAACGTCGGTCATCCACTGGACCCGGCCACGGAAATCGGCCCACTGGTCACTGAAGAGCATTACAACAAGGTGACCAGCTACTTTGACATCGCCAAAGAGGACGGCGCGACCGTTGCTGCGGGCGGCGTGACAGTAGGGGAGGAGGGCTACTTTGTCCGCCCCACGCTGTTCACCAACGCGACCAACCAGATGCGCATCGCGCAGGAAGAGATCTTTGGCCCGGTGCTGACCTCAATCCCGTTCAGTACCGAAGAGGAGGCGTTGCGGATCGCCAATGACGTGCCTTATGGCCTAACTGGCTATGTCTGGACCAACGATCTGACCCGCGCGCTGCGCTTTACCGACGGGCTGGAGGCGGGGATGATCTGGGTGAATTCGGAAAACGTGCGCCACCTGCCCACGCCGTTTGGCGGGGTCAAGGCCAGCGGCATCGGCCGCGACGGCGGTGACTGGTCTTTCGAATTCTATATGGAGCAAAAGCACATTGGCTTTGCGCTTGGCCAGCACAAGATCACCAGACTGGGCGCAGGGCAATGATCGGCGCGGCGTTCGAAATGGCCTTTGCTGCGCATCGCGGACAGACGGATCAGGCGGGCATGGCCTATATCGGCCATGTCGCACGCGTCGCCGCAGGCGTCGAGGGACAGAGCGAGGTCGTTGTCGCCCTGCTTCACGACGTGGTCGAAGATTGCGACGTGCCGTTGTCTCGCGTGGCTGCGCAATTCGGCGATGAGATCGCCGCCGCAGTTGATGCAATCACACGCCGCGAGGGGGAGGCGGCCGAGAGCTATTATGCCCGCGTCCGCGCCAATCCGATCGCCCTTGCGGTCAAGCTGTCCGACATCGCCGACAATGCCAACCCGGACCGGCTTGCCATGCTGGATGCCGCCACGCGTGACCATCTTGTCCGGAAATATACCAAGGCCCGCGCGGCCCTGACCCTGCGCTGAGAGGAGCCGTCATGCCCGTTCCTGCCCCCAACCTCTACCCCGACTTCAACACCATCCGGTTGAGCCATGTCTGCCTGAACGTGTCTGACCTTGCCGCGTCGAAGGCGTTCTATACCGAGATCCTCGGTCTTCAGGTCACGGATGAGGACGATGCACATGTCTACCTGCGCGCGATGGAAGAACGCGGCCACCATAGCGTGATCCTGCAACAGTCTGATCAACCCGGCACGGTTGAGGTCATGGGGTTCAAAACCTTCGACGAAGACGATCTTGACCGGGCCGAGGTTTACTTCCGGGAAAAAGGTTGCCCGACAGAATGGGTGCAGCGCGCCTATCAGGGACGCACTCTGCTGACCTCGGACAACATGGGAATTCCGCTGGAGTTCTATCACAAGATGGACCGGCTGGCACCGATCCATCAGAAATATGCGCTGTATCGCGGGGTCAAACCTCTGCGGATTGACCATTTCAACTGCTTCAGTCCTGACGTGGACGCGTCGGTTGCCTTTTACAGCGACTTCGGGTTTCGCGTGACGGAATACACAGAGGACGAAGACAGCAAAAGACTGTGGGCCGCATGGATGCACCGTAAGGGCGGGGTGCATGACATGGCCTTTACCAACGGCACCGGACCACGCATGCACCACGTCGCCTTTTGGGTGCCGACACCGCTGAACATCATTGACTTACTGGATCTGATGGCAACCACCGGGCATGTCAAAAACATCGAACGCGGTCCGGGGCGGCACGGCATTTCGAACGCCTTTTTCCTGTACATCCTTGATCCCGATGGCCACCGGATCGAGATCTATTGTTCGGACTACCAGACGGTCGACCCCGATCTGGAACCGATCAAGTGGGATTTGAAAGACCCGCAGAGACAGACCTTGTGGGGGGCTCCTGCACCTGAAAGCTGGTTCAAGCACGGGACACGGTTTGTTGGGGTGGCCACCAAAGAGTCCGACATTCAGGCCAGTCCGATCATCGCGCCGTAGCCGGACGGCCATTGCAGGATGCTGCGCAAGTGCGGCGGGCCGCGCCCGAGAGAGGCAAGGGAACGCGCATTTTGGGATGGGCACCTTCCCAAGTGTGGGGTTGTGGTGCCCCTAGATTTGTAGACGCTTTGCTTGGTAATTTTGGATCCAAGGAGAGACGGATAAGAGCAAGGTGTGATGTGAAGGGCTGTGTGTCACTGGCGTACATGTCCCGATTGCGGTCGCTCCGGTTCACGCGGGGATGTCGCGTCAACCAGCCGGACCAGACGACCTGCCCGCAGCCGCCGTATTAACCGTTCGGTCTGGCCAATGCCCGTGGGCCAATGTCTGGATGTCTTCGTAGACCATTGCGCCCATCCGTTGGATGGATTCGGCGGTGTCGGCCCCGGAATGGGGCGAGAAGAGGGTGTTTGGTAGGGCAAAGATGGCATGGCTGATGTCGGGCGGTTCCTCGACAAAGGCATCCAGCGCGGCGCCGCCCAGATGGCCGGACCCCAGTGCATGGGCCAGCGCGTCAAGATCCACGATACTGCCGCGTGCAAAGTTCAGCAGGCAGGCCCCCGGCTTAATGCGGGCCAACGCCTGTGATCCGATCAGCCCGGTCGAGGATGGCCCTCCGGAAATATGCAGAGACAGATGGTCTGCGCGTGCCAATAGCGTGTCAAAGGCCACCAGTTCGACGCCGATCTCTCTGGCGGCGTCAGGAACGGGATAGGCGTCATGCGCCATGACCTGCATTCCGACCCCCCGCGCTATGCGGGCCAGGCGTTGGCCGATCTGACCAAATCCCAAAATACCCAAGGTGCACCCGGCAACTTCGCGCCCGCGCCTGCGATGCCATCCTCCCTGCGCTACGGATTCATGCCCGGCAACCGTATTTCTGGACAGCGCAAAGATCGCCCCAAGGGCCAGTTCCGCCACCGCCTGCGCGTTGGCTCCGGGGGTAGAGGTCACCGCAAGACCCGCCCTCGAGGCGGCATCGATGTCAATCGAATCCAGACCAAAGCCATGTTTCAGAATGCCCTTGAGATGCGGCGCAGCAGCTATCGTCGCCGCATCGACTGGCGGTAACCCTGCGACAAGAAACGAGGCGCTGGCCAAGGCCTCCATGTATCCTGCATCAACCTGCGGAAACCGGACCAGTGTGTAGCCATCGGCGGCGATCCGTTCGGAAAGTCCGCCGATGGTGGCAAATGTTGGTGACGTCGTAAGGATCACAGAGGTCACGGCTGACCTGCTCACTTGCGACCTTGGATGAGATCGCGCATCAGGTCGCGTTCCTCTCCCGTAAGGTCGGTCAGCGGGCTGCGGACCGGACCCGTGTCAAACCCGCGCAACGCGACGCCGGCCTTGATCGCTGAGACGGCATAGCCGGTCTTGCGGTCGCGGATCTTTGCGAAAGGATAGTAAAAGTCGCGCAACATTTCATCGCAGGTGGCATCGTCCCCGGCAACAAAGGCGGCGTGAAAGGCCAGTGCTGTTTCAGGGACAAAGTTGAAGACGGCAGAGGAATAGGTGTCCACACCCGCGCCGCGATAGGCCTGTGCGAACAATTCATGCGTGGGCATGCCGCCAACATAGGCCAGCCGGTCACCCAGTCCCACGGTGATCCGCTTGACCGTGTCGATATCGCCGGTCCCGTCTTTGAAACCGATCAGGTTGGGGCAATCCTCGGCCAGTCGCGCCAATGTCTCGGCAGAGACCACCGATTGGCCCCGGTTATAGACGATCACGCCCATGTTGGTGGATTTGCAGACAGCGCGAATATGGGCCTCGATCCCATCCTGCGGCGCGCCGATCAGGTAGTGCGGCAACAATAGGATGCCGTCGCCGCCTGCGGCCTCGATCCCCTGTGCCATGTCGCAGGCCATCCGTGTGCCATAGCCACACCCGGCGATCACCGGCTGATCCGGCTGTGCTGCACGGGCGGTCTTGACCACCTCGACCACTTCCGACGGGGTCAGGGAAAACAGCTCACCTGTGCCGCCCGCGACGATCAACCCCGCGATCTTGTGCGGGCTGAGCCACTCCAGATGTGCAGCAAAGGCGTTTGCGTTGAATTTATCGTCCCCATCGAAAGGCGTCACTGGAAAGGATAACAGGCCGGAGCGGATGATGGTGCGCAGGTCAGTAGGAGCAATCATGAGAGTTTCCTCGGTTTAGTGCCCACCGGTCAGCAAAAAAAAGACCGGGAAAAGCAGGGTTGCAGCAAAGGTTGTGAAAAGGAGGTTCCAGCGCCATGTGAGCGTGGAAATGGGAATGCCAGACGCCCGCGAGACGATCAGGATCAGCGTCGCAAAGGGCGAAAACGTCATAGACAGGGCCCAGCCGCAGGAGATCGAAAACGCGATCAGGGTCGCGTCGGCAGGCAACACCGGCAGCGCAGCAAAGAAAGAGCCCAGAAACACCGCCATCATTGTTGGCGACAAGGCAAACAGGCTGATCAAGGCGGTGAAAGACGGGATCAGCGCCAGCATCATCCAGTCAGGCATGGCGGCCAGTCCCAATGCCTCGGCCACGGCGTTGGCGGGGGTCAGACCTGCGGCGGCGCGCCCGATATATCCCGATGTGGCCAGCGTGACGGCAACATTGATGGATCCGGTAAGATCGGTCCCCACCATTTGGCGTAACCGAGCAGGCAAGTGAGCAACTCCCTGTTGCGCCACAAGCCAGCCAATCACCATGAGCGGGCAGGCAGCAAGCACGCCAAAGACGATGCTTTCGTCAAACAGCCAGACAAAGCAGAGAACGAGCAACAGGAACCAGATCGTTGTCGCGGCAAAGCGCAGAGCTGCGGTGCGGGGCCAAACCATGACGGGCAACACGCCCCGAGGCTTGAAAGCGCGAAACCGCACATGGTCTTCCAGCCAGCCAGCGACCATCAGGACCGCAAACAGCGGAAAGGCATACCCCATCCAGACCACGCGATCGACACCGGGGATGAGGTCCATGACGATCAAAGGCGCAATGGCGGTGGGGGACCACGTCACGCTCCACGCGAACCCGCGCAACAGGGCCGAAATCTGACGCTGTTCACGGATGGGGTTCAAAGGGTCGCCCGGCGCGGCGCGCTGAATGCCCCGCTGGATCAGAGGCACCAGAAAGCTGACAACACCGATATTGAACAGAATGGCAAGAAATGCCGTCCCGCCCGACAGCGCGGCATAGCGACGTCCGGGCGGCTGGCGGGTCAGGAACGCACCCAGATCCGCCACAGAGGGGGAGGTCGCGGCAGTTGCCTGCAGCAGACCCAGCAGCAGGATAAAGCTCATCAGGAACACGGCCTGATCCAGCGCACCAATCAGGACCGTTGTGGGATTCGGGAGCAACGCGACGACAAGAACCGAGACCACAACGCTGGCAGCGACAAGGTAGTATTCGCGCAACGTAAGACGACGGATAGACAGAAGCACGGCCAGCAGCATGGCAATCCAGGCAGCATCCTGCACTGCCCGCACTCCTGTGATTCGCGCCAGCAGTTCCAGTGCCGCGACCGACAGCAGCAAGAGAGAAACCAGCGACAGACGCGCTGACTTCTCTCCTTCAGTTTGCATCACCCGTACCATTCCCCCGTCTCACCTGAGATCAACGGGGAGCAGGTCGTCTGGGAGGTTTTGGTAGCAGACGGGTCTTAGGAACCTGCGGATGGCCATGGTTCCGACGGATGTTGCGCCGAAGTTGGTGGAGGCGGGGTAGGGTCCGCCGTGGACCATTGTGTCGCTGACCTCGACGCCGGTGGGAAAGCCGTTGACCAGCAGGCGGCCGGCTTTGCGTTCCAGCACCGGCATCAGGCGGCGGGCAAGGTCGGTGTCGCCGGTATCCATGTGCAGCGTGCAGGTCAGTTGCCCCTCAAAACCGCGGGCGAGGGTTTCCATCTCGTCGGCGCCGGAGACGCGCACCACCAGGCCCAGGGGGCCGAAGACCTCTTCGCCAAGGCTGTGATCCTGCAGGTACTGCGCGGCGTCGGTCTCATAGAGGTTGGGGGCGGCGTTGCGGCCCTCGCTGTCGGTGGTCAGCACCGGGCGCACCGGATTGCGGCTGTCAAAGCGCTGTTTACCGTTTCTATACGCCTCGGCGATACCGTCGGTGAGCATGCATTGGGTCTGAACGCCCTTCAACGCCTCGGCCGCAGCGGCGACCAGGGCGTCGCCCTGTGGGCCGGTTTCCACCACGGCGATGCCGGGGTTGGTGCAGAACTGTCCGGCACCCATGGTCAGGGAGGCCGCCCAGTCCGTGCCAATCTGCGCCCCGCGCGCCGCTGTCGCCTGCGGCAGGATGAACATCGGGTTGACGCTGCCCAGCTCGCCGAAGAAGGGGATCGGTTCGGGGCGGCTGGCGCAAAGGTCGAACAACGCCCGCCCGCCGCCGAGGCTGCCGGTAAAGCCGACGGCGCGGATCAGCGGGTGCTGGACAAGGGCGGTGCCGACATCGCGTTTGCCGCCCTGGATCAGGCTGAAGGTGCCGGGATGGATGCCGCAGGTGGCGATGGCGGCGTGAATGGCCTCGGCGACGATCTCGCCGGTGCCGGGATGGGCGGAATGGCCCTTGACCACCACCGGGCATCCGGCGGCCAGCGCGCTGGCGGTGTCGCCGCCGGCGGTGGAAAAGGCGAGCGGAAAGTTCGACGCGCCAAAGACGGCGACCGGGCCGATCGGGCGCTGCACCATCTTGAGGTCGGGGCGCGGCAGCGGGGCGCGGTCCGGCAGGGCCTTGTCGTGGCGGCGGTCCAGGTAGTCGCCCTTGAGGATATGCTCGGCGAAGAGGCGGAGCTGGCCTGTGGTGCGGCCGCGCTCGCCGTTCAGACGGGCCTCTGGCAGGCCGGTTTCCTGGGTGCCGATCTGGGTGATTTGCGCGCCGCGGGCCTCGATCTCATCGGCGATGGCGTGCAGGAACGCGGCGCGGTCGGCGCGCGCGGTCTGGCCATAGACCTCAAACGCGGCCTCCGCCGCGACGCAGGCGCGGTCGACCAGCTCGGGGGTGCCGATGGCATAGGCATGGGACGGGCCGCGCGCCGGGTCAGAGGCAAAGGTCGCCGCGCTGGCGACCCACTCGCCTGCGATCAGGTGCTTGCCGTGAGGGGTGTAGGTGTCGGGCATGGTCGATCCTTGTGTCGGCGGGCCGTTGTGGTCTGGCCCTTTGTCGTCTGGCCCGGTGTGGTCGGGCTGTTTGTGGTCTGGTCAGGTCTGACGTGATCCGGTCTGTCGTGATCCGGCGGGCGGCGGGCTGGGCGGCGGGCGCATTTGGGCGGTCGGAGACAAAACGCATCCGGCCTCCAAAACCGCATGACGCCCCCAACGGCATGGCGCCAAAGATCATCACCACAGACCGGTGCCGCGCCGCGTGACGGGCCCCCTGCGCAGCACCGGCGCGGGGCCCGTCAGGACATCAGCGGCCGTTTGCCTTGCGCCAGGCGGCGAACTTTTCCAGGTTCTCCTCCTGCGTGGCGGGATACAGTCCGATGATCGCCGCACCGTTCTTGACCTGCTCCAGGGCAAAATCCTCATAGGCGGTCATCTCGATCGCCTCGTCGGCGATCTCTGCGGCTAGATGCGCGGGCAGGATGATGACGCTGTCGTCGTCGCCCACCACGATGTCACCCGGAAACACCGGCGCGTCGCCGCAGCCGATGGGGACATTGATGTCGATGGCCTCGTTGGTGGTCAGATTGGTCGGGCTGGAGGGGCGGCTGTGATAGGCCGGCATCTCCAGTTCGCCGATGTTCATCGCGTCGCGAAAGCCGCCATCGGTGACCACACCAGCGCCGCCGCGCATCATCAGGCGGGTGATCAGGATGTCGCCCGCGCTGGCGGCGGTGGCCGATTTGCGGCTGTCCATGACCAGCACATGGCCCGGCGGGCAGGTCTCGATGGCGACGCGCTGGGGGTGTTCGGGGTTGCGGAACTCGACCAGTTGGTTGCGGTCCTCGCGGGCGGGCATGTAGCGCAGGGTAAAGGCGGGGCCGACCATGTTGCGGCCCTTGGCGGCCACCGGGCGCACGTCCTGGATCGCCTGATGGCGTAGCCCGCGCTTGTACAGCGCGGTGGCCAGCGTGGCGACAGAGACCTGTTCCAGCTTGGCCTTGGTGTCGGGGGTCAGGGGGTGATCGGTCATCTCTGGTTCCTTCGGGTGACATCTGCGTTCGACAGGCTTTGGCAAAAACTCTTCGAACGCGGTTCGAAACGCGGTTCAGACGGCTCGACCGCCGCCTGGTCCCGCCTGTGTCGCAGCGGGCGGCTCATGCCAGCAGTCCGTTGCCGGCCATGAAGCCGCGCAGGCGCATCATCTGGTCGTCGGTCAGCGGCCAGGCGGCGGGCGGGCGCGCCACGCCGCAGTCCTCGCCCATCAGCGCCAGCGCCGCCTTGACGCCGGGCACATTGGCCCCGCCCTGTTCCTCGGCGCGGATATCCTCAAACACCTGCATGTCGGCGATCAGCGCGCGGGCGCGGGCGTAGTCTCCCGCCTCCAGTGCGGTGTTGATCGCCACCGACCGTTCTGGCCAGACATTGATCAGCCCGCTGGTAAAGCCGCGCGCACCAACGGCGTAGAGCGTCGGCGCCCAGACCTCGGCCAGACCGCCGGTCCAGGTGATGTGATCGGGGGCGGCGGCCATGGCGGCCTTCAGCCGCATGGGGTTGGGCGTGGCCCATTTGACCCCCACCACGCCCTCGACGCGGCACAGCGCGGCGATGGCATCAGTCCCGATGGCATCGTTGCGCAGGTAGAGGATCAGCGGCAACCCCTGTCCGGCCTCGCGCACCGCCTGCACATAGGCGATGACGCCGCGCGGCGCGACAAAGGGGTCGGGCGGCTGGTGGATCATCAGCGCAGTTGCCCCCGCCGCGCGCGACGCCTCGGCCAGGGTCTGCGCGTCGCGCACCCCGCGTCCGACGCCCGCCACCAGCGGCACGCGGCCCGCGATATGCGTGCCGCTGGCCGCAACCATGGCGCAGGCCTCGTCCAGCGTCAGCCCGTAGAACTCGCCGGTGTTGCCATTGGCGGTCAGCACATGCACGCCTGCGGCAATGGCGCGGTCGACCAGTGGCTTTTGCAGGTCCGGCGCGATCTCGCCCGCCGTGTCAAACGGCGTGACAAGGATGCCGGACACGCCGGTCAGCGCCTTGGCGAGAGCGCTCATGTCAGAAGCCCCGCGTCCCGGGCCTGTCCCGGGACCTCCCGGCGGGAAAGGTGCAGGCCCCGGATCAGGTTCCGGATCAGGTCAGGGGCGGTGTTCGTCACAGCCATCAATTGATCTCCGGTTCCGGCACGGGGCCGCCAAAATCGCTGCGCAGAAAGTCAAAGTCGCAGCCCTTGTCCGCCTGTTCCACATGTTTGCTGAACATCTGGCCATAGCCGCGCTCAAACCGTGGGGCGGGCGCTGTCCAGGCGGCGCGGCGCGCCTCCAGTTCTGCGTCCGTCAGCACGACGTTGAGCGTCCGGTTGGGGATGTCCATCTCGATGATGTCGCCGGTCTGGATCAGCGCCAGTGGGCCGCCGATATAGGCCTCGGGGGCCACATGCAGGACGCAGGCACCGTAGGATGTGCCCGACATGCGCGCATCCGACAGCCGCACCATGTCGCGGTGGCCGTCCTTGAGCAGCGCCTTGGGCATCGGGATCATGCCCCATTCCGGCATCCCCGGCCCGCCCAGCGGCCCGGCATTGCGCAGCACCAGAACGTGGTCCGGTGTCATCGGATAATCTTCGTCGTTGATGATCGTCTTCAGCTCGGCATAGCTGTCGGCGACAATCGCCGGGCCTTTGTGGGTCTGGAACCTGGGGTCCATGGCGGCGGGTTTGATCACCGCGCCATCGGGGGCCAGATTGCCCTTGAGCACCGCCAGCGACCCCTGCTGGTACACCGGGTTGGACAGCGGCCGGATCACATCGTCGTTGTAGTTCACCGCCTCTGCGATGTTGTCGCCCATGGTCTGGCCGTTCACCGTCATCACCGACAGGTCCAGCTTGTCGCCCAGCTCTTTCATCAGTGCCGGCAGGCCGCCCGCGTAATAGAAATCCTCCATCAGGTAGTCCTTGCCCGAGGGTCGGATATTGGCCAGCACCGGCGTGGTGTGGCCGATCTCGTCGAGGTGATCCAGCGTCAGGTCGACGCCTGCGCGCCGCGCCATCGCGATCAGGTGGATGATCGCATTGGTCGAACAGCCCGTCGCCATGGCCACGGTGACCGCGTTGCGCGTGCTTTCCCAGGTCATGATCTTGTCCGGCGTCATGTCCTCCCAGACCATCTCGACCGCGCGCGCGCCACAGGCGGCAGCCATGCGTTTGTGCCCCGCATCCGGCGCCGGGATCGATGAGGCGCCGGGCAGCGTCAGCCCCCAGCCGTCGGCAATCGACATCATCGTGCTGGCGGTGCCCATGGTCATGCAGGTGCCATAGCTGCGCGCGATGCCGCCCTGCACGCCGTCCCACTGGTCCTTGGTGATATTGCCCGCGCGGCGCTCATCCCAGTACTTCCAGACGTCGGTCCCCGAGCCCAGCTTTTCCCCCGCGTAATTGCCGCGCAGCATGGCCCCTGCCGGCATGAAGATGAACGGAAGGTTCATGCTGACCGCACCCATGACCAGCGCCGGAGTGGATTTGTCGCAGCCCCCCAGCAGCACCGCCCCGTCGATGGGATGGCTGCGCAGCGTCTCTTCGACCTCCAGCGCGCCCATGTTGCGATACAGCATCGAGGTCGGCTTCAGGAACTGTTCGGAAAACGAATGCACCGGCATCTCGACCGGCGTGCCCCCCGCCTTCAGGATGCCGCGCTTGACCCACTCGGCCCGGTCGCGCAGGTGATGGTGGCACGGCGACAGATCCGACCAGGTGTTGATCACCGCGACAACCGGCTTGCCCTCCCAGTCATCCGCAGACCACCCCATCTGCATCGCACGGCTCCGATGACCCATGCTGCGCAAATCATCCGGCGCAAACCAACGCGCGGAACGAAGATCTTCAGGTCTCTTAACACACATCTCAATCCCCTCAAGATATAGGCTGCGAAAACATGAACATCAGGAAGATGATCAAGCCGGCTAGCAATAGACCCAGTATCCAGGGCCAAGCGCCGTAGCCGTTGATATCGTCGTGGCTGTCGCGTCCGATCATGGCTTTTGCCTCCTCAATTCAACAGTTCAGGCAGGAACAGGGCAATCTGCGGGAAGTACATCACCAGAAAGAGTCCCACGATTTGAAGCCCGATGAAGGGCAGCACCGCCACAAAGATTTCCTGCAAGGTGACATCCTTGGGTGCGACGGATTTCAACCAGAAGCAGGCCGGACCAAAGGGCGGCGACAGAAAGTAGATCTGGATATTCATGACAAACAGGATGCCGAACCAGATCTTGGCCTGATCCTCTGTCAGGCCCAATTCCGGGGCCAGCGTCATCACCACCGGCGCAAAGACCGGAACGGTGATCAGCACGATGGCGATCCATTCCATGAAGGTGCCCAGAACCATCAGGATCAGCATCATCACGATCACGGTGCCCATGGCCGACAGACCCATGTCGAGGAACAGTGAACGCATGAATTCGCCGCCGCCGACAAGGTTGAAGATACCGACAAAGCTGACCGCGCCCAGAACAAGCCAGATGATCGTACCAACGGTGGTCATGGTTCCCAGCATGGCGGCCGACAGAACGTCCCAGTTGAACTTGTTACGCACTGCCGCCACGATAAGCGCGCCGACACAACCAACCGCTGCGGCCTCTGTCACCGAGGCGACGCCGCCGTAGATTGAGCCCATCACCGCGCCAATCAACAGGATACACAGGCCAACGGCGATCATCCGGTCCTTGGACAGCTTTTTTTCCGACCCTGTGATCTGCGCGACCTCAGCGGCGGTAGGGGCCAGCGAATGGTTCAGGTTGACGCGGATCAGCACATAGCCCGCATAGAACACCGCCAGCATGATGCCTGGCAGCGCGCCTGCCATGAACAATTCGCCGATGCCGACCTCTGCAGACAGCCCGTAGACAATCATGATGATGGATGGCGGAATCAGTGTGGCCAGCGCGCCAGAGGCACAGATCAGACCGATGGACAGCTTGCGGTCATAACCCAGCCGGAACATCTGGGGCAGGGCGACAAGACCCAGCATGACGATCTCTCCGCCCATGACGCCGGACATGGCGGCCAGGATCACCGCCACCACCGTGGTTTGCACGGCGACCCCGCCGCGCAGGTTGCCGGCAAAGATCGACATGGCATCAAAAAGATCCTCGGCGATCCCCGCGCGCTCGAGGATAGAGGCCATCAGAACAAAGAATGGCACCGCAACTAGGCTGTAGTGTTCCAGCAAGCCCACAGCGTTCGAGCTGACAAGGAACAACCCCCGCGGCCCGAAGAAGCCGACCGCCATGATGACGGACACCAGCAACGTGACCATACCCAGCGGCATGCCTGTCATCATCAGTGCAATCAGCAGGACAACCATGATGACAGAGATCGTACCCAGATCCATGCTGCGCAGTTGTAGCGCCTTGGATGGGTCCATCGATTTGCCGATCTCCGAGATGAAGTCAGAGAACATGACTGCAATTTGCACGTCCAGTGCGTGTGCCAGAAAGGCCGATACAAAGTAGATGACAAAGTAAAGGCCGACGGCCTTGACGATCAGGCGCGCGGCCTTGGACTGGACATGCCGGTGCAAATTGACCGTCAACTGCGCCAGATACATGAACCCGCCGATCACCATTAGGCTTTTCATCATCATCGGCAGGGGAGAGTTGAAGGCAGAGCCGGATTTCTCCAGCCGGCCGACGCTGATATAGGCGCGCACGGACGCATCACTCAGCAACATGTACAAGGCCAGAACACCCACAACCATGGCAAAAAGGTCCAGCCACCAGCGTTGCACGGGATTGGCAAGATTGTGGATGACGGTGATGCCGATATGGCGCTTTTTCATCGTCACATAGCCGGCCGACAGCATCCAGGCCGCGGCGACGGTTACCATGACGGTCTCAAACGCCCAAAGCGTCGGCGTGTGCAGGACATAGCGGGAAAACACCTCCCACAATGTCGCGGTGGCTGCGATCAGATAAAATGTGGATATCGCGATGCCAGAAACATGGCTGACATGATCCACAATCGTGTACTGGCTACGATCAAGATCGGTCTCTTCGTGGAGCGGGTCCTGGTCCGCGATGCCGATCTCCGTGTCTTTCAGAGCGTCGTCCAGATTGCGAGTCATGCGGTAATGTCCCTGTCCGGCCGCGCGCCTTTTGGGTGCACGGTCACTGTGGTTCTGCGATGTCCAATGGGCGGCGATGGCGTTGACTTGCCCGCGCGATGTATGGCGGGCAAGTCAGCGTGGAGGGCTGGGCAGCGTTACAGCAGGCCCGCGTCCTTCATGAAGGCAATGTGTGCCTCATAAGTTTCTTTCGCCAGATCGGACTGGCTGGCAAAGGCTTCCCAGGCTTGCTGAGCGATGGCGCGCAGCTTGTCACGTTCGCCCTGCGGCCAATCGATCACTTCGATCTCGCCTGCAGCCTTGTCGCGGGCCACCAACTGGCGGTCGAGACGGTCGAAATGCTGACGCAGACCGTTGTAGGCGGCCAGATACCAGGTTTCGAGCGCGACCTGCTCTGCCGCTGTCAGCTCTTCCCAGACCGCTTCGGAGACAGTGAATTGCAGGATCGGGGTCGAATGGATGCCGGGAAAGATCGGGAACTTGGCGATCTTGTGCATGCCGTTGGCGTCGTTGTTGGCATAGGCCGAGTTGTCCGCCGCATCGATCACGCCCTTGTCCAGCGCGCCGTATGTTTCCGATCCGGACATGGATACGGGGGCAGCGCCTGCGCGCTTAAACACGTCAGCAGCCAGACCCTCGGGAGAGCGGATCTTGAGGCCCTTGAGGTCCTCAACGGTGCGCACCGGCACTTTGGATACAAACGCCTCACGGGCATAGGCGCCACAGCCGATCACATGGACGCCTTCGAAATGTGCGTCGTACAGTTTTTGCAGCATTTCCTTGCCGCCGCCCTGTGCGCAGAACGCCTGAATCTGATCGGCGCTGTCATAGCCGGCAATCAGGTCGCCCATCAGCGCAAAGGCCGGGTCGATGCCCGCAAAGTAGTTGATCGAGGTCAGGTCACCGTCAAGAATGCCAACTGAAATCGCCTCGGCGGTTTCACGGCGCGGCACAACCGCGTCGATCGGCAGCAGTTCCACAGTCAGGCTTCCGCCGGTCATCACTTCAAGCTTGGGGACCCAGACATCGTTCAGATAGGCCAGCGACGCATGGCTGGCGTTGGACGATGTCTGAATTTTCAGAACGCGATCTGCCGCCTCTGCCGACACCCCGGTGAATCCCATTGCTGCGGCCACTGCGGCAATCATGGAATATCTGGTAAAAGTATTGATTTTCATGGATTTCCCTCCTCCGTTTTCACTGTCGCGTGCCGGATTCTTGGCCTGTGTCACGCTTGACAGGTCTAACTGATATATTAGTATCTGCACTCTGTCCAATTGGTTCTCACGTCAGGTTGTGTTTTTCCCGGACACCATGCGATCACGGTCAGGAGACTGGAAATGGCAAGCGATACGGGGCGCGACGCGGGTAAGGTGCCGGGTGGCGCGCGCGGTGATGGTGCGGCAATCAGGGTCTATGACGAGCTCCGGCGGGAGATCATCTCTTTTGAGCGGGCCCCCGGCTCTGTGCTGTCGCGCGCGACGCTGGAAAAACAATATGCGGTCAGTCAAACGCCGATCCGCGAGGCCCTGCAAATGCTGGATCAGGACGGGTTGGTGCAGGTGTTCCCTCAATCGCGGACCGTGGTCAGCCGTATCGACGTTCAACAACTGAACGAAACGCATTTCCTGCGCGTTGCGGTCGAGGTCGAGGTGGTCTGGAGGCTGGCTGCGTCACCGCGCGAAGATGTCGTTGCGCGCGCCCGCGCGATCCTCCAGATGCAAAAGGCACTGATGAGCGACACGGATCAGCCCGAGTTGTTTCAGGACCTGGACCGGTCGTTTCACCAGACGTTGTTCGATGCGGTGGGTGTCGGCACCATCCAGAAAATGCTGGCACGGCGTCTTGGTCACCTGTTGCGTTGCCAGAAACTTGACCTACCGTCACAGGGCAAGATGGCCATGATCGTCGCCGACCACGAGGCCATCCTGAACGCAATCGCGTCCGGCGATCAGACCGCCGCGGCAGAGGCGGTTCGGCGGCACCTTTCGGGTACGATCAACCGGGTCGATGCGTTGCGGGCAGCGCACCCGGATTTTTTCACGGATGGCAAAACCTGGCCGGTCTTGACCTGGACCGAAACCGGATCCGAGGAATGAAACTGGAGGGTTTACTGGCCGGGCAGACGGCCATTGTTACCGGCGCAAGCAGGGGCATCGGGCGGGCCTGTGCCTTGCGGTTGTCGCAGGCGGGCGCCTCCGTCCTGTTGCACGGAACCGATCTGGACCGGCTGAATGCGGTGCGGCAGGTCATCACGCAAGGTGGTGGGCAGGCGCAGGTCTTTGCTGGCGATGTGACCGACCCGGCAACCGCGCAGGAGGCGGTCGCGCTGGCAGAGCGCAAATTGGGGCCGGTGGCGATTCTGGTCAACAACGCCGGGATCAACGCGCGCTCTTCGACGCTGGAAATGCCGTTGGAGGATTGGCACCGCGTTCTTGACGTGAATCTGAATGGAACGCTTCATTTTTGTCGGGCGGCCCTGCCGGGCATGATGGACCGAAAAGGTGGGGTCATCGTGAACGTCAGTTCGACCACCGCCAAGACGCCGCACAATAACGCAGCCCCGGCCTATGGCGCCTCCAGGGCCGCGGTGAATTACCTGACCATGCATCTTGCACAGGAAATGGCACCGCATGGCATTCGGGTGAACGGTGTTTGCCCCGGCCCGGTCGAAACCGACATGTCCCGCCAATGGAGCGCCGAGTATCGCGATAGGGTCGCGGCCGCCGTCCCTTTGGGCCGGTTGGGACAGGCCGATGACGTTGCCGGCACCGTTTTGTTTCTGGCGTCGGATTTGTCGTCGTTCGTCACGGGGGGAGACCCTGAACGCAAATGGAGGGACCTATATGAACTGATGCATATGGGGCTTGCGTTGCTTTACAAGTTTCCTCCAGTCTCCCTTTGACACTAAAGGAAAAAGGGCAGACCATAGGACAACTTTGACAAGTCGCGTCCCCGATGCCTCATCTTGCCCTCATTGCCGACGACCTGAGCGGTGCACTGGACAGTGCCGTGCCGTTTGCCGGGGCGGGCAAGGTTGTTGTCGCCAGCCACCCGTCTGCTTTGGGCGCTGCGCTGCGTGAGCACCCTGATGTTGTCGCTGTCTCGACCCGCTCGCGTGATATTTCTGCGGATGAGGCGTTGGCGCGTGTGCGTTCCGTCCTGCGGCAGATGCCGGTCGGTGCCCGCCTGTTCAAGAAAATCGACTCGCGCCTGAAGGGCAACATCGCCGCCGAACTGACCGCGTTTGCGGCCGCGCCTATGCTGGTCGCCCCGGCGATCCCCGAATTCGGGCGCGTCGTGGTCGATGGATGCCTGACCGGTTTTGGCGTCGCGCATCCGATCAGGGTTTCCTCTGTGTTGGGCGATCACGCGACCCGCGCCCGTATCCCCGATGTACAAAGCGCCGAGGACATGCTGACCGCCGTTGCCGCACTGACCCCGGATGAGATCTTGGTCGGCGCGCGCGGGTTGGCCCATGCGCTGCGCGTCTCTATGCCCGGGGCGGCACCCGACATCACGTCCTTGCCGGGGCCACTGTGTTTTGCGGTGGGGTCAGCAGATCCGATCACCTTGGCGCAGATGGACGCCTTGCGGCACCATCACCCCGGTTTGCAGGTGATCGACGCGCCGTCCGGCACGGTCCCCGAGGGTATCGGCAGGGATGCAGCAGCCACGTTGTTGCGTATCGTCCCGGGCGCGGAAACCGCACCGGATGAGGTCGCCCGGCGGTTTGCCAAGGGTGTGGCGCGGTTTGTACCCGACAGGGGGACCCTTCTGGTGTCTGGCGGCGCAACCGCAGAGGCGGTCCTTGATGCACTGGGGATCAAGGTTTTGACCATCGAAGGAGAGGGGCTGCCGGGTTTGCCTTGCTGTCGGGTCGGGCGTCGCTGCATTATCAGCAAATCCGGTGGTTTTGGTGCCGAGGATACCTTTGTCCGGTTGCTGAACATGACACGATTGCAGGAGGGCAGGGGATCATGACGGATCGCACGCCACAGGCCGCTCCGGGGTCTGCCGCTGGGGTTCATCGCAAGAGTCTTGCAGATGATGTGTTTCAAAAGCTGATGCGCTCGATCAAATCCGGCGCCTATGGCGCGGATGAGCGGCTGCCGACCGAACATGACCTTGCCGCAGAGTTTCAGGTGTCCCGTCCGACCATCCGCGAGGCATTGCGAAGGCTGCGCGAACAGGGCCTGATCTATTCTCGCCGCGGCGCGGGCAGTTTCATACGGCAGGCCGGTCTGCGTGAGCCGTTGGGATTTGGCCACCTCGAAAGCATATCCGATCTTGAGCGCTGCTATGAGTTTCGCGTCACGCTGGAGCCAGAGGCAGCCGCTCAGGCCGCCTTGCGGCGCACCCGATCAGGGCTTGCCGCGATAGCCGATGCTCTGGATCTGATGCGCGACGCCACTGCGCAGTCGCGCCATCGCGAAGACGCCGATTTTGCCTTTCATCTGGCCATCTCGGAGGCCAGCGGGAACCAGTATTTTGCAACGGCGATGCAGGCGCTCAAGGATCACATCGCAGTGGGGATGCAGTTTCACGGCGTTTCGCTGAAGGCGTCAGTTGACGGGTTGAGTGCGGTCTACGCTGAACATTGCGCCATTTTCGACGCAATCCGCGACGGGCAATCGGACACGGCCCGTGACCTGATGCGCCGACACCTGAAAGGGTCGCGCGCCCGTTTGTTCGACGGTCGGCGGCAAACCGGCGGCTAGGGATGGCCCTGTCCGCCGGGCCGGGCGCGCGGTCGGTGTGTCAGAAGCCCAGTTCCGCCGCCATGTCTTGTGGTGTCAGTGAGCCTGCCGGGCGTTTCTCGCGGGCAAGCCGGTTCGCCAGACGGGCGGCGCGGGCATTGATCGGCGCGTCCGTTCCCGCCAGTCTGGCGATCAGGGCGATTTCACCGTTCAGGAAATCCGTCTCAATTGAACCGGCCCCCCGGGCAAGGCTTTGCGAGGTCGAACTGCCGATGCGGTCGAGGCCGTCGATCGGTTCGACCACCAGTAAGGTGCCCCGGCGCGGATCGCCCGCACCCATGTCACGCCATTTGATGCCAGCCGCGCGATAGATCGTTTGTGCCTCTTCCATCAGAGCGGTCTTGATCTCTTTCGCGGCAACGCCCCGGCCAAGCGCGGCCTCGACAATATTGCCAAGGTTCACCAGCAGCTTGCCGTGTTTGCATTGCATCACATCCTCATCGACAAAACACTTGATGCGGGCCGCTGTCAGCGCCTCGGACAGCGCGGTGTCGGTCTGATCGGCACCCTGCGGATAGCGCCCGATGTCGAAGACACCGAAATTGGTGCGCCCAAAACAGACCGCCTCATCCGCGGCCAAGTATTCGGCGGGCATCATCACGTTCACACCGTGGACATTGGGGAAAACACGCAAGGCCAGCCGCTCGTTTTCCACCCCGTTCTGCACACAAAAGATGGCCTGATCGGCAAAGCCCGCAGCCCGCAGATCGTCCAGCGCGCGGGGCGTGTCCTGTGTCTTGGTTGTCAGCAGGATCACGTCGTCGGGGCGCGGCGTGATCTCAGCCGCGCTTTCGACGCAGGGCAGGGGAGTGGTTACGCTGCCATCGTGGTTGCGCAGGGTCAGACCCTTGTCGCGGATGGCCTGCACCCGCGCGCCGCGTGCGATGCCAAGCACGTCTTGGCCCGTCAGGGCCAGTGAGGCCGCAATCACGCCGCCGACCGCGCCAACGCCAAAGATGATGATCCGCATAGTGTGCCCTTTCAGAATGCCGCGCGATAGATCGCCTCGACCTCACCGACAGACATGTCACGCGGGTTGTTGTCCATCAAGCGTCGGATCGCGTGCGCCTCTGCTGCCCAGCCGGGCAACTCCGCCTCTGCCGCGCCGTGGTCCTGCATCGACATCTTGATCCCCAGTGCAGTGCAATAGGCGCGGGTGCCTTGCACCACGGTTTCGGGATCTTCAGAGGCTTGCAGGCCAAGCGCGGTCAGTACCTCGGCGGTCTTTTCGGGACGCGCCGGAGCGTTGAACCCAAGGACATTCGGGAAAAGCAGCGCCACGCTCAGCCCATGCGGGATGCCCGCGCGCGTGCCGAGTGGATAGGCCAACGCATGGCCGGCAGCGGTGTTGACGGGGCCAAGGCACAGCCCGCCGTAAAAGCTGGACAGCAGCATACCGGCGCGGGCCTCGGCATCGCTACCGTCTTCTACAGCGCGTTGCAGAAAGCGGCCCGCCAGACGGATGCCCATGCGGGCATAGTCGTCGATCAGCGGATGCGAATTGATGTTGGTGAACGCCTCGACGCAATGTGCCAGTGCGTCCACGCCGGTGGCGGCAGTGATGGCAGGCGGGACGCTCATCGTCAGCTCGGGGTCAAGGATGGCAATATCGGCCGCCAGATGCGGGCTTTCCACCGCCACCTTCATTCCGGTCTCAGATGAGGTGATCAGGGCGCGAATGCCGCCTTCGGATCCGGTGCCCGCAGTTGTTGCCACCTGCGCCAGCAACGCGCCCTTTTGGGCCACTTTGTTTGGCCCAGCCACGTCGGCCAGTGTCTGATCGCTGTTCCACAGCGCGGCCACCAGCTTGGCCACGTCCATGACAGACCCGCCGCCCAGACCGACGATGACATCGGGTCTGCATGCCCGCGCGGCGGCAAGCGCGGCATCCAGGCAGGTGTCCTTGGGTTCCGGCTGAACCGCGTCAAACACAGTGACAGATCCTTTCAGTCCCAGTTTGCCGACCATCGCCGCTGTGACCGGCAACGCGATGACCAGAACGCGCGCCCCTTCGGGCACCCAGTCGCCCAGGCGCGCGGCGGTTCCGGTGCCGACCTCGAACCGTTTCGGCAGGTGCAGGGTGATTGCGCGTGAGATGTCCATGCCGTTCTCCTTCACGCTCCAAGGCGCGCCATTTGCGCCCAGACCGATTGCTGTTCGGCCTCGGTCAGATCGACCAGCGGCGGCATCATGTTCAGCCAGCCCAGATCATCGCGCGACCGTGCCAGCATCGTTTTGACGGTGGGCAGTTGCACATAGGCATTTGTCAGCCCGCGCCAATCGTCGATCCGGGCCTGCGCGGCCTCAATCTGTTCCGTGCGGGCCGGATCGTTCCAGCCCTCCCAGATCACGCGCAGCGCATCGGCCCGCAGGTTGGATGTGGCGGTGATGCAACCCGCGCCGCCGGCCTGCAACAGGGGCAACATCAACGGATCGGCCCCAGCCAGAACCGCAAGATCGGGAAAGCGCGCACAGAGCGTTTTCATGTTGTCGATGTCGCCCGCGCTGTCCTTGATGGCGCAGACAATGCCGGGAAAGGCCGACATCAGCCGGTCAATCAGATCATGTGAGATCGGGATCTGCGTCACTTGGGGGATGTGGTACAGCACCACCTTCAGGCGGTCGTCGCCGACGCCCTCGATCACCCGCGCGTAAAAACGGAACAGACCTTCGTCGCTGACGCCCTTGAAATAGTAGGGCGGCAACAGCACGACCCCCTTGGCCCCGGCCTGAACCGCGTGGCGCGTCAGCTCAACAGTATCGCTGATGGCGGGGGTTGAGGTGCCGGGCAGCAGCGCATCGGCGGGGGTGCCATGGTCAACGGCCGCCTCCAGCAGCGCCATGCGGTCGCGGATGCCAAAGCTGTTGGCCTCTCCGGTTGTCCCTAGCATCGCGATGCCATGACAGCCCTCATCCAGCAGGGCGCGGCAATGGGCGGCAAACAGCGTCAGGTTTGGCGCGCCGTCGGTGGTGACTGGTGTGGCGGCGGCACAATGGACGCCTTGGATTGCATGGGTCAATGTCCCCTCCCGGTGGCCAGTTTGCGCGCATAGGCGATGGCCTTTTCCAAATTCTCGTGGCTGGCAATGCCCTTGCCCGCGATGTCAAAGGCGGTGCCATGATCGACAGAGGTTCGGTCGATCGGCAGGCCCAGTGAGACGTTCACCGCCGTGTCAAAGGCCACCAGCTTGACCGGGATGTGCCCCTGATCATGATACTGCGCGACCACCAGATCAAAGGCCCCGTTGTAGGCGCGGTGAAACACCGTGTCGGCGGGGATCGGTCCGTGGGCATCAATACCTTCGGCCTGTGCCGCGTGCACGGCGGGCGCGATCTGGGTGTCGTCCTCTGTCCCGAACAACCCGCCTTCGCCGCAATGCGGGTTGATCCCCGCGACGGCGATACGCGGCGCGTCATAGCCCAGCCGTTTGAGATGATCATTGCCGGTGCGGATGGTTTGTAGGATCGAGTCCGGCGTGGCGCGGTCGATGGCATCGCGCAGGCTGACATGGGTCGAGTTGTGAATGACTTTGAGTCGCTCTGAGGCGAGGATCATCCATGCCTTGGGCGTGCCGGTCAGATGTGCCAACATGCCAGTGTGGCCGTCATAATGATGGCCCGCTGCGTTCAGCGCGGCTTTGTTCAGTGGCGCGGTCACGATGCAGCCGATTTGCCCATCAAGCGCCGCATCCACCGCAGCCCGCATAAAGCGGAACGCCGCATCGCCGGCGCGCGCGTCCTCTTGCCCCCAAGGCAGCGGCGCGCCGTCGACCGGAACGTCCGTGACCGACACGTCACGGCCCGGGACCAAACCGCTCTGGACCGCATCCTCTGCCGTCTGAAGGGTGCGCTGGCAGCCAAAAATGCGGGTTTTGGCGCGGTCTTGCGGTGACATCGCGGCCACGGCCCTCAGGATGATTTCCGGGCCGACCCCTGCAGGGTCGCCCATGGTGATGCCGATCATTGCGCCTCCAGCCAGTCGCGGGTCAGCCGCACATATTTTATCGCGCGGCGGTGATAGGTATAGGCCAGATGCAGCGTGCCCTGCGCGTCTTCTAGGAGTGAAGGGTAGGACATTTCGTGGTTCTGACCGTCCACCGAATTGTTCGACAGGCAATCCCCCGGTCCCTCCTCGACCAGTACGCGGCGCGGAAAGCTGCGCCCGTCGTCGTCTGAAAGGGCCAGAACCATGGGCGCGCGCGGCACACCCCAGATCGGGTTGCAGCCGCCATTCGCGTTTGGTCGGTCATCGCCATCTCCAAGTTCGTCATACAAAGAGGCGCGTCGCGCGTCGGGAAACATCGTCGCGTTGACCGGGTTGCAGGCCATGGCAAGACGTCCGTCGCGCAAGCGAATCACCGAGATGGAAGAGTTGTTGTTGGGCACATCCGTTGGCTGCGGCACGCTCCAGCTTTCGCCGCCATCGGTGCTTTCAGTGCGGTAGACTGCGTCTGACTGGCGGCGTCGGAAAAACGCCGCGTAGTGGTCCGGGCCAAGCGCGACAGGAGTCATGTGAACGCATCCCATGGACCCCGGCACCTGAACCACCCGCCAAGTTTCTGCATTGTCCTGACTGATCGCCAGGGCGGCGGTGTCGTGGCTGCCGGTCCAGCGTTGTCCGGGGCGTGTCACGCAGTTGAAAAGGCCCATGAGCCAGGCACCATCGTCGCGGACAAGGATGGGCGCGCGGACAAAGGTGCCGCGCGGCAAGGGCAGGTCGCGTGGGGCAAGTCCGTCCTCGCGTATCCGCACGACGCAGGCGTCCTGATTGCCTCCGGGCTGCGCGGTGTGCAGGATCAATCGCCGCCCGTCCGGCGCGTCAAACTGGATCGGGTTCTGTTCAGACCGCTCTGGGTCGTCGGTGAGGCGCTCGGCCTGCGACCAGCCGTCGCCGGACATTGTTGCGCGCCAAATCGAGATGTCAGCCTTGCCCTCAAGCGAGCCGCCGAACCACAGGCATGACAGCCCGTCCGCGCCCAAAGACAGAAAGGCGGCGTGGTTCTGATCGCAAGGAGACGGAAGAGAAGCCTCGACCCGGCCTATTCCAACGACTGTTGGGCGACCGTCCATACGGTTTGCGATGTCTTCAGGGTTGGGCATTACGAGTGGCTTTTTGCTGAAAAAGGGGCGGGTGATCAAGGCAGGTGGTTTTGGCACAGGATCGTGTCTGTGAGTATAAGTTGTCAAGTTGGAAATTGATTCTGAATATCAAAATGAAGACGTAAATATCTGACAGGATATGGATAAAAATAAATCTCACTCATGTTTGGTCTCGACCGATCAAAGATGTTGACAAATATGGAGCGTGTTGAGACGCTCCTGTCAGGTTTCGAATGATAGCGTCCTCGCAAGGGGACTGTCTCGGGGCGGAGCGGTGTTGGCAAGGTGGGGCGGGACTTGGATCGGTCAGCGGTTTTCGGGGTCAGTCTGATGGTTGGGGCCGCAGCGTTTGGGGCAATCGATTCTGTTCTGGTGCGCGCCTTGGCGGGGTCTGTGCACCCGTTTGTCATGGGCTTTACCCGCGCGTTGTTCGGTTTGCTGATTGTGCTGCCTTGGATCATTGCGCGGCCCGATATTTTGCGCTCAAGTTTCCGTTTTCGCCATGCATTGCGCGCCGGACTCAAACTGGCTTCGTTGCTGGCGTTTTTCGTTGCCTTCACGACCGCGCCGCTGGCCGATGTGACCGCGATTGCCTTTACCTCGCCGATCTTTGTCACCATCGGGGCCTGGATCTTTCTGGGGGAACGTCCCCGCAGGCTCCGGATCATTGCAGTTCTCCTTGGGTTCATCGGGGTACTGATCGTGCTCAGCCCCGGACGTCAGGCGGGGATTTCCAGCGGTCTGGCGTTTGCGCTGTTGGGGGCACTGCTGACGGCGCTGATCCAATTGATCCTCAAGCCTATGTCGGGGCGCGATTCGACTGAAACACTTGTGGCATGGAACCTGATTGCCATGGTGCCGATTGCGGCACTGCCCGCCGCAATGGTCTGGACCACGCCAACGCTGACCGAGTGGCTGATTCTCGCGCTACAGGGTGTGGTCGGTGCGGGGGCCATGGGGTGCATCACACGGGCGTTCTATTTCGCCGAAGCTTCGCTGATCGTGCCGGTGGATTTCGTGCGCCTGCCTCTGGTCGCGGCGATGGGCTATTTCTTTTTCGCTCAGGTCGCGCCGATCACGACATGGATCGGGGCGGCGGTCATCTTTGCTGCAATTGTCTTGATGGCCCGCAGCGCGCGGGCAGCAGCAAGGATGCAGCCATGAAAGCCATGAAACCGCTGCTACCGTGCGTCCCGCAGCACGTCGGCGATGATGTCTCGCATCCGGTTAGACAGCGGCGTGTCCCGCCTGCGGGGGCCGATGGTCAGGTACAGCGTGGATCGCAGGCGGTCCGGTGTTTCAATCTCACGGAAAGTGAGGTTGCTCATTTGCACGGCCAGCGACGAGCGTGGCACAAGCGATACACCGATGCCGCTGTTCACGCAGGACAGGATGGTCATGGTCTGGCTGACTTCCATCACAATTCTCGGCGTGATGCCCAGGCCGATGAACAGCACCTTGTGTTGTTCGCACAAGTACCCGCCACGGTCGGCGGAATATCCGACAAAGCGCAATCCATCGAGGTCGGCAATCTCTGGCGCCGGGGATCGGGCCAGCGGATGATCGGACGGAACGGCCAGGACAAAGGGTTCGCTGACCACTTGCAGGCTTTCGATTTCTGCATGCCGCCGCGAGGTGCGGGTCAATCCCATGTCCAATTGGCCGGACCGAAGCGACTGGATGATTTCATAGCTCATCATCTCGATGGGCTTAAAGTTCACATCGGGCAGGTGCTCCATGACAGCACATGCGATGCGGGGGACAAAGTTGATGCCCGCCGAGGGAACAAACCCAAGCGCCACGTCGCCGGCCTCGCCGCGCGCGGCTTGTCGCGCCACCAGCACCGCCAGTTCGGCCTGCTGCAAAAGGCTGTTGGCGCTGACCAGAAAACTTGCCCCGGCGGACGTCAGTCGAACTTCGCGGCTTGTGCGGAACAAGAGCACCTCTCCGACAGCGTGTTCCAGCAGTTTGATCTGCCGCGACAGCGGCGGCTGGGTCATGTTCAGCCGCCCAGCCGCGCGCCTGAAATTCAGTTCTTCGGCCACTGCAACGAAGCAGCGCAACTGAAACAGTTCATACGAGGATGTGCCCATGTTGCGGCCTCCGAAGAAAAAGTGCGGACTGTTAGTCTGATACAAGATTTGGATCGTATCAATCCAAGGTTGGAACGTTGGCTTTGAATTTGCATCGTATACTCAACGGAACATCGGAACGATCTTTGGATCGGAAACCGGTGAACCGGGACGACGGGGGGAGGAACCCGTCTACCGGAACAAGGGAATAGGGAGGAAAACCATGACCCATATTGTTGGCCGCATTTCTGCGGCTCTACTCGCCACAACCATTGCCGGGACCGCGCTGGCGCAAGATACCTCGGTGACCATCGTCCTGTCCGAGGAACTGGACATTGTCGATCCATGTGAATCGTCACGCTCCAACCTTGGTCGGGTGCTCTTGCAAAACATCTCGGAGACCGTGACGGAGCTGGTGCCCGGCTCTGGGCTTCAGCCGCGCCTTGCGGTCAGCTGGGAGGACAAGGGCGACGGCACATGGCGGTTCAAACTGCGTGAGGGAGTCACCTTTTCGGACGGCACAGCACTGGATGCCGGCGATCTGGCCCACTCCATCGCCCGCTTTCAGGGCGACGCGATTAGCTGTGAGATCGGCGCCAAGTTCTTTGGCGGGATCGATCTGACGACGGAGGTCATCGATGACACTACCATCGACATCACCGCGGATCCGGCACAGCCGATTTTGCCGCTGTTGATGTCCACCGTGACGGTTGTCCCGTCGGAAACGGCAATGGATTCCTTTGTCGAAACGCCTATCGGCACCGGCCCCTTTGTCTGGGAAGAATACGCGCGCGGCGAATATATCAAGTTGTCGGCAAACGATAGCTACTGGGGCGAAACCCCGGCTGTCACCGGCGCGACCTATCTGTTCCGGTCAGACAGCGCGGTCCGGGCGGCCATGGTCGCCGCAGGCGAGGCGGACATCGCGGCGAACATCGCGCTTCAGGATGCCACCGATCCGGCGATGGATTATTCCTATCCAAACTCGGAGACCGTCTACATGCGGCCGGATACGCACACCGCGCCGTTGGATGACGTTCGAGTGCGTCAGGCATTGAACTATGCCATCGACCGCGAAGCCTTTGTCGGTACCATCCTTGCGAACGGCACCCTGTTGGCCACCGGTCTCACACCACCGTCGACCATCGGGTATAACACGGATCTAGAGCCTTACCCCTATGATCTGGAAAAGGCCAAAGCCCTGCTGGCCGAAGCCGCCGCTGACGGCGTTCCGGTGGACACCAAGATCACCCTGATCGGCCGTATCGGTAACTATGGCAACGTGCTGGAGACAATGGAGGCGAGCCTGTCCATGTGGCAGGAAGCCGGGTTCAACATGGAACTGCGGATGGTCGAGGTCGCGGAATGGCTGGACCACTATTCCCAGCCTTTTGCCGAGGGCCGTGGCCCGGAAATCGTCAATGCACAGCACGACAACGCCAACGGTGATCCGGTGTTTTCGATGTACTTCAAGTATGCTTGTGACGGGCT
The DNA here is from genome assembly GCF_002237555.1 of Antarctobacter heliothermus. NCBI lineage: Bacteria > Pseudomonadati > Pseudomonadota > Alphaproteobacteria > Rhodobacterales > Roseobacteraceae > Antarctobacter > Antarctobacter heliothermus. Next base: position 4,629,947 of record NZ_CP022540.1, on the reverse strand, counting down.
TCAGTCGGCAACTTGCGACGAAACACTGGAAGGTCTGATCGCGGATGCCACCGCCCTTACCGGCGCGGATCGCGAAGCAAAGTGGAGCGAGACGTTCAAGTACATCCAGCAGGATCTGGTTGCTGATGTCATGTTGTTCCACATGGTGGGGTTCAGCCGCGTCAACCCGCGTCTGGAGTTTACTCCGACAATCCGGACCAACTCGGAACTTCAGCTGAGCCAGGTTGGCTTTAAGTAAACCACATAGAGCCGGGGGGCGGATGCTGTCCGTCCCCCGTGCCACAGGGGCTGATCACCATGAAATCCTTTTTGGGAAAACGCGCTGTTGCCAGTGCCATATCGCTTGTCGGGCTGGTGATCCTGGTCTTCTTTCTCAGCCGTCTGACGGGCGATCCCACCGACTTGTTCCTACCTGAACACGCCAGCCAAGAAGCGCGCGACAAATTTCGCGCCATTCATGGGCTGGACCAACCGCTGATCATCCAGTTCTTTTCCTATTTGGGGGACCTGCTGCGCTTTGACTTTGGCGAGTCCGTGCGTCGGTCCGAACCTGCTATCGATTCCGTGTTGCGCGGGTTTGCTTGGACTTTGCAACTGGGTGCGGTGACCATGTCGCTGGTGACAGTGGCAGCCATTGTCGTTGGGTCACTAGCAGCATTTCATGTTGGCGGTTTCTTTGACCGGGTCGCGACGTTCTTTTCCCTGATCGGGGCCAGCGCACCGGATTTCTGGATCGCAATCGTCGCCATCGTGGTTTTTTCGGTCAATCTGGGTTGGCTGCCAACGTCAGGAACCGGCACAATCTGGCACTGGGTCATGCCGGTATCCGTCCTGTTCATCCGGCCGTTTGGGTTGATCTTGCAGGTGGTGCGCGGGTCGATGATTGCCGCGCTCAATTCGGCTTATGTCAAGACCGCCCGCGCCAAGGGCGTTCGCAACCGACCGATCATCTTTGTCCATGCCTTGCGCAACGCGTTGTTGCCGGTGATCACCGTGCTTGGTGATCAGACCGCAGCCATTCTCAACGGCGCGGTGGTGGTCGAGACGATCTTTGGCTTTCCGGGGATCGGCAAGCTGATGATTGATTCAATTCTTCAACGTGACTTCAACGTGATCCTGGCCGCGATCATGGTGACGGCCTTCGCGATCTTTCTCATGAACGTGCTGATCGACATCCTGTACACCGTGCTTGATCCGCGCATCCGGTACTGACCCATGACCCCGACAGACAGCAAGACCGCTCCAGACGCCCCGCCTGCCTATATTTCGATGCTACGAATGCTCTGGCGGGACAAATTTGCCTTTGTCGCCGCCGTTTTCCTGCTGATTGTGATCTTCTTCGCGATTTTCGGACCGATGCTGCTTGAAGAGGTCGCCACCAAGCAAAACCTGCGCGGGCGCAATGCTCCGAGTTTTGATTTTTCCAGACCTTGGGTCTATTGGCTTGGGGCTGATGCGCTGGGCCGTCCGCTGTTGGCGCGGATCATCGTCGCGGCGCAAAACACCATCATGGTGGCCGCCGGCGCGGTGTTCTGCTCGCTCACGATCGGCACATGTCTGGGACTGATCGCAGGGTATACGTCGCGCCTGCCAAGCCAGATCATCATGCGTCTGGCCGACATCATCATGTCTTTCCCGTCGCTGCTTCTGGCGGTTCTGGTGCTGTACATGCTGCCGCCTTCGGTCTTCAATCTGGTGATCGTGCTGGCGATCACCCGTCTGCCCGTTTACCTGCGCACCGCCCGGGCCGAAGTGCTGGAGGTCCGCGAACGCATGTTCGTACAGGCCGCCATCGTCATGGGGGCCAGCGGGTCGCGTATCGTGTTCCGCCATATCCTGCCGGTCATCCTGCCGACGGTCCTGACCATCGCCACGCTGGATTTTGCGCTGGTCGTTTTGGTCGAAAGCTCGCTGTCGTTCCTTGGGATCGGTATTCAACCGCCCGAAATCACTTGGGGCCTGATGGTGTCTCAGGGGCGCCCCTATCTGACCAGCGCGTGGTGGCTTAGCTTTTGGCCCGGACTGGCGATTGTCCTGACCACGCTCAGCCTGAACCTGCTGTCGAACTGGATGCGCACCGCACTGGACCCGGTCCAGCGCTGGCGGCTGGAAATGCGGAGGAAAAAGAATGGCTGATCATCTTCTGGAGGTGCGCGGCCTATCGGTCGATTTTCATACCGCACAAGGCACCGTTCACGCGGTACGTGACGTGCATTGGCATCTTGACCGGGGTGAATGCCTTGCCATTCTGGGCGAGAGCGGATCAGGGAAATCGGTTTCTGCCTCTGCGATCATGAACCTGATCGACTGCCCACCAGGGGAAATCGTCTCTGGCGAGATCCTGTTCGACGGGCGCGATTTGCTGAAGATGAGCAATGAAGACCGCCGCCAATTGAACGGCAAACGCATTGCGATGATCTTTCAGGATCCGCTGAGCCACCTGAACCCAGTCTACAAGGTGGGCTGGCAGATCGAAGAGATCATGACCGCCCATGGCACACCACGAGATCAGGCCCGCGCGCGGTGTTTGGAACTGCTTGAACGGGTCGGCATCCCTGATTTTGCCAACAAGGTCGACGCCTATCCCCATCAGTTTTCTGGCGGTCAACGACAAAGGCTGATGATTGCCATGGCGTTGGCGCTGAAGCCTGACATTCTGATTGCGGATGAACCGACGACTGCTCTGGATGTGACGGTTCAGGCCCAGATCTTAGCGCTGTTGGACGAGTTGCAGCAGGAAACCGGCATGGGTCTGTTGCTGATTACCCATGATCTGGGGGTTGTGGCAGAGGTGGCTGACCGGGTCGTCGTGATGAACTCGGGCCAGATCGTCGAAACCGGCAGTGCGTCCGACGTCTATGCCAACCCAAGGCATCCCTATACGAAAAAGCTGATCGGTGCAGTGCCCGGGTCGGGTGAGATCACCGCCCCGCTTGATACCGGGATCACTCCGATCCTTGAAATCAACGGCTTGACCAAACATTTCGGCGCATTTGTGGCGCTGGACAACGCCAGCCTGACCGTCCTGCCCGGGGAAACCGTCGCCGTTGTGGGCGAAAGCGGGTCAGGCAAGTCGACCCTGGCCAAGACGCTGTTGCGGCTAGAGGACGCGACCTCGGGTGAGGCGCTGTGGCAGGGACGCGATCTGGTGACCATGCCGCCGAAAGAGCTGTTCGCGCTGCGCCGCGACATCCAGATGGTGTTTCAGGATCCTACGCAATCGTTGAACCCGAGGATGACGGTCTATGACATCGTGTCCGAGGGGTTTGCCATCCACCCCGAGATCCTGCCAAAAGCGCAGTGGAAGGACCGCGTGCGCGATCTGTTGGATCAAGTCGGCCTTGAGGCGGGGCATATGCACCGCTATCCGCACCAGTTTTCCGGCGGTCAGCGACAGCGCATTGCAATCGCCCGGGCGCTGGCGCTGGAGCCAAAGCTGATCGTCTGCGACGAGGCGGTTTCGGCGCTGGACGTGTCCATTCAGGCGCAGGTGATCGACCTGCTGACCGGTTTGCAGGACGCGCTTGGCCTTAGCTATCTGTTTATCGCCCATGATCTGCCTTTGGTGCGGGATTTTGCGCATCGGGTGGTTGTCATGCAGGGCGGGCGAATTGTTGAACAAGGGCCAGTGGCGCAGATCTTTGACGCGCCGCGAATGGAATACACCCGAAACCTGATGGCCGCGTCGTTGCACCCCGATCCGGCTGTTCAGGCGGAACGCCGCCGTGTGCGGCTGGCAATGCAAGAGGCATCGTGATGAGCAGACCTGACGTGATGATTTTCGTCCCCCCGCGCGACAAGGCCATGGCCCAGTTGGAGGCCGCCTATACTCTGCACCGGCTGGATCAGGCGGACGACCGCGCGGCGTTTTTGCAGGAACACGGACCGCGCTGCACCGGGGTCGTGACCAACGGGCATGCCGCCCTGACCCGCGCCGATCTGGAGCATTTGCCAAACCTTGAGATTGTCGCCTGTTCCTCTGCCGGTTTCGAAAGCATTGACGATGCGGCCCTGCGTGACCGGGGGATTGCCCTTACAAACAGTTCCGACGCGCTTTGTGACGATGTGGCCGATGTCGCGCTGCTATTGACGCTGGCCTGTCGCCGACAGTTGGTGCCGGCCCATGCGTATGTCAAAACGGGTGACTGGGGGCGCGACGGCATGTTCCCTTTGCTGTCGTCGATCAAGGGTAAAAAGGCCGGTATCCTCGGCTTAGGTACCATCGGGCAAGCCATCGCAGATCGGCTGGAGCCGCTAAAGGTCGAGCTGGGCTATACCGCGCGCAGCGTCAAACCTGTGGCCTATCAGTATTTCGAAAACGCGACTGCACTGGCGGCTTGGTCGGACATCCTGATCGTTGTCGTTCCCGGCGGTCCAGAGACCGAAGGAATGATCAACGCCTCCGTGCTGAACGCGCTTGGCCCCACGGGCACGCTGATCAATGTCGCCAGAGGCAGCGTCGTGGACGAAGCCGCCTTGATCGCCGCCTTGTCTGATGGCCGTCTGGGCAGTGCAGGGCTGGACGTTTATATGAATGAACCCAACCCCGATCCGGCACTGACGGGCCTGCCCAATGTGACCCTGTACCCGCATCACGCCAGCGGAACGGTCGAGACGCGCGATGCCATGGCGCAAACGGTGGTCGACAATCTGGCGGCGCATTATGCCGGCAACCCTCTGGTGACGCCTGTGTTTGGACGGTCGGGACGCGCTTCATGACGCCCTTGATGTCCTATTTCCGCTGGCCGGTGGGGCTGACGCTTGCCGGGTTGGTTCTTGCAGGTTGGCTGGGTTGGCGCACGACGGGCACTGCAAGCGGGGCGCTGTCCTTTTTCATGATCGGCGCAATTCTGGCGGTTCTGGAAATCTCGCTCAGCTTCGACAATGCCATTGTGAATGCCAACAAACTCAAGGACATGACGCCGGTCTGGCAGCGCCGTTTCCTGACATGGGGCATTCTGATTGCGGTGTTCGGGATGCGCATCGTCTTTCCGCTGGCGGTGGTCGCCATCGCCGGTCGGATGGGCCCGATAGAGGCTGTTTTTCTGGCGGCGCGTGAACCACAGGAATACGCCCACATCATGGACGAGGCACATCTGTCGATCTCGGCTTTTGGCGGCACCTTTCTGATGATGGTGGCTCTGAACTATTTCATTGATCAGGACAAAGACGTGGACTGGCTGCGCGCCGTCGAGAGCCGCCTGCGGGACTGGGCAGCGATCCGGGGTCTGGAAGTGGCGCTTGTTCTGGCTATTGCGCTGGGCTTTTCGCTGGCCTTGCCGGGCCACAAGGGCGCAGAGTTCCTGTTTGCTTCGGTCTGCGGATTGCTGACTTTCCTCGCAGTCGAGTTGGTCGGCCATATCCTCGATTCCGCAGAGGATGCCCGCACCGCCGCCGCCTCTGGTGGGCTGGGGGCGTTTTTGTATCTCGAAGTGCTGGACGCCAGCTTTTCCTTTGATGGGGTCATTGGCGCTTTTGCCCTGACACAGAACCTGTTCCTGATCGCCATCGGGCTTGGCATAGGTGCGTTTTACGTCCGCGCCATGACTCTGATGCTGGTCGAACGCAAGACGCTTGCCCAGTTCCGTTACCTTGAACACGGGGCGTTTTACTCCGTACTTGTGTTGTCGCTGGTGATGTTCACACAGGCGCTTGTCCATATCCCGGAGGTCATCACCGGCCTTGTCGGGGCCTGCTTGATCGGCCTGTCGCTGTTGGCGTCAATCCGGTACGAACGTTCAGTCAAGGGAGGCTGAAGATGGTGCAACCGATGACCCGCCGCGCGCTTTGGATGCACAAGATTGCCGAACAGATCGAGCATAGCATCTTGGCGCGTATCACCGACGGGACACTGGCCCCGGGAACCTCGCCGGGTAAGCGCGACGTGTTGGCAGCGGATTTCGTGACATCCGGATCCGTGGTCGATCTTGCGCTGGAGAGCCTGTCGGCTGCCGGGCACCTTGAACAGGGTCCGGATGGGACATTGGTGGTTACAGCTGGTCCGCAACCGTCACGCCAGTTCGAGATCCCCACCGCGGACAGGCTGGAAGACGTGCAGGCCATTCTGGAGATGCGTTTGGGACTGGAAACAGTTGCCGCCGCCCTTGCCGCTGAACGCCATTCCGCGGCTCAACTCGGACAAATACGCAAGGCCATGGCTGACTATGAGGCAGCGGCGACAGAAGGGCAGGGCGCGGCGCAGGCGGATTTTCGGTTCCACCATGCTATCGCGGCGGCCAGCGGCAATGCCTATCTGTCGGATCTTCTTGACCATCTGGGCCCGTTGCTGATCCCGCGCATGCGCGTGGCCCTGCCGGGGTCAGCCTCTGAAACCGGGGATGCCAACCTGCAAAGGTCGATCGAGGAACATCGCAAAATCGTGGACGCGATTGCGGCCCGCAAACCGGATGACGCCGACAAGGCTATGGACCTTCACCTGAACAGAGCGCTAGGCTTGATCCGGCAGTTGCAGCGGTAGCGCCTGATGCGACTGCCGGGTCGAGGCTGCTCGGGCGGTCCTTTGGAGCCTGTGTAAGGCGCCGATATCTTAAAGGTGTATGGTTTTACGCCAGGGTTCCTTTGGCGGTTGCGTAGAACAGCGGCTGGTTGATCATTTCGATGGGCTGCTTCATGCCCGACTTCAGCGCTTTTACCCCTGCCTCTGCGATGAGTGAGGCGCAATAGCCGTCCCAACAGTCCGAAGCGATTTCAGGGAAAACATCGGTTTCGACAAAGGCGGCAAAGCTACGGTTTTGACGGACATAGGCCTCATGATACCGCCCTCGCCAATCGCCGTCGTAGCGCGTGGACGACGCCAGACGAATATCTGTCCGGGTGTAGGCGACGTTGTTCATCGTGATGCTTCCCGCTTCTCCAACAAGCTCGGCGCGGACATCGTAGCCATAGGCTGCGTTGTTGTTGATCTCAATTGTCACAAGCTGGCCGTCGGCCGTGTCCAAAACCATCACCACAGGGGCGACACGGTCGTCAGAGCGCCGGGGCTGATGCGCAGTGATCGAGGTGAGTTCGGTGCCCAGAACATGCCGAACGACGTCAAATTCATGCGGGGCTGAATTGGTGATCGCCATCGCCCCGGTAAAATTCGCGGCGGGTGTTTCAACGTTGCGGTGAAAGTTGTGCATCATCAAGGCGCGCCCCAGATCGCCGCTGGCGAGGGCGGCGCGCATCTCGACATATGACTGGTCATAGCGCCGCATGAAGCCCAGCATCACATGCCGCACACCAGCGGCCTGTTCAGCCTGCATCACCTCCAGACATTCGGCAGAACTTTGGGACAATGGCTTTTCGCACAGCACGCGTTTGCCCGCCGCGATACAGGCCCGCGACAGCGGGGCATGGGTGAAATCTGGGGAGGCGACGATCACCGCGTCTACGTCCGCGCGGGCGATGACGCCCTCTGGATCACTTTCCGTGTCTTTGGCACCGCAGGCGTCTGCCACGGATTTTGCTCTGGCTGCGTCCATATCGCAGACGACCTGCAGTGTCGCGCCGGGCATGTCTTTGGCCACGATCCTCGCATGGTCCGCGCCCATCAACCCTGCACCGATGATGGCAATTCGTATACTCAAGATTGTCTCCATTTGTACGGATCGCCCCGAGGTCGATCCGATAGCCTCCCTGCGGGTTCGCCTTTCGGCTGTTTCAGTGTGCCGGTCTGGCGGATGCCCGTCATGCGATTTCTTTTTCCCAACGAGTGGGGCGGTGGACCCCGGAAAATGTCTTGATCAGCGGCGACTTGCTGGCTCAGTTGCGCCCCCCAGCAGGAGGTAACTTTCCCCTTGCGTGATGGCGCCACCCCCTCCCCCGACGATTTTGCCGCCTTGGGTTATGATCTCGTGACCCGTCTCGCTCTGCTATCGCCGGGACTCTCACCAAACTTTCTTCACTTTAAAGGTGCCCGTGACCGAGAGATCAGCCTGACGTTGATCGAGGCCAAGAGAGCCGATTCCGGTGCGAGTGCGCCCCGAGTAGCGTTGGGGTTTGCAATCAACCATTCAAAAAGCATGCGATCGCGTAAGCGGAAAGCTCTTGGCCTGGACCCAAAGAGGTGCATGGCATTCGCCCTTGTGTACCTCTCCAGACGGCCATCGCGGTCCAATGGACCGGAAGCCTAGGTCATGTTGACAAATGACGCACCCAAAGCCGGATTGACGTTATGTCGATGATGCCGAGGAACCTCTCGGCGGTTTTGTCGCAACGGGTTGCGACACGGCGGGCGTTCTTCATCTTATTGAAGCACCGTTCAACCATGTTGCGAAGCTGGTAGAGCGAGTGATCCACTCCGACCCGCATTCTGCGCGATTTCCGCATGGGGATCTGAGGCAGGATATTGCGCTTTTCCATAGTTTTGCGAATGCGATCAGCGTCATAGCCGCGATCCGCCAGAAGAGCCGCCGGCTCAGGCAGGTTGTCCGCCATGACCATGTCAAAGCCAAGATAATCGGATGTTTGACCCGGTGTTATTTCAGACCTCATTGGCAGTCCTGCCGCGTGGACGCGGAGGTGGATTTTGGTCGTGAACCCACCTCTTGAGCGGCCAAAACCCGGTCGCGGAGTCCCCCTTCAGCGCCCGCTGCCTAATGGTGAGCGCGGATTACGGTGCTGTCGACCATTTGGAGGGCGTCCGGCACCGCTCCACAATGGTTCAGGCCCTCAAGAATGTCCTCCCACAGGCCTGAAAGTGTCCAACGTCGGAATTGCCTGTAGACGCTCGGCCATTTGCCGAATTCTTCCGGCAGGTCCCGCCACGGCGATCCGGTCCGGGCGATCCAGAAAATCCCATCCAGAACAATGCGATGATTGGTTGGCTTACGTCCGTTCGGGGCACGTGCAGCAAGGATGAAATGCTCAAAGAACGCCCATTCGCCGTCCGCCATCAGGTCTCGTGCCAAGCTGGTCTCCATAGCAGATACCAGCTTGAATCACGTCAGGGCCACACTGTGAATCCCTTTTGGCAACACGGCCTAGCGATGCACCAAACACCGAGCGGCCCGACGGCTGGCCCGACGGCCCTAGGTGATTTGCCTGAGGAGAAGGCGCGCTATCACGAGGCTTCGACCGCTTACGAACGCACCAACGGGTTTGACATCCTGATCTTGGACGACAGCCGTTTTGACCAAAGCAGGATCATACGCGACTGCCAGAAGACCGGGTTGCCGGTAAGGTCATGGACTGCCGTGGATATTCCGGAGTTTGAAAGTGCGTTGGACGAACGCGCCTATGACGTGGTTTTTATCGATTACCTGCTACCGCATGGCAACGGGTTGCACGCCCAGCGGATAGTTCAGAACCACCCGATGAACTTTGGCGCGGCGATTGTCATGATCTCGTCAGAGATGCGCACGGATGTCGCCGTGGCGTCGATGAAGAAGGACTCTCTGGATTGTCTCGACAAGGATGCGCTGAGTATCGACAAACTGCGCGAGTGAGATATGCGCGAAAGTTGGTGATGCCCTGAGGGGCGACATATCATGGCGGTGTCGAAGCGCCGTCAATTCTCAACCGAGAAAGGGATATGCCACATGCAAGAGAATACCATCACCCAGCTATCTGATCCATCCGGGATTTCGCCGGACCCGCTGACCGACCTCATCCGGGACGGCGCGCGCAAGCTGATCGAGCAGGCGATTGAGGCGGAACTGTCCACGCTGCTTGGCGCCTTTGCCGATCACAAGCTTGAGGATGGTCGCGCAAGACTGGTTCGTCATGGGCACCTGCCCGAGCGTGAGATTTTGACCGGTGTCGGGCCTGTTGCCGTGACGGTGCCGCGTGTGCGGGACCGCAAGCCGGGCACGGACAAGATCGCGTTCACGCCCAGCATCCTGCCGCGGTATCTGCGCAAGGCAAAGTCGGTCGAAGAGCTGCTGCCCTGGCTTTACCTGAAGGGCGTGTCCACCGGCGATTTCAGTGAGGCGCTTGCCGCCCTGCTGGGGCCACACGCCAAGGGCCTCTCGGCCACTACGATCACGCGGCTGAAAGCGGACTGGTGGTCCGAGTACGAGGCCTGGGAAAAGCGTGACCTCGGCACCCGGCGGTTTCTCTACATCTGGGCCGACGGCGTCTATTTCAAGCCGCGAAGGGCCGAGGAAAAACAATGCGTTTTGGTGATCGTGGGTGCGGATGAATACGGCCGCAAGGAGCTGCTGGCCATGACCGACGGCTTCCGCGAAAGCACTCAGAGTTGGCGCGAGGTTCTGCTCGATCTCAAACGCCGCGGACTGAAGCAGGATCCCAAGCTCGCCATAGGCGACGGCGCCCTGGGGTTCTGGGCGGCACTGCGCGAGGTCTTCCCCTCGACACAGGAGCAGCGGTGCTGGCTCCACAAAACCATGAACGTGCTCAACGCGCTGCCGAAATCGGTGCAAGCCAAGGCCAAGGCGCACCTGCACGACATCTGGCAGGCCGAAACCCGAGCCGCGGCGTCGGCCGCCTTCGACTTCTTCGTCGATGCCTACGGCGTGAAATGGGACAAGGCAGTCGCCAAGTTGGTCAAGGATCGGGATGCACTACTGACCTTCTACGACTACCCGGCCGAACACTGGAAACACATCCGGACGTCAAATCCGATCGAGAGCACGTTCGCCACCGTCAGACACAGGACGAAACGCACCAAGGGCTGCCTCAGCCGCAAGACTGGGCTCGCCATGGCTTTCCGGCTGATGATGTCTGCTCAGACGAAATGGCGAAAACTCGACGGGCGGAATCGCCTCCCGGAGGTCATCAGCGGGGTTGAGTTCCGCGACGGCGTCCGCCAACTTCAAAACGCCGCCTGATCACGCGTCACCAACTTCTGCGCATATCTCGCGCGAGTTGATGATTGCCTCTGCCAAGATATTCGCCGAAACATCCCGACCCTGGATCGGAGAATTGCTGGCGCAACAAAGAGTTCAGATTGCGCAGGATGTCGCCAAGGTGATCCGGGATGAGATGGAATTTGGACGTTTTGTTGATACGATAGACAAACGAATTGTCGATACCCTCGCGGCGCGAAGTTTTTCCGACGCCGAAAATTTGAATTTTTCGTATCTGTTTGATGGTGATGAACCAATGAAGTTTCGCTGATCCCGTAATGGGAATTCAGCACTAAAATGCGGTGAAATACTCCGCTTGCTCCCATTCGGACACTGTGGCCAGATAGCGGTCCCATTCAGCCTGTTTCAACCGGATCAGGTAATCCTGCGTCTCGGTGCCAAGCGCAGTCCGGTACATGGAGGACGTCGCAAATGCCTCGATTGCGGCCCCTAGCGTTTGGGGCAATGCACCTGCGGTTTCGTCATAAGGATTGACCAACGGCAGTGGCGCTTGACGCCCGGATGTGATCCCGTCAAGCCCGGACAAGATCTGGAATGCCAGCGCGAGATACGGATTGGCCGTGCTGTCGGCGACCCGGTTTTCGACCCGGCTGGCGACGTCACCAAACACCACCAGCGCGCGCAGCATCGCGCCGCGGTTATCCCGCCCCCACCCCACGCGGGAAGGTGCCAGTTGGAAGGGCGTAAATCGTTTGTACCCGTTCACTGTGGGCGTCGTGGCAATGCAAGAGGCCTGCGCGTGGGCCAACAAGCCGCCAATCCATGCAGACGCGGTTCCTGTCAGCGCGTCAGTTTTCTCGGGCGCAAAAAGGTTGCGCCCCTCCAGATCCGTCACGCTTTGATGGATGTGCCAGCCATTGGCTACGGCATTTTCCAGCCGGGGTTTGGCCATGAAGGAGGCAAGATACCCGTCGCGTGCACAAATCTCCTTGACCAACGTCCGAAATAGCACAGCGCGGTCTGCCGTCGTGATGGGATCGGCGGCCTCGAAGGTGAATTCGAACTGACTTGGTCCCATCTCTATTTCGACGCTGAGCACCGGCAGTCCTATGGATTCGGCCCCGCGTCGCACCTTGTCGAGCAAAGGTTCGGCGGCGTCATACCGGGTCTCTGTCAGATATTGCCATCCTTGGTTGACACCGCGCGTCCGTGGCGGGCGCGGCGGCATTGTTGCATCCACATGTTCGCGGGCCGCATCAACCAGCTCAAAAACCTGGAACTCTACCTCAAGCCCCATGACCGCCCGTAGGCCGCGGGCCCTCAGCCGGTCCACGGCAGTTTGCAGGATTGTGGGGGTGTCAAAGGGAATCGCCGCCCCGTCAGGGTGTAGCACGCGGCACAGCATCATCGCGGAATGCGGCGCGTGCGGCAGAGGTGCAAACGTCTCTGGACGCGGCACAAGCAGCACGTCGCTGGCGCCGGTCATCGGGGCATCGCCCGTGTCTGACCAGATCGGAAACACGGTGCGGTGTGAGATGTCCTTCAGCAACAAGGTCGACGGAGCGCGCAGCCCTGAGGAAAACGCCCCGACCAAAGCGCGCCGCGTCAATGTCTTGCCGCGCAGGATGCCATGCGCATCGGCAAAGACCATGCGCACCGTCTCAATCCCCTCAGCCTCAACGCGGTCCAGCACGTCGACCGCCGCCGATGGGTCAATCAAGCCGTCACAGGCCAGCCGCCCCGCCGCAATCTGCGCCCGCATCAGAGCTTGGCGTCCCAAGGGCAGGCGGCGCGGCGCTCGGCGTCGGCGCGCAGGCTCGCGGCCTCCCAGTCGGCGCTGTCGGCAATGGCGTCGTTAGACAGCGGCCCGGCGAGGGCCGCCACGTCCGCTGCGCCGCGCATCGGCAATGACGCCTCATCACCGTCCTCCAAGGCTGCGATGGCGGCGCGTAGCATCCGGCGATAACGAATAATGCCGACATCGGTCTTGCCCAGATGTTCCTGCGTCCGATCCTGAATGCGCCCCATGCTTTCGACCGCCCATTGGTCATGGACGTTGATGTCCAGCCCCATACCGGTATAGGTCTCGCGCGCTTGTTCGGCGGGGTCATAGCCATAGTCGTTGCGCTTGTTCTTTAGTGGGGCGTAATCTGGCAGGCGATGCTCTTTCAGGCGTTGTTCGCGCATCAGTTCCTTGTTCACCGGCTGGGTGAAGCTGGTGAACATCGAATACCAGTAACACGTCTCGTCATCGATCGGCACATGCCACTGGGTGATCGTCATTTCGCGGCTCATCGGAATGCAGATCGCCTGCGGAAAGATCTGGTTGGTCACCCGGACATGGGTCAACCCGTTTTCCATGGCGCGCAGGGCGGTCAGCTTGAGGCCAAAATCCGTCTCATCCACGCGGATCTCAGGGCGGGGATAATCGCGCAGCAGCTTTGTCATCGGGATATTGGTGTCGGCAGCACTGTCGCGGAATTGCTTTCCATAGCTGTCCTTGGGGTCTTCGTCCTGTAGGAAGCGATGCAGGAAAGAGGCGTGCGCCGGGTCGATCCCGACCTCCATTGCCTGTAGCCAGTTACACTCCCACAGCCCCTTGAAGGCAAAGACATGGGTGCCGGGTGCGCGAAAACAGTCGAAATTCGGAAAGGGTGGCGGATCGCCTGGGCCGAGATAGGCAAAGATGATGCCATTCTTTTCGACCACCGGATAGGCGGCGGTGCGGATCTGTTCGTGCATCCGGCTGCCTTCGGGTTCGCCCGGTTGTTCGATGCATTGGCCGGTGCGGTCAAAGTGCCAACCGTGAAACGGACAGCGCAGCCCGTTGTCCTCACGCCGACCGTAACACAGGTCTGCGCCCCGATGCGGGCAATGCCGCCCGATCAACCCCAGCGCACCGTCGTTGTCGCGGAACAGGACCAGTTGTTCGCCAAGCAGAGTGACGGGCACCACGGGGCGTGGTCCGGCAAGTTCGTCGCTGAGAGCGGCGGGCTGCCAATAACAGCGCAGCACCTCCCCTGCCGGCTGACCCGGGTTCACGCGGGTCAATTGGTCGTTAAGCTCTTGGCTGATCATGTTTGTCTCCCCCACGCCGCCGATTTTTCGGTGACGCCACTCCGTCCTCATCAGGCGGAGTTTGGGGCGCGCGTGCATGTGACGTCAAGGCGATCGCGCCGATGCAGTGCGGGCGGCTGTTCATTGGGCGCATGCCATGACTATATGCCGGCGGGCGTCTGAGTTTGCGGCGCGTGATAGGAGGTGACGATGCCCCGTTTTTCGGCCAATCTTGGGTTCTTGTGGCAAGAACTTCCGTTGCCAGATGCGATCCGCGCAGCAGCGCGCGCCGGATTTGACGCGGTCGAATGCCATTGGCCGTACGAGGTCCCTGTGGCTGACGTGCAGGCCGCGTTGTCCGACACAGGGCTGCCGATGCTGGGGGTGAACACCAGCTGCGGACGAGAGGGGGAGTTTGGGCTATCCGCGCTGCCCGGGGAGGGGACGCGCGCGCGGGCCTCTGTCGATGAGGCCATCGCCTATGCCGAGGCGACAGATGCGCGGGCGATACATGTCATGGCGGGGGTGGCGCAAGGTCCGGCGGCGCATGAGGCGTTTCTGGAAACGCTGGCCTATGCCTGCGCCCAAACTGATCGCACCGTTCTGATAGAGCCGTTGAACCGCTACGATGCGCCGGGGTATTTCCTGCGCGACACCGGGCAGGCGCAGGACATCCTGACCACGTTGGGCGCGCCCAACGCAGCGTTGATGTTCGATTGCTACCATGTGGCGCGGACCGAAGGCGATCTGCTGACGCGATCAACCGATCTCTGGCCGATCATCGGCCATATCCAGTTTGCTGCCGTTCCGGACCGGGGGGCGCCGGATCACGGGGAAATCGCCTACTCCGAGGTATTTGAGGCCATCGACCGAATGGGCTGGCCGCACCCGATAGGCGCCGAGTATATTCCACAGGGGGCGACAGAGGCATCGCTGGACTGGATGCAAACGATAGGGGGCAGGGCTTGACCCGCGCGGGTCTGTGGCGCGTCGGACACATCTCAAGAGCGCCGCATTCCTACCTCGACGGCACAGACCCGCTCTTTTAGACTGTCGGCAAAACAGACACCTGAGCAGGCAGCAGTATGTTAACGCAAGAGACAGCAGGCGGTCCGGACGAAGAGTCCGACCGGGCAGGGGACGTCCCGTATCATGCCCAAGACTTGCCGATCCTTGTTGTCGATCTTGACGGCACTCTGTTGCGCAGCGACATGCTGTACGAAAGTTTTTGGACCGCGTTTGGACGAGACTGGACCGTGGCGTTGACGGCTGTCCGGACGCTGGGTCATGGGCGGGCGGCGCTCAAGCAGCGGCTCGCCGAAACCGCGCGTCTGGAACCCGCGACCCTGCCGTTTGACCAGCAGGTGTTGGGCTATATAGAGGCGTGGCGCGCCAAAGGTGGCCGCACAGCCCTTGTCACCGCCTCGGACCAATCGCTGGCAGAAGTGATTGCCGATCACCTCAAGGTGTTTGACGAGGTCCATGGCTCTGACGGCAACCGTAACCTTAAGGGGCAGACCAAGGCCGACTTTCTGACCGGGCGTTTCGGGGCGGGCGGGTATGTCTACATGGGCGACAGCGCCGCAGACCTGCCGGTCTGGCAGCAGGCCGCAAAGGCCGTCACCGTCAACGCCTCCGCCCGCCTGCGCGTCGCGGCAGAGGCCGTCTCGACAGAGGTCGAACATCTGACCACCGTGCCGCAGAGTATACGGCCTTACGTCAAGGCGTTGCGCCCGCATCAGTGGCTCAAGAACATCCTTGTCTTTCTGCCTATGTTGGCGGGGCATCAGTTCAATGCGGCGACGCTGGCGTTCGCGGTTGCGGCCTTTATCGCCTACAGCCTGATTGCCTCCAGCGTCTATGTGGTCAACGACATGACCGACCTGAACGCGGATCGGGCCCACCCGCGCAAACGAAAGCGCCCCTTTGCTTCTGGTGCGGTACCGCTGTCACACGGGATGATCATGGCGGCGGCGCTGTTTCTGTTGGGGGCCATAGTATCACTATCTGTGGGCTTGTCGTTTTTTGCCGTGGTCTGCGGCTACTTTGTCCTGACAACAGCCTATTCACTGCACCTGAAACGCAAGATGGTGATCGACATCTGCGTTTTGGCGGGGCTGTATACCATGCGCATCGTCGCAGGCGCCGTGGCGACCGGCATCCCGCTGTCGGTCTGGATGCTGGCCTTTGCCATCTTTTTCTTCCTGTCGCTGGCGGCGGTCAAACGACAGGCCGAACTGGTCGACAGCGCCCGCCGAGGCACGCTGCGTGCGCGCGGTCGCGGCTACAACGTGGGCGATCTGCCGATCATCACCATGATTGCCATTGCCGCCGGATATGTCTCGATCCTGGTGCTGGTGCTTTATCTCGACTCGCCGGATGTCATCGTGCTGTACAAGGCGCCGATCATGCTGTGGGGCATCGGTCCGGTGCTGTTGTACTGGATCACCCGGACCGTCATGACGGCGCACCGGGGCCACATGCACGACGACCCGCTTGTCTATGCGGCCCGTGACCGGACCAGTCAGATTTGCATGGTGCTTAGCCTGGGGTTCGCCATGGCGGGGACAATGTAACATGTCACGACAGGCCCTGATCCTGCGCTACGCCGGGTTTGCCGTTCTGGCGACCTTGGCAAATCTGGGCGTGCAACGCCTCGTTCTGTTGGGCGGTGACAGTGGCATCGTTTTCGCGCTGGCCGTAGGTACTGGCACATTGGCCGGTTTGGTGGTGAAATACGTCCTCGACAAGCGGTGGATCTTTTTCGATGACGCCACCGGGTTGCGTGCGCATGGGCGCAAGTTCACGCTGTACACCGTCATGGGCATCGTCACGACGGCGATCTTCTGGGGAACCGAGACCGCCTTTTGGCTGATCTGGCACACCGATGCCATGCGAGAGACGGGCGCGGTGATTGGCCTCATGGTCGGTTACGTCATCAAGTACAATCTGGACCGGCGGTTTGTCTTTACGAACGCGCGTCTAGGAGCCACGCCATGAAACTGACCGGATGGGGCCGCTTTCCCGTTGTCGAAACACAGCTGCGCGCACCGCGCGATGTCGCGGCGTTGCAGGCCATGGTGACCGGCGATGAGCCTGTCATCGCGCGCGGCAATGGGCGGTCCTATGGTGACAGTGCTGTGGGCACGCATACCACGCTGGATATGCGCCACTTTGACCACATGCTGTCGTTTGACGCTGAAACCGGCGTGCTGGTGGCTGAGGCCGGTGTGCTGTTGGGGGATGTGATCGACGCCTTCTTGCCGCGCGGCTGGTTTCCGATGGTCACGCCGGGCACAAAATTTGTCACGCTGGGCGGGGCGATTGCCGCGGATGTGCACGGCAAGAACCACCATGTCGACGGCAGTTTTGGGACCTGTGTCGACTGGATTGACCTGATGGGACCGGACGGGCAGATCCGCCGGATCTCACGCGACGACGACGCCGATCTGTTCCGCCACACGTTGGGCGGCATGGGGCTGACCGGGGTGATTGTCCGCACCGCCATCCGCCTGCGTCCGGTCGAAACGGCCTGGATCAACCAGACAACATTGCCCGCGCCGGACCTAGGGACCGCGATGGACCTCTTTGAGCAGCACGCGCATGTGCCCTATTCGGTGGCCTGGATCGACTGCATGAGCCGGGGCGCGCATCTTGGCCGCTCTTTGGTGATGTTGGGGGACCATGCAAAGCGCGCCGATCTGGACGCCAAGAAAGCTCGGACGCCGCTGGATGCCGGACACAAGGGCGCGCTTTCGGTCCCGTTCGATTTTCCCGGTTTCGCGCTGAACCGTTGGTCGGTGCGCGCCTTCAACGAGCTGTACTACCGTGTCGGCGCATGGAAACCGACCAAGGCGCTGGTGGATTGGGATACCTATTTCTACCCGCTGGACGCCGTTTTGAAATGGAACCGCATCTATGGCCGCCGGGGTTTTGCCCAGTTCCAATGTGTCCTGCCGCTGGACACCGCCCGCGCCGGACTGACGGAGTTGCTGGAGGCGATTGCCGAGGCCGGGGCAGGCTCTTTTTTGGCCGTCCTGAAACGCTTTGGCCCGCAGGACAGCGCGTTTTCCTTCCCGATGGAGGGGTATACGCTGGCGCTCGATTTCCCGATGAAGCCGCATACGCTGCCCCTGCTGGACCTGCTGGATGCCATCGCCGTCACCCATGGAGGACGGTTCTATCTGGCCAAGGACAGCCGGATGCGCCCCGATACCCTGCGCGAGGCCGACAGCCGCGCCGATGAATTTGAGGCGCTGCGCGAGGCGCGCGGCCTCAAGGATCACTTCGCCTCTGCCCAATCCGAAAGGCTATCGCTTTGACCGCACTCCCCGTCCTCATCCTTGGTGCCCGTTCGGACATGGGGCTGGCCATTGCCCATGCCTTTGCCGCTGCGGGTCACCCGATCCAGCTTGCCGCGCGCGGGTCTGCGGGGCTGGAAACAGCGCGGACCGACCTTGCCCTTCGTCACGGGGTAGAGGTCACGCTGCATGACTTCGACGTGCTGGACCGCGATGGGTTCGATGGCTTCCTTGGCGGATTGCCCAACCTGCCCGAGGTCGCCGTCAGCGTTGTCGGCTATATGGGGGAGCAGGCAGAGAACGAGCAGGATCTGGCGCAGGCCGCCCTCGTCATGCGCACCAACTACGAGGGGCCCGCTGGTATCCTTGCCCTGCTGGCCAATCGGTTTGAGGCGCGCGGATCGGGCACGCTTGTCGGGGTCAGCTCTGTCGCCGGGGATCGGGGGCGGGCCACGAACTATGTCTACGGCTCCGCCAAGGCGGGGTTCATCGCCTTTCTGTCGGGGTTGCGCAACCGGCTGGCGAAAAAGGGCGTGCATGTGGTCACGGTGCTGCCGGGCTTTGTGAACACCGCCATGACCGAAGGACTGGACCTGCCCGAGAAACTGACCGCCGAGCCGTCAGAGGTGGGCGCGGCGGTGCTGAAGGCCGTGCAGAAGGGGCGCAACGTGATCTACGTGCGCCGTATCTGGTGGCTGGTCATGGCGATCATCCGCAACATCCCCGAAGCTGTGTTCAAAAAGCTGAAGCTGTAGTCAGGATGCCCGTCCCGGGCTTGCCCCGGGACCTTCACTTGTCATGAAAACCGGATTTGGGCCTTCATTGCCTGGGTTCGATCAGAGGCCAGTTTGAATCCGTCTTCGGCCTGATCCAGACCTACCTCATGAGTGATCAGCGGTTTCACGTCGATCCGCCCCGACCGCATCAGATCCACGGCGGTAAAGAACTCTTCGTGAAAGCGGAACGACCCGCGCAGTTGCAATTCCTTGGCGGTGAGCGCCTGCACCGGCAGGGTCATGTCGCCGCCCAGACCCAGTTGCATGATGATCCCGCCGGGGCGCATCGCGGGGATCGCCGCGATCAAGGCTGGTGCCGCGCCCGAGCATTCGAACAACACGTCGATCTGGCCTTTGTCGGCGGTATAGGCGGACAATCCGTCGGGGGTTGTGCCCATGTTGACCACGCGGTCCGCGCCGACCTGTGTGGCCATCTTCAGCGTGAAATCGGTCAGGTCTGTCGCCACGATCTCTGCCGCGCCTGCGGCGCGGGCGACCAGCACGGCCAGCGCGCCGATGGGGCCGCAGCCTGTCACCAGCACCCGTTTGCCCAGCAGATCGCCCGCCCGTTTGGCGGCGTGGAGGACAACCGCGAGGGGTTCTGCCATCGCGGCCTCACCGGCGGTTAGGTCATCGGCGGGGGCGCATTGGGCCACGTCGGCGACGAGATATTCGCGAAAGGCACCCTGAATATGGGGGAAGGGCATGGCGGAGCCGTAAAAGCGCATGTTGAGGCAGTGATTGGGTTGGCCTGCGTGGCAAAAGCGGCAGGCATGGCAGGGGCGCGAGGGGGAGACGGCGACGCGTTGGCCGAGGGCCAGCGAGGTGACGTTTGGGCCTAGCGTTTCGATCTTGCCCGCGACTTCGTGGCCGAGGATCATCGGCTCTTTCAGGCGAACCGGGCCGAAGCCGCCTTGATGATAATAATGCAGGTCAGAGCCGCAGATGCCCCCGGATTCGAGCCGGATCAGGACCTGACCGGGGCCGGGCGTGGGCATGTCTTTCTCTTCGATCCTGAGGTCATGCGCGCCGTGGGCGACGATGGTTTTCATGTGGGCTCCTCCCGCGAGTCTGGCAGTCATGATGGGGCCGGGACAGGGTGTTGTCGAGGGGGGTGTCCACGCGTGGACAGGTTAGGGGGAATGCCAGATCAAGGGGTTACAAGGACGTTTTTACGGACTCTTAACTTTTGCCGTCACAAAAGGGGCTCGGCGCGGACTTGCGAGACAGGCCGGTGTTGACCCATAGTCATCCGGAACTCCAGCCGGGACAGACCCGGACAAAGGTGGTTGATCCGGTGACACTGAGCATTCTGCACGATCAGCGGGTCGTCCTGTTGGACGGAGAGGAGATCACGCTGGGCGCGCGGGCCTTTGACGTTCTGGCGTATCTGGTCGAACACGCCGAAAGGGTGGTGTCCAAGGCCGAACTGCTGGATGCGGTCTGGGCGGGGCTGATGGTCGAGGAAAGCAACCTGACCGTGCAGATCGCCGGGCTGCGCAAGGCGCTGGGCCGTGAAACGATCAAGACGGTGCCGGGGATCGGATACCGCTACATCGTTCCGGACAGCGGAACCGACGAAGCCACCCCCGAGCCGGTCAAGACACTGCCGGTGCCGGACATTCCGTCGCTGGCGGTGCTGCCCTTTGCCAATCTGACCGGATCGGAGGACCGCGACTACCTTGTCGATGGCATCGTGAACGAGGTCATCATGGCGCTGTCACGGGTGTCGGGCTTTTTCGTGATCTCCAGCACGTCGAGTTTCAACTACAAGGGGCGCAGTATCGACCTGTCAGAGGTCGGGCGGGAACTGGGCGTGCGCTATGTGCTGGAGGGCAGCATCCAGCAGGCGGGCGACCAGATGCGCATCTTTACTCAATTGGTCGAGGCGGAAACCGGGCATACGCTGTGGCGGGACCGCTTTGACGGGTTGGCCAGCGAGATATTCGAGTTGCAAGACCGGGTGGCGGAACATGTCGCCGCCGCGCTGCAACCGCGGCTGATCTGGGCCGAGGCCGCGCGGGCACAGGCCAAGCCGACCGACAGCCTTGCCGCCTATGATCTGTGCCTGCGCGCCGCGCCGCTGGTCTACCGGCAGAATACGCTGGACAGCTTGATCGAAGGGCTGGACCTGCTGCGGCAGGCGCTGGCGCTGGATCCGGAGTATTTGCAGGCCAAGGCACTGATTTGTTACGCCCATACCGGGGCGGTGGCGACGCGCTGGTGGACGTTTGAGCAGGCGCGGGCCGCGCTGCCGCTGGCGCACGAGGTGCTGGACGCCAACCCTGAAGACCCGCTGGCGCTGGCCTATTGCGGGCATTACATCGCCTATGTGGGCGGCGAGACGCGGCGCGGGTTGACGGCGTTGCAGCGGGCCAAGGTGCTGAACCCCAATTCAGCCACGGTGGCGATGCTGCTGGGTTGGGTTCACAACTATCTCAGCGAAAACGAGGCGGCGATTGCGGAACTGCGCCGGGCCCGCCGGATCAGCCCGCTGCATCCGGATATCGGGGTCATTACGGCGGGCATCGGCAATGCGTTGTTCCAGATGGGCAAGATTGACGAGGCGGCGGCGCAGTACGAACAGGCGTTGAGCGAATACCCCGAGTTTGCGACCATTCATCTGGGTTTGATGGGGATCTACTGGGCGCTGGGCCGCAAAGAAGAGTCGGCCCGGATGGCAGAGATCCTGCGCCGCAAGGCACCGGACACGACGATTTCCAATTTTCGCAAGAACCGGCCACAGGACAATTCCGCCTACATCGAGGCGATTGCCGCCGCGCTGGAGGGCAACGGCTTTCCACCTTAGCGCAGCAGGCGGTCGACGGCGGCGCGAGCCTCGGCGCGGCGTGTCTGGGCGGCGAGGATCTGTTCGGGCGATTTGTGTGGGCGGTTGGTATGGCGGTTGGATTGGCGGGTCAGGATGGCGCAGATCAGTCCGGAAAAGGTGAAAGGGGCGGTTGTTGTCGGGCGGGTCTGGATCTGAAGAAAGGCCATGATGTGCTCCTGCGTTTGACTGGATCGTTGGATTGATCCTGTCACGCAGGGGCCGGTGCGGTCCTGAAGCGGGTGTTAAACGTTGTTAAGCCGTTCCGAAAATCGGGAAACCGGCGGTCAAGCCGTTCACGTCAGGTGCCGTTCCAGACCCTTGAGCATTTCCAGACAGGCAGCAAGCTGGTCGCGGCTGACGTATTCGTCGGGTTTGTGAGCCTGCTCGATAGAGCCGGGTCCGCAGACCACGCAATCCATGCCCAGCGACTGGAACAGCCCCGCCTCTGTGCCGAAGGCCACCACATCCGCGCCGTTGGCGCCGGTCAGTTCCGACACGATTTCGGCGATGGCGTTGTGCGGGACCGGGTGCAGGCCTGCGACCTCTCCGATCACCTCGCGGGTGATGGTCGCCTCGGGATGGACGGCGCGCATTCCGGGCAGCAGGGTGGCGGCGTAGCGGTCGATTTCGGTCAGCACATGGTCGGCGTCAGACTGTTGCACCGGGCGCATTTCCCAGTCGATCTCGGCATGGTCGGGGATGACGTTGTGCGCGTGGCCCGACTGGATACGGCCAATGTTGAGCGTGGTCCACGGCGGGGTAAACGGGCTGTCCACGGGCGCGCGGCGGCGCAGATCCTGTTCCAGCTCCATCAGCCTTCCGGCATAGCGTGTGGCACAGACGGCGGCGTTCACGCCGTGATCCGGGGTAGAGCCGTGGCCCGCGCAGCCGGTGATCCGGGTGGTGTATTCGAAACAGCCCTTATGTCCATCGATGACGCGCATCATTGTCGGCTCCCCCAGGATGGCGGTGGCGGGGCGTAATTCGCGGGCGCGCAGTTCCTCAACCAGGGCGCGGGCGCCGAAACAGCCGACTTCTTCGTCGTAGGTCAGGACGATGTGGACGGGACGTTTCAGCGGCCATTGCGCGATCTGCGGTGCAATTGCCAGCACGCAGGCAATGAAGCCCTTCATGTCACAGGCCCCGCGTCCGTACAGACGCCCCTCACGATCCTCCATGACGAAGGGATCAGAGGACCACTCCTGATCGGCGACGGGCACCACGTCGGAATGGCCCGACAGCACCAATCCGCCGTCGCCCTCTGGCCCGAAACTGGCAAAAAGGTTGGCCTTGGTCCCGGATTCGTCCAGCGAGACGTCACAGACCGCGCCCAGCCCCTTGAGGTAGTTCGACGCCCAGCCGATCAGGTCAAGGTTGCCGTCCGCCGAGACGGTGGGAAACCCGATCAGCTCGCCCAGCAGGCCCTCGGTCCGGTAGAGCAGTTCCATATCAGTCCTTTACGAACATCTTGCGGGGCCGGTCGCAGAGGCATTCGGCGGGCCCGGTGTCGCGGATCAGGATGGATTCGGTAATTTCCAGCCCCCAGTCATCCATCCAGAGGCCGGGCATGAAGTGGAAACACATGCCGGGTTGCAGCACGGTTTCGTCACTGGTGCGGATCGACATGGTGCGTTCGCCCCAGTCGGGCGGATAGCTGAGGCCGATGGAATAGCCGCAGCGCCCGGTGCGCTGGATGCCGCCCTTGGCCAGCGCCGCGTAGAGCGCGCGGGCCACGTCGCCAGCCGTGTTGCCCGCGCGGGCGGCCTGCAATCCGTCCTCTAGCCCCTCGACCAGTGCCTTTTCCGCGTCGAGCAGGTATTGCGGCGGTTTGCCTAGAAAGACGGTCCGGCAAAACGGCGTGTGATAGCGGCGGTAGCAGCCAGCGAGTTCGAAGAATGTCGCCTCTCCGGTCTCAAACGGGCGGCCGTCCCATGTGAGGTGCGGGGCAGAGGCGTCGACGCCCGAGGGCAGCAGTGGCACGATGGCGGCATAATCGCCCCAGTGGCCATCCGCGCCGCGTACTGCGTCGCCAAGGATTTCGGCCACCAGTTCGTTCTTGGGCAGGCCCGGTTCGACCCGATCCAGAATGCCATCGACCATCTTTTCCGAGATCCGCGCGGCGCGGCGCATAAAGGTGATTTCCTCACCGGATTTGACGGCGCGCAGCCAGTTCACCAGCGCCGTAGCGTCGTGGAAGGTGGCGTCGGGCAGTTCGGTCATCAGGGTTTGGTGCGCGCGGGCGGAATAGTAGTAATTGTCCATCTCGACGCCGATGCGGCCCGTGCCGACGCCGCGTGCACGCAGGTGGGCAGCGAGGTCCTGCATCGGATGCACCTCTGTCGATTGGACAAAGTCGTCGGCGTAGCCCAGCACGCGCTCCGGTTCCATCCAGACGGTGCGCAGCGCGCCATTGGCGTCCATCGCGCGGCCCCACCATAGCGGCGGCTCACCGGGGATGACGATCACGCCCTGATGGACGTAAAACGACCAGCCGTCATAGCCGGTCAGCCACGCCATGTTCGACGGGTCCTGCACATAAAGCGCGTCCAGCCCGAGGGTCTGCATCCGCGCCTCTACCAAGGCCAACCGGCGGTCATATTCGGCCATCGTAAACGGGAGATGCGGTGCGGTCATGGGTTTGGTGCCTGTGTGTTCATCCCACCAGCCCTAGGTGCGGGGGGGCGGGGACTTCAAGAGATTTCGGAGTGGAACAGGTTGAGCTTTTACGCGGCGCAAGATTTTCGTGCAGAGAGATTCCCGGCAGGCAAACGGCGGAAAACGACGCTTTGTCGTTGCCTTGACCACTGGTCGCGGCGTCGGGAATCCGTTAGGCAGGGCGTACCCCCTGCAATAAAGGCATTGCGCGCTGCTGCCGGGGTGCGAGGAGCCTCTGGCACCCGATCCGCGCGTGACCCGGGGCTTCCTTTCCAGACAACAGCGGCGCGCTGCCGCGACACAGGAGCCATGGATGAAGACCAATGACCAACTGGCGGAATGGGACCGCGAGAATTTCTTTCACCCCTCGACCCATCTGGCGCAGCACGCGCGCGGCGAAACGCCGACCCGTGTGATCAAGACCGGCGAGGGCTGTCACATCACCGACCGCGACGGCACCCGGCTGTTGGATGCCTTTGCCGGGCTGTATTGCGTGAACGTGGGCTATGGACGCCAAGAGATCGCCGAGGCGATTGCCGAACAGGCGCGGGAACTGGCCTATTACCACGCCTATGTGGGCCACGGGACAGAAGCGTCGATCACCCTGTCCAAGATGATCCTCGACCGTGCGCCTGCGGGCATGTCCAAGGTCTATTTCGGCCAGTCCGGGTCGGACGCGAATGAGACCAACGTCAAGCTGATCTGGTATTACAACAACATCCTTGGGCGGCCCGAGAAGAAAAAGATCATCTCTCGCTGGCGGGGGTATCACGGGTCCGGTTTGGTGACAGGCTCGTTGACCGGGCTGGAGCTGTTTCACAAGAAGTTCGATCTGCCGCTGGCGCAGGTGGTCCACACCGAGGCGCCGTATTACTATCGCCGCGATAATCTGGACCAGACGCCGGAGCAGTTTACCGCGCATTGTGTGGCCGAATTGGAGGCGCTGATTGCGCGCGAGGGCGCGGACACCATCGCGGCCTTTATCGGCGAGCCGGTGCTGGGCACCGGGGGCATCGTGCCGCCGCCGCCGGGCTATTGGGCCGCCATTCAGGAGGTGCTGCGCAAGCATGACATCCTGTTGGTTGCGGATGAGGTCGTCACTGGTTTTGGCCGTCTGGGCAGCATGTTCGGGTCCGATCACTATGGTATGACGCCGGATCTGATCACCATCGCCAAGGGTCTGACCTCGGCCTATGCGCCTTTGTCCGGGTCCATCGTCGGCGACCGCATGTGGAAGGTGCTGGAGCAGGGCACGGATGAGAACGGCCCCATGGGACACGGCTGGACCTATTCGGCGCATCCCATCGGGGCGGCGGCGGGGGTGGCCAACCTCAAGCTGCTGGACGATCTGAACCTGATCCAGAACGCCGGGGACGTGGGTGCCTATCTGCAAGGTGCGCTGCGCGATGCGCTGGGCGATCATGCCAATGTCGGCGAAGTGCGTGGCGAGGGGCTAATGGCGGCGGTGGAATTTGTCGCTGACCGGGACTCGCGCACTTACTTTGACGTGGGCGACAAGGTGGGGCCGCGCATCTCTGCGGCGCTGCTGTCCAAGGGTGTGATTGCGCGGGCGATGCCGCAGGGCGACATCCTTGGCTTTGCGCCGCCCTTCTGCCTGACCCGCGCCGAGGCGGATGAGATCGCAGGCAAGGTGGCGCAGGCGGTGGGTGAGGTCCTGCCGGGCTGAGCCCTTGCTGATCTGAATGACGCGGCCCCGGTCCAAAAGGCCGGGGCCGTTTCTTTTGACAAAGCACAGATCGACTCCTGTGCGGCATATGCGGGCAGGATGGTTGATATGTTGCGGGTCTTGATCGGGCCATCTGTTGCCGGGCGGGCAGGTTTGCTAACTGAATTGCAGACCTAGCTATGCCCGACGGAGGATGAGGAATGCTACTCGACGTCAGGAACGTGACCAAAAGCTTTGCCGGGGCGGATGGGCCGGTGCCGGTTCTGGCGGGTGTGGATATGGCGCTGGACCTTGGTCAGACGCTGTCATTGCAGGGCGAATCCGGGTCGGGCAAGAGCACCTTGATGCATATCGTTGGCGCGCTGGACACGGCGGACAGTGGTGAGATCCTG
Organism: Antarctobacter heliothermus; assembly: GCF_002237555.1. Lineage (NCBI taxonomy): Bacteria > Pseudomonadati > Pseudomonadota > Alphaproteobacteria > Rhodobacterales > Roseobacteraceae > Antarctobacter > Antarctobacter heliothermus. Next base: position 4,603,477 of record NZ_CP022540.1, on the reverse strand, counting down.
TTTGATGGGCGTGACATCGCGGCCTTGGACGAGGGCGGGCGGGCTGCGCTGCGCCGGTCTGAGGTTGGCGTGATTTTTCAACAGTTCAACCTGATCCCATCGCTGGATGTGACGGAAAACATCCGCTTTCAGGCGCGGCTTGCAGGGCGTGAAGACCCGGCAGGGGTTGCGCATCTGATCGAGGTTTTGGGCCTTGGCCCGCACGCGCGCAAATACCCCGAGCAACTGTCGGGCGGTCAGCAACAGCGGGTCGCCATCGCGCGGGCGCTGGCGGTGCGGCCCCGGCTGATTTTGGCGGATGAACCGACCGGCAATCTGGATGAAGCGACGGCGGCGGATGTGCTGGACGAGATGCTGTCACTGGTGGCCGATACCGGGGCGGCGCTGATGGTTGTCACGCATTCGCCCGGCGTGGCCGCGCGGATGGACCGGCAGTTGCACCTGCGCGCCGGGCGGTTGGCATGACGCGGGCCTGTTTGCAGGCGCTATGGTCGCATTGGCGGCGCAATCCGTTGCAGTTGTTCACCTTTCTTGCAGGTCTGGCTCTGGCCACGGCGCTGTGGTCTGGCGTGCAGGCGATCAACGCCGAGGCGCGGGCCAGCTATGATGCGGCGGCGGCGACGCTGGGCGAGGGGCGGTTTGACCAGTTGCTTCCCAAGGCCGGTGAGGGGTTTGCGCAGGACACCTATATCGCGCTGCGCCGCGCCGGATGGCAGGTGTCACCGGTGGTGGAGCGGCGTTTGCGGCTGGACGGTGGCGCGGTGCGGGTGATCGGTCTGGACCCGCTGACAACGCCCGGCGCGCTCAGCCCGGTGGCTGGGACGCGGGACATTGATCTGAACGCCTTTCTGACGGTCGGCGTGCTGTTCGCCGATGCGGCGACGGCGGGGCGCTTGGCGGACCTGCCGCAAGAGGTGGTGGTGGATACATCGGTGGCACCGGATACGGTGCTGACGGATGTGGGTGTGGCGCAACGATTGCTGGAGCGGCCCGACCGGTTGAGTCGTCTGATCGTGGCACCGGGGCAGCCGGTTGGCGTGCCGCCGCTGGATGATATTGCGCCGGGGCTGATGCGCATTGCGGCGCAAAGCTCCAGCGACGTGGGGCAGTTGACGGATAGTTTTCACCTGAACCTGACCGCTTTTGGGCTGCTGAGTTTTGCCGTCGGTATCTTCATCGTGCATGGCACCATCGGTCTGGTGTTCGAACAACGGCGCGGCATGGTGCGGACGCTGCGCACGCTGGGCGTGCCGTTGCGGCGGCTGATGGCACTGATGGCGGCAGAGCTGTTGGCGCTGTCGCTGGTGGCCGGAATGATTGGCGTGGTGTTGGGCTATATCGTGGCCGCCCTGCTGCTGCCGGATGTGGCCGCAACGCTGGAGGGGCTGTACGGCGCGCAGGTGGCGGGCGGGCTGCAACTGCGCCCAGTGTGGTGGCTGTCGGGATTGGGGATTGCGGTGCTTGGCGCGGGTCTGGCCGGGGCGGGGGCGCTGTGGAAGATCGCGCGGATGCCGATACTGGCCAGCGCACGGCCCCGTGCATGGGCGATGGTGGCGGGGCGCGGGCGGCAGGTGCAGGGCGGTCTGGCGGTGGTTCTGTTGGCGCTGGCGGCGCTGATCGGAGCGCTGGATCTGGGCCTGCTGGCCAGTTTTGTCCTGCTCGGTTGCCTGATGGTTGGCGCGGCGCTGGCGTTGCCTTTGTTGCTGGGTGTGGTGCTTGCGCTGGGACAGAGGCGGGCACGCGGGGTGATTTCGGGCTGGTTCTGGGCCGATACGCGGCAGCAATTGCCGGGGTTGAGCCTTGCGCTGATGGCCTTGCTGCTGGCGATGGCGGCGAATGTGGGGGTGTCGACCATGGTGTCGAGCTTTCGGCTGACCTTTGTCGATTTCCTTGATCAGCGGCTGTTTGCGGATGCCTATGTGCGCGGTGTCGACGGGGATCAGATGCCCGCGATCGAGGTGTATCTGACCGCGCGCGGCCATGACGTGCTGCCGTTGCTGTCGGTGGATACGCGGCTGGCAGGGGTGCCGTCGGATCTGATGGGCGCGCGCGTGGGGCCCGCCTATGTCGGCAACTGGGCTTTTGTGGATGCATTGCCGGACGCGTGGGACAAGGTCGCGGCGGGTGAGGCGGTCATCGCCAATGAGCAGTTGGTGCGGCGGGCCGGGATGTGGCTGGGCGATGTGTTGGATGTTGGCGGCGGGCTGCGCCTGCCGCTGGTCGGGGTCTACGGCGATTATGGCAATCCGATCGGGCAGGCGATCCTGTCAGAGGCGCGGTTTGTTGCGCTGTTCCCAGAGGAACGCCCCCGGCAATTCGGCGTTCTGGGAGCCGTGACAGAGGATCTGCGCGCGGATCTGGGGGATGAATTTGACGTGCCAGCCAGCAACGTGGTGGATCAGGCGGCGGTCAAGGCGTTCTCCTTGGGCGTGTTTGAGCGGACGTTCACGGTGACGGCGGCGTTGAATGTGCTGACGCTGGGGGTGGCGGGTTTTGCCATCCTGATGAGTCTGCTGACGTTGTCCGCGATCCGTCTGCCGCAGCTTGCGCCAGTCTGGGCGATGGGGCTGACGCGCGGGACGCTGGCGGGGGTCGACCTGCTGCGCGCGCTGGTGCTGGCGGCGCTGACGGCGGTGCTGGCGCTGCCCTTGGGGCTGGCGTTGGCGTGGGTGCTGCTGGCCGTGGTCAATGTCGAGGCGTTTGGCTGGCGGTTGCCGATGTACTTGTTCCCGCTGGATTACGCGCGGCTGGGGCTGTTCACGCTGGCGGCGGCGGGGCTGGCGGCGCTGTGGCCCGCGCTGCGGATGGCGCGCACGCCGGTGTCGCAATTGCTGGGGGTGTTTGCCAATGAGCGTTAGGGCAGTGTTGGTCCTGCTGCTATGGGCGCAAGGCGCACTGGCGCAGGGGTTTGCCGGGTTGGGCACGGATGCCGAGGGCTTTGCTGTGCCGCGTCCCGACCCCGTTTTCGACTTTCCCGCCGACCACGGACCGCACCCGGATTACCGGATCGAGTGGTGGTATCTGACCGCCAACCTGACGGCGACGGACGGCACCGACTATGGGTTACAGTGGACGCTGTTCCGGTCGGCGTTGGCCCCCGGTGAGGCGGCGGGCTGGTCCTCTCCCCAAGTCTGGTTTGCCCATGCGGCGGTCACAACCCCTGACGCGCATCATGTGGCGGAGCGGTTCGCGCGGGGCGGGATCGGGCAGGCAGGGGTGACGGCGGCACCGTTTGAGGCGTGGATCGACGACTGGCGGATGGCCGGGGGGACGTTGAACGCGTTAGACCTGAGCGCTAGCGGGCCCGCGTTCCGCTATGACATGCGGCTAGAGGCGGAGGGGCCTTTGGTGTTTCACGGCGACGGCGGGTTCTCTGTGAAATCCGCCGAAGGGCAAGCCAGTTACTACTATTCGCAGCCGTTCTACCGCATCGAAGGAACGCTGCAGTTGCCAAAGGGGCCGGTGGCGGTCTCTGGCACGGCTTGGCTGGATCGCGAATGGTCGTCACAACCGCTGTCCGAGACGCAATCGGGCTGGGACTGGTTTTCGCTGTCGCTGGACGATGGGGCAAAGCTGATGGGGTTTTTGCTGCGGCAGACCGATGGCAGCAGCTATAGCTCGGCCACATGGATTGGCCCGGACGGCGCCACGCAGGCCTATGGCGACGGCGCCTTTGCGGCCGCGCCGCTGGAGGTGGCCGAGGTCGCCGGGCGACAGATCCCGGTGCGCTGGGCGGTGTCCCTGCCCGACAAGGGGGTCGAGGTGACGGTAGAGGCGGTGAATCACGGCGCGTGGATGGGCCTGTCGATCCCCTATTGGGAGGGGCCGGTACGCATCGATGGCAGTCATTCGGGGCGCGGCTATCTGGAAATGACGGGATACGACTGACAAGTCGGGTGGCGCGCGGGGTTTTTGGTGCAGGGCGCGGCGCTGTCGCGGCTTGTTTTGGAGGAAAAGCCGGCTAGAACGCTGGGCACGTCCGGGGAGGGACCGTTGTGATCGGACTGGCGCACACCTGCATGAACCTGTTGCGTGCGGCGGTCTTTGCGACTGCGGCCTGTTGCGGTGTTGGCCAGTCTGCGGGCGCGACAGAGCAGATCGAACTGATCGTGGATCGCGGAACGCGCGGGATTGAGATTTTCCTTGGCATGCCGGCACGCACGGCCATCACCCGGTTCGGGCTGGACCCGGCGTTGCTGACCGGGACGGGCGGCGCGGTGAACTTTGCGGACTTCGGCGGCGGCACCTGGGACATCGGCGACCATCTTTTGGCGGGGGTCGATGTGCGGATCGGCCGGGCGGCCGCCGAGTTTGAAGCGACCTCACTCATGGTACATCTCAACGAGCAGCGCCTGCCGTTCGAGACGCCGATCGACGGGCTGACCGCGATATCTGTCTGCGGCGTGGCACAACCCGCAACCCCGCCCACGCTGGACGATCTGTATCTGTATGCGGGCTTTGTTGCCTATCCGCCGAACGCGCAAGCGTCGCTGCAGCTCACCCTGCCTGAGGCCCCGGGCGAGAGTCTGGCGGTGACGTTGCGCGAGTACGGACCGAGACATGCCGGGACGGTGCAACGCCTGCATCTGGTTCCGGGGGAGCCTTTGACGCTGGGCGCGCGGGGCTGGTTGTTTTCCCCGGGCGTGATCCTGGCAATTGCTGCGCTGATCGCCCTGCTCGTGCTGCTGCGGGTTTTTCGCAGAGCCTGATCCGGCACCTCTGGGCGCAAGCTGCGACAAAGGGACCGCTCCCAGAGAGTTAGCGCTAAACCGCGACTAAATGACAAGGGCAGATGGCGTTTGCAGGCCTGTGCCACGCTGGACAAGCCGCCGTCAAATGCCGCACCTTGGCGCCATCGCGCCCCGGCCTAGGTTCCTGCCGGACAGCAAACCCGATGGAGGAAATCGTGACACAATTCATCACCCGCCGCACCGCTCTGCTTTCGGCAGCCGCGACTGCGTCGCTGGCCCTGAGCCTGCCGGCTCGCGTGCTGGCGGCCACCACGCATGACATTCAAATGCTGAACAAGCACCCCGAGGATCGCAAGCTGCGCCAGATCTTTCTCCCGCGCATCATCACGATCGAACCGGGCGATACGGTCAAGTTTCTGGCGACCGACAAGGGCCACAACGCCCAGTCGTCCGATGGCATGGCGCCAGACGGCGCTGCCGAGTTCAGAGGCAAGATCAACGAAGAGATCGAAGTCACCTTCGACAAACCCGGCTTTTACGGCTACCAGTGCCAGCCGCATTACGCCATCGGCATGGTCGGCCTTGTGGTCGTCAAGGGCGAGGGCATGATGGACAATCTGGAAGCTGCCAAAGAGGTCAAGCATCGCGGCAAGGCCAAGGCAGTCTGGGGCGACATCTGGGCCGAAGTGGACGGCATGGATCTGTCCGCCTGAACGCGGCACAGCATTACCGAACGAATTGAGGGAGGCGGCGACGCCTCCCTTTTTCGTGGCGCATGCAAAAGGGGACAATAGCGTGGCTTTGGCCGCGTCTTGTTCTTTTGCATTTCGTGGGGGGATGACTGGTGGCGTGGGGGGGACTCGAACCCCCGACCTAACGATTATGAGTCGTTCGCTCTAACCAACTGAGCTACCGCGCCATTCAGTGGGTGGTCGGATACGAAAGGCGCGGGCTGGCGTCAAGGCGTATTTCGTCAAAACACACAGGCAAATGCGCAGGTCTTGGGAGAGCGGGCGTTACATCGCGTCAGCGGGCATGTCCCGCCATGCCGAGGGCGACCGACCGGTCACGCGCAGGAACTCACGGTTGAAATTGGACTTGGTGTTGAACCCACAGGCGTAAATCGCCTCTGTGACGGGCATTCCGTCCTTGAGCAGGGCGCAGGCATGGCGAATCCTATAGCTGTTGACGTGCCGTGACACGTTTTCGCCGGTCTGCCGGTTGATCGCGGCGGACAGTTGCTTGGCCGGGACACGCAGCCGTCGCGCGATGCGGGCCAATGTCAGGTCGGGTTCCAGAAACAGGCGTTCATTCTGCATCAACCCGTCTAGTCGCGTCAGCAATTCGGAATCGCTGGCGTTTTCGGCGCGGTCCCCGGCCTGGGTCTCTGGCGATGTGGGCAATGGGGTGTCGGTCTCGGGCAAAGACATGCCGTCGCGGGTCAGGGCCAACACAGCGACCATCACCAGTGAGACGGAGGACACAAGGCTGACTACCAGCCCGCGAAGCTCTGGCCGACCGGTCAGAAAGGCCACGGCAATGATCAGATCGCCCACAGCCGACAGCAGCAGCGCCACCGCCAGCGCCTGCCAGATGCGGGCGGGCCAGGGGCCCGCGTCCAGCCGGGCACGCGGCAGCGGGTTGGCCGGGCGCAACGCCCAGAGGATGGCCGCGCCGTAGCCCACGAACAGCGCAGGGACAGTCAGGTCCAGCGCCGCGGGCGCCGCGATCAGGCAAAACAGGCCAAAGGCGGGGGCCAGCGCATGGGGCGCGGCCCGTTCCAGTGTCACGCGTTCGAACAGCGCCGCGCGAAAGGCAAACCACGCCACCGGCGGCAAGGCACAGGCCACCAGCGGCAAAGCAGGCATCAGCCATCGCAGGCCATAGTAGTGGACCATCGAGATGGCAAAGCTCTGCCAGGCGCAGAGCGCCAGCAGGGCGGTCACCTCACGCCCGGTGTCGCCGTGGCGCAGCGCATGCACCAGCAGGAACAGGATCAGCAGGGCAAAGATCAGCGGCAGCGGTAGGGCAATCATGTCGGGCACCGGGCGGGTCAGGCGAATGTGAGGACGTCCTTAAACCCGTTCCGTATGTCCGAAAACCGGATTCAGGACGTGTGCGGCAGGTGGATTCTGCAAGTTGGCGACATTGCAACCCAACCCCGGAGAGACCCGATGAAACACCTGTTGACCCCCGCGCTAATCGTTCTTGGCGGCCTTGCCCAGGCGCAACCCATGCTACCCGGCTTTGACCGGATGGATGTCCAGTCCGCGCACCGTGCCCGCCCGCTGGATGCCAGTTTTTACTATCCGGCCGACAATCGCACTTACATGACCGTCATCGGCGACAACCCGATCTTTGACGGGATGCGCGTCTACATGGGGCCGCGGTTTGCCAAAGGAACGCATCCCCTGGTGCTGTTCTCGCATGGTTCTGGTGGTAGTATGGACGGCATGGCGTGGCTGATGGCCGGACTGGCAGAGCGGGGGGCTATCGTGCTGGCGGTAAACCATCCGGGCAGCACCAGCGGCGACAGTTCCCCGCGCCGCTCTGTGCGGTTGGACGCGCGGGCGCAGGATCTGAGCGCCGCGCTGGACCAGTTTCTGGCCGAGCCAGAGTTTGCCGGGGCGGTGGACCCTGATCGGATCTATTCGCTGGGCTTTTCGCTGGGCGGGGCGACGGCGCTTGGCCTTGCGGGGCTGCGGTTCGATGCCGGGGCTTATGCGCCCTATTGTCAGGACGGGGCCAACCGCGCCGATTGCGCCTTTTTCGACAAGGGGGGTGTCGATTTCGGTAATCTGCCCGCGGGGTTTTCCGCCGACATGCGGGATGTGCGGGTGACGGGGGCGATGGCGATCGACCCGGCCTTTACCTATGTTGCGACCAAGGAAAGCGTGGCGGCGCTGGATCTGCCGACTCTGCTGATCAACCTTGGCAAGGCGCATCGGCTGGCGGCATCGGACATGGGGTCAAAGGGCAGCGGGTTCGCCGCGCGCCTGCCGCAGGCCCTTTATGCCGAGATTGCCCCGGCGATCCATTTCACCGCGTTGCCCGAGTGCAAACCCAAAGCTGCCGAAATGCTGGAAGATGAGCAGGACGACCCGATCTGTACCGACCCCGAGGGGACGGATCGCAAAGCGGTTCATCTGCACATGCTGGATGAAATCGCCGGGTTCATGGGGTTGGACTGACGGGTAGGGCGCGGCGCGCGGGCCGCATGCGCCTGTTAAAAAGCAATGGCGCAGCGGCTGTATCAAAGCTTAACGCCCTCGCAAAGATAGATGCGAGGGCGTTGTTGTTGTGGGGGCGTGTGTTTTGGAAATTTACAGGGTGACAGACTGTCTGCGATGGTATGCGCGGCTATTGATACGCTTGTCCGACAAGGCGAAACCTTTGCTTGCCTTGATTGCCAGCAATCAAGCCGCTGCCAGCATTGCCGCGCGCGTCCAATTCCATCTTACCGCCAAATAGACGCTGTCCGCTTGCTTTGTATTCATCGAACTTGAAACCGGTCCCTGTGGCCGTTGTTATCCGAAGTCGGGTTTCCTTCTTTTTGTCGGAGCCGACCTGAGTATATTGGCACCGCCCAAGCGTACGCGTGCAATCATGGGGGATGAATTTAAGCTCAAAGCCGTCCTTGCGGACCCAGCGCACCTGATTGCCGTCCTTATCGAGGTAGGTGGAGAAGACCGGTTTTCCCGAAGGCGCGGCACCGCGGTAGCTATCCAGAATGTAAAAGCGCCCCGATTTCCCCCGGAAAACGTGGTGAATCAGTCCGCCTTGGCTTTGCTTGATGCTGGTATAATCACCGGGCCTAAGGGTTTCCGGCTTCCACCGGATATCCTCTGCGACCGCAGAACTGGCTATGACAGAGAGCGCAAGACCAAGGAAAACAACTGCACGCATGGCATTCTCCGAAAAAGACCACCTATGCGGAGGTGTATTTGAGATCGGCGCATATCGAAACCGAACAAATCAATCAAAGTCGACATCTGAGTGATTTACAGTGGTTGTCACTATGTGATTGGGCTGATTGCGACGCAATAGGCGCAGAGCAAGCCGCACAGCCCCTGTCTGGCAGGGGGGGGCGGGCGCGGTTTCGCGCGCCCGTCCGTTATTTCACGATATGCTCATCCTTGACGAACATGTTGTCCCAAGCGCGGTCGATCAGCTCTGGCGTCATCTTGTAGGGGATGCCCTCAAAGTCGCAGACGGCAATCATCTGGTCGATGAGGAAAATCGGCTGATAGTTGGCGTAGATGTTTTTGATCGTCGGATACTTGTTGCGCAGCAGGTGGACGAGGCTGGCCTCATCCAGTTGCATCTTTTTCTTGCGCGCCACGAGGCTGAAGATCTTGAGGAAGTCCTGCTGGTGCGGTCCGTCGATCTTGATCTTGAAAAAGATCCGGCGCAGCGCGGCCTGGTCGAAAATCTCGTTCGGGTGGAAGTTGGTCGAGAAGATGACCAGCGTGTCGAAGGGGACCTCGAACTTTTCACCCGATTGCAGGGCGAGGATGTCCTTGGATTCCTCCAACGGCACGATCCAGCGGTTGACCAGTTTTTGCGGCGGTTCGGCCTGACGGCCAAGGTCGTCGACGATAAAGATGCCGCCGGTGGATTTTAGCTGTAGCGGCGCCTGATAGGTGCGCGCGGTGGGGTTGTAGACGAGGTCGAGCATGTTCAGCGACAACTCCCCCCCAGTGATGACCGTGGGCCGCTGGCACAGCACATAGCGGCGGTCGAACCGGGCGGTGCGGCGCAGCGCATTGGGGTTCTCATCGTCGCCTTCAGCCTGAGAATGCACGATCGGGTCGTAGACGGTGATGACCTGACCGGAATATTCGATGGCGCGCGGGACATAGATCCGGTCGCCCATCGCGTCGCGAATCCCGTTCGAGATGGAGGATTTGCCGTTGCCCGGTGGTCCATACATCAGGATCGACCGCCCCGAGGACACCGCAGGGCCAAGGTTCGAGATCAGATCATCGGGAAGCACAAGATGGCCCATGGCCCCTGTCAACTGGTCGCGGGTGATCTGGATATTGCGGATCGACTGCCGTTTGACCTGTTCGGCGTAGACAGCCAGCGGGACGGGCATCGGGCCAAAGTATTCTGACTGTGCCAGCGCATCCAGCGCCCGCGCCTTACCGGTATCGGTCAGCTGATAGGGCATCTCTGACGACACCTCGCCGGAGGGGCCCATGGTGCCCATGGCCTCCATCAGACCCTGTCCGCGGCACATGTCGATCAGTTCTTGGGTGACTGGCACGGGCAGGCAGACTGTCCGGGCCAGATCGGTCACCACGTTGGTGTTCTTGCGGAACATCGTTTTCAGGATGATGTCGCGCATCATCACCAGCGGAAGCTGCATCTCTTCGATGCGCTTGGGTAGCGGCGGGGCCATGACGGCGCCGGTCTCCATGTTCATGTCGGATCTGCCCTCAACTGCGTTGCGCCAACACTGCTGCGGGATTGTGGCGGCAGGGCGGCAGAGGTGAGGAAACACGCGGACCGATGGTCCTGCGGGTGGCCAAGGCGCGCGATGCCGCCTTGGCAGAAGGTCAGGGGGTGGGGGTGGATTGGCCGTAGAACAGCCCCAGCCCAAGGTAGATCGCCAGCGTCCCGCCAAGGGCCAGCCCCATCGGGAATCTGGAGCCCGCCTCCCAGCTGTGCCAGTCCGGCGCCAGTTGACGCAGTGGCGTCCGTTTGGCCAGCCGGTGCGAGACGAAAGCCGCCAGCAGGTTGGCGGCAAACAGCGCCATGAGAAAGCGCAGATCGGCAAGGTGGATAAACGGCGCAGCAGCGGCGGCGAATTTGGCGTCGCCGGCCCCCATGGCACCGCCTGCGTTCAGCGCAATCCCCGCCACCAGAACAACCACCAGATGCAGGTAGCGCCACAGATAGGCATCCAGCGGCAGCACAATGGCGCCGACAATGAGATAGACGACAAACAGCGCCACAACCGCATGGTTGGGAATGCGCATTCCCTTCATGTCGGTATAGCAGATGTAGACGCAGATCGGCAGGACGAACGGCAGGAACCACGCAGCCGCAAAGACGCTCAGCGACACCGGATCAAGCCTCTTCGAGGGCGGCCAGCGCGCGAGCGGCGGCGTCAAAGTGTTGGGGATGCGTTTCCAGCGCCTCGCGCAACAGCGCCTTGCCGGTCTTGACGTCACCGCTCTTGATGGCGGCCAGACCAAGGGTGTGCAGCAGTTCGGCGCGTTCAACCTGCGTCATCGGAATCACGGGCAGTTCGTATTTGCCCTGCGCGCCGCGCGCCATCACCAGATTGTTCTTGGCGGTGAACAGCTTTTCATCGTGGCGGATCGCCTCGACAAACAGCTTTTCGGCGGCGGGCAGGTCGCCGCGCGCCAGTTTGGAGTAGCCCCAGTTGTTCAGCACAGAGGCGGGTTTGGTCGTCAGGCCAACCGCCACCTCATAGAAACTGTCAGCCTTTTTCCACTCTTCGTTGCCGTCGGCGATCATCGCCTCCAGCCGGTAGCGTTTGAAGGTTTCGAACGTCGGCGGAATGGCGTCGAGCACCTTTTCGGCCTGTTCCCAGTCCCCGGCGCGGATCAGTGTATCGGCCAGTTGGACCTTGTCCCCATCGTTGCTGTCCTCGTGGGCGACCACCTTGGCCCAGGCCACTTTGCCCTCTTGAACGCGCTTGGCGCGCACCAAAGAGATTGCCAGACCGCGCAGGACGTCAATTCGGTCGGGGTTTTCGGACGCGGTGCGCTGGAAATAGGCGACCGCCTCATTCGGGTCGCCCACGGTCAGCATGACCTCGTTCAGATCGCTTTCGTCGACGACGTTCACGCCCTGGAACTTGCGGTCCATTTCGGCGCTGTTGATGTCTTTTTCACAGGCCGAAAGCGCGACCACGCCGGCCGCGCAAATGGAAACGAGAATAGGATGGCGCATTTTGCCTGCGTCCTTGTGCTGCTCTGCCTCTGTCCCGCCTTTTTTGGCGGTTGTTTTTTTGCCCCGATGTTACGAGGCGGGTAATCGTCAACTGCCGGTGTTACGGATAAGATAATCTCCGTGCCCGCGGCGAACGATCTTGTATTCTTGCTCTACTTCCGGACCATAAACGGAATTATCCAATTTTGCGAGCGCCAAGCGCAGATTGTCGCGAATTGAGTCACTTTGGCCATTGTCCAGCGCATAGGCGCGGCGGAATACCTCTGTCGCCTCTGCCGTCTCACCCTTTTCGATCAGCACAATGCCCAGATTGTTCCACGCCTCGGCCCAGTCCGGCTCTGCCTTGACGGCGCGGCGCAACATCGGTTCGGATTGATGCAGCCGTCCCAGCCCGAGATTTGCGGACCCCAGCGCCATCAGAACCTCTCCGTTCAGACCCTGTTCCGCTGCGGCGCGGGTAAAAGCCTCTAGCGCCAGTTCGAATTGCCCGGCAGCCATCAACCGGTGGCCGACCGTCAGCCCGTCGACCGCGTCGCCGCGCGGATCGAGGCCGGGCGCATAGGGCGAGGCGTCCGGGTCCGGCCCAACCGCAGACGGGCCGCCTGCGGTGCAGGCGGCCAGTTGCGTCAGGATCAGTATGGCCCAAAGAGCCTGTTTCATTCGGTCATTGACCCACGGCAAGCGAACCCATTTGCGTGATGCCAACCGCGGACGGGCCCACGAGGATGATCAACAGCGGCGGCACTGTCAGCATCATAGTGACCAGCGTCATCTTTGTCGGCAGTTTGTTGGCCGCTTCTTCGGCGCGCATGACTCTTTTGTCACGCATTTCGTCAGAGTAGACGCGCAAAGCGTCGGAAATCGAGGTGCCGAAGGACGTCGCCTGGTTCAACACGGTCACAAAGGACGAAATATCTGGCAGGCCGCAGCGATCAGACATGTCGTTGAGAACCTGTCCCCGGTCCTTGCCCGCCTTCATTTCGTGGCTGATGATTTCGTATTCGTCGGCGAGATCGGGAAACGAGGTCCGCAGTTCCTTGGCCACGCGCACGATGGATTGATCCATCGATTGCCCGGCCTCGACGCAAACCAGCATCATGTCGAGACTGTCGGGAAACCCCTGCTGGATCTGTTCCTGACGTTTCTTGACCCGCTTGTTGACCCAGTACTTGGGGCCCATGTAGCCAAAAGCACCTGGGCCGAGGATGTACATGATCTTGTTCTGCATTGTCGCCGTTTCAGGATCGACGAACATCAGATAATAAAAGACGCCAGCGCAGAGCAGGGCAATCCCCAGTGCGAATTGCAAGAAGTAGTAGATCTGCACCGCGTCCTTGGAGCGATAGCCTGCCTGCATCAGCTTTGTGCGGATCTCTGACAGTTCCTTGGCGTCCTGCGGTTCCAGGAACTGGGCATATTTGTTGAGCTTGTCGTTTTTGCTCTTTTCGCGCAGGACGGCGCGCGTTTCGGCGTCGATCCTCCGCTGACCGCTTTCTTTCAGCTTGTCGAGCGGATCAGGCTTGGCGTTCAGGAACATCGGGATGGTGGCGACGATCAGCAGCGCGGCCAGCCCGGCGACGACGATCAGCGGCCCGGCAGGGCCCAACAGATCGGTGATCGCAGTATTGAGACTATCGAACATTGGCAGCGTCCCTCAGACCTTGATGTTCACCAGCCAGCGCATGACAAGCATGTTCGCGACCAGCATGATGCCCACGATAAAGCAGGCAGGAATAAACCAGGGGTGATCCAGCACCTCGTCGTAGTAGTCGGGCTTGGCGACTTGGATGAAGATCAGTGCGCCGATCGGGAAACCCGACAGGAACTTGCCCGACCATTGCGCCTCGGCGGTGATGGCCTTGACCCGGCGGAACAGACGGAACCGGGCGCGGATCACCTTGGACAGGCCTTCGAGGATTTCGGCAAGGTTGCCGCCGGCCTGCTGCTGGATCGCCACGGCAACGGCCAGAAAGCGCAAATCCTGCATGTCCAACCGTTCGGCCATGTGTTTGAGCGCCTCACCAACATCGCGACCATAGGTGGATTCGTCCGCGATGATGCCAAATTCGGTGGCCAGTGGGTCTTTCAACTCTTTGGCGACGATGGAAATGGCCGATGAGAACGGATGGCCGACGCGCAGGGAGCGGACCATCAGTTCCACGGCGTCGGGCAGTTGTTCCTCGATCATGCCAAGGCGTTTCTTGGCGCGGTGGTTGACCCAGAAATAGACGCCGCCGACCCCCATGAAGACCGACATGACCGCGCGCACGGCCACGCCCGCCTCTGTGCCGACGCTGAGACCGACGAAGGCGAAGACCGAGGCCGCCGCCATCACCATGATCAACTGTTGAGGCGTGAAGGCGAGCGCCGCTTTTTGCGCCTGACTTGCCAGCATCGAATAGATGGGCAGCGAGCGGCTTTGCATGTGCTGGTCCATCTCCTTGCGGAGTTTGGCCAGAACGTCCTCGCGGCGTTCGCCTTTGTCGAGCATCTCAAGGCGGCGGTTGACCCGGCTGGTCAGGCTGATCGACTTGCCGAAGGCGACAAGATAGACGCCGTTGACCAGGATCAGGACCCCGAGAAAGATCCCCCCGTAAATGATCGGTTCTGCGCTGAGCATCTGCCTTACTCCGGTCTGAAGGGTTCGTAGATCGAGGCGGGCACGTCATAGCCCCACATGCGGAAGCGCTCCGCATAGGCGCTGCGCACGCCGGTGGCGGTGAAATGGCCAAGGATCTTGTTGTCGGGGGTCAGGCCGACGCGCTGAAAGCGGAACAATTCTTGCATGGAAATTACGTCGCCCTCCATGCCGGTGATCTCGGTGATTGAGGTCATCCGGCGAGAGCCGTCCTGCAGGCGGCTGGCCTGCACGATCAGGTTCACAGCCGAGGAAATCTGGCTGCGCATCGCCTTGAGCGGCATTTCGATGCCCGCCATGGCGATCATGTTTTCCAGACGCGCGACACCGTCGCGGGCGCTGTTGGCGTGGATCGTGGTCATGGACCCGTCGTGGCCGGTGTTCATGGCCTGCAACATGTCGATGACTTCCTCGCCGCGCGTCTCGCCGACGATGATCCGGTCGGGACGCATCCGCAGGGCGTTCTTCAGGCAGTCGCGCGGGGTGACGGCGCCTTTGCCCTCGACGTTGGGCGGGCGGCTTTCCATCCGGCCCACATGGGACTGTTGTAGCTGAAGTTCGGCGGTGTCCTCGATGGTCAGGATGCGTTCGGCATCGTCGATGAAGGACGACAGCGCGTTGAGCGTGGTGGTCTTGCCCGAACCCGTACCGCCGGAGACGATGATGTTCAAACGGGTCGCCACGGCGGCCTGAAGATAGACGGCCATTTCCTCTGTAAAGGCGCCGAAGTTCACCAGATCGTCGATGCCCAGCTTGTCCTTCTTGAACTTACGAATGGACACAAGGCTGCCGTCGATGGCCACGGGTGGCACCATGGCGTTGAAACGTGATCCGTCCTGCAGACGGGCGTCGACATAGGGGTTTGATTCATCGACGCGGCGACCGACGGCAGAGACGATCTTGTCGATGATCCGCATCAGGTGGCGTTCATCTTTGAACGTCACATCCGACAGTGTCAGTTTGCCGTTTTGTTCGATAAAGATCTGGTGCGGACCGTTGACCAGAATATCCGAGATATTCTCATCCTTGAGCAGTGGTTCGAGGGGGCCAAGTCCCTTCACCTCATCGTAGAGGTCGGCCATCATGGCGCGCCGCTCATCGCGGTTCAGCACCACGCCTTTGTCCTGCAGCGTTTCCTGCGCGATTGAGCTGATTTCCTCGCGCAGATCGCCCTCGGATGCCTTGTCCAGCGCAGCAAGATTGAGATTTTCCAGCAGGGCGCGGTGCAACTCCAGCTTGATTTCGCCCAACCGCTCCTTGCGCTTTTTCTCTTTGTCGACTGGCCCGGCCTGAGCGGCGACCGTGGGTGCCACCTTGCGTCGTGACGCGGCGGGTTTGGCGGCGGTCGCCGCTGGGGTCGGGGCGGGGGCTGCAGGTTTGACAGGTGTCGCGTCTGGCGCGGCAGGTTTTTTATAGCGCGAAAACATCACGGTCCTCGTTATCAGGCGGCCTCGGCATCACTGGCGCCGATGGCATTAAGCTGTTGTGCAAGCTTGACGATCTCGCGGCGGAGCGGGTTCTTGGCGGCATGGGTGGCCAGCGGCATGCCATGGTCGCAGGCCTGCATCACGGTGCGACCGCCGTCCGGCAGCTGCACATCCAGCGCGATGGCCAGACTGTCGGCCAGGCGTTTGACTCGGCTCTTGCCTTGCAGATCGGTGAACTTCGGTGCGCGGTTGAGTGCAAACCGGATCTTTTCGAACGGCAGTTCTTCGGATTGCAGTGCGCGTTTCAGGCGCAGCGTGTTTTGCGCCGACCGCATGTCGAGTTCGATCAGCGCAAAATACAGCTGGGATTCCGTTAGGACGGTTTCGGTCCACTGGACTAACGTCGACGGCATGTCGACAATGACATAGTCGAAATGCTCTCGCGTTATGTTCAGTAGTTTCTTGATTTCAGGTGGGCCGATGATGTCCAGCGGAAGGATATCGGTGGGCGCGGTAAACACCTGCATCTTGTCTTCAAAGCTGACCAGCGCCTGGGCAAAGGCGTCACCGTCCATCGATTCGATGTCGGACAAGGTTTCAAAGACCGCCTCGCGGCGCGGCAGGTCAAGATAGGTGGCGACCGATCCGAATTGCAGACCAAGGTCGATCAAGCACACTTTGGGCTGTTTGTCTTTGCCGCCGACGGCCAGTTCATAGGCGAGGTTGACCGCCAGCGTGGTCGCCCCGACACCGCCCGCCAATCCGTGTATGCCAATCAGAACACCGTCGCCGCCGCCCGAAAGTTTGACCGCTTCGGACCCGGCACCGGGCGCAGGCGCGGCGGGTGCAGCCGCAGGAGCAGGTTGGCGCAGACGCTCCAGCGCCCCCGCAAGTTCGCCCTCGGGCAGGGGGTAGGGCACAAATTCATCCGCTCCGTCACGCAACAGATGATGCAGCGAGGCGGGGGTGACGTCCTCTGCGATCAGGATCACCTTGACGCCGTTTTCCTTGGCCGCGCGGATCACATTGGTCAGCATGGGCAGGTCAGGTTCGTCTATGGCGTCGATCGCCATGGCGACAAACTCTAGCGACTGGGCATCGGGCTGGCGCAGAAACGCAGCGGCCTCGTCAAAGCCAAGGTCGCCCCAGCCTTCGCCCAGGAGGGCCTCCATGTCGTCGATCAGCAGGTCGAAGTTCTGGACATCGCGGCTGATCGTGCAGGCCACGATCGGCGCTGGCTCCATTTGCTGTGATGTCGCGTTCGTCATGCCTGTCGTCCTCTAAGTTTGCCGGATCGGGTGGACGTGGCGCAGCGGTGTCCCCCGGTCCCGCGGTGCGCGACTCGGGTCGCGGCACGCACTGGTTCTCCAAGGGGACATTCCCCCACAAACGAGGCAACATTTGGGCCAAAAAACCGAAATTGTGCGGTGAACGAGGACCGAAGCGGGGTCTTGCGGGGCCATCGCGCCCGCCTGGCGGTCAACCGAAAATCGCGAACAATTTATAGGTGTGTTGCTGCGGGCTGCGCAAAAACCCTATCCGTCCTTGGCCGTTGGCCGAAAAAACGGCAGGTGCACGCGGCGCTAACCGGACAGCAAAAAGGGGCCAAATGGCCCCTTGTCGCGGTGTCGTCTGCTTGGCCGTCTTACTGGGTGACAGCCAGATCCTGTCCCTGAAGTCCGGTCAAACCGGATACAGGTTCCGCGCTGCGGATATATTCGCGGTAAATGACTTCGGCATATTTGCCGTCCATCACCGTCGGGTGACGCGCGACAAAGCCTGAAACCTCTGTCACCGTGCGCCGGTTGCGCCGCTCGCGCCCCTCTGTCACGATCAGGGGTTGGGTTTCACCGTATGAAACAACCGCCTCCAGCCGCGACTTGCTGATGCCCTGGCTGGCAAGATAGTTCACAACCGCATGCGCCCGGCGCAATCCCAGCCGCTTGTTGAACGCATCGCCGCCAACCTTGTCGGTGTGACCGTAGACGCGAAAGCGAATCTCGGGGAATTGGCGAATCCACTGTGCCTGTTCGCGCAGGGTATCGCGTGCGCCGTGGTCAAGCTCGGCGCTGTTGAAGGCAAAGTTGACCGTTGTCATGACCTCAGAGGCAAACCGCTGCGACATATCGTAGATGATTTGCTTTTCGCCGGTCATCAGCTGGTGGTTGTTCATCGTCGCATTGCCAAAATGGCCCGTGTCGATCAGCGCGCCCGCAGGACGGTCGAACCCTTCCGGTGTCTTGCTGCACCCGGCGATCACAAGGCCCATTGCGAGGGCGGCGGTTATCGGAAACCTGGTCATTTTGCGCCTCTGCATCAGTCCATCACATATCCATAAGACCCGGTGAAGTCCTGTTTGGCCACTTCGCCCGCCGCCCCGGTTTTCGGAATGTTGCCGCCGGGTTTGCCGGCCACTTTGCCGCGCAGGAACAGGTCACGTTCGGTCGGTGGGACAACGCGGTCGGTGGGCAGGGCAAAGTATTCGCCCCGCGTCGGGGTCACCAGATGCGGTGTCACGATGATCACCAGTTCGGATTGTGAGCGTTCAAATTCAGCACTGCGGAACAGCGCGCCCAGAACCGGCACATCGCCCAGCCAAGGAAGCTGGGAATTGCTGTCTGTGAAGTCATCCATCAACAGACCGGCAATGGCAAAACTCTCGCCATCGCGCAGTTCCACCGTGGTCGAGGTCTCGCGTCGCTTGAAGGCGTTGACGGAAATGTCCGACAGAACAATGGCGTTGCCGGTGTCGATGGACGAAACCGCTGCTTCAAGTTCAAGATTGATCAGATCGCCGTCGATCACCCGAGGAATAAAGTTCAGCTCAACACCAAAGGGTTTGTATTCGATGGTGATCGTGTTGTTTTGCTGGCTGACCGGGATCGGGTACTCGCCACCCGCCAGGAATTTCGCTTCTTGGCCCGAAAGGGCGGTTAGGTTCGGTTCCGCCAGTGTGCGGACAACGCCTTTGCGTTCCAGCGATTCGAGCATGATGCCCACTTCGAGACCGCCAGCGTTGAAGCCGAACAGCACTGCGCCCTCGACGTCGATGCCTTTGGGTGCCAGCTTGTTGGCCACCGCGTCCACATCGGCCAGCGAGGCGGCGTTTCCGGTGCCCAGTTCAAGTCCCAGATCGCCGTTCAGAACCGATCCGCCCGTGGCCAGAGAGGTGCGCAGCATCTTGGCCGCCGTGCGTTCCATTTCGGCAAAGCGGACCTTCAGCATGACCTGCTGAACACCACCGACTGACATCAGGTTCGAGACACGCTCAGGAGCGTACCGTTCGGCAAGATCCAGCGCTCGCTGCATGCGCCCGGTTGAGGTGACAGTGCCCGACAGGACAATGCCGTCGTTTGCAGTGCGCACTTCGATTTTTTCCTGCGGCAGGATTTGCCGCAGACGTTCCTTGAACTCGGACACATCGGGCGAGACCCGGATATCGACGTTGGTGATCAACTCACCCGCCGCATCCAGAATGGTCAGCGTCGTTGTCCCCGGCGATTTGCCCAGAACATAGATGTTTCGGTCGTTCAGCGACGAAATGTCGGCGATGGCGGGATTGGCGATGGAAAGCTCTGCAAAGGGCAGGTCGCTTTCGACGACCAGCGCCCGGTTCATCGGAACATTCAACACCGGTTGCGAACCGTTGCGCAGGATGCGCAGCGTGTCTGCCTGCACCTCACCCGCAAACGGCGCAGCCGTCAACGACAGGCCCAGTAGAGCCGCCTTAAGGAATCTGTCAATTTTCATGTGACCTGCCTCTCGATCACGCCTCGGTCGCAGGTCTAGCGCCTGCCTTTTCCCAAACATGCGGCAATTCTTGTTTTTATGCAAGAATCAATGGGTTCAGGGCGGGCACTTATGTGGATAACCCGCAACAGACTGGTTTTTGGCACACACAAAAGGCCCCCGCGATAGCAGGGGCCTGTGTGAGGCAAGCGGTTGAATTCGCCCACTGAAACGGCGTTCAGTTGGTGCAGGGGATCGGGATCTCGACCACGTCGGCGCCGCGGCGCACCCGGGTGGTGCAGGTCTTGGATATCGCTTTTTCAACCCGTTCTTCAGTCGTGATGCCCAGCAAGGATAGCTGATCGACCTCAATGGCCTCGGCGACTGTATCGTCCAGCTGGGACATCAGCGACAGAGACAGTTTTCCGGTCGATTGGGCCTGTGCCAGCGCGGCAACCTGCTGCGGGCTGGCCGCGACAGTCACGGTGCGCGCGATGGTGGCGGTGTTGTATTCGGTGTCGGATGTCTGGTCGATGGCGATCAGATTGATACCCGTTTGGATCAGTTTGGTCACTTCGCCAGAGGACCGTTCGCCGATTTCTCCCGGCAGGCGGCCTGTCCAGTAGACGTCAACCCGGTCACCCGGGCGCAAAAAGCCGGACACGCCTGAGGCCACATCGACCTTGATGGCAAAGGCACGCTGTCCGCGCGCCAAACGTGAGGTCAGACCGGCATCGCCGCCGGGCTCTGAAACCTTGACGGCCATCAGGACTTCGGCCTTTTCGATTGGCCGCATGGCAAGGCGCGCGCCCTCTCCGACTACGAAGAACGGGTTTTCCGCGTCGAAGAACGTTTCTGGCAGGGCCTGTTTCGGCCAGGGTGTCAGGACCACATCCTCTTTGGTGATCTCCTCGCCGTAGCTAATGGCGCGAGTTGTGACGTAGACCTCTTTGACGGGCACAGAGGTGCCGGATTTGGCGCGTTCCTGCGCCAGCGCACTTTCATATGCACCGATGTAATTCTGCGCCATGTAGACGGCAAAGCCCGCCAGGGCGAGGCCGGCGATGAGCACAAGTCCGAATACGAGTCGCATGGGTTACCTCACTTGGAATGTCACTGCATTGTCCGGCGGACCGGCTTTGGATCAGACTGCCCCCCAATTGCGGCAAGAACGGGACAGGGGCAGGGCGCTTTGGCGACCTGCCCCTGTCCCGCCAAGCGGCCGTTGCACAGCGATAGGCGGCCCGAATACCGGGCCGCCCAAAGGTTGCGTGGCAGCAGGGGTC
Source organism: Antarctobacter heliothermus (assembly GCF_002237555.1). Lineage (NCBI taxonomy): Bacteria > Pseudomonadati > Pseudomonadota > Alphaproteobacteria > Rhodobacterales > Roseobacteraceae > Antarctobacter > Antarctobacter heliothermus. The sequence continues at coordinate 4,582,779 of NZ_CP022540.1, read as the reverse complement.
AGAAATCGTTCTGGCGCACCAGTTCGGCGGACACGCCGTCGCGCAGGCCAAGCGTGGCGGTTTCCGCAGCGGTATAGGCAGCGATGCAGAGACCCACGATGGCCGCAGTCAGAACGACCCAATCCACGGTCACGGCACCATCTTCCTTTTTTAGAAAGGCACTGAGCAGAACGCGCATGGTGTAACTCCGGGGCTGGGGGCCGCACGTCGAGACATGCGGGTGTGAAAAAGGCGCGCACCGCAGCACGCGCCTGGTCTTCAGCTGATCGTCACGCGATCAGAAGACTTAGAAGTCGTTTTCGAGAGCCACACGAGCAGCGGCTGCGTCGATCAGGGCCTGCGAGTTGGTTTCGATGGTCGAGTAGGCGGCCACGGCCAGGCCCACGACGGCTGCGGTCAGGACGACCCAGTCAACTGTAACTGCGCCGTCTTCGTCTTTGCGGAAGTTTTTGATGAAGTTGATCATGTGGTTTTCTCCGGTTCGACCTGTCGGTCGCTATGTAAAGCGACCGTTGTGGTCGCGGGTTTGGGTAGGTGGCGCGCCGCCTGAGGGGCGCGCCTTGTGGTGCGCGGCGGTTACGCCGCCGCCGACTTAGAAGTCGTTTTCGAGAGCCACACGAGCAGCGGCTGCGTCGATCAGCGCCTGCGAGTTGGTTTCGATGGTCGAGTAGGCGGCCACGGCCAGACCCACAACGGCTGCGGTCAGGACGACCCAGTCAACCGTAACTGCGCCGTCTTCGTCCTTGCGGAAGTTCTTGATGAAGTTGATCATTGTTCTCTCTCCGTAGATCTGTGCTTTTTCACATTCACCGTCTCGGGATCGTCGCGGGCCTCTCTCAACTTGCCCTGTCCGTCGTCGGTATGACTGTAAATTGCCGGTGGTTTGGGGCGAGAGTGTGGCTCGAATGGTTTGATTTTGGAGCGTCGCACTTTTTTGACTGATAATTCGTTAAGCGACTGCTTTGTAATAAGAAAAATTATTCCGAGGTGGACCGGCCGGCAAAGGTGCGGCCTGGAGACCCCTGCTAATGCCCGTTATGGTTTTCCAAAGCGCAACACTGATAGATAATTCAGTCGGATTGTGCGAGAATGAGAATAACAAGGACCGAAAAACAGGGATCGAGCAGGCCCATGGTCGTCAGAACGCTATTGAGCGCCGCAATTGCGGCCAATTTGATCTGTGCGTCGGGTGTACAGGCGCAGGAGGCAGCCAGTCCTCCCCCGGCATTCAAGGATTTCACCTTCAAACGGGTCAAACCGCCCGAATCCGGAACCAAGAAGCGGATCACCGTACAGATTGCGCCGCGCGCGAATCCTGCGGTTGCTCCGCCGTTGCCATCCGCGCCCGCGCCCACCCCCGCGCCGCAGACCGGCGTGGTGACAGGTGTCATTGCCGGTGCGCCCGCTGTCCCGCTGGGCAGTTATGCATGGTTCTGGAACACGGTCTCGCCCGAAGTCACGTCGACCGGGCCGGGCCGACTGTCGCCAGCGCTGGCCACATTGACCAAAGGCCCAGAGGGGCAAAGCGTTGGTGCGCCACGCCTGCAGGGGTTGCAGGAGATCGCGCAGGCGCATGGTGTCGATCTGCTGAGAGAGACTGTTGGGACGCGGGTGTCGCCCGCGCTGGCGCTTGCGGTGATTGCCGTCGAATCAGCCGGAGAGTCGCGTGCAAAAAGCAAGGCAGGCGCACAGGGGCTGATGCAGTTGATGCCCGCCACGGCAGAGCGTTTCGGCGTCAAGGACGCATATGACGCGACGCAGAACATCCGGGGCGGTGTCGCGTTCCTCGATTTTCTGATGGAAAAGTTCGATGGCGATCCGATCTTGGTGCTGGCAGGGTACAACGCCGGAGAGAACTCTATAGGAAAGCACAGCGGCGTCCCGCCCTATGCCGAGACCCGCGACTATGTTCCCAAGGTGCTGGCCGCCTTCAGCGTGGCGCGGGGCCTGTGCATAACACCGCCGGAATTGATCTCTGACGGTTGCGTCTTTCGGGTGATGTCGCCGTAGAACGCGACCGTCCCGGACGTGTTCCGGGACCTCGCCCTAACTCAGGCCCGCAAGACCGCGCCGGGGTTCATGATACCCTTGGGGTCCAGCGCTGCCTTGATCGCCCGCATCGCTGCCAGTTTGGCCGGGTCGCCGTAGCGTTCCAGATCGTCGACCTTGAGCCGACCGATGCCGTGTTCGGCGCTGATCGACCCGCCAAGCTCATGCACAAGGTCGTGTACGCAGGCCTTGATCGCGTCGCGCTGATTGATGTGATCCTCGGGGGTGCGCCCCGCCGCAGGAAAGACATTATAGTGCAGGTTGCCGTCCCCCACATGACCGAAGCAGTTGATCCGCCAGTCGCCCAAGGCCGCAAGCGCGGCCCCGGCGCGGGTGATGAAATCGGGAATCAAGCCCAGCGGGACGGAAATGTCATGGCTCGACACCGCCCCAATACGCCGGTTTGCCTCGGGGATGTGTTCGCGCAGGGTCCAGAGATCTTGGGACTGCCCAACCGACTGCGCGACGATCCCGTCCGAAACCAGACCGGCCTCAAAGGCCTCGGCAAAGACGTCTTCCAAGGCTGAGGCAGGGTCAGAGCCCGCACTTTGCCCGATCTCGATCAACACTGACCAGTCCGGCGCGGTGTTCCAAGGCTGGCGCAGGTCGGGCAATGTTTCGGCTAGAAAGTCAAACCCGGTACGGTTCAGCAACTCAAACGCACTTATCGTCTCGCCCAGTTGTCCACGTGCCAAGGCCAACAACGCCAGCGCCGCCTCGGGGGAGGGCACGGTCATCAGCGCCGTCCCGATGTTGGTGGGACGCGGGACGAGTTTCAGGCTGGCGGCCGTGATGATCCCCAGAGTGCCTTCGGCGCCGATCAGCAGGTGACGCAGGTCGTAGCCGGTGTTGTCCTTGCGCAGACGTTTCAGGCCGTGCCAGATCGATCCGTCGGGCAGGACCGCCTCCAATCCCAGCACCAGATCGCGTGCATTGCCATAGCGTAGCGTGTTGACGCCGCCCGCGTTGGTGCCGAGCAGCCCGCCGATCTGCGCCGATCCTTCGGAGGCCAGCGACAGAGGGAAAAGCCGGTCGGCCTCTTCAGCGGCGCGTTGCACGTCGGCCAAAATCGCCCCTGCCTCGACCACGGCGACGCTTTCTTGTGGATGGACGGCGCGGATTGCGGACATCCGTTCCAGCGAAATCACCAGAGGCGCCGGGCCATCGGGGTGTAACTGCCCGCCCACAAGGCCGGTGCCGCCGCCAAAGGGGACGAGGCCGACCCGCTCGGTGGCGCAGGAGGTCACGATTGCCGCGACCTCATCGACGTCGCGTGGCAGGGCGACCCAAGTTGCGGTACTGGTCCAGCGTCCACGCGGTTCTTCGAGGAAGCGCGGCTCTGCCGGGCGCAGCGTCTCGGCGGGCAGGATCTTTCCCAATCGGTTGGCAAAGGCGTCATCGGCGGGGGCGAGTGGCATGGAGGTCTCCGGGCAAAGTTGGATGCGTTTGTGGCATGGCCGGACGTGAGGGGCCAGACCCACACACGCCCCGGAGAATTTGCATCAAAAAGAAATGCAAAGAAGCGCGTGGGTCGTCAGTCCGGGTCTCTTAGGTAGGCGGGTTGCAAGACAATAACCGTGGGCCGCGAAGGTAGATCGCGCAAAGAGATTTCCAGCGCGGCACCATCGCGCTTGTCGATGGCAAAGGTGTCGTCGACGCTGGTGAGGAACTGTTCCAGCGCATAGCCCGAAAACCAGTGCATCGGGATCACGACTGAGCTTTTCAGCCGGTCCACGATCCTTTCCACCGTTGCAAGCGGAATTGTCATCCCACCGTCCACCGGCACCATCAGGATGTCCGCGCGCCCAAGGGCTGCGTATTGCCGCGAGGTGGGTTCATGATGGAGATGGCCCAGATGTGCGATGCACAGGCCTTCGACCTCGAAGATGAAGATCGAGTTGCCGTTTGGCTCATCGCCACCATAGGCCGAGCGGATGTCGGTCGAGACGTTGCGGATCAGCATTTCGCCCAGATCGAGGTGATGGTCGATCCCACTGCCAAACTCCTCCCCCCAGCCGCGCAGCACATGCGGAATCGCCGGGTCCAATGCATTGGTCCAGTGGGTGCTGTGGGCGTGGTTCATGGTCACGACGTCGGGAATCAGCCGCGTGTTGCCAATGAAGCCGTTGAAATCGGTCACCGCCTCCAGCCCGCCGCGGGTCTGGATCATAAAGGACGCGTGGGCAATGTAGTGGATGCGCACGCTGTAGTCGGGGATTGGATCTGTCCAACTGGCCTTGTGCAGGTATTTCATTCCGGGTGCTGCGTCGGCGATGGCGATGCAGTGGCTGGGGCGGCGCTGTTCCTGCGCGTTGAGGGCGCTGGCAAGAAGGCAGAGCATGGCGGCGGCGAGGCGGATCATCGGACACTCCTACGGCTGGCACTATGAATGCCGGGAGGGTAACGCGCGGACGCGATTTGCCAAATGCATAACTGCGTGGATCGGAGAAGGGGCAGAGCGGCTGCCGGTAAATCATGCACGCGGCACGGATCAGCCGATGTCGGTGCGTCCGCGTCTGTCAATCCGGAGCGCAGCGTACAGAACATGGGTCCGCCAGCGCCCGTTGATCTGCAAATAGCTTTGTGCGACGCCTTCGTATTTGAAACCCGACTGTTCCAGCAACCCGCGTGAGGCGACGTTTTCGGGAAGACAGGCGGCCTCAAGCCGGCTCAGCCCCATGTGTTCAAAGGCATAGTGGACCATGGCGGCGATGGTCTCGGACATGTAACCTTGCCGCGTGTAACGTTCGCCAACCCAATAGCCCAGCGTTCCCGCCTGCGCCGGGCCACGACGGATATTGTCCAGCGTGATCGCGCCCATCAAGGCCTGATCGTCGCGGCGGATCACAAACATCGGCAGAGCGGTGCCAGAGCCGATAGACCGTGACGCCCAGTAGACGCGGTTGGTAAAGGCTTTGCGCGTCAGGTGATCCGGGGCCCAGGACGGCTCCCACGGGGTCAGGAACTCCTGGCTTTCGCGGCGCAGAAGCGACCAGGGCGTATAGTCAGAGTGGATCGGCGGGCGCAGGGTCAGCCGCTCTGTCTCTAGCCGTACCTTGCGCCGGAACGCCAGCATCATGCCGCCCGGCGCGCCTGCACGTCCGCAAGGGTAGGGGCCTTGTCCACCGGGCCATACAGTGCCAACGCAGCGGCGGCCTGAGCGGCCTGTTCTTCGGCAAAGCGCAGCACGTCAGCTCGGCTGACCGCGTCAATTTTGGCGACGGTCTTTTCGATTTCCGGTACTTCGCCCCAGATCTGGATCATGCGGGCGCTGCGTTCGGCGCGGGACGAGGGGCTTTCGAGACCCATCAGCAGGCCTGCCTTCATCTGGGCGCGGGCGCGCTCAACCTCGGCGTCGCTCATGTCCTCAGTGGCGCGCTTCATCTCATCTATGGTCAGGTTGATGAGTTCGGGCATTTCCGCGCCAGAGGTGCCTGCGTAGATCGTGGTCATGCCGGTGTCGGCATAGGCCCCGTTTTGGGCAAAGATCGTGTAGCAGAGGCCGCGTTTCTCGCGGATTTCCTGAAACAGGCGCGAGGACATGCCGCCACCCAAAGCAACAGAATAAATCTGCGCAGCATAGAAAGCCGGATCGCGATAGCCGGGGGCCTCAAACGCCAGCGCCAGATGTGCCTGTTCCAGATCCTTGGTGCGCCGCGCCTCGCCGCCGTGAAAACGGGCTGCGTCGGCACTCAGCGCGCTGCGCGGGATCATGTCGCCAAACAGATCTTCGGCCTGTTTCACCAGCGCGTCGTGATCGACGCCGCCGGCGGCAGACAGGATCATCTGGTCCGGGCCGTAGTGTTCATTGACGAAAGCCGCGAGGTCGTCGCGGTTGAACGCCTCAACGCGTGCGGTTTCGCCCAGAATGGTGCGCCCGATGGGCTGATCCGGGTAGGCCTTTTCCTGCAGCCAGTCAAAGATCACATCGTCGGGCGTGTCATGCGCCTGACCGATTTCCTGGAGGATCACATGACGCTCGACCTCGATCTCTGCGGGGTCGAAGACCGGGTTGCGCAGGATGTCGGCGATCACGTCCACCGCCAGACCGACGTCCGCGTTCAGAACGCGGGCGTAATAGGCCGTCACCTCACGCGAGGTATAGGCGTTGATATAGCCGCCCACATCCTCGATCGCCTCGGCGATCTGCAATGCGCTGCGCCGCTTGGTCCCTTTAAAGGCCATATGCTCAAGAAAGTGTGCAATGCCGTTCTGCTCGACCCGCTCATGGCGTCCGCCTGCCGTGACCCAGAGACCAACAGCCGCCGATTGAAGGCCCGGCATGTTTTCGGTCACAATACGCAATCCGTTGGAGAGGGTGGCGAGTTTGACGGTCACTTGGCAATACGCTCCTGAATGAGGGTCTCTAGGGCGGTGAGGTCGTTTTCGACCCGGGTTACTCGTTCCGAACGCTCATAAAGGTCCGCCATGCGATTTGGAAGAGGGGGGCGAATGCCGCTGGCCTTTTCAACCGCATCAGGGAACTTGGCCGGATGGGCGGTGGCCAGCGTGATCATCGGCGTTGCCGGGTCGCGCATGTCCTCACCCACGCGCACGCCGATGGCGGAATGCGGACAAAGCAGTTCGCCCATCGTGGCATTGGCGCTGCGGATGGTTTCCAGCGTCTGTTCCTCGGACACCCGGCCAGAGTCGAAATGTTCGCGTAGCGTTTGCAGCGCACCCTGGCTGACGTTAAAGCCACCGGTTTTGAGTTCATCCATCAACTGCGCCACGGCATTGCCGTCGCGGCCATAGGCGTCGAACAGCGCGCGCTCAAAGTTGCTACTGACCTGAATGTCCATCGAGGGGCTGATTGAGGGATGCACCTCTGATGTGGCATATTCACCTGACGACAGACAGCGGTGCAGGATGTCGTTCTGGTTTGTGGCGACCACCAGCCGGTCGATGGGCAGGCCCATACGCTTGGCGATGTAGCCTGCAAAGATATCGCCAAAGTTGCCGGTGGGCACCGTAAAGCTGACCTTGCGGTCCGGCGCGCCAAGGCTGACAGCGGAGGAGAAGTAGTAGACCACCTGCGCCAGAACGCGCGCCCAGTTGATGCTGTTCACACCCGCCAGCCGCACCGTGTCGCGGAATTCAAAGTGGTTGAACATGTCTTTGAGGCGGGCTTGGCAATCGTCGAAATGGCCATCCATCGCCAGCGCATGGACATTGGCCTCGGCCGGCGTGGTCATTTGGCGGCGCTGCACTTCTGACACGCGACCATGCGGGTAGAGGATAAAGACGTCGACATTGTCGAGCCCTTTGAACGCCTCAATGGCAGCAGAGCCGGTGTCACCAGAGGTCGCGCCGACGATGGTCACACGCTCTCCACGTCGTTCCAACGCCTCTTGGAACAGCTGGCCGATCAGCTGCATGGCGAAGTCCTTGAAGGCCAGCGTGGGGCCGTGGAACAGTTCCAGCAGGAAATGCCCCGGCGCGATTTGTACCATTGGCGCGCGGGCGTTGTGTTCGAACCCGGCGTAGGCCTTGGCGATCAGATCGGCAAAAACCTCATCGGTGAACCCATCGCCCACAAAGGGGCGCATCACGCGAAAGGCGGTTTCCTCATAGCTAAGACCGTGCAGGGCGCGGATGTCATCGGCGCTCATCTGCGGGATGGTTTCGGGGACATACAGTCCACCGTCGCGGGCCAGACCGGACAGCATGGCCTCTTCGAATGTCAGCGCGGGGGCCTGCCCCCGGGTCGAAATGTAACGCATGTCAGGACTCCTTGCCTGTCTTGAGACGCCGCATCCAGACGCCAGTCATGATGAGCCAGACCGCGGCGAGCGAAAACCACGTGATGGCATATTGCAAGTGATCATTCGGGATGCCGTCGGTGTCGACGGGCAACGGCGTCACGCCGGAGTCGGCGGGAGACATGTCACGAACGATGACCAGCAGGGGTTCAGTGTCCAGCGCTTCGGCCATCGGGCCGATGTCGCGGGCGTACCAGATGTTCTTGGCGGGATCGTTGGCGGGGGTGGAGGAATTGCGATCATCCGTCCAGTGCAGATTGCCCCGGATCGTGGCGGGGCCTGCATAGAGCGGCAGGTCTTTCTGGTCGACCGGAACATAGCCGCGATCCAGCAGGATGCGCCGCCCGTCGTCGGTATGGAAGGCCGAGATCAATCGCCAGCCCGCGCCGCGATGTTTCACAGACACTAGAACCGCAAGGGTATCGCCATCCATCTCTCCTGTCAGTTCGACAGGCTGATAGCGTTGCGCGTCGGGGTCGATAAGCCGGGGCAGGGGCTGGGGGGCATCCGCAATGGTGGTTTCGATCTCGGACAGGATGTCCTGTTTCCACGCCAACCGCTGGATTTGCCAAGTGCCCAGCCACAGCAGGATGGCAATGCCGGTCAGGCCAAGAACAAGGGGGGCGATGTAGCGGTTCAAGAGGCGGGCTCCGAAACGAAAAGGCGCGCCCATGTGGGCGCGCCTTGGTTTATCGTGTGAGGCCGTGGGTGCAAGACCCATCCTTGTCCTAGGACACAGGAATGGTTTGCAGCCTGCCGGTCCTTAGCCGCCCCAGATGTAGACGGCGCAGAACAGGAACAGCCAGACCACGTCAACAAAGTGCCAGTACCAAGCGGCGGCCTCAAACCCGAGATGGTTGTCGGCGGTAAAGTGGCCTCGCAGAATGCGCATCAGGCAGATGAACAAAAAGATCGTGCCGACCACAACGTGAAAGCCGTGGAACCCGGTCGCCATGAAGAAGTTGGCGCCATAGATGTTGCCGGAGAACCCAAAGGCCGCGTGGCTGTACTCGTACGCCTGGAACACAGTAAAGATCATGCCCAGCAGGATGGCGATGATCAGGCCGTTCTTGACGTCCTTGCGGTTGTCCTCGTGCACTAGGGCGTGGTGCGCCCATGTGGCGGCAGCACCCGAGCAAAGCAGGATCAGCGTGTTGATCAGCGGCAGGTGCCACGGGTCGAATGTTTCGATCCCGGCAGGCGGCCACACACCGTCAACGGCGGGCGAATTGCCATCGGGGTCCATCGGGTACATGGCGTGTTTGAAAAACGACCAGAACCAGGCGAAAAAGAACATCACCTCGGACATGATGAACAGGATAAAGCCGTAGCGCAGGCCGATCAGCACAACAGGCGTGTGATCGCCAACCTTGTTTTCGACGACGGTCTCAGACCACCAGCCGAACATGACGTACAGCACGCCGACAAAGCCGATCAGGAACAGCCAAGGCCCGCTCAGCGTGATCGCCTCGAACAGGATTGTCATTTCCCCAGACATCCAGGCCACTGCGCCGAACAGCATGGCAAAGCCAAAGACCGCGCCGAGAAGCGGCCAGATGGAGGGGTTTAGAATGTGGTAGTCGTGGTTCTTTGCATGCGCCATGTCAGTTCGTTCCCTCGTTTGGCGTTAGTTGACGGACGCGTCTGCGTCTCTTTTGGCGTCAAGAGCGGCCTGCGTCTCTTCGGGCAGGTCGATCTCGTAGAAAGTATAGCTTAGCGTAATGTGGCCGGTGTGTTTGGCGTCGCGGTCAGACACGATGCCCGGGTCGACGAAAAAGCTGACCGGCATCATGACCCGTTCGCCGGGCATCAGCACCTGCTCTTCGAAGCAGAAACAGTCGATCTTGGAAAAGAAGGCACCCGCCTCGTATGGGGTCACGTTATAGCTGGCCTGCCCGGCGATCGGGCGGCTGGTGGGGTTATACGCCTCATAAAAGGCCAGACCTTGTTCGCCGATGCGGATGGTCATCTCCCGTTCGACGGGTTTGAACTCCCACGGCATCCCGCGTTCCTTGGAGGCGTCAAAGCGGACCTTGATCGTCTGATCCAGAATGTCGCCAGCAGCGGTGGCCACGTTGGGTGTACCGCCAAAGCCTGTCACCCTGCAGAACCAGTCGTAAAACGGCACCGAGGCCCAGGCCAAGCCGCCCATGAGAACCACGACGCCAACCGTTTGGAGAAGGGTTTTCTGTTTTCCGTCAACCGCCATCGGACACCCCCTGTTCAGGCTGCATCTGAAGCCCGCCCTGCGTGATCTTCACATAGGTCAATCCCAGTATGATCACGACAAAAGCCGCGAGAACCAGACCGACGCCGGTGTTGCGACCCTGACGGCGCTTGTGCAGTTCATGCTGTTTGCTCAGGCTCATCCCCAAACCCCCGCGCGATCAAGACCTGCATCCACCAGTATCGCACCGAAGTGGGCGAAGAGGTAGAGCAGCGAAAGTTTGAAGAACTTCCTTTCCGTCTTGTAGCTGTCCGCCTCGGCTGCGTCCTCGTCACGGCGGGCAATCTGCACGGCCCCTTTCAGGAACAGCGCATTCAACACGAGCGCCGTCGCCAAATAGACCGGCCCACCCACCTGAGTAAAGCCAAGGCCGATAGCAAAGACCGCCAATAGCACGGTGTAGACAAGGATATGGCGGCGTGTGGCGCGGCGACCGTGGGTCACGGTCAGCATCGGCACGGTGGCGTTGTCATAGTCCATACGGACAAACAGGGCGAGCGCCCAGAAATGCGGCGGCGTCCAAAGGAAGGTCAGGCAGAACATCAATACCGAAGCGGTGGAGATGTCGCCCGTTGCAGCGGCCCAGCCGATCATCGGGGGAAAGGCCCCGGCGGCGCCGCCGATCACGATGTTCTGTGGTGTCAGACGTTTCAGCCACATCGTGTAGATCACGACATAAAAGAAGATGGTAAAGGCCAGCAGGCCCGCCGCAACCCAGTTGGTCGCCAGACCAAGAAAGATGACGGCAAAGGCTGACAGAGTCAGCCCGATGGCCAGTGCCTCTTCCCGGGTGACTTTGCCAGCGGGGATCGGGCGCTTGGCGGTGCGTTTCATCACCGCGTCGATGTCCGAATCGTACCACATATTCAGCGCGCCCGAGGCTCCGCCGCCGACGGCGATGAACAGAACGGCGCAAAAGCCCACAAAGGGATGCACCGCGACAGGTGCCGCCAGCAGGCCCACGAAGGCCGTGAACACCACCAGCGTCATGACGCGCGGCTTTAGCAGGGCGAAGTAATCGCCGAACTGGGCCTCGTTCTCATAGGCGTCGGAATGCAGGCTTGCGTCGCTCATCATGGGTTCCTTGGCAAAAGATGCGCCGAGGCGGCGCACCTTATGGCTCTGGATGTAGGGCGGGAAACTCCCGCCGCAATCAGTTGGTCAGTACCGCCCGAACGTCGATGTAGCCACCTTCGTCGATCGACGCGGCCAGCCATGCCTCATAGGCTTCTTCGCTGACAACCTTGACCGTGATTGGCATGTAGGCGTGGGCGATGCCGCACAGCTCCGAACACTGGCCATAGTACACGCCTTCTTTTTGCGGTGTGAACCACAGTTCTGCCAGACGGCCGGGCACGGCGTCCTGTTTCACGCCAAAGGCCGGGATGGTCCAGGAGTGGATCACGTCCGCGCCGGTGACCTGCATCACGATGGTCTTGCCAACGGGCAGGACGATGGCGGTATCGGTGGCCAGCAAAAAGTCGCTCTTGTCATAACCGGCATCGACCAGTTGTTCTTCGACCCCGGCGGACATGCGGTTGTCACCGCCAGTGGCGGGGGAACCGATCATGTAGGCGTCATAGGCCAGATCGGTGCCGACATATTCATAGCCCCAGTACCACTGATAGCCGGTCACCTTGATAGTGATGTCGCCCTCAGGGATTTCCTGCTGCTTGAACAGCACCGGCAGCGAAAAGGCACCGATAAAGACCAGAATGACAATCGGGCCAATGGTCCACGCCACTTCAAGCGGCGAGTTGTGGGTAAAGGCCTTGGGGACTGGGTTGGCCTTTCGGTTGAAGCGGACGGCGGCGTAGGCCAGCAGACCAGTCACGAAGAGGGTGATGATGGTGATGATCACCAGCACCATGCCGTCCAGCCATTGAAGATCGGCGGCCAGTTCGGTCGCGGCGGGCTGAAAGCCCATTCCGCCGGCGTGCGGTTTGCCCAGCACAGGAAGGTCTTGCGCCAGTGCCGGCGCAGCAAGGAAGGCACTCAAAAGGCCCAGAAGCATCGATTTGCGTTGCATGTCTCACCCTGATCGGTTGCGAGTGTGGTCCACGGGAGGGCCACGGCGGCGGACCCGAATGGTCCACGCACCTCCCATTGCGTTCTGCCCTGCTTAAAATCATATTCCGGTATGCCGGGAAAGCTCGGCCCTTGCGGCAAACCGCCGCTTTTTTGATCCAGATCAAGCCGGAGACGCACATGACCCCCTCTGCCTTTCGCCCGTTCGAGACCCATCTGGACCTTGAGGATACCACCAAACTGGTGCGTACGGCACTGAACGGTGCCGAGGACGGCGAGCTGTTTCTGGAACGGTCCCGCTCGGAATCATTGGTGCTGGACGACGGGCGGGTCAAAACTGCCAGCTATGATTCGTCCGAGGGATTCGGCCTGCGTGCGGTGCGAGGCGAGGTGGCAGGCTATGCCCATGCGACCGAAATCAGCGCGAATGCGCTGAAACGTGCGGTGGATACGGCGCGCCTGGCGATCGGTGACGGCGGCGGGGTCATGTCGCCGCCTCCGGCGGGCACCAACCGCACGCTCTATACCGATTCTGACCCCATCGACGGCGCCAGTTTCCCGGTCAAGCTGGAGGTGCTGCGCGAGATCGACGCCTATACCCGTGATCTGGACCCGCGCGTTGTGCAAGTTACGGCAACCATCGCGGCGTCCTTGCAGGAGGTTTCGATCCTGCGGGCCGACGGCACGCTGGTCAGCGACACGCGCCCCATGACCCGGGTCAATGTCTCAGTCATCGTCGAACACAACGGTCGCCGCGAGTCCGGGACTGCGGGTGGTGGCGGAAGGGTCTCTCTCGAAGGATTGCTGGCCCCGCAGGACTGGCAGTCTAAGGCCCGCGAAGCGCTGCGCATCGCGCTGGTGAATCTGACGGCAGAACCGGCCCCGGCAGGGGCCATGGACATAGTGCTTGGCCCCGGCTGGCCCGGTATTCTGCTGCACGAGGCGATCGGCCACGGGCTAGAGGGCGATTTCAACCGCAAGGGATCTTCGGCCTTTGCCGGTCTGATGGGGCAGCGGGTTGCGGCCAAAGGTGTCACGGTTCTGGATGACGGCACGATTCCCGACCGTCGCGGTTCGATCACTATCGACGATGAGGGCACGCCCTCTGGCAAGAACGTATTGATCGAGGACGGCGTGTTGGTGGGATATATGCAGGACCGCCAGAACGCTCGCTTGATGGGCGTTCAGCCCACGGGAAATGGACGGAGACAAAGCTTTGCCCATATTCCGATGCCGCGCATGACTAATACCTACATGCTGGGCGGCGATGCCGATTCGGCGGATATTGTCGCGGATCTCAAGGACGGGATCTGGGCCGTGGGCTTTGGTGGCGGTCAGGTGGACATTACCAACGGCAAGTTCGTATTCAGCTGTACAGAAGCCTACCGGGTCAAGGACGGCAAGGTTGGCGCGCCGGTAAAGGGCGCCACGCTGATCGGCGACGGCGCGACTGCGCTCAATCAAATCCGGGCACTGGGTAACGATATGGCTCTTGATCCGGGTATGGGAAACTGCGGCAAGCAAGGCCAGTGGGTGCCGGTTGGTGTAGGCCAGCCCACGGTCATGATCGGCGGCCTGACCGTGGGCGGCGCGCAGGCCTGACGGTCCGGTTGGGCCGTTTCAGGGTTTTGGCGCGGCGTATATGCGTTCGCCATCAAAGCCCGACAATCTTTCGGAGGCGACTCGGCGCTCAGGTTGAGGCCGGTGCATACCGGCGATTTGACGGCGGGTAGTGTGGCGGTTTTTGCAAGGCGCCAGCCTTTTCACCTGTTTTTCGGATAATTCGGTGGGTTGGACCTTGCAGTCATGGATTTCGAGCCGCGATTTACCTGCCGTTAACCAGCCTGCCGCTATGACTCGTTAAGCAAGACGACGGGGTCAGGATGCGCGACGAAACTCACTCTTCCACTCACCCCCCACTCCCACCCACCACGGAAGATCATCGTGTGGCTTGGCTCCGTCTCTTGCGCTCGCGCCGCGTCGGGCCGACGACCTTCTGGCGATTGCTCGCCGAACACGGCAGTGCCGAGGCTGCGCTTGATGCGCTGCCCGGTGTCGCACGGGCCGCTGGCGTTGACCGCTATGAATCCTGTCCTCTGGGTGTGGTTGAGGCGGAATTGGCCGCCGGTCAACGTATTGGCGCTTGGATGGTCTGCCGTGGAGAGTCTGATTACCCGGAGGAGCTTGCAGAGATTTCTGATGCGCCCCCGATCCTCTGGGGTGTTGGGGATCGCACCGTCTTGCGCCGCGCCAAGGTGGCGCTGGTAGGTGCACGCAGCGCATCGTCACTGGGAACACGCATGGGCCGCCGTCTGGCCGAAGGGCTAGGGGCTGCTGGCCATGTGGTTGTCTCGGGATTGGCGCGCGGCATCGATACGGTCGCACATTTGGGCGCGCTGCCGACCGGAACAATCGCAGTCATGGCGGGCGGGGTGGACGTGCTCTACCCCTCGGAGAACACCAAACTGGCCGAGGACATAGCCGCCAACGGCGGCGCCCGTGTCAGCGAGCAGCCCATCGGAATGCAGCCTGTCGCACGCCACTTTCCTACCCGCAACCGTATCGTTTCCGGCCTGTCGCGGGGGGTCGTGGTTGTTGAGGCCGCGGCCAAGTCTGGCTCATTGATCACTGCGCGCACCGCGCTGGATCAGGGACGTGAGGTGCTGGCCGTGCCCGGCCATCCGATGGATGCGCGCGCCAGCGGGTGCAATCTCCTGATCCGCGACGGCGCGCGATTGATCCGCAACGTCGAAGACATCCTTGAGGCGCTGCCCCCGGCTGAGGCCACCTCGACGGCGGTTCAACAGGCACAATTTGACCTCTCCGAGCCGGACCCCGTGCCATCCGTTTCTCCCCCTGCAAGGCAGGTTAAATCCTCAGCCAAGGGCAAGCTGCGTGAAACGGCTGCCTTGCACCAGAGCATCCTTGAACGGCTGGGGCCGTCACCCCTGGCCGAGGATCAACTGATCCGGGATCTGGGCGCATCCGCCGGAAAGGTGTCGCCCGCCTTGACCGATCTGGAACTTGACGGGCAGATCAAGCGCCAGCCCGGAGGGTTGTTATCACTTGTGCCGCGCAACTAACCAGGGTCAGCAGACCTCGGGGATCACCGTGCCCCATGTCGGGCAGAACTGGGGATCCGCCCACCAGACATCGGTGGCGCCCGTCGCATGATGCACCGCAACCCATGTGTTGCCGGATCGCTGGTAAAGCGCCTGTATATTGGTACCGCCCCAGTCGAATGGATTGTCCCAGCCAGGGCGTTGCGGGATGTCGCCGGCAGTGATCTCGCGCCCGCCGGGCCGCATCGGATGCAGGCTAGCAAAAGCCACGTCGCCATCGACCCGCAGGACGGACACATCAAAGGACACCGGCGCGCCAAGGATCCACTCGGCGTGGGGCCGCATTGCATCCATCAGGTGAGTCCGCAGGTCGGACCCGCGCTGCGGCGTCTCCCACGCTGCGGCGGAAAACGGCGCAATGGTCAGGGTGGCAGCAGCCAGCGTCATGGCTAATCGGAACATGGCAATCCTCCTCGGAATGTCCTGATACTAAGCGTAGAAGTCGTCCGTAGAGAAGCATGATCAGGTGCGCCCCATACCCGTCGATTGACAAATCGGCCTTGCACCCCACATGTTGCGCCGCCATACGCGGCACCAGACAAGGCCCCTAGCAGGCCATAGAATTTATTCGCGAGGAAGCAGAGCCCCATGCCCGTCGTTGTCGTCGAATCCCCGGCCAAGGCCAAGACAATCAACAAGTATCTGGGGTCCGATTACACGGTTCTGGCGTCTTACGGGCATGTCCGCGACCTGCCTCCAAAGGACGGATCGGTCGATACAGAGCACGATTTCGCCATGAAGTGGGAGATCGCCAACGATTCGCGTAAACACGTTGCCGCCATCGCCGAAGCGCTCAAAACCGATGACGAACTGATCCTGGCAACTGACCCCGACCGCGAGGGGGAGGCGATCAGCTGGCATCTCAAGGAGGCGCTGACCAAACGCCGGTCGATCAAGAAAACCACCAAGGTGGAGCGTGTCACCTTCAACGCCATCACCAAGGCCGCCGTGACCGAGGCGATGAAGAACCCCCGAGACATCGACGCGCCGCTGGTCGAGGCCTATCTGGCCCGGCGGGCGCTGGACTATCTTGTGGGCTTTAACCTGTCGCCGGTTCTGTGGCGCAAGCTGCCGGGCGCACGGTCGGCAGGACGGGTGCAGTCGGTCTGCCTGCGTCTGATCGTTGAGCGCGAGCAAGAGATCGAGGCGTTCAATGCCCGCGAATACTGGCAGGTGCGTGCTGCACTGACCACGCCGCGCGGGCAGGAATTCGAGGCGCGGCTGGTCAACCTTGCTGGCAAAAAGCTGGACCGCTACGACATTGCCAATGTGACCGAAGCCGAAATGGCGGTCAGCGCAATCGAGAAACGTGCGCTAAAGGTGATGAGCGTTGAGGCAAAGCCCGCCTCACGCAACCCCTCCGCGCCCTTCATGACCTCGACTTTGCAGCAAGAGGCCAGCCGCAAGTTCGGCATGGGCGCCAAGGCGACGATGAACACCGCGCAGCGTCTGTATGAGGCCGGGCACATCACCTATATGCGGACCGACGGCATCGACATGGCGCCGGAGGCGGTGCAGGAATGCCGCGCTGCGATTCAGGATCGCTTTGGCAAGGAATATGTGCCGGGCAGCCCGCGCATCTACAAGAACAAGGCCAAGAACGCGCAGGAAGCGCACGAGTGTATCCGCCCCACTGACATGGCCAAAGACGCCGAGGCGCTGCGGCTGGCGGAACCGGATCAGCGTAAACTGTATGATCTGATCTGGAAACGCACGCTGGCGGCCCAGATGGAAGGCGCGCGGCTGGAACGCACCACGGTCGAGATTGGAAGCGACGACGGTCAGGTCGGCCTGCGCGCAACCGGGCAGGTGGTCCTGTTTGATGGCTTTCTCAAGGTCTACGAAGAAGGTCGTGATGAGCCGGCGGAAGACGACGACAAGCGTTTGCCGCAGATCATGCAAAGTGAACCCGCCAAATTCGCAGTTGGTAGCCTCAAATCCGACCACGCCAAGGCGATGGAAAAGGGCGCGGAGCGCGGTCTGCCCGCCGTAATGTCCGGCGACGGCGCAACACTGGCGACGCAAAGCTTTACCAACCCGCCGCCACGCTACACAGAGGCGACGCTGGTTAAAAAGATGGAAGAGTTGGGCATAGGACGCCCCTCGACCTATGCCAGCGTCATCACCACGATTCAGGACCGCGAGTACGTTCGCAAGGAACAGAACCGTCTGTTCCCCGAGGACAAGGGCCGGATCGTGACGATCTTTCTGCTGAACTTCTTCAAGCGCTATGTGGAATATGATTTCACGGCTGCGCTGGAAAATGAGCTGGATCAGGTCAGCGCAGGTGACAGCGACTACAAGGAACTGTTGGCCAAATTCTGGCGCGATTTCAGCGCCGCGATTGCTGAAACCTCTGATCTGCGCATCTCCGAAGTGTTGGACGTGTTGGATGAGGCGCTGGCCCCGCAACTGTACCCGCCGCGTGAGGATGGCAGCGATCCGCGTATCTGTCCGAAATGCGGACAGGGGCAACTGCACCTCAAGACATCGCGCACCGGCGGCTTTGTCGGCTGCGGCAACTACCCTGAATGCACCTACACCCGCCCGATTGCGGGTGAGGGCGCCGATGGCGAAGAGAAGGTGTTGGGCGAGGATGCGGGCGATGAGATCTGGCTCAAGGCCGGACGCTTTGGCCCCTATGTCCAGCGCGGCGAAGCCACGCCCGAGAACAAGAAACCGCCACGCGCGTCGCTGCCCAAGGCCAAGGGCAGCTATCTGCCCGGCTGGGATCCGGCGGATATGACGCTGGAAAAGGCGCTGACGCTGCTAACCATGCCGCGTGAGGTCGGGATGCACCCGGACGGCGGCGTGGTCAGCGCCAACCTTGGGCGATTTGGCCCCTATATCATGCATCAGATGCCGGATGAGGAAAAACCTGTCTACGTCAACCTCAAGGAGTTTCAGGAGGTTTTCGAAATCGGCATGAACCACGCGGTCGAGCTGTTGGCGCATAAGCGCGCCAATCCGGGACGTGGACGTCAGGCCGCCAAGGCGCTGCGCGAAATGGGCGACCACCCCGATGGCGGCAAGATGTCCGTGATGGAAGGCCGCTATGGTGCTTACGTCAAATGGGAAAAGGTCAATGCGACCCTGCCCAAGGATGTGGACCCAAAGGACTTGACGGTAGAAGCGGCGGTGGCGTTGGTCAACGAAAAGGCCTCGAAGGGCGGCAAGAAGAAGCCGGCCGCCAAAGCCACGAAGAAGCCTGCCGCCAAAAAAGCACCAGCCAAGAAGGCGCCTGCCAAGAAACCGGCGGCCAAGAAGGCCGCGCCGAAAAAGGCCGGGGGTGACGCGGACTGACTTTCCGAACACATCCTGTAAATAACATGTGATTGGTGCCGCGCCGCAGCAATATGTATCTTTCGCCTGAAACAGGCAAAGAGGGCATCATGACAGGAAGATTTTCCAGGCGCGACCTGCTGATTGCGGGGGCAGCGGCGCTGATCGTTCCGGCGCAAGTGCGTGCGCAAGAACGTCCCGAATTGGCCGGCGCCCGCCGGAATGTGTCCAGCTTCGCTAGTCAGGACTGGCAGGACCATTTTGATGAATTGGGCGTGGGCTGTATCGTCTGCGACACCACTAGCCGCGCGTTGCACTACTGGAACGCCGATGGCAGCGATTATCGCGTCTATCCGACATCTGTGCCCAAGACGGATGAGTTGACCAAACGCGGTTATACCAAGATCGTGCGCAAGAAGGTGGGCCCATCGTGGACGCCGACCGCCTCGCAAATGGAGCGGTTCCCCGATTGGCGGCCCGTCGAAGGCGGCGCACCGGACAATCCGCTGGGCACCCACGCGCTGTATTTCGATTGGCCCGCCTATCTGATCCACGGCACTCATGACACGCGCAAGATCGGTCGTCCGTCTTCGGACGGGTGCATCGGGCTGTACAATGAAAAGATCGCCGAATTGTTCGAGATCACGCCGATTGGCACGCAGGTGCGATTGATCTGATGTGAGCGCTCTCATTCCGGAGGTCCGTTGACATCTCGCTGCGGGGCGGCGAAAACTCCCCTGATCCAGAAAATAGGGGAGTTTTCTATGAAAAAG
Organism: Antarctobacter heliothermus; assembly: GCF_002237555.1. Classification (NCBI taxonomy): domain Bacteria; kingdom Pseudomonadati; phylum Pseudomonadota; class Alphaproteobacteria; order Rhodobacterales; family Roseobacteraceae; genus Antarctobacter; species Antarctobacter heliothermus. Next base: position 4,563,536 of record NZ_CP022540.1, on the reverse strand, counting down.
GTCTACGGCACGGCCGCCGAGGCATTGGATGGGGTGCTGTTTGACGGCATGCTCATCGCTTCGGGCGGCTTTGGCCTTTGCGGCATTCCGGAATTGCTGATCGACGCGCTGGTCGAAAGCGGCGTCAAGGACCTGACCGTCGCGTCGAACAACGCCGGGGTCGACAGTTTCGGCCTGGGCAAGCTGCTTGAGACGAAGCAGGTCAAGAAGATGATGTCTTCTTATGTTGGTGAGAACGCCGAATTTATGCGCCAGTACCTGTCAGGGGAACTGGAGCTGGAGTTCAACCCGCAGGGCACGCTGGCCGAGCGGATGCGCGCTGCAGGGTGCGGCATCCCGGGCTTTTATACCAAGACCGGCGTTGGCACTCAAATCGCCGAAGGCAAGGAAGTCAAAACCTTCAACGGGGAGGATTACATCCTCGAAGAAGGCATCTTTGCCGATCTCGCCATCGTCAAAGCCTGGAAGGCCGACGACACCGGCAACCTTGTGTTCCGCAAGACAGCCCGCAACTTCAACCCGCCGGCGGCCATGTGCGGCAAGGTCTGCGTCGTCGAAGTCGAAGAGATCGTCGAGCGCGGCTCACTTGATCCCGACCACATCCACCTGCCGGGGATCTATGTTCACCGGATCATTCAGGGGGATCACGAAAAACGGATCGAACAGCGGACCGTGCGCAAGCGGGAGGAAGCATAATGCCCTGGGATCGGAACCAGATGGCGGCGCGTGCCGCACAAGAACTCGAAGACGGCATGTATGTGAACCTTGGCATCGGGATTCCGACGCTGGTGGCCAACTATGTCGGTGACAAGGACATCACCCTGCAGTCGGAAAACGGCATGTTGGGCATGGGGCCGTTTCCGTTCGAAGGCGATGAAGACCCCGACCTGATCAATGCGGGTAAACAGACGATCACAGAACTGGCGCGCACGTCCTATTTTGACAGCGCCATGTCGTTTGGCATGATCCGCGGCGGCAAGATCGCGGCGGCGATCCTTGGCGCGATGGAAGTGGCCGAAAACGGCGATCTAGCGAACTGGATGATCCCCGGCAAGCTGGTCAAAGGCATGGGCGGTGCGATGGATCTGGTTGCCGGTGTCGGCAAGGTCATCGTGGTCATGGATCACACCAACAAGCACGGCGACAGCAAGGTGCTCAAAGCCTGCACCCTGCCGCTGACCGGCACTGGCGTGGTGGACCGGATCATCACCAACCTTGGCGTGCTGGACGTGGTTGAGGGCGGCCTGAAGATCGTCGAGACCGCCGATGGCGTGACCGAAGACGAACTGCACGCCGCGACGCAGGCGACCATCGTCTGAGACATTTGTGTCCCGAACCCAGCCGGGTTCGGGACACAATAATACGCGGATAGGGAGCGCAGCGCGCTGATCCCGATATCAAGAAGACACCGTCCGCTGTAGTCGACGATCAGGATCGTAGCGCGCGCACAGGTGGACTCCAATCTATGGTGGCATCGCATAGATTGTATTATCGCAAAAACGCATCACCATTCACACAATATCGTTGCGCGCTGACGTTGGGGCGGGAAACTGGTTGGCGGGTCAACTGATCTGTCATCGGTTGTCTGCCTGCTCTGTTTTTTCAGAACTGACAGTTTGAAAGGATATCTGATGCGTTCAATTGTTATTGCGCTTGTTTGTAGCCTGTGTGCCTCTGCCGCCTCCGCAGGTCCGCTGACCTGCTGGTACAACTCTTCGGGCGCGTTTACCGGCGCCGACGGCGGCAGCAGGGGACTGCCAGAGACCCAATGGGGGATGTCCTATGCCATCCCCAACCCGGATGGCAGTGGCTCAGGCGACTATGCCTACGTCATCATCCTGCCGACTTACGACAGTGGCAATGACTGCCCAGAAAGCGCCGAGCTGCGCGACGAGTAGCACGCGCATCTTAAAGCAACTGACTTGTCCGGGGCTCGTCAGCAATGGCGAGCCCGGCGAAGAGGTCATTTCAAACGCTCTAGTTGATAGGAAACCCATGATGCGCTTTTTACGAAACGCCGCGATCGCGGTGGTGCTGGTCTGTGCCAGCCCTGCCACAGCCGACGGGGTTGACCCTCTTTATGACGCAGACGGCACCTACCTTGGCGATGTCGAGATTGTCGGAGATGTCGTTGATCAGACAGGAACCGCATATGCGCGCCTCGATATCAGGTCTTTGCGCGTGTCGCTCTATGTCGATCCGGACGCCGTCTATGTGATGTTGGATCCGAACAACCCAATCATCCGGGGGCAGACTCCGTTCAGCGGATATTGGATCGGATGGGATCCTGACCCCAGCGGCAACTGGCGTCGCTGCGACTATGGCGTCTATCCCGATCACGCGGGCCGCAATCATCAACTGTACGGGGATCTTATCTGGACCAACCTCAGATACTCCGATCAAGAGGGATTGGTGTTTGCAGTTGATCTGGGCTTTTGCGGCGATCAGATCACGTCCTGGGCCACCAACTATGGCGGAGCGGCCGACGCTGGCCACGGTGGGGCGGGGATGGACCCCTGGGATCTGGATCATGTGCGCGACGTATGTGGCAATGCATCTGACTTGCAGGAACGTGCGGTTGGCTGCTCTCGCGTGATCGCGCACCCGGAGGCCTCTGTGGACGACGTGACCTGGGGTTTGTGGAGTCGCGCCTACGTCCGATGTGGGCAGTCTGTGCCCGATACAGAGATCGTGGCAGACCTTATGACGGCTGTTCGGTTGGACCCATACACTTGGCAAGAATATTTCCGCAACGCGGGTGGCTATGCAGGGCCGCTCGATGGTCTGGTCTCATATGAGTTGTATGAGGCGGTGGGACGTTATGTGACCGGAGGCTGCCAGTAGGCTGTCGAAACCGTTCGGCAAAGTCGCAGGTTGAATACGAAAACGGGGCAGGATCCGAAGATCCTGCCCCGTTTCATTGCGCCCTGTTCGGGAGGAGAGAGCGCAACTGTCGTTTAATCCGTGGACGGATTATTTGGCGGCCGAGGTCGCCTTCTTGGCGGTCGCTGTCACGTCGCCTGTCGCTTTCTTGACGGCAGCGGACGCGTCCTGCGAGTAATCTTTGCCAGCGGCCATCAGCAGTTCGACGGTGTCGGCCTGAACCTTTTTGGCGATCTCGGCAAAGGTGGTCGCGTTAGCGGACGCGATCTCGGCCTGAGCGGTTGCAAAGTCGGACAGCGCCTTGGCGTAGTCGGCAGGCTCTGCCTTGGCTTTGGACATGTCGGCCATCTTGGCCAGCGTGTCCTTGGTCCAGTTTGCCGACAGTTCGGTCGACTTCTTGGCAGCGTCCAGCGCGACGCTGGACAGCTTTTCGCTCAGCGTTGCGGTTGTTTTGAACGCATCATCCATGGCTTTGGTGTCCATCGGGAATGCACCCATCATGTCTTTCATCATGGCGGCGAAATCATCGTTCTTGGTCATTTGTCAGGTCCTTGTCTCTGTGATGCCGGGGCGGCGTTTTGTACTGAGGAATACATGTATGCTGCAGTGCAGCATTTCAAGAGAAACCTCGGCGGTGCGTCAAAGAGTCAACAGAATTTCCGTCGGATTTCCGTTGGTCCACGCATGGGCACAAGCCAACAAAAAGGGGCAGGATCCGAAGATCCTGCCCCAGGACATTGCGCCTCGATTGGGAGGAGAGGGCGCAATTTCCGTTTCGGTCGAAACCGAAATTACTTGGCCGTGGCGGTTGCCTTCTTGGCGGTCGCGGTCATCTCATCGGTGGCTTTTTTCACGGCGGCGGAGGCATCTTCGGAGAAGTCCTTGCCAGCAGCCATCAGCAGCTCGACGGTGTCCATCTGGACCTTCTTGGCGATCTCGGCGAACGAGGCCATGTTCTCGGCGGCAACTTCGGCCTGAGCCGATGCAAAATCGGTCACGGCCTTGGCGTAATCAGCCGGCTCGGATTTGGCTTTGGACATGTCTGCCAGCTTGGACAGAGTGCCTTTGGTCCAGTTTGCCGACAGTTCGGTCGACTTTTCGGCAGCTTCCAGTGCGACGGCGGACAGCTTTTCGTTCATGGTTGCGGTGGTCTTGAACGCGCCTTCCATGGCTTTCGTGTCGACGGGGAATGCGCCCATCATGTCTTTCATCATCGCTGTGAAGTCCTGGGTCTGTGCCATTGTGATCAATCCTTGTCTCTTGCTCATCCGGGCCCGCCCCGGCGTTAGCAGCTGACATGAATATGCATGCTGCGGCGCAGCATTTCAAGTGAAATTCTGCGTCGCAGCATGTGGCCTGCAAGCTATTGAATTTGTTTTGCTGCCTTGATCTTTACATAGGTGCCGGGGGCAGGGCAGAGCGGTTCATAGGCCGAATCACCCGGAATGCGGGCGGGTACTTTCTTGCCGGATCGCTTCTTCAACCAGTCTTCCCAGTGCGGCCACCATGACCCTTCTTGAAAATCGGCGGCCTTCTTCCAGGCATCGAAATCCAGGCTCATGTCGTCGTGGACAAAATGTCCGTACTTGCCCTTGGACGGCGGGTTGACGATGCCGGCGATGTGTCCTGACTGCCCCATGACAAACTGCTTGGAACGCGACCCCATCAGCTGCACACCCCGGTATACGTCACGCGCAGCGGCGATGTGGTCGGACTCTGCCGCGATGGACATCACCGGAACATCCACATCTTTGACGCTCAGTTTTTCTCCGAACATCTCGAACGTGCCTTTGGCAAATTCATTGCGCTGGCACAGACCGCGCAGATACTGGGTGAACATCAGACCGGGCAGGTTGGCGCCGTCACCATTCCAGTACAGCAGGTCAAAGGCAGGTGGCGTTTCACCCATCATGTAGGACCTGATCGCAGGTCCATAGATCAGGTCGTTGGAGCGCAGAAACGAAAAGGTGCGCGCCATGATGAAGGATGGCAAGAGACCTTCTTGATTGATCTCTTCTTCGATCCCGTCGGCAAAATCATCTTGCAGAAACGGCGTGAATTCACCCTGATCGCTGAAGTCGGTGAGGGCGGTGAAGAAAGTGGCGGACCGCACGGATTTGTCGCCGCGCTTTTTCATCAAAGACAACGTCAGGCACAGCGTCGTACCGGCGATGCAGTAGCCAACGGCATTCACCTTGGGGACGTCGCAAACATCTTTGGCAATCTCGATCGCCTTCAGGAACCCCTCTTCGACATAGGCCTCCAACCCGACATCGCGATACTTGGCGTCGGGGTTGATCCAGCTGACAACAAAAAGAGTGTACCCCTGATCGACAACCCAGCGGATCATGCTGTTCTGGGGTTTGAGGTCGAGAATGTAAAACTTGTTGATCCAGGGAGGGAACAACACCACCGGTGTTTCCTGAACCTGCTCGGTGGTGGGGTTATACTGGATCACTTCCATCATGCGGTTGCGATAGATCACTTCGCCTTGGGCCGTGGCGATGTTCTCGCCAATCTCAAAGGCGCTCTCATCGGCCAGACGCACAACCAGTTCACCGTTGTTGGCCTCTAGGTCGGCGACAAGGTTTTCCAGCCCGCGCACAAGGCTTTCGCCCTCGGTCTCGACCGCTTTCATCAGCGCATCGGGGTTGGTGGCCAGAAAGTTTGTCGGCGCGAACATGTCAACGATCTGCTGGCTGAAATACCGCAGTCGACGCTTTTCCTTTTCGTCCATATCCTCGATCGTGTCGACGGCCTGATGGATGGCATCGGCGTTGATGAGATACTGTTGCTTGACGTAGTTGAAGTAGGGGTGACTGTCCCAGAGCGGGTTCTTGAAGCGTTTGTCGCTGGGCCCCGGATCTTCTGGCGCTTCCAACTTGCCGCGGGCCAGTTGTTGCTGCGCCTCGACAAAGGTGGTGACGGTCTTGCCCCAAAAGCTGACCTGTTGTTCGATCAGTTTGGCGGGATTGTTGACCCATTCCTGTGCATAGGCCTGCGCGGCCTTGGCATACAGTGCGCTGTCGGGCCCGCTCAGCGCCTGTGGCGTTGGATGGCGGCGGGTCAGAGCGGAAACGAGTCGCTTGCTCAGCTCTTCCACTCGATCAAGGTTCTCCTCCAGCCGCGCACGGCTTTCGCCTGCGGCAACCTCGTTGATTGTCATTGGAACTAAATCCCCCTATCCTTCGCAGTTGCAGAAACTACCGTCGTGGGTTTCGGGGGGCAAAGCGACGAATTGGCTCGGGCTTGGGTGTGCGGATCCCCGCTGACCCCGCGAAACGAAAAGGAGCAGCCGTCGTGCGCTATATGGCCACCTACGACCTGATGGAAAGCATCCGCAACACAAATGCCTGGATGGGCGCGACCGCGCGCACCCTTGCATCCTACCCCATGTTCTCGGCCATTCCAAATCCGGCGTTGACCTGGATGGCAGCTTGGGGGGCCGTGACCGAACGGACCTTTGAACGCATGGTGGTCAAGCCTGACTGGGGTATCCACACCTTCACCTGCGAAGACGGCAAGGATCATCTTGTCGACATCGCCACAGTGGTGGAAAAACCCTTTGGCAACCTTATACATTTCAACGTCTCCGGTCGGGCCGAGCAGCCACGCAAGATCTTGCTGGTGGCTCCTATGTCAGGCCACTATGCCACGCTTTTGCGCTCAACCGTCAAGTCGCTCATCGTAAATTGCGAAGTCTACGTCACCGACTGGCACAACGCGCGCGACATTCCGGTCAGCTGCGGCAAGTTCGATATTGAGGATTATACCCTCTACCTGATGGACTTCATGCGCCATCTGGGGCCGGACACGCATGTGATCGCCGTGTGCCAACCGGCACCCTTGACGCTGGCGGCGACCGCCTATCTGGCGGAACTGGACCCCGACGCGCAGCCGCGTACCTTGACCCTGATCGGTGGGCCGATCGACCCGGACGCGACGCCGACAGACGTGACCGACTTTGGCCGCCGCGTCACCATGGGCCAGCTGGAAGAGACGATGATTCAGCGCGTCGGCTTCAGCTGCAAGGGGGTGGGCCGGATGGTCTATCCGGGCCTGTTGCAACTGGCGTCGTTCATGTCGATGAACGCCGAGCGTCACTCCACCGCGTTTCAGGACCAGATCGGTCGCGTCGCAAGAGGCGAAGCCTCGGATCACGACGCGCACAACCGATTCTACGATGAATACCTTGCCGTGATGGACATGCCCGCCGAATTTTACCTGTCAACGGTGGAGCGGATTTTCAAAAATGGCGAAATCGCCAAGAACGAATTCGTTGTCGATGGCCACAAGGTGGACATCGGGGCGATAACGAAGGTTGCGGTAAAGACTGTTGAGGGCGCCAAAGATGACATTTCGGCCCCGGGCCAATGTGTTGCGGCGTTGGATCTGTGCACCGGCCTGCCGGATGAGAAAAAGGCCAGCCATCTGGAGCCGGGTGCCGGACACTACGGTATCTTTGCGGGCAAAAGCTGGCGCAACAACATTCGACCGCTGGTGCTAGAGTTCATTGACGCCAATTCCGGGGAGGAGAAACCCGGTCCGGTTGCCGTCAATCTGGCCGATCACCGCTGAACCACTTGTGATCCCAAAGTGCGCGCCAGACGGCGCGCACAGTTTATGTCGACCTTGCGCGCGATGCGCGCCGTCCTCCGGTTTGGCGCTGTTGTCGATGTGGCGCAGGAAATCAGCCTGCAATGAAAAGGGCCAGCATCTGATGATGTCGGGCCTTTTGCTATACATGGAGGGGCGGTGCGCGCCGTCAGAGACCCTCAAAAGCGCAGAGGGCGTGGACGTCCATATCCATGGCCTCCAGCCGCTTGCGGCCCCCCAGCTCGGGCAGATCGATGACAAAGGCACATCCTATGATCTGCCCCCCCAGCCGTTCGACCAGCTTGATCCCGGCCTCTGCCGTGCCGCCCGTGGCCAGTAGATCGTCGACCAGCAGCACCTTTTCGCCCGCCTCTATGGCGTCATCGTGGATTTCCACAACGGCCTCACCATACTCTAGCTGGTACTCTTCAGAGATCACGGCACCCGGCAGTTTGCCTTTCTTGCGGATTGGCACAAAACCAGCGGACAATTGGTGCGCCACCGCGCCGCCCAAGATAAAGCCGCGCGCTTCCAGCCCCACGACCTTGTCAAAGCGCACGCCCGCGTAGGGATGCAGCAATTGGTCGATCGCCATGCGGAACCCGCGCGGGTCAGCGAACAGCGTGGTAACATCGCGGAACATGATCCCCTCGTGCGGGAAGTCGACAATGGTCCGGATGTAGTCCTTGATTTCGGTCTTGCGCGGCATGGGCACTCCTCAGACAAACGCGGGTTTTGCGGTAGCGCGGGACGGGGCGCGTTGGCAAGGCTTCAGGCGGTAGTGGCGGAACGGTGTCCGCAGCAGTGGGCGCGGCGCGTCGGGCCGATCAGGCGCGGCGCAGCGTAGCGGTCAGCACCCCCATGCCGATCAGGGTGGCACCGCCCGCGCGGGTCAGGCCGGTCAGGACAGAGGGACGCGAAATCATCTGTCGCAGCCGGTCAGCAGCCAGCGCATAGGCCAGCGCGTTGAGCGTGGCGAGGGTGACGAAGGTTGTCACCAGAATGGCAAACTGCGGCAGGAGCGGCGCATCGGTCGCAACAAACTGCGGCACGAAGGCAATGAAAAAGGCGATGCTTTTGGGGTTGAGGACGGTCACCGCAAGATTGTGTGCAAAGACCCCGCGCGCCGTGACCTCTGTCGCGGGCAGGCTTAGTCCCTTGCTGGGCGCGGAGCGGATCAATTTGACACCTAGCCAGATCAAATAGGCGGCGCCCACCCATTTCAGGATCGTGAACAGCGTGGCCGAGGCGGCGACCAATGCGCCCAAGCCCGCAAGAGACAGGCTCATGGCGATGAAATCGCCGCTTGCGACACCGGCGGCAGAGGCGACCGCCACTGATCGGCCCTTGCTCAGGGCGTACGACAGGACCAGTAGGACGGTGGGGCCGGGGATCAACAACAGTGCGGTTGATGCGGCGACAAACGCCAGCCATAGGTTCAGGTCCATGTCTTACTCCTGTGGCGGATAGTGGCGTCGCAGGGCCATCAGGTCTTGTGGGCCCAGATCCTTGGAATCGTTGTCGTCCTGCGAAAAGATAGACCGTCCGAGGTAATCAGGGTTCCGAATGTCGGTCAACAGGCCAAGCGCCTGGGTCAATTCCTCGATCATGGCAGATTCGTAGTGGCGGATGTGCAGGCGGGTGCCAAAGATGATCTTTGCTCGCTGGATCTCACCGGAGCCGCTGCGCGACCAGACGATAACGCGCGCGCCTGTGACCGTGGCGCCATCAATTCCTTCGATGCCGGTGCCCTGTATGGGGGCGTCGCCGTCGGTGTCGATCAGATAGATGCGAATGTCCGCCTTGGCGTCGGTGTCGACCTGCCGCAGGGTGATCGCCGTGTCCGCCCTGTTTATGAACTTGATCGCCCGCACAAGGGCGGCGCGCGCGCGGTTCTGCTTGCCTCCCAGAAAGGCGGGATCAACCTGCGTCAACTGCACGCGCAACGGGCGATCGACCGGCCAGCGCACCAACGTCTTGCGGCACGCTGTGCCGGGCGGGGCGGCGCAAGCGACAAGGCGATAGAAATCCTCATCGCTGAGCAGGCCTTCGGTCTCGACATAGTCTTCGGCGCTTGCCACAGCGTAGGGCAGCGAACCCATCATTAAACCAAGGAAAAGCGCACGCAGCATGGGATGAAACGCTCAGTTGCCGCCCAACATCCGGCCCGCCACCGCGTCCAGCCTGGCCAATAGGTCAGGGTCGCGTTTCTCCGGAGCTGTCAGCAGGGCATATTCAAGCGCACGGTCGCAGCCATGCGGACAGGGGGCTCGGTCTGCCCCCAAAAGAGCGGGCAGGCGGCGAACCATCTCGCGGCCCTTGTCAGCGTTGCCGGTCAGCGTCTTGATGATGTCGGTGATGTCCACGGCGCCGTGATCGGGGTGCCAGCTGTCGTAGTCGGTGACCATGGCGATGGAGGCATAGCAAAGCTCTGCCTCGCGGGCGAGCTTGGCCTCTGGCATGTTGGTCATGCCGATCACGTCGCAGCCCCAAACGTCGCGGTACATCTTGGATTCTGCCATGGTCGAAAACTGCGGGCCTTCCATGGCCAGATAGGTGCCGCCCCGGTGTACGGTGATCCCGGCATCCTGTGCGGCCGTGTAGCAGGCATCGCCAAGGCGGGGGCAGGTCGGATGCGCGACTGAGACGTGAGCCACACAGCCTGTGCCGAAAAAGGACTTCTCACGGCCAAACGTGCGGTCGATGAACTGATCGACCACGACAAAATCGCCCGGTGCCATCTCTTCGCGGAACGACCCGCAGGCTGAGACAGAGATGACATCGGTGACGCCGATGCGTTTCAGCGCGTCGATATTGGCGCGGTAGGGCACGGTGGTTGGGCTATGCACATGGCCGCGCCCGTGGCGCGGCAAAAAGGCCATTTTTACCCCGTCCAGCGATCCGGTCAGGATCTCGTCGGAGGGGGTGCCCCATGGGCTGTCCACTGTACGCCATTCGGCCCCTTCCAGCCCCTCGATGTCGTAGATGCCGGACCCGCCGATCACGGCGATCATGGTCTCTGTCATGGCTGATGTCCTTCTGTCCTGCGGCCTCGCAAAGGTGGCCCTTGGGCACCAGTTATTGATGATCGGGCAAGGCCGGAGCAAGACGCGAAGGGCCTTGATCGCCAATTTTGTCCTGCGATTGGCAAAGACGCGTGGTGTCTGTGCCGTTGTTCCGGGCGGTTATCCGGCTTTGCCAGAGTGGCGAGGGGCGCGACGGTGTACGCAGAAATACCGTGAACTTGGCCGCGAAGCGCGCTAAAGGGCGGGCTTGCGAACCGGATCGCCCTGTGGGTGGCCTTTCGTGCTGCGTTGCAGTATGGGCCGTTTGCGCGAACATGAGGACTGCCCCGATGAGAAAAGCCATTTTGGCGACATTCGCCAATCGCCTTGCCATGCCTGACCTGTCGTTGATGCCGGACGAGAAGCTGACGCCTGCGCGTTGGCGGATCGAACTGCTAGCAGGTTTGACTGTGGCCCTAGCGCTGGTGCCCGAGGCCGTGGCCTTTGCCTTTGTGGCGGGGGTTCATCCGCTGGTCGGATTGTATGCGGCGTTTCTTGTCGGTCTGGTGACGGCGCTGATCGGCGGTCGTCCGGGCATGATCTCTGGTGCGACGGGTGCGCTGGCCGTGGTCATGGTGGCGCTGGTCGCGCAACACGGCGTTGAATACCTGTTTGCCACAGTCGTCCTGATGGGCATCCTGCAATTGATCGCGGGCGCGCTGCAATGGGGCAAGTTCATCCGGCTGGTGCCGCATCCGGTCATGCTGGGCTTTGTCAACGGGCTGGCGATCGTGATCTTTCTTGCCCAGTTGGGCCAGTTCAAAGTGCCGGGATCAATGGAAAATACCGGACACGGCGTTGGCGGCGGCGAATGGCTGTCGGGCATGCCCCTGTACCTGATGCTGGGCCTAACCGCGCTGACTATGGCTATCATCTGGGTGATGCCCAAGATCAGCAAGGTGGTGCCAGCACCCTTGGTCGGTATCTTTGTCGTCGCCGCGCTGGTGATCGGCTTTGGGCTGGAGGTGCCGCGCGTTGGTGACCTTGCTTCGATCCAGGGTGGGCTGCCGTCCTTCCATTTGCCGGCTATCCCTTTGAATTTGGAAACGCTTGAAATCATCCTGCCTTATGCGGTGATCCTTGCAGCCATCGGGTTGATTGAATCGCTGCTGACGCTGAACCTTGTCGGCGAGATGACGGGCAAGCGTGGCGGTGCCAGCCAAGAGTGCATGGCGCAGGGCGCTGCCAATGTGTTGACCGGGTTTTTCGGCGGTATGGGCGGGTGCGCGATGATCGGTCAGTCGATGATCAACGTGAAATCGGGCGCGCGGACGCGGGTTGCGGGTATCGCGGCGGCGCTGTTCCTGCTGATCTTCATCCTCTTTGCCTCGCCGTTGATCGAACTCATTCCTCTGGCGGCATTGGTCGGGGTGATGTTCATGGTGGTGATCGGGACGTTCGCGTGGAACTCTCTGACCATCCTGACAAAAGTGCCGCTGATGGATGCCTTTGTCATCCTGTTGGTGACGGTTGTCACGGTGATGGAAGACCTTGCCGTTGCCGTTGTAGTGGGGGTGATCGTCTCTGCTCTGGCCTATGCGTGGAACAACGCGCGCCGGATTGACGCCCACACGCGCGAGTCGGAAACCGACCTTGGCGCAAAAGTTTATGAGATTCGCGGCCCGTTGTTCTTTGGCTCTTCCGAAGGGTTTGGAGAGCTGTTCGATATCGAGAATGACCCCGAAACCGTGATCGTTGATTTCAAAGAAAGTCGGGTGGTCGACCAATCGGCCTTGCAGGCCATCGAGGCCCTCGCCGGGAAGTATGAGGCCGCAGGCAAACGGATCAAGCTGCGCCATCTGAGCCGTGACTGTCACAGGTTGCTGACAAAGGCGGGGCATCTGATGGTCGATAGTGACGATGACCCCGATTATGAGATCGCGGTCGATTACAATGTGCGGACAGGGATCTTGGGCGGGCACTGACGCGCGCCCATGTGGTCGATCCCGTATGGGAAGTGAAAAGGGCGCCCTGCGGGACGCCCTTTTCATTTTATTATACGTTTACGTCGGCGCAAAATTGGCTAATGCAGCAACGTCGCCCGCCTCCAGCGCCGGACGGGCGGCGGAGACGTTCTCGGGGGGCCAGTCCCACCAGCGCAGCGCGTTTAGCAGGGCGATTTCGTCCGGCGTAAAACGCAGTCTGACAATCTGTGCCGGATTCCCGGTGACGATGGCGTAGTCGGGGACAGTGCCACGCACGACCGATCCTGCGCCGACAATCACACCGTTGCCGATCGTTGCACCCGGCAGGATCAACGCTCCGTAGCCGATCCAGACATCGTGGCCGACGGTCGTGTCGCGGGTGTCCGGCTGAAAACCCATCATGGTTTCCGGGTCAAAGACCGCAAAGGGAAACGTGCTGATCCCGTCGGTTGCGTGGTTGGCGGAACTGCCGATAAAGCGGACTCCGTTAGCGATCTGGCCGTATTTGCCAATCGTCAGTTTCTCTTGACTGAAGGGAAACAGGTAGGGCGCCAAACGACCCGCCCAATCGTCGGGTGGGTCAAAGTCCGAGGCATAAGTGAAATCGCCGACCTCGAACCGCGGATGGTTGATGACGTTTTTTAGATTGACCGTGCCGCGATGTGGGCTGCCGTCAGGCAGAGTGATGGGATAGGCCGTGTCGGCCCCGGGCAGGACGGAAGGGACGGGCATGATGCCTCCTTTGAACGCTGGGAAATGTCAGGGGTTCAAAGGTGCTGGTCCATCGGTGCCTCCATTGGTGTGCCTGCGCGATACCACATCAGGCGGTCGTTTTCGAGAGGGAAGGACCATGGCAAAACGTATGGGAGATATGCAGAAGCAGGCCGAGCTCCCCAAGGGGCGAGGGCGAGCGGTCACATTCTTGACCTTGCCCGCCCGTCATCCGTTCAGGGATGTGCACAGCTTTATTCCCCGGGCCGGTTCAGGCTGAACTTTTCCCGTACAACGGTGTAGTCGCGATAGCCCATGCGGCTGAGCGGGTTAAAACGCAGCACGTCGAAGATACCGTCCACCAGACAATCGTCGCGCATGTGCACGCCTGTGACCTCACCGAAGACGGCGAAATTCGCCTCGCCGGGCAGTTGCACGATCTGCGTCAGCTTACATTCCAGGTTGGCGGGGGCGCCGGCCACGCGGGCGCAGTTGATAGTGTCGCACTGGGCCTTTTCGATCCCGGCGAGTTCAAATTCATCGACGCCGCGGTCCCACGCGCCGGACGTCTGGTTCATCACGTCTTTCATCGCGTATTCCACGATGTTGACGCAAAAGACGCTGGTCTCGCGGATCTGGCTGACGCTGTCCTTGGTGTCGCCCCGATCCGGCTTGGCGCTGGTTGAGGAGAACATCACCTGTGGCGGGAAATAGGCGACCGCGTTGAAAAAGCTGTAGGGGGCCAGATTGTCGTGCCCGTCGCTGCCCCGGGTCGAGATCCAGCCGATGGGGCGCGGGGTCACGATGGCGTTAAATGGGTTGTGGGGCAGGCCATGGCCGTCTTCGGGGCGATAGAACAAGGTGCAATCTCCTGTTTGCGCGGGCGTTTTCCGCGTGATACGCGGGTTTGCGCTGAAACGCACGGGGGTTGGAGGCACAGACGCGGTGTTCACACTTGCACAGGAAACGCCATCCGACTGGTGGGAGGTCGAAGCGCTGTTCGATCTGGCCTTTGCGCCGGGTCGGTCCGCGCTGTCGTCGTACCGTCTGCGCGACGATGTGGCCCCGGTCGCCGCGCTGTGCCGGTTGGCGCGGGATGAGGCGGGCACGCTGGGCGGAGCGATCCGCTATTGGCCGGTGCGGGTGGGGCCGCATGACGTCTTGTTACTGGGTCCGGTGGCGGTGCATCCCATTGCACAGGGCGAGGGATTGGGCGCGGCGCTGATCCGCGACACCACTGCGCGCGCGGCCGAGCAGGGCCATGCACGCATCCTGCTGGTTGGCGATGCGCCTTATTACGGACGCTTTGGATTCGAGCGGCTTGAGGGGGTCGAGATGCCGCCGCCTACCAACCCAGACCGCATTCTGGGGCTGCCATTGTATCTTGGTGCATGGGATGGTGTGACGGGTGAGGTGACGCGCGCAGCTTGATCGCGCAGGACTTGGAACCCATCTTTGATTGGATCAGGGAGGGTTTTCGCGTGTCCGATACAAAATTGCCAGTTGTTCAGCATCAATCTGAAATCGCCGCTTTGGCCAAACGCTATCGCGAGGCGGACTCGCTGGGAATGCAGGTGTTGTCGCTGATCGGCGGCCATGCTGGCAATCTGTTGGAACGGCTGCCGGATGCAGCCAAGGACCGGCTGGAAGAGGCGACGCGGCGCGCGTTGACGGCGGCGCTCCACGCGGCGCAACGGTCGCGTGGGGTGGTGCCGGACCAGAAACACTGGCTCAACACGGCCGTGGCTACCGCAATGGGTGCAGCGGGGGGATCGGGCGGATTGCCCTCGGCGCTGGCGGAACTGCCGGTCACAGTGACTGTGCTGTTGCGCTCTATTCAAGGCGTTGCGGCGGACCACGGTTTTGATCCGTCGACGCCAGAGATCGCCCGCGAATGCCTGAGCGTCTTTGCCGCCGCAGGACCGATGGATGAGGACGATGACGCCGAAATGGGTTTCTTGGCCGCACGGGTGGCTGTGACCGGATCGACGATCTACAGCCTGATTGCCCGGATCGCGCCAAAACTGTCGATCGCCATGGGGCAAAAGTTGGCCACTCAAACTGTGCCGGTGCTGGGTGCGGTGGCGGGGGCTGCGACCAACTATGCCTATACCAGCTATTATCAGCAGATGGCGCAGGTGCATTTCGGGCTGCTGGCCCTGTCACGCCGAACCGGCATCCCGCGCGAGGTGCTGGTGGCCGAGCTGAAAAAGGAAATGGCCAAGGCGCGGTTAACGCTGAATTAAGCTTAACCGTGCTATCTGAGTCGCATCGAGGCGGAAAGCCTCGTTGCAAACCACCCGCCCCACGAGAGTGTCGGTCCGTATTTGGATCCGGCCAGCAGCATCGGGGCAGGGGATCTGTTCGCGCAGAATGCACGGGCGGCGCTCTGGCCAGAATGGTAGGGGCGAATGTGTGTAGACAGTCCTGAACCCGGTCGCTTGCCGAAGGCTGCGACCGGGTTTTTTCATGGCTAGCACGGTCGGCTTTCGCCAAAGTAATATCCCTTTCGCCCAACGCCCGCAGGGGGCCATGCGATCTTTTTGACACTGGCCGCTCGGACCGGGTCATTTTGGGGGCTGCGCGGGAAACACGGTGGCCTGCGCCACAGGCGGTGCCCGGTTGCCGGGGCGCTAGCGCGGTTGCCAGCGGTCCGATCACGCGTTGTCGCGCAGGTAATCCATGACCGATTGCCGGACAGATTGTTCGCCGCGCAGCTTTGCCTCTTCGATCACGTCGCGCACTTCTTTCAGCGAGTAACGCATCAGCAGGCTTTTGACCGGGCCGACAGAGGCAGGGCGCATCGACAACGACCGAAGGCCGATGGCGGCAAGGCACAGGGCCTCGATCGGGCGACCGGCATCCTCGCCGCAGAAACTTAGCGGGGTGTTGGTGCTTTCGCAGCGCGCCACGATGTCGCCGATGAAGCTCAGGAAAGAGACGTTGAGCGTATCATAGCGGCGGCGGACCAGTTCGTTTTCGCGGTCGGCGGCAAAGAAGAACTGCTTGAGATCGTTGCCGCCAATCGACAGAAATTCTACTTCTTCAAAAAACCGCTTCGAGGCATAGGCAAGGCTGGGAGTCTCCAGCATGGTGCCGACCTCCAGCTGTTCCGGCACTGCATGACCCAGTTTACGCTCACGAGCCAGAACCTTGTCTACTTCCTCACGGGCACGGGCGTATTCCTCATACTGGGCAATAAAGGGGAACATGATTGTCAGCGGACGGCCATTTGCAGCACGCACCAGTGCTTGCAACTGCATCCGCATGACGCCGGGGCGATCCAGCGCCACCCGGATCGCACGCCATCCCAATGCAGGGTTCGGCTCATCCAGAGTCTTCATGTAGGGCAGGACCTTGTCGGACCCGATGTCGAGGGTGCGAAAGATCACGCGCTTGCCTTTGGCGGCGTCCAGCACGCGGGTATACAGGTCCGCGAGTTCCGTCCGCCTTGGCATCTGGTTGCGGATCAGGAACTGCAATTCGGTGCGGAACAGGCCGACACCTTCCGCACCGGAATCCTCCAGTGAGGGCAGATCGGCCATCAGACCGGCGTTCATCATCAGGCTTATCGGCACGCCATCAGCGCTGACGCAGGGGGTGTCGCGGATAGAGCCATAGCGCTCCTGCGCCTTGGCCTGCATTTCCATCTTGTCGCGGAAGGCGCTGACCACTGTCTCATCGGGGCGCAAGTGGACGACCCCTTGATCGCCGTCAACAAGGATCTGGTCGCCGTTCAGCGCCTCGTTGGTGATGCGTTCGGCGTGGATGACCAGCGGAATCGCCAGCGCGCGGGCCACAATGACGGCATGGCTGCCCACGGACCCCTCTTCAAGCACCACGCCCTTGAGCTTGCGGTTGTATTCCAGCAGTTCGGCGGGGCCGATGTTGCGGGCGATCAGGATCGGGTTTTCGGGCAGTTCGGCGCCGGTTTGGCGGCCTTGCCCGGTGAGGATGCGCAGCAGGCGGTTCGATAGATCGTCAAGGTCGTGCAACCGTTCGCGCAGGTAGGCGTCGTTGACCTGCGCCATGCGGGCGCGAGCCGTGCTTTGTTCTTTTTCCACGGCCGCCTCGGCCGACAGGCCACGGGCGATGTCCTCTTCCATGCGCCGCATCCAGCCCTTGGAATTGGCGAACATGCGGTACGCTTCCAGCACCTGTGTGTGTTCACCTTCACCCGCTTCACTATTGCCACCCGCGCCGGCCAGCATCTCATCTACGGACACGCGTAACTGATCGACAGCCTCATGCAGACGTTTGAGTTCGGTGTCCGGATCATCCGAGACCAAATTGGTGACCACGACGCGCGGTTCGTGCAGCCAGGCATGACCCATGGCGCTGCCCTCTTGCCCGGTGCCACCACGAAACAGCATCGACTGGGTATGCCGCGCCTTGAGCGCCGCGCCCTCACCGACAAAGGCCCCAAGTTCGGACATTTCCGCCAGCACCATGGCGACGACTTCCAGCGCGTAAACCTCATCGGAGGTGAACTGGCGGAGCTGTTTCGATTGAACCACCAGCACCCCCAGCTTGGAGCCAAGTCGCTGGATCGGCACGCCGAGAAAGCTGGAATAGATCTCTTCGCCGGTTTCGGGCATGTAGCGAAAGCCGCGCTCTTTCGGGGCATCGGCACTGTTGATCGTCTTGCCGGTGCGCGCAACGCGACCGACGAGACCTTCACCCAGCTTCATGCGGGTCTGGTGGACGGCTTCGGCTTTCAGACCCTGCGTGGCGCAAAGCTCCAACGTTTCAGGATCGCGGAACAGGTAGATCGAACAGACCTCTGTGCCCATCGAATCTGCGGTCAGATGGGTGATCTTGTCCAGCCGCTCCTGACCGGCGGCCTCTTCTGCCATCGTGTCGCGCAAGCGGCCAAGCAGCTTGCGGCTTTCGGATTCGGTGTTTGTCGGCATGGGTTTGCCCCCCGCGCGTCCCTAGTGGATGCGACCCGCAGGAATAGAGCATTCGGGCGCACAAGGGAAACCGCTTTTCGACATGGTGGGATGAATTTTCCCGCTATGCGGGTGTCACAAGCGGGTTGATGCAAACAGAGGCAGCTAAAGACAGGGTGTCATGTGTCGGATCAGACCGGAAAAGGTCGCCGACACGGCCGCCAGCCTTCATGACTGGCGGCGACGCGCGCTTCGGCATAGTCGGTCTGCTCTCAGGCGCTTTTGTCCAATTCAAACGCATCGTGCAGGGCCTGAACGGCAAGTTCCATGTACTTGCGTTCGATCAGTACCGAAATCTTGATCTCGGAGGTGGTGATCACCTTGATGTTGATGCCGTCGTTGGACAGTACCTTGAACATCTTGGCCGCCACACCTGTGTGGCTGCGCATGCCGATGCCCACGACCGAAACCTTGGCCACATTGGTGTCGGCGACGATACCGTGAAAGTTGATCTCGCCCTTGGTCTTGGCCTCTTCCATCGCCTTTTCGGCGCGCGCCACCTGATTTGTGGGGCAGGAAAAGGTCATGTCGGTACGACCCTCTTCCGAGATGTTTTGCACGATCATGTCGACATTCACCCCAGCCTCTGCCAGCGGCGTAAAGATCGCGGCGGCGATGCCCGGCCGGTCAGCGACCGAGACCAGCGTCATCTTGGCTTCGTCGCGGGAATGGGCCACACCGGCCACAACATTGCTTTCCATGATCTCATCCTCGTCGCAGACCAGCGTTCCCGCCGTGTCATCCATTTCCTCGAAGCTCGACAGTACCCGCAGCGGCACCTTAAAGCGCATCGCCAGCTCGACAGAGCGAGTTTGCAGGACCTTGGCCCCAAGGCTGGCCATTTCCAGCATCTCTTCAAAGGCGATCTTGTCCAGCTTGCGCGCTTTTTCGCAGATGCGCGGGTCGGTGGTATAGACACCGTCAACATCGGTGTAGATATCACAGCGCACCGCGCCAAAGGCGGCGGCAAAGGCCACGGCAGTGGTGTCCGATCCGCCCCGGCCCAGCGTGGTGATGCGGCCCTCGGGGGAAATGCCCTGAAACCCTGCGACCACGGCCACTTTCATGCCTTCGCCGAACTTGGCAGAGATATTGTCGGTCGGGATATCCTCAATCCGGGCATTGGCGTGCGCACCGGTGGTCATGACCGGCACCTGCCAGCCCTGCCAGCTGCGCGCGGGCACGTCCATTTCCTGCAAGGTCAACGCCATCAGACCGGCGGTCACGTTCTCGCCCGACGATACCACCGCATCGTACTCACGCGCATCGAACAACGGCGAGGTTTCCTCGACATAGCCGACGAGTTTGTTGGTCTCACCCGACATGGCAGAGACGATGACAATGACGTCATATCCCTTGGCCACTTCGACGCCCACGCGCTTGGCGGCGCGGCGAATACGGTCCAGCGTGGCGACAGAGGTGCCGCCGAATTTCATCACGAGCACGGGCATCGAACGGTCCCCTTTTGATCGGAGGGCGTTTACGCTGCGTTTAAGACGCGTGCAAGGGCGCTTTGGCCGAAGGCCAAGCGGTGTGTCGGTGATGCTGCGCGCGCGTAGGAACTCCTAGAGATCGCGAGGAGTGATATGGTCAGGGCGCGTGATCTTTCCCATGGCGATCAGGGCCTCACTTCCGGCGGTGATACCCGTGAACTGGGCATTGAGCGCCAGCCATTCTTTCGCCTTTTGGCGTTGCAACAGCGCCGTAACCATCCACAGTTGGATTTCTCTGGGGGACCCGTCCATGTGCATTCGCCCGGACAGCGTAAACTGGCACATGATTTGCGCCATACACTCGGTCAGATATCGCGTTCGGGTCCTGTCAGGCGTCAGGGTGGTCTGGCCATAGGCCGCCGCCTGCAAGAGTTTGTCGTGCGGCTTGGCAATGGCCTCACGGCCCTGCCACCAAAGACCGGAAACGTTCACGAAATCCGCGTCTTCGGTAAAAAGCGCGGCGATGGATTGCCCGCAATGGCGATTCCACGCGCGCGCAAGAGCAGCCGGGAATTCATCCGGCTTTGCGATTGGGTCAGAAGGGATGGGCACGACCGTCCCAAGTTTCGAAGCAGCCGGTCTTGTCCAGCGACAGTTCGTCGAAGCGGGCCTTCAGTCCCTGCGCCGCTTCCTCGACGCTGATGTCTGCTGAACTGCTGCCCATGTCTGTCCGCACCCAGCCGGGGTGATAGATGCCGACGGCTATGCCACGCGGCTTTAGATCGGTGGCCAGATTGCGCCCCAGATTCAGGACTGCCGCCTTGGAGGCGCGGTAGATGTAACTGCCGCCCGGCGCGCGAGCATGAGACGCCATCTGCGAGGAAATGATGGCGATGCGGGGTTTGTCAGACAGGAGTAGATTGGGCAACAGCGCCTGCACCGTCAGAAAGACCCCGGAAACATTTACCGCAAAGCCGTGCGCCCACATCTCGGCCGGATAGCCGTTATCCAAGGTTTGTCCTTTGTCGGGATAAACTCCGGCGTTGCAAACCAGCGTGTCGATGGTCTGTCCGTCCAGCCGATGCGCAAGCGCACTGTGAGACGCAGGGTCGGTGACCTCCAGCGGCAGGTATTTCGGGTCATTGCGGGCTGTGCCCAGAACAGACACGCCGCGCGCGGCAAAGGCATTATCAAGGGCGGCGCCGATTCCCCGGTTGGCCCCCGTAATCAGGACTTGCATGGAGGGCCTTTCGAACGTGTGTGGTGTCAGTTGCTCTTGCGGGTTGGCGTGAACGGCAAGGGGGCGACCTTGATTCCATCGTCAATCAGGGCCTTGGCCTCCTCCCGCTTCGCCTCTCCCCAGATCGGGCGTTCGGGTGCGTCGCCTGCGTGCATGGCCCGCGCTTCTTGCGCAAAGCGTCCCCCGACATAGTCGGAATTTGCCTCGACATGCGCCTTGAAGGCGGCCAACGCCTGTTCAGCGGGTGATTTAGGGGCGGTGAGGGTCTTGGCCTCTGGTTGTTCTCCATGCCCGACTCGTGGAGCCATCAACGCCTTTTCCACCTTGTCGGACCCACAAACGGCGCAGGCGACGTGCCCTGTGGCCCGCAACTTGTCGTAGGCAGACGCCGACTGGAACCAGCTGTCGAACTGATGCCCTTCTGCGCATTTGAGGCTGTACTGGATCACGTCCCGGCTCCGGTTGTCAGGTACTGGAAAGATAAGGGAAACTGCCGGGTGTTCAAGCGTCGTCAGGGATGGGGCAGGTGGTTGAGCAGGGCTGTGGCAAGGCTGTCGAGGCTGGCTTCCTGCTGCAGCGCGGCTGTCGCCCTATAGCCCGCGTTTTCTTGCGCGTCGGGCGCATCGAGAGACATCAGGGCCAACGCCAGCCCCTTGCCATCGTGGATTTCGACGCTTGCCTGCGCCGCCGCAAGGCGCGTGAAGGCGGCGGCAAAGTTGCGGGTGTCGGGTCCGTGCAAGAGGGCAGCACCATAGGCGGCGGGTTCATAGGGCGTGTGCCCGCCCCGGTCGCTCAGTGTACCGCCAATGAACACACGCCCCGTACGGGCGTACCAAAGCGGCATCTCTCCCATGGTGTCAGCGATATAGACCTGTGCGGTGCCGGGATCCTCGCTCAGGCTGCGCCGGGCGGTGGTAAGACCCATCTCCTCGGCCTCAGCGGCAATTGACTCGGCCCGGCGCGCGTGGCGCGGCGCGATGATCAGGCGCAGATCCGGGGTTTGTTTCAGGCAAAGGGCGTGGGCTGACAGAACGACACTGTCGTCGCCATCATGAGTGGAGGCGGCAAGCCATGTCCGCGTCTTGGGAAAGGCTGCGTCAAGCAGGGGATCGTCGGGTTGTGGTGACGCTGTGAAAAACGCTTTGAGATCGGTGACCGGCCCGCGCGCCGAGGGCGGCAGACCCAGCGCGACCAGCCGCTCCGCAGACCCGCTGTCCTGCGCAGATGCAAAGCTGACCCGGGACAGCACCGACCGTGCGAGTCGCGGAAAGCGGCCCCAAGTGCGTGCTGTGCCTTCTGTCATCCGCGCGCCCAATAGCAGGACCGGACCCGGGCAAGTCACAAAGCGGTTGGGCCAAAGTTCAGACTCCAGCGAAATATGGGCGCTAACCCGCCAATCGCGCATCAGGCGCGCGGTCGGACGTCGCAGGTCCAACGGCGCAAGACGCGCCTCGACACCGGGCAACGCCCAGCTGTCTGCAAGGGCGACGCCGGTGTGTGTATTGGCAGTGACCAGCCAGCGCAGATCCGGGCGCAGGGCGGTCAGCCGTTCCAGAAGCGGCCGGACGGAAGTCAGCTCGCCGTTTGAGGCCCCGTGCAGCCAGACAAAACGCCCCTCCGGGGCGGGGCCGGGCGACAGGCGACGGCGCGCGGCACCTGGCCCGTCCCGCGCCGCAGTGCGGGCCAGCGTGTAGGCGGCGAAGAGGCTGAGGAGCACACGGTAGAGAAGCACGGCGATCCGTTCCAAAAGGCGCGGGCCCGGAGCCCCGGACTGTCGGATAGGCCCTGCGGCAGGGCGTTGGCAAGCCCCCGGCGTGCGGCAGGAACCGCAAGAACGGGCGTTGGCAGCATTGATCGTGGGCCACTGCGAAGTTTCCGGGGCCGACCGGAAATATCCGCGTGGTTGAAGGGCGTAGCCTGCAGGTCTCAGGTGGTCGGCAATGTCGTATTTTTCCGATAGAGTGGTTTCTGTGTTATCTTTATCGCACTTAGTACGCGATAGAGCGGCGGTTTTAACCTGATTAGTTGTCTTTTTCTAATCTATCCCCAGAAAGTCGAAGGTCGACCCGGCTCTGCCGTCCTGCGCCGGACAGCACGGGGCCCCTGATCTGGTCCGAAAGATCAGAGCGATCTGGGGATCGTTACGATTTGTTGTTTGCTACCAAATAGCTTGGCGTGCGAACCGGTTGTGGATGAAGCATCGCCCGCAATCAACCGCCGGAACCGCATGTTTGACGCAATATCCGCATCTTTCTGAGGTTTTAAGGAAATCTACAAAAACGGTTTTGCATCAATCTCTTGAAAGTCAGTCTTGATCCATTGCGATCGGATAAGCCGCTTGGTGCGCCCGATGTGCTCCGGCGGGCCCAAAGTCTCAGACCACATAACGCCGCATCGGATCTGCGCCATAAAGAGCGTGATATGAAAACCCGCAGAATGCAGGCGTTCGGCAGATCAGTCGGGGAGAAGATGGTGCTGTGAGAGAGGATTGAACTCTCGACCTCACCCTTACCAAGGGTGTGCTCTACCACTGAGCTACCACAGCATCTTGTTTTCCAGATCGCTAGCGCGGGCGTTACCCCGGTGCAGGCGGGCTCTGGAACAGCCCTTGGGATACATCTGCCTTTGCCCGCAGGACCGACCCGCAATCAGGAGGGGCTTTGCCGTTGGACGACAGCAGCGTGTGGCGGGCCTCTTAGACCCAATTTTCGGACCACGCAAGAGGTCGATTGGAAAAATCAACCGATGTCGAGCCGGTTCCGTATCGTGGGCTGTGTCCCGGGCTGGACCCGGTTTCCCGGCTGCGGTACACCCGCGCCATGAAGCGGCAGGGCACACAACGCGGGCAGGGCGGGACTGACGACAAGGAAGCGCGGCTGAAAGCGGCGCTGAAAGCCAATCTTGCGCGCCGCAAGGCGCAGGCCCGGGCCCGAAAGACACCGGCGGACGCCACGTCTCAGGACAAGAGCACGCCGCCGAACGAGGACTAGGACAGGTATGGATTCGATTGTTGTGACCGGGAATGGCCCGCTGAACGGGGATATTCCCATCGCGGGGGCCAAGAATGCCTGCCTGACGCTGATGCCAGCGACCCTGCTCAGCGAAGAGCCTTTGACGCTGACAAACGCGCCGCGCCTCTCGGACATTCGCACCATGACGTTGCTGCTGCAGTCGCTCGGGGCCGAGGTCTCGACATTGGCGAATGGCAAGGTGCTGGCGATGTCGTCGCACGGGTTGACCACGCAGCGCGCCGAATATGACATTGTGCGCAAGATGCGCGCCTCGATCCTTGTGCTGGGACCGCTGCTGGCGCGGTTTGGCTATGCCGAGGTCTCGTTGCCGGGGGGCTGCGCGATTGGCGCGCGCCCGGTCGATCTGCACCTCAAGGCGTTGGAGGCGATGGGCGCGGAACTGGACTTGCGCGACGGCTATGTGCACGCCAAGGCGCCTGCGGGCGGGTTGCGCGGCGGTGTGGTCGATTTCCCGTTTGTGTCGGTGGGGGCCACGGAAAACGCGCTGATGGCGGCGACGCTGGCCAAGGGCACCACAGTGCTGAAGAATGCGGCCCGCGAGCCGGAGATCGTCGATCTGGCGCAGTGCCTGCGCCAGATGGGCGCGCAGATCGACGGCGAGGGCACCTCGACCATCACGATTCAGGGCGTTGACCGACTGGGCGGGGCGACGCACGCGGTTGTGACTGACCGGATCGAACTGGGGACCTACATGCTGGTCCCGGCGATTTGCGGCGGTGAGGTGACCTGCCTTGGCGGGCGGATCGATCTGGTATCGGCCTTTTGTGAAAAGCTGGATGCCGCCGGTATCGACGTCGAAGAAACGCCTGCCGGGCTAAAGGTGCGGCGCAGGACTGACCGGGTGCGCGCCGTGGATGTGACGACAGAGCCGTTCCCGGGCTTTCCGACGGATTTGCAGGCACAGATGATGGCGTTGCTGTGCACCGCCGAGGGCGAGTCGTTGCTGGAGGAAAAGATCTTTGAGAACCGCTTCATGCATGCGCCCGAACTGATCCGGATGGGCGCGCGGATCGACGTGCATGGCGGCACCGCCAAGGTGTCTGGGGTGGAGCGGTTGAAAGGTGCGCCCGTGATGGCGACGGACCTGCGCGCCAGCGTGTCGCTGATCCTTGCCGGTTTGGCGGCCGAGGGTGAGACGGTGGTGAACCGGGTCTACCATCTGGATCGCGGCTATGAGAACGTCGAGGACAAGCTGTCGGCGCTGGGCGCCAAAATCGAACGGATCAAGGGCATATGACCGAGGACGCGCGTTTCGAGGATGGTGGTGAGCGGCCATTGAATCTGGGTGCTTTGGACGTCGAGGATTTGCAGGTGATCTCCAGCCTCGTGCAGGACGCGGTCCTGCCGGTGACGGAGATTCGTTGGCAGGCGTCGAAGCGGCGGCTGGGTCTGTTGTTGAACCGCATCCGTTGGGAGGATGTGGAGGCCGCGAAGAAACGGGGCCGTCCGGTGGAGCGGGTGCAATCGCTTTTGGTGATCGACAACGTTTTGGGCGTGGCGAGCCAGGGGGTCGACAGATCGGACAAGGACATGATCCTTCAGGTGCTGGCGATCAGTTTTGAACCGGGCGAGGATGCGGACGGGGCGGTGGTTCTGACGCTGGCCGGGGACGGGGCCATGCAGGCGAAGGTGGAGGCGCTGGAGGTGTCGCTGCGGGACGTGACGCGGCCCTATGTGGCCCCCTCGCGCAAGCTGCCGGATCATGGGGCCTGAGCGGAAGGCCGCACAGGCTGTCCACGCGTGGACAGATCCCCGCCCACCTGAAATCAATGGGTTACAGAGACGGTTTTACCTACTGTTAAGGTTTGCGCAGACGCCGTCGATGTGACCGGGAACTCTTGGAGGGGCCGATGCCCGTATTTCTGGACAGCCGTCAGGACGGTTTTGAGGCCGCCTTTCAGGCGCTGTTGGGGGCCAAACGTGAGGACAGCCCGGACGTTGATGCCGTCGTGGCAGACATCATCGCCGATGTGCGCGCACGCGGCGACGTGGCGGTGTTGGAGCTGACGGCGAAATTCGACCGGCTGGAACTGGACGCGGCGGGGCTGCGGTTCTCTGAGGCCGAGATCGAACACTATTGCGGACAGGTGGCGGACCCGGAGCGGCAGGCGCTGGAAACCGCCGCCGAACGCATCCGCGCCTATCACGTCCGCCAGATGCCGCAGGATCAAAGCTGGACCGACCCGGAGGGCGCGACACTGGGCTGGCGCTGGTCGGCGGTCTCGGCGGCGGGCCTTTATGTGCCGGGCGGATTAGCGTCCTACCCCTCATCCGTGCTGATGAATGCGATCCCTGCCAAGGTGGCCGGGGTCGAACGGCTGGCCATCTGCGTGCCGACGCCGGACGGGGTGGTGAACCCGGCGGTGCTATTGGCGGCGCGGATTGCCGGGGTGGATGAGATTTACCGCATCGGCGGCGCGCAGGCGATTGCGGCGCTGGCCTATGGAACACAGAGCATTCCGCCGGTGGACAAGATCACCGGACCGGGCAATGCCTTTGTCGCCGCTGCGAAACGGCGGGTGTTTGGCAAAGTCGGCATCGACATGATCGCCGGCCCGTCAGAGATCTTGGTCATTGCGGACGGTGAAAACGATCCCGACTGGATCGCGCTGGACCTGATGAGCCAAGCGGAGCACGACGAAAGCGCGCAATCGCTGCTGATCACCACGGATGCCGAATTTGGCCGCGCGGTGGCCGAGGCGGTGGACAAGCGCCTGCAAACGCTGGAGCGACGGGCCATCGCCGGTGCGTCATGGCGTGACTATGGCGCGGTGATCACCGTGGCCGATCTGGACGAGGCGGCGCGCCTGTCGAACCGGATTGCGCCGGAACACCTTGAGCTGTGTGTGGCCGAACCCGAGGCGCTGGCGGACAAATGCGTCCACGCCGGGGCGATCTTTCTTGGCCAGTGGACGCCCGAGGCCATCGGCGACTATGTCGGCGGGCCGAACCACGTCTTGCCCACGGCACGGTCAGCCCGGTTCTCGTCCGGCCTGAGCGTGATGGATTTCGTCAAGCGCACTACGATGGCGCGGATGACGCCCGAGGCGCTGCGCGCCATTGGCCCGGCGGCCGAGGTGCTGGCGCGGTCGGAAAGCCTAGAGGCGCACGGGTTGAGCGTTACCGCGCGTCTGGACAAGCTCAACCGTTAGGAGGGGGCCATGGCCGTTGTCATTTTTCACAATCCCAAGTGTTCCAAGTCGCGCGAGACGCTGGACCTGATCCGCGCAGCGGGTGTCGATCCGGTTGTGGTGCCCTATCTGACCACCGGCTGGACCAAGCCGCAGTTGCAGGCGCTGTTCGCGGTCGCGGGGCTGGAGCCCTCCGAGGCGCTGCGCACTGCGCGCGGTGCGGCCAAGGAATTGGGGCTGACCGATGCGGGGGTATCGCCTGACGCGATCCTTGACGCGATGGTGGCGCATCCGGAACTGGTGGAGCGGCCGATTGTCTGCTCACCCAAAGGCGTGCGCCTGTGCCGTCCGCCAGAGCGGGTGTCGGACCTGCTACCCGGAGCAGAGGGCTAAGGCGGCTATTGCGTCTTTGTTGCAAACCTTGGGGGCGGTGATGTCTATCGCCAGTTCGTAGCATTGCCCCCGCGCGCAGGCCGCGCTAAGCCGAATTTGAGCTTTCAGGATGCCCTCCCATGACCCGCATCGCACATATCGAACTGGACGACGCCAATCTGCCGCCGCCAACGCCGGAGATTGAACAAGAGCGTCGCGTGGCGATGTTCGATCTGATGGAGGAAAACTCCTTTGTCCTGCCCGCGCGGGAGGACAGGCCGGTGCCGCAGGGGCCGTACCATGTTGGCCTGTCGATCCGGGACAAACGGCTGGTCTTTGACGTGTCGGCGGAAAGCCATGAAAAGGCAGCGGAATTCCATCTGTCGCTGTCGCCGTTTCGGCAGGTGGTCAAAGACTACTTTCAAATCTGCAAAAGCTATTTCGACGCAGTGAAAACGCTGCCGCCCAGCCAGATCGAGACCATCGACATGGCGCGGCGCGGCATTCACAATGAGGGTGCGCGCATTCTGCAAGAGCGGCTGGAGGGCAAGGTGGAGGTCGACGACGATACCGCGCGGCGGCTGTTCACCCTGGTCTGCGTGCTGCATTTCGGGGGCTGAGATGCCGGAGTTGCCGCAGTCGGTGCTGTTCGCCTGCGATCACAATGCAGTTCGGTCGCCGATGGCCGAAGGGATCATGAAAAAGCTGTACGGCACTGAGACCTATGTGCAGTCCGTCGGCGTGATGAACGATCTGGAAATCAACGGCTTTGCCATCGCCGCCTGTCGCGAGATCGAGGTGGAGCTGGAACGCCACCGCTCGCGCAGCTTTGAGGAGATGGAGCAGATGGGCGAGATGCTGTCCGGCTTTGACCTGATCGTCACGCTGTCGACGGCCTCGCAGCGGCGGGCGCTGGATCTGACGCGGTTTTACCATCTGACGGTGGAATACTGGCCGGTGATGGACCCGACGGGGATCGGCGAGACGCGTGAGCAAAAGCTGAACGCCTTTCGGCAGACGCGCGACCAGCTGGTGTCGCGGTTGACCGGGGCATGGGACACGGCCTGAGGCAGGTCGGAGTCTTGGGTATTTTTACAGAGAAGAAACAGGGGGTGTGTGGATGGCAACGGCGAAAGACGTGGTGGCGGGGTATTTTGCGGCCTTCAACGCCGGGGACACGGCGGGGATGTTGGCCTGTCTGTCCGATGATGTGGCGCATCACGTCAACGAGGGGCAGGTGCGGGTCGGCAAGGATAAGTTCGCGGCGTTTTGTGACCATATGAGCCGGTGCTACCGCGAAGAGCTGACCGATATGGTGATCTTTGAGGCAGAGGGCGGGGCGCGGGCGGCGGCAGAGTATATCGTCAACGGCACTTATCTGGCGACCGATGAGGGGCTGCCCGAGGCGCAGGGGCAGACGTACCGCCTGCCGGCGGGGTCGTTTTTCTCGGTCGAGGGCGGCAAGATCACCCGCGTTGTGACGTACTACAACCTTGCGGACTGGTTGCAGCAGGTGTCCTGATGCGGGTCAAGGTGCTGACCGGGCGCGCGCTGGAGGCGGCGCTGGAGGACGTGGCGCGGCTGCGAATCGCGGTGTTTCGCGCCTTTCCCTATCTGTATGATGGGGATCTGGACTATGAGCGCGGGTACTTGCAGACCTACCGGGACAGTCCGGGGGCGGTTCTTGTTGGGGCGTTTGACGGGTCTCGGTTGGTTGGGGCGGCCACGGGCACGCCCATGGAGGACCATGCTGATGACTTTGCCGGAGCCTTTGCGGGCACGGGGTATGATCTGGGCGATGTGTTTTATTGTGCCGAGTCGGTGCTGTTGCCGGAATACCGGGGGCGCGGGATCGGGCATCGCTTTTTTGATCTGCGAGAGGCGCATGGGCGGGCGTTGAACCGGCGGTACTGTGCGTTTTGCGGGGTGGTGCGGCCTGTGGATCATCCGCTGCGGCCCGAGGGGTATGCGCCGCTGGATCCGTTCTGGCGCAAGCGGGGCTATGCGCCTTTGGCCGGGGCGGTGGCGACGTTTCGGTGGAAGGACATTGGTGAGGTTGCAGAAACCGCCAAGCCGTTGCAGGTCTGGATGCGGCCACTTTGAGAGGGATTTGAGATGAAAGTCGCAACAGCGTCTTACCCGGCGGATTTTCTTGCGGATTGGGATGCTTATGTCGCCAAGCTGAAGCAATGGGTGAGCGAGGCGGCCGGGTCGGGCGCGCAGCTTTTGGTGTTTCCAGAGTATGGCGCGATGGAACTGGCGACGCTGGACGGGCGCGATGTGGCGCTGGATCTTGAGGCGTCGATACATGCGGTGGCCGCGCGAATCCCGGCGGTGGATGCGCTGCATTCGGATCTGGCGGGGCGGTTCGGCGTGCATATCCTTGCCGCTTCGGCGCCCGTTATCGACCCATCGGTGGCGGCGCGGCCTGTCAATCGCGCGCGGTTGTTCACGCCGACCGGGGGGATGGGCGTGCAGGACAAGCAGATCATGACCCGGTTCGAGCGGGAGGAGTGGAATATTGCCTCCGGTGGCCCTCTGCGGCTGTTCGAAACCGCGCTGGGCAAGATCGGTATCCTGATCTGCTACGACAGTGAATTTCCCTTGTTGGGCCGTGCGTTGCGCGACGTAGATATTCTGTTGGTGCCATCGGTCACTGAGGCCTTGTCAGGGCATTCGCGGGTCAGGATTGGCGCGCAGGCCCGCGCGCTGGAGGCGCAATGCGTGGCCATCATGTCCTCTGTTGTGGGCACCGCGGACTGGAGCCAGTCGATCGACGAAAGCGTCGGGCGGGGGGCCGTGTTTGGGCCGCCGGATGTGGGATTTCCGGCCACGGGTATTCTGGCAGAGGGCGCGTTGAACGTGCCGGGCTGGACCTATGCCGAGGTCGATCTTGACGCCATCGCACATGTCCGGCAGGAGGGTGTCACCCTGAACAAAGCCCACTGGAATGACCAGTTGGGACGCGATGACGCGGTGGATGTAACAGTCCTGCGCTAGTTTGTGACTTGAAAACCCCGCGCGACAGGCTCATATTGCGCCCGCCGCGCCGAGAGCGCGGTTTTCGATTCAGGAGAGACCATGGCCAAGGAAGATACGCTCGAATTTCCCGGTGTCGTGAAGGAACTCCTGCCGAACGCGACGTTCCGGGTCGAGCTAGAAAACGGCCATGAGATCATCGCACATACGGCAGGAAAGATGCGCAAGAACCGCATCCGTGTCCTCGCAGGCGACAAGGTACAAGTTGAGATGACCCCCTACGATCTGACCAAGGGGCGCATCAACTACCGCTTTAAGTAAGCCGTTCCAGCGGCGGACGCGATCTGGCGCCCGCTGCGGACCGGACGCGCGCGATGCCGCGCGGCCAAGACAATTTGCGTCCGGACGCCGGGCGCGATAGGGCGCGTGCCAGAGTTTCGCTATAAGGCACGCCGCCATGACCGACCGTCCCAAACTGATCCTTGGCTCTGGTAGCCCACGCCGCCGCGAATTGCTGGCGCAGCTGGGGGTGACCGCCGACGATATCCGCTCGCCCGACATCGACGAAGACCCCAAAAAGGGTGAGCTGCCGCGCCCCTATTGCGTGCGGTTGGCGCGTGAAAAGGCGCAGGCGATTCCCTCTGACGCGGATGAGATCGTGCTGTCGGCGGATACGACCGTGGCGCTGGGCCGTCGCATTCTGGGCAAACCTGCGGATGAAAAGGAAGCGGCGCAGTTTCTGACACTGCTGTCGGGGCGGCGGCACCGGGTCGTGACGGCGGTGGCGGTGCGGCGCGGCGATCAGATCTGGGAGCGGGACGTGGTCACGCAGGTCAAGATGAAGATGCTGTCCAACGAGGAACTGAACGCCTATCTGGCCAGCGAAGACTGGCGCGACAAGGCCGGTGGCTATGCCATTCAGGGGCCTGCCGGCGCGTTCATTCCGTGGATCAACGGGTCTTTCACCGCTGTTGTGGGTTTGCCGTTGGCAGAGACGGCGAATCTGCTTCAAGCGGCGGGATATCCGCTCTACAAACCGGCGTCATGAAGGGCAGAACAATTGCATTGGACCAGTGGGGCCCCCGCGAGGCGGCGGCGCTGTTGGTCGACGGACGGCTGGAGGATCTGTTGATTGACAGTGACCTGCCGCGTCCGGGGTCCATTTATCGCGGCATCGTCGAGCGGCCCATGAAGGGGCAGGGCGGGCTGTTCCTGCGCACGCCGGACGGGCCTGCGTTTCTGCGTCAGGTCAAGGGCCTTAGCCCCGGTGATCGGCTGCTGGTGCAGGTGACGGGCTATGCGGAGCCGGGCAAGGCGATTCCGGTGACGGCGCGCCTGTTGTTCAAGTCGCGCTATGCCATTGTCACGCCGGGCGCGCCGGGCATCAATGTCTCGCGCCAGATCCGGGACGACGATGTGCGCGATGCGCTGCTGGAAATCGCCCACGAGACGCTGGCAGAGGCGGGCCTGCCAGAGGGCGCTGGTCTGATCCTGCGGTCCTCGGCGCATCCCGATGCAGCGGATGCGGTGATGGATGACATTCTTGCCATGCTGGACCTGTCCAAGGCGGTGATGGCGGATGTCGAGGGTGAGGCCGAAATGCTGGTCGAGGGCGATGGCCCCCATGCGCTGGCGTGGCGGGAATGGGTGCAGCCGGCAGAGGTGGACGACGCCGAGGGCAGCTTTGCCCGGCATGAGATCGGCGAGTTGGTCGAGGCGCTGCGCCAGCCGAAGGTTGCGCTGCCCACGGGTGGCAGCATGATGATCGAGCGGACCTCTGCTCTGGTGGCGGTGGATGTGAACACCGGCGGCGATACCTCGCCCGCGGCGGGGTTGAAGGCGAATATTGCCGCGTTGCGCGATCTGCCCCGGCAGTTGCGGCTGCGCGGCTTGGGCGGTCAGATTGTGGTTGATCCCGCGCCGATGGTGAAAAAAGACCGCCGTCAGGTCGAAGCCGTCATCAAGGCGGCGATCAAGACAGAGACTATTGAGACGGTTGTGGCCGGGTGGACCACGCTGGGCCTGCTGGAGTTGCAGCGCAAGCGAGACCGCGTGGCCCTGACGGAGGTGATATGAGCTGTCCGATTTGCGCCCGTGTCAGTGACCCGGACTACCGGCCTTTTTGTTCTAAACGCTGCGCCGATGTGGATCTGGCGAAGTGGCTGGGCGGTGGCTATGCCATCCCCTCAAATGATCCCGATGATATGGAAGAGGCCGCGCGCGCCGTGGTCGAAGAAGACAGGAAACCGCACTGATGTTTGATGACGCACTTTTGGGTGAAATTCGCGGGCGTTTTGCCCATGTCGAGGACTGCCCCTTTACAGGCAAGCGCGTTTTCTTTGAAAACGCCGGTGGCGCGCTGACCTTGAACAAGGTCGTTGAGACCTCTGCACGGTTTGCCGCGATCCCGGACAATCAGGGGCGCGACAACGTGGCGTCCAAGGCGCTGGTCGATGTGATCGACAAGGCGCGGGAGGATGCGCGCCTGTTTCTGGGGGCCAAGGGTGGCGCTGTGGTCGTGGGCGAAAGCGGCACGGAGCTGTTGTTCCGGTTGATCCGCGATGCGTGCCTTGGGGCCGGACCGGGTGAGGCGCTGGGCTCGACCGTGGAACATCCCGCGTCGCGCAGTGCGATGGCGCGTTGGGCGGCGCAGGCGGGGCGTGAACATGTGCTGATCCCGCATGACGACGCGCTGGGGCAGGTCACGCCAGAGGCCTATGCCGCGCATGTGACGCCGCAGACGGCGGTGGCGACGGTGCTGCATACCTCTCCGGTGACGGGGATGGGCATGGATCTGGAGGGCATCGTGGCGGCGATCCGCGCGGTTGCGCCCGAGTGTTTCATCATCGTGGACGGCATCCAGCACGCCTGTCACGGACATATCGATGTGGCCGCGACGGGTGTCGATGGCTATGTCGTCTCGCCTTACAAGATGTTCTCGCGGCACGGCTATGGCATTGCCTGGGCCTCGGACCGGCTGACGGCGCTGGCGCATGATTCGCTGGTTGGCGGACCTGCGGGCAATTGGGAACTGGGGACTCGCGATACCGGCGCGTATGCGACGTTCTCCGATGTGGTGTCCTACTTTGACTGGCTGGGCGGGCAGGTGTCTGATGCCGAGGATCGCGCCGGACGGCTGAGTGCTGCACGCACGGCGATTCATGCCCATGAGGCAGCGCTGTGTGACGCGATGGTGCATGGAACCGGCAACTTGACGGGCCTGGCCGATCTGCCGGGCGTGGCCATTGTCGGCGGTGCGGACAACCCGGCGCGTGAGGGGCTGGTTGGCTTTTGGGCGGACGGCCACGGCTCTGCCGATCTGGTGACGGCGCTGAACGCGCGTGGCATTCTCACGCATATGCGCAAGGCCGATCACTATTCGGGCAACATCCTGACGCCGCTGGGGCAGGCCGATTGTGTCCGTGTGTCGCTGGCGCATTACAACAGTCTTGACGAGGTGCGCGCTTTTTTGACGGCCATGCGCGAAATTCTGGGCTGAGGTTTTTGGGGATTGGACATTGCGCCCTGGCCGTGATGGGCTGGGGCGCAGGAGAGACCCATGCCCGATGACATTCTTGCCGGTTGCCCAAGGATCGAGCCGATTGGCCTCGACGGGGTGATCGTCCGCTTTGGCGAGGCGCTGTCAGAGCCTGCCAACCGCGCGGCCTTGGCGTTTCGGGCGGCGGTCGAGCGGGATGTGCCGGAGGGGGTCGAGGAATGCTCGACCTCTTTGGTGTCGACCTATCTGCGGTTTGATCCGTTGCATCTCTCGTTGGACCGGCTGACCGCGCTGCTGACAGAGCGGTTGTCGGCAGAGGACTGGTATGCTGCACCGCTGCCTGAGGGGCGTCGGCTGTTGCGTATTCCGACCGTCTACGGCGGGGATTTTGGCCCGCAACTGGCGGAGGCTGCGCAGGCGGCGGGGATGGACGCCGATGCGGCGATTGCGGCGCTGTCGGGCGCGCGGGTGCGGGTGAACGCCATCGGCTTTGCGCCCGGTCAGCCCTATTTGGGGACGCTGCCCGAGGCATGGGACATTCCGCGTCAGGCAGGATTGACGCCGCGGGTGCCCGAGGGGGCGCTGGTCGTCGCGATCCGACAGTTCGTGCTGTTTTCTGTGTCCGCGCCAACCGGGTGGCGACAGGTGGGACGTACCGCAGCCCCCCTGTTCCGGCCCGGAAGCGAAGTGCCATTCTTGCTGCGCCCCGGTGATGAGGTGTTTCTTGACGCGGTCGAGGCGGGGGCTTGGGACCGTCTGGCGGCGGACCCCAAGGGCGGGATCGTGACGGAGCCTTTGGCATGAGCGGCCTTGAGGTTTTGCAGGCCGGACCGGGGGTCACGGTGCAGGACATGGGGCGGCCCGGCTATCTGGCGTTGGGCCTGTCTCGCGGTGGGGCTGCGGACCGGATCGCGCTGGCCGAGGGGGCGGCGCTGTTGCGGCAACCTGTCGGGACGGCGCTGGAACTGGCGGGGTTTGGCGGGCGGTTTCGGGCGGATGTGCCGTGCCGGATTGCGCTAAGTGGCGCGCCGATGCGGGCGACGCTGGACGGCGCGCCGCTGGTCTGGAACGCCAGCCACCAGATGCCCGCAGGCGCGGTGCTGGACATTGGCGGCGCACAGGCAGGTGTCTATGGCTATCTGACGGTTGGCGGCGGGTTTGACCTGTCCGAGGCGCTGGGCGCGCGGTCGGCGCATCTGAGCGCGGGTCTGGGCGCGGTTTTGCAGGCGGGCGATGTGTTGCCCTTGGCACAGGATGGCGGCCGCACGGTGGGTCAGGTCTTGGACCCGGTGGCGCGGTTTGATGGCGGCGAATTGCGCGTTTTGCCCAGTCTGCAAACCACGATGTTCCCCGAAGAGATGCGCGCTCGGTTCACGCAGGAGGTGTTTCGCCGTGACAGCCGGGGCAACCGGATGGGAATTCGCATTCTGCCACCGGAGGAGGGCTATGGCCTGACCTCTGGCCAGTCCATCGTGTCCGAGGTGATCACGCCAGGCGACATCCAGATCCCCGGCGATGGCGCGCCTTATATCCTGATGTACGAATGCCAGACCACCGGCGGCTATCCCCGGATCGGCACGGTCATTCCCGCCGACCTGCCGCGCGTGGCGCAGGCCGCGCCGGGGGCGGAATTGCGGTTTCGTTTCGTGACGCGGGATGAGGCGCTGGAGGCTGAGGCAGGCTATCGCCGGAGGCTGGAGGCATTGCCGGGCACGGTGCGCCCCCTGATCCGCGATCCGGCCCAGATGCCGGACCTGTTGTCCTATTCCCTGATCAGCGGCGTCACCGCCGGAGAGGAGCTGTCATGACATCTGTCGATCTGAATGCCGACATGGGCGAAAGCTTTGGCCCGTGGGTGATGGGGCAGGATGCGGATTTGCTGGAGGTTGTGAGTTCGGCCAATGTGGCCTGCGGCTTCCATGCGGGCGACTGGGACGTAATGGCCGATACGATGGCCACGGCGCAGGCGCGGGGCGTGGGCATCGGCGCGCATCCCGGCTTTGCCGATCTGCAAGGGTTCGGGCGTCGGCGGATGCATCTGCCGGAGAAGAGCCTGCGCCATATGGTGCAGTACCAGTTGGGCGCGGCGCTGGGCATGGCGCGGGCCGGGGGCGCGCAGGTGCGGCACCTGAAGCTGCACGGCGCGCTGTCCAACATGACCTCCGAGGATGAGGCGCTGGCCGAGGCCTGCTATGGCGCGGCGTTGGAGGTCGCGCCCGAGATCATCGTCATGGTGCTGGCCGCCACGGCTCAGCAGCGGGTGGTTGAGCGGTTGGGGTGTCTCTGGGCCGGAGAGATTTTTGCCGACCGGGCCTATAACGCCGATGCGACTTTGGTGGATCGGCGGTTGCCGGGGGCGGTGCTGCATGATCCTGAGACCGCTGCGCCACGTATCGTCAAGATGGTGCAGGCGGGGGCGATCCTGCCCGAAGACGGCGCGCCGATCCCGGCGGCCATCGACACGATCTGCCTGCATGGCGACGGGGCGACGGCGCTGCCCATGGCCCGCGCGGTGCGCGCGGGGTTAGAGGCGGCGGGGATCACGGTCAAGGCATTCGAGGGGCGGCGCGGGGCGGTTTGACCCCGCGCGCAGTGCTTAGTTGCAGTGCTTAGTTGCCGGCGCAGGTTGCGATGCGTTGGGCGTAGGTGCGGATGAGCGCGGGATACAGCGCCGCGCCCTGCGGCAGATCGGTGCCCATCGGGTCCAGAGTCGCGGTCGGGATACCGCTGCTTTCGATGGTTTCCAGCAGACGCGTGTCTGTGCCGGGCTCGATCAGCAGGCAGGCGGGTTTGTCGGTGGCCAGCCCGTCGCGCAGCGCCGCCAGGCGGGCCGGTCCGGGGGTGTTTGCCTCGGCGTCCGAGATCGCGCCAAGTACGGTCAGGCCGAAATCGTGTTCGAAATACTGATAGGCGTCATGGGCCACGGCCAGCGGGCGTCCGTTGAGGGGGGCAAGCGTGGCGCGTGCTTCTGCCGCTGCCTCTGCGATGGTGTCGGCCCCGGTGCGGGCGTTTGCGCGGTAGGTCTCAGCATTGTCCGGGTCTGTTTCGGCCAGCGCTTCGGCGATGTCGGTCAGCCAGTGGGTTGCGTTTTCGGGTGAGAGCCAGACATGCGGATCGTGCAGGCCGTGCGCGTGGTCATCATGGTCGTGGTCATCATGGTGATCGTCGTGATGGTCTTCTGCATGGTCGTCGTGATCATGGTCATCATGGTCGTGATCATCTTCGTGATCCTCGTGATCGTCATCTTCCGCGTGGTCATGCGGAAAGAGACCGGTGTCGCGCGCTGGCAGCAGATGAGTTCCGGCCTGTTCGGCCAAAGGCAGGGATAGGGCAGAGCTGGCCAAAGTCTGTAGCTGTCCGGCCAGTTGCGGCGTCAGGTCCGGCCCGATCCAGATCACCACATCCGCGTCGGACAGTCCGCGCGCCTGACTGGGTTTCAGCGCCATGTGATGCGGCGACGCGCCCGCCTCTAACAAACGGTCGGGAGTACCCAGATCGCCCATGACCATCGCTGTCAGGCTTTCGACCGGGCCGATGTCCGTGATGACCCTTGGCACCTCTGCTGATAGGAGGGCGGGGCAGGCAAGACCGACGGAAAGCAGGAGAGAGCGGAACATGGGGAGACCTTTGTATGTTATATCATAACGATGCGGACTTGTACGGCTGAATGTTATACCATATCAACCCCAAATCTGCAGGAGAGACGCACCATGGACGCCAAAGGGTTTGAGCATCACGACCACGGCCACTGTATCGCCACGGCGTTGCAGGCGGTCGAAGAGACTTGTGATGAGCAGCGGCTGCAGTTGACGCCGGTGCGGCGGCGCGTGCTCGAGATTCTGCTGGCACAGCATCGGGCGATGGGGGCCTATGAGGTGTTGGACGTGCTGCGCGACGAGGGACGCGGTTCGCAGCCGCCCGTGGCCTACCGGGCGCTGGATTTCCTTGTGGCGCATGGGTTTGCCCATCGGATCGAACGGTTGAACGCCTTTATTGCCTGCGCCGCACCCGGAGAGCGTCACGCGCCCTGTTTCCTGATTTGCCGCAACTGTTCTGCGGTGGCCGAAACGCCGGGACGGCGCGCCTCTGACGTGCTGCGTGCTGCGGCCGGAGAACTGGGGTTTCAGGTTGAACGGGTCGCGATCGAAGCAGAGGGCCTGTGCCCGGCCTGTGTGGACACCCCAAGATGAGCGCATTGGTCGAGGCGCGTGGGCTGGCCGTGAGACAAGGCCCGCGTGAGGTCTTGCGCGATGTGGATTTCAGCATCGCGCCCGGAGAGATCGTAACCGTGGTTGGCCCCAACGGATCGGGCAAGTCGACGCTGTTGCGCGCACTGGTCGGGGCGTTGAAACCGTCACGCGGCAGCGTGGTGCGGCAGCGGGGGCTGCGGCTGGGATATGTGCCGCAGGGGTTGCGGATGGACGCCACCCTGCCAATCACCGTCAGCCGCTTTCTAGACCTGCCGCACCGCAACAGCGCCGAGGCGCGCGCCACGGCGCTGGACGAGGCGGGGGCCGGTGATCTTGCGGGACGGCAGATGTCGGCCCTATCTGGGGGGCAGTTTCAACGGGTCTTGCTGGCGCGGGCGTTGCTGAATACGCCGCAGATCCTGATTCTGGATGAGCCAACGACCGGGCTGGACCAACCGGCGCAGGCACAGTTCTACCTGCGGATCGAGGATCTGCGCGACCGGTTGGGCTGTGCCGTGCTGATGGTCAGCCATGAGCTGCATGTTGTCATGAGCGCCTCTGACCGGGTGATTTGCCTGAACGGTCATGTTTGCTGCGAAGGCCACCCCGAGGTGGTCGCGCAGGCCGAGGAATACCGCGCGCTGTTCGGGTCTGGCACCAAGGGCGCACTGGCACTGTACCGCCACGAACACAGCCACCATCACGATCACGATCACGCCCATGATCATACTCACGATCATGCCGCCGGAGAGAACTGCGATGCTGGATGATTTTCTGGTGCGCGCCGCACTGGCGGCGGTGGGGGTGGCGTTGGCGGCGGCCCCTTTGGGCGTCTTCGTTGTCTGGCGGCGGATGGCCTATTTCGGCGACGCGACCTCACACGCAGCGATCCTTGGGGTTGCCTTGGCGCTGGCCTTGTCGGTGCCGATCTTTGCCGGAACGCTGATTGTGTCCCTGCTGGTCGCTTTTGGCGTCGCGCAGTTGTCGGGGCGAGGCTATGGCGCGGATATGGTTCTGGGGGTTGTGGCCCATGCGGCACTTGCGATGGGCCTTGTCGCGGCCAGCCTGCTGCCCGGTCCGCGCCTGAACCTGGAGGCCTATCTGTTCGGCGATATTCTTGCGGTCAGCCGCAGCGATCTGGCGGTGATCTGGGGCGGCGGGGCGCTGGTTGCGGCATTGATCGGCTGGCGGTGGCAGGCGCTGTTGACCGCGACCGTGTCGCCCGATCTGGCTGCCGCCTCTGGCCTGAATCCAGAGCGTGAGCGTGTGGTGCTGATGCTGGCGCTGGCGCTGGTGGTAGCCGTGGCGCTGAAGGTGGTCGGTGCGCTGTTGATCGGCGCATTGCTGATCATCCCGGCGGCAGCAGCGCGGCCCCTGTCGACAACACCCGAAGGCATGCTGGCGGGCACGGCGGCGGTAGGTGTTGTGTCGGCGCTGGGCGGGCTGTGGGCGGCGTGGACCTTTGACACCCCGGCGGGGCCAAGTGTTGTCTGCGCGGCGGCGGTGCTGTTTGCGGTGGCCGCGCTGGCGCGCGCTCTTCGGGGATGATCCCGCAAAACAAGGTATGTGATTCTGATTGAGGGGCCAGTCAATCGGCCCAACCAATCGGCCCGGTCTGAATCGGCAGATCGGGCCAAAGCCTGATCCACAGAAACGCGTATTGTCGAAGATATGAAATGGTGGGCGACCCTGGAATCGAACCAGGCGTGAGTCGCCTCGAGGGAGTTACAGTCCCCTGCCACACCTTGCGGCCTGTCG
This sequence comes from Antarctobacter heliothermus, assembly GCF_002237555.1. Classification (NCBI taxonomy): domain Bacteria; kingdom Pseudomonadati; phylum Pseudomonadota; class Alphaproteobacteria; order Rhodobacterales; family Roseobacteraceae; genus Antarctobacter; species Antarctobacter heliothermus. The sequence continues at coordinate 4,523,770 of NZ_CP022540.1, read as the reverse complement.
CCCACCGGACACCGGGCGTACCCGGTGTGAGGGGCTGACTACATGCGCCCAAAAACCGCGTCAACAGGAAATTCCCTTGGCAAAGCACGGCGCAGGGTGCAAACCCTGTGTCCTCAGAAAGCAGGGGCATCGGCGATGGCAAAGAAACCGAAATGGGTGGTCGAAAAGGAACAGGCGCGCAAGGCCTCGGCCAATGAGACCGTCTGGCTGTTCGGGCTGCACGCGGTCCGCGACGCGCTGATGAATCCGCGCCGGGACAGGCTGCGGCTGATCCTGACGCCCAATGCGGCGGAAAAGCTGACAGAGGCGGTTGCGGTCTCTGGCATGACCCCCGAAATTCAGGATCCGCGCCGGTTTGATGCGCCGCTGGACCCCAATTCGGTCCACCAAGGGGCCGCGCTGGAGGTTAAGCCGCTGGATTGGGGGCGGCTCGAAGACGTGGCCTTTGCCGGGCAGGGGGCCTTGCGGCTGGTCCTGCTGGACCGGGTGACGGACCCACACAATGTGGGCGCGATTCTGCGCTCGGCGGAGGTGTTCGGCGCGCAAGCGGTGATCGGTACGCGCCACCACGCGGCCCCCGAAACCGGTGCACTGGCCAAGACCGCCAGCGGGGCGTTGGAGCGCCAGCCCTACCTGCGAGAGCGCAATCTGGCTGAGACGATCCAGACGCTGCGCGACATGGGGTATCTTGTTCTGGGCCTTGACGGTGAGGCAGAGCAAACCATCGAAGCAGCGCTTGAGGGACGGCGCGACGCCCCTCTGGCGCTGGTTTTCGGGGCCGAGGGGCCGGGACTGCGACCCAAGACCAAGGAAACGGTGGACGCGTTGGTCCGGATCGATTTCGCCGGAGCTTTTGGGTCGCTGAATGTGTCGAACGCGGCGGCGGTTGCGCTTTACGCGGCGCGTGCCTAGATCGGCCCTATGGCCACGACCAAGATTGCGACTTGTTGTTATTGCGGCACGCGTGCCGCGCTCGTTCTGCGCGGCGACGTCCGGCATGAATTGTCCTGTGCATCCTGTGGGGCGCCACTGCACAACATGAAACACCTGAAGGCCGAGGCGGCCCGCCCCGGTCGCCCGGATTTTAAGGCGGACACCAAGGCCACGCGCAAGAAAGCCAGACCGGCCCAAACAGCGGACCGCAAGGTCGGGCAGAAGCCGCGCAAGAAAAAGAGCAAGGGTCTGGCGCACCGCTTTTTCGATGAGGCGTTCGATCTGCTGGACGATATTTTTGACTGAGATCCTGTTCGCCTGAAATCCGCCAAGGGCCGCTGAGTGGGCTGTCCTGGACGGCGAAGGGCAGAACATGGATGCGACCGCCTGTGTTTTTTTGCATGGTCGCCGTGCAGCGTAGGGTACGCTTGCCTCTGGTCTTTGGCGGAACGCTCAAGTATCCCGCACCTGACTGGCAAAAGAGAGGCCCCATGCCCGATTTTGAAACTCCGGGACCGGTTGAACAGGTCTGGTCCGATGCGATTTCTTCTGTCGAAGAGATCATTGAGGACGCGCGCAACGGGCGCATGTTCATTCTGGTCGATCACGAAGACCGTGAAAACGAAGGCGATCTGGTGATCCCCGCCCAATGGGCGACGCCGGATGCGGTCAACTTCATGGCGCTGTACGGGCGCGGGTTGATCTGCCTTGCGATGACCTCGGACCGAATCGAGGAACTGGGTCTGCCGCTGATGTCGACCAACAACTCGTCCCGGCACGAAACGGCCTTTACCACCTCGATCGAGGCGCGTGAGGGGGTGACGACGGGCATTTCCGCCGCTGACCGGGCGCGGACCATCGCGGTGGCCATCGATGCCTCCAAGGGGGCGGCGGATATTGCCACACCGGGCCATGTGTTCCCGCTGCGCGCCCGCAAGGGCGGCGTGCTGGTGCGTGCCGGCCATACAGAGGCGGCGGTCGATGTGGCGCGGTTGGCTGGGCTGAACGCGGCGGGTGTGATCTGCGAGATCATGAACGAGGACGGCACCATGGCGCGGTTGCCGGAAATGGTGGCCTTTGCACAGCGTCACGGGCTGAAGATCGGCACAATTTCTGACCTGATTTCGTACCGGCGGCGCAACGACAATCTGGTCAAGATCCGCACCGAAGAGACCATCACGTCGGAGTTCGGCGGTGAGTGGCGGATGCGCATCTACACCGACGAAACACATGGCGACGAACACATCGTTCTGACCAAAGGCGACCTTGGCACCTCCGATCCGGTGTTGGTGCGGATGCACGCCATGGACCCGATGCTGGACATTGTCGGCACCGGGCCAAAGGGGCGGGCGCATGAGTTTCAGCACGCGATGCAGGCGGTTGCAGACGAAGGGCGCGGCGTGGTCGTGCTGCTGCGCGACACCTCGATGAAGCTGGACGCCGCCGAAGGTGTGTCGCCCAAGACATTGCGGCAATACGGTCTGGGGGCACAGATCCTGTCCTCGCTCGGATTGTCCAAGCTGGTGCTGTTGACCAATTCCCCCACGCCCAAGGTTGTGGGACTGGACGCCTACGGCCTTGAAATCGTCGGAACGCGCAAAGTCTCGGAGTTGGGCTGATGGCATCGAGTGAGACGCATCATGTGCTGGATCGCGCGGAGTTTGACAAGCCGGTCAAGGTTCTGATCGTCGTCGCGCCCTACTACAAAGATATCGCCGACCAGTTGGTGGCAGGTGCCGCAGCCGAGATCGAGGCCTGCGGCGGCTTGCATGAAACCGTCGAGGTGCCCGGCGCGCTGGAGGTGCCCACCGCCATCGGCATCGCGGAGCGTATGTCGAACTTTGACGCCTATGTGGCGCTGGGCTGCGTGATCCGGGGCGAGACGACGCATTATGACACGGTTTGCAACGACAGTTCTCGGGCGCTGACACTGCTAGGCCTTCAGGGGCTGTGCATTGGCAATGGAATCCTGACGGTCGAGAATTATGAACAAGCCCGCGTGCGGGCCGAGGCGGCCGGTCAAAACAAGGGCGGCGGCGCGGCGGCGGCGGCCTTGCATCTGCTGGCGCTGACCCGTAAGTGGGGCGGCTCTCGCAAGGGTGTGGGATTCGTCCCCGCCCGCGAAGAGATCCAGATCGCAGGCAGCAGCAAGGGCCCCGACATCGCATGACCCAGCTATCGGGCAACCAGAAACGCAAGATGAAGAGCGCCTCGCGGTTTTATGCCGTGCAGGCGCTGTTCCAGATGGAACAATCCGACGTGGGCATCGACAAGGTGCGGCGCGAGTTTCTGGAGTTCCGCTTTGGGGCCGAGATCGACGACGGCACTGAGATGATCGACGGCGACGTTGAATTCTTTGCCAAGCTCTTGGAGCAGGCGGTGAACTGGCAGGTCAAGATCGACCAGATGACCGACCGGGCGCTGGTGGCGAAATGGCCCATAGCGCGGATCGACCCGACACTGCGCGCGCTGTTTCGCGTGGCCGGGGCAGAGATGCTGGCATTTGAGACGCCGCCTAAGGTGGTGATCGTCGAATATCTGGACGTGGCGTCGGCCTTTTTCCCGGACGGTAAAGAAGCGCGTTTTGTGAACGCGGTACTGGACCACATGGCACGCGAGGCCAAGCCCGAGGCATTTTGATGCTCTGGTGCGGCAGGGGGTTGCGACGACAGATGCCCGGCTGATCGGCATTTCGGCGAGGCGGGGCCAATAGGGCGACCTGCGTCGAAACGCGCAGGTTCTGGAGGCGGCGGCGGGCATGTGACCTCTTGCGCGATTGCCAATGTCCTCCATTTGTATTCTATTCATGGAATGCGAAGGAGCCGCCCATGCCCAAACTCATCCGTCTTTACATCCTTCAGGTCCTGACAGGTTTTGGCCTTTCAGCGCTCTTTGTCGGCGCGTTGTTGTGGTTCAACGTCGCCAACCTGTGGCACCTGATCTCAACCAGTGATGTCGCGGTGGTGGCCGTGATCATGCTGGTGTTCTTCAACGGTGTGGTGTTCGCCGGGGTGCAGTTCGCCATTTCGATCATGCGCATGGCAGAGGACGACGACACCTCGGGTGGCAAACGTCAGCGCGCTATTCCGCAAGTGCCTGCGCGGGTGCGTGTCGCGGCAAAAGCACCTAAGGCGCGATCGTTGCGGGTTCTGGGCCACCGCTGAGCGTGTAAAGCGGGCCTCCGGACGCCCCGACTGAGCCTGCGGCTCAGCGGCCCGCCCTCCAGCCCGCTTCCGGTCTTGGTCAGCCTGATTATCAGGATTCTAAACCTGATTGTACGCTATGTGGGGTGTGCGGCGGGAACCGCGCCAACCGTGTGGGTAGTGCATTCCCGAGGACCTGTATATACAGGTGGGCGCCAGGTAACGAGACCACGATCCCGCCAGAGCCAGCTCCCTCGGATTTGCTTAAGGCCACCGGAATGTACCCGTGTACGAGAAGGGCAGAACCCGCCAGCGCCTGAGGTAAGGCGCGGCAGGGGTCATGACAAGGCCATCGTTTCGATTTCGTGCAGATTGCCAAGAAATCCGTGCCAACCTTTGTCCAGCGCAAGCACAAGACCATAGCCCTCCGCGTCTTCGGGCAGGCCGGAATGTTCCAGCGACAGCTGTGTGCCGCCGGGGGCCGTGGTCAGGTGCCAGTCGACGGTGGTCATGGTCCCGTTCAGCGGGCCGACGGTAAACGACCATCGCATGTGATCCTTGGGCGAGAGTTTTTCCACCGTGCCCCAGCACATGCGGTCGCCGTCCTTTTGCGACAGCAAGGTGTAGGGTTGCCCTTCGACCAGATCCGACGAGGCGGGGTGAAACCATTTGCCCAGCAGGTCGGCGCGCGTCAGGTGATCCCATACGGTGGTTTGGTCTGCGGGCAGGAAGACGGATTTGCGGATGGTGAGGGTCATAGGGCGTCCTTTTCATCGGTGAGGGTTTGCGTGAGCGCGGACAGCTTGTCGTCCCAGAAGGCGTCGAAATAGCTCAACCAGTCGGTGACGGGTTTCAGCGCGGCAGCGTTGAGAGTGGAGATCGTTTCCCGACCCTGCCGCCGCATGTGGATCAGGTTGCCATCTTCGAGCACGACAAGATGCTTTTTGACCGCCGCGCGGGTCATGTCACAATGTTCGGTCACTTCGGCGAGGGTCATTTCGCGGGCCGACAGGCGGCGCAGGATGTCGCGTCGTGTCGGGTCCGCGAGGGCGCGGAAGGTGGGTTGTAGGTTTGGTGGCATGGCGACTCCGGAGGTGGTTGGTGATTTGAGATACCGTTTGGTATCTCTTTATGGGGTGCCAAATGGTATCCTGTCAAGCGAGAACCTTCGCGCGGGACGGACGGGGTGTGATCCTTGCTGTTAGGATTCGTCTGTGACGAACCCGTAGCGGGTCAATTCTTCGGGCAGCAGGATGTAGATTTCATCCGGCGGCGTGACGAGCGCGTGGCGCATCACCAGCGGGTCAATGCCCATGTCGTCGAGAAAGCCCATGACCTCTGCCTGACCGCGCTGGATGTCCTCGACCGCGACAAAAGCGGGCAGCAGAGTGCTTTCGCCGAAATAGTGCTGGTGCACCCCGATAGAGGCAGCGGCGGCGGCGCTGCGGGTCTTGCCGCCGGCAAAGAGGTAGGGGCAGGCGGAATAGCAGAACTCTCCCGATAGAACCTCTGTGGCGATGCCGGAGGCGCGCAGGTGGCGGCCAAGGTCAAGGGCGTCGCGGACCGACCCGCCAGAGGATTGCAGCACCAGCGTTGTGATTGGTGGATCGGCGCGGTCGATCTGTGGGATCAGGCGTTCGGCGTCGCCCTCGGCAATCGCCCCTTCCAGCCGCCAGACCCCGTCATTCAGGGTCAATGTCAGCCGTTCGGGCAGTTCACCGGGGTCGCGTTCGGGTGAAACGGCGGGGCGGTCACGGCCCGGTTTGAAGATGCGGCGCTGATCTCCGGGGCGGACTGGTTCGGACAGGCGCGGGGCGTCCGGTTTGAAGGTTGGCAGGGACAGGGTGCCCTGCCGCATGTCGCCAAGGACCAGCAGAACGCCAATGCCGACCTGAAAGATCAGCACGGCCGACAGGGTGCGGGCCACACTGCGGTTCATCGTGGCGGCTCCGATGTGGACGTACGGCCAACTATCCCGGCCTTGCGCCGGGGGTTTTGTCGCGCCGGCCCGGTCATGCGGATTTCCCTTTGAGCGGGGTCACGTCGTCGCTGGGCGCGGGCGGCGCTTCGGGGCGCGCGGGCGGCGGGCCTGCAACGGCCTCGACCTCACGCAGGGCGGTGACGGCAGCGCGCAGTTCGGCCAGTGTCAGCGTGTCCTCAACCCCTGCGCCCTCGCGGCCCTCTCGAATGGCACCGTGGGTGATGGCAAGGATAAAGACCAGCACCATGGGCAACAGGTCGATGGCGATGGCTCCGGCCCAGGAGGGAATGAAATTCCCGGCATACAGGATGACCGCATCGGCGGCGGACAGCGGCGCATAGGTCACGTCCGTGGGGGTCTGCAACGATTGCACGGCCTGCGCGGCCCTTTCCAGCGTCGCGGCCCGCTGCGCCAGCACCTCCAGCACCGAGGTGATGGTGGCGGACTGATCGGCGCGGCCCTGCGCTGTGGCACTGTCGAGTTCCGGCAGCACCACAGAGGCGGCCAGATCCTGCGCGGCGCGTTCGACCAGTGGCGCGACCGACAGTTGCCGCAACTGGGTGATCAACCCTTGCAAGCGTACGGCCGCCTCTGAGAACTCGACTGATCGCGCCTCGACGTTGCCGGGTTCTACCGTCAGTGCGCGCATCCGTGACAGGATGGTATTGCCCTCAGTAAAGGCGGTGTCGACCAGTGGCGTCTGGGCGGCGATCTGCGCCTCCAGCGCGGTTAGTTCTGCGGACTTTTGACGCAACACGCGAAAGACTGCTCCGCGCCCGGCCAGACCGGAGAGCGCGCCCTGCGCTTCGAGCTCTGACAAATCTTCAAAGCTTTGGCGGGTGCGGGCGACGTCCCGTTCCAACGCTTGAGCGGTCAGGGCGATCTCATGCGCGCGTTCCAGCGCGGCCTGATAGTCCTGCACCGTTTCGGCCAGATGCTGTTCAACCGCCGCAGATCCGGCAAGGGCTGCGGCGTTCAGCCAGGATGACATGGCGACGATGGCGAGGCTGCCCAGCCCCATGGTGGCCAGCAGGCCAGCGCGGGCGCGGGCGGTGCGGACGGCGGGAAACAGGCGCAGCATGTAGGACCAGAACACGAAGATCCCGACAGAGACGGCGGTGGAATAGGCGATGGCGGCAAAGACCGACATGGCGCCGTTTTCATCCAGCAGCGACGAGACACCTAGATAGGTGTAGATGCCAGAAGCGACAGAAAGCACGCCAAGGGCTGTGCCGGAAAAGGTGTCGAGCCATGTCAGGTGCCCTTCCAGTTCGCGGGCGGCACGCACACCACGGGCCTCTTCGCGGGTCAATCGGGTCTGAGGGGCGTCTTGGGACATGGGCAACCTTGAGAGTCATGAAAACGATGCTTTGGCGACAGTAGGCAAATCGCCGCCAGAGGAAAGGCAGCGCGCGGCGGGGTTGCATTTGTTCACGGAATGTTCAAGAATTTGGGCATGGAATTGCCTGTTGCCCCTCGCCTGATACCCGATCCGAAGTCTGAGATGATGCCCGGCCAGTTGTTGGCGCGCGGCGTGTCCCGCCATCTGGCGGGGCATGGCTTTGCCGTGATCGAAGAGTTTGTGCCCGAGCGGGGCCTGCGGGTGGATGTCATGGCGCTGGGCCCCAAAGGCGAGATGTGGGTGGTGGAGTGTAAATCCTCGCGCGCGGATTTCATGAGCGACGGCAAATGGCAGGGCTATCTGCCGTGGTGTGACCGCTATTTCTGGGCGGTGGATCAGGCATTTCCGACCGATTTGCTGCCAGAGGGGACGGGGCTGATCATCGCGGATGGCTATGACGCAGAGATATTGCGCATGGGGCCAGAGGATAAGCTGCCCGCCGCACGGCGGACCAAGCTGACGCGCAAGTTTGCCGTTCACGCTGCGCGCCGATTGCAGGGGTTGCGCGATCCCGGTGCAGGGCTGGACGGCTGGGGATAGCCGCGCCGCTGTCTGGTGGGGCTTGCCTGAAAGAGCCATTCCGGTCGACGATGGGGTGTCGCGGCACATCTCAGAAAGGATACGCTATGGAACTTGGGGCATTTTCGGTCAGCTTGTCGGTCAAGGACCTCGTCGTCTCACAGCGCTTTTACGAGGCGTTGGGCTTTGAACAGGTGTCAGGCGTGGCCGAAGAGGGCTGGGTGGTCTTGCGCAATGGGACCACAGTCATCGGCCTGTTTCAGGACATGTTCAAAGGCAATATGCTGACCTTCAACCCCGGCTGGCTGCGCGGGGGAGAGGCGCTGGACACGTTCACCGATATCCGAGAGATTCAGGCACAGTTGCGCGCTGAGGGGATCGAACCGGAAGAGCGTCTGGATGAGGGCGACATCGGCCCTGCCTACATGACGCTGGTGGACCCGGACGGGAACAAGATCTTTATCGATCAGCACGTTCCTGCGCCATCACGGGATTAGCGTTTGGGCTGGGCCCGGCGCGCAGTTGCGGCGGCGGCGCGCAGCTCTTCGGCGATTTCTTCGGCCTCTTCGGGTTCGAAATCCATCGGGATTTCCAGCCCATCGGCAAAGATGAACAGGCGGACCATGCCCTTTTCGGTGGGTCCGATCTGAAGGTTGGCTTCGATGTCGCGTTCGTCGTGGATGCTCATGTCACCAGTGCCTTGTTCGATATGTCTCTGAGGATCGAAGTCACCTAGCGGCGTGGGGCTTGATTTGCAAGCCGCGCGGGGGTTTCTTCGGCGCATGGATATTGACCTGAAACACCTTAGCCCCGGCGACATTGACTGGTTGGTGGAACAACACCGTCGACTGTATGCGCACGACGAAGGCTTTGACGAGACGTTTCCAGCGCTGGTGCGCCAGATTCTGGAGGATTTTGACGCGGATCACGATCAGACCGCCGAACGTGCCTTTATCGCGTGGGACGGGGCGCAGCGATTGGGCTGTATCTTTTGCGTGCGAGAGGATGAAGAGACGGCCAAACTGCGGCTGTTTTTCCTGATGCCAGAGGCGCGGGGCAAAGGGCTGGGTAAACGGCTGCTGGCGGAATGCATGGGGTTTGCGCGCGATTGTGGCTATCGCCGCATGGCGCTGTGGACACACGAAAGCCACCGCGCGGCCTGTGCGTTGTACCAGAAAACAGGCTGGCGGCTGGTACGTTCCACGCCAAAGGTAAGCTTCGGCGTGGAGGTGGTAGAGCAAGGTTGGGAGATTGACCTTTGAGGGGGGCGTTTACCGCTCTCCGGTGAATTTGGGCGCGCGTTTGTCCAGAAAGGCGGCGACGCCTTCGGCATAGTCGGGGTGTTCGCCGCAGGCCTTCATCAACTCGGCCTCCAGATCCAGTTGCGCGTCCAGAGTGTTTGTCGCCGCGGCGTCGATGGCCTGTTTGGTGCTGGCAAACCCAAAGGTTGGGCCCTCGGCGAATTGCGCCGCCAACTTGCGCGCCTCATCCATCAGCGCCTCATCCGGCAGAGCCTTCCAGATCAGCCCCCAGTCCTCGGCCTGTTGTGCGGGCAGCGGTTGGGCCGTCAGGGCAAGGCCCATTGCGCGGGCACGCCCCAGAATGTTGGTCAGGTGCCAGCTGCCGCCTGTGTCGGGGATCAGACCGACCTTGGCAAAGGATTGGATGAACTTGGCGCTTTGCCCGGCCAGAACCATGTCGCAGGCCAGCGCCACGCTGGACCCGGCCCCGGCGGCGACGCCATTGACCGCGCAGATCACCGGCATTTGCAGGGCGTGGAGTTGGCGCACCAGCGGCGCCCAGTAGCTGCGCACCGTTTCGCCCAGATCGGGAGGGCCATCCATCTTGCGCGGATCGCGGTCGCCCAGATCCTGACCTGCGCAAAAGCCGCGTCCCGCACCCGTTAGCAGGAGGGCGCGCTTGCCCTCTTCCGCCGCGCGAGTCAGCGCGGCGCGCAGGGCCAGATGCATGTCAGGGGTAAAGCTGTTCAGCCGGTCGGGCCGGTTCAGCGTGACCTCGGCCCAAGTGCCGTGATCCGTGTAAAGAATGGTGTCCGACATGTCTTCCCGCTCCTGAAATTGGTTGCTGCAACGGATGGCACGCCCTGATGGGATGATCAACGTAGCTGGGTCAGCGCGCCGGGGTGTCAGGTTTGTCCTTGGGCATACGCAAGGGGGCGCGCGTGCGGTCATTGCCGGCGGCGGCGACCTTGGCCGCCAGCCGGATGAATTCCGCTGTTTCCGCCTCATCCAGCCCGACCAGCAGGTTCTTTTGCATGGTCTCGACGATGGGGCGGATTTGGGCGACGCGCCTTTCGCCCTCTGGCGTCAGGACCAGTATCTTGGCCCGTCGGTCCAAAGGATTGGTGCGCCGCTCGATCAGCCCCTTGGCACACAGTCGTTCGATCACCCCTCCGATGGTGGCACGGTCATGGGCGATCAGCCCGGCCAGTGTCGCCTGATCAATATCGGGGTGTTCCTGCAACATGGTCAGGGCCGCAAATTGCGGTGAGGTCAGGTCAGATCCGGCCGCCCGCATCTGTTCGGCGAAGATCGACGAGGACAGTTGTTGCAGTCGGCGGATTAGGTGTCCGGGCATGTTGTAGATCGCGTGCATGACCACAGGGTAGGCCACCGGCCAAAAGTCGCAAGTACGCATATTGTCATCATGCTGCGCATTTGTATTTGGATGAGTTGCAGTTAAATGTGCGATATATTGCAGAATCACTAAAAACCACACCTGGGTAATGCACGAAATTGCATCTTTGAAAAATAAGGTGTACGCTTACCAAAGATGCGATTCCGCAGAGGGGTGGTGCGCCGGAACTGGGGTAAGCGGGTTGAGGAGGCCGCCCGGAACCGGTGCGTATCGGTCCTGTCTGCAAGGGCCGTGACGGGTGAGGCTGTCACGGCCTTGGTCTGGTCCGAGGATCAGGGCGAATAATAGCGCCGCCCAGCGGTGCGGGTGACAGGCAGGGAGGAGGCCACGTCATGAACGAGAACGCAGCATTATATTTTGTCGACCGCCATCTGGACGCGGGGCGCGCCGACAAGGTGGCCTTTCAGGAGGCGGATGGGGGCAAGCGTAGCCTGACTTTCAAACAGCTTGCAGAGGAAAGCGGGCGCTTCGCCGGGGCGCTGCATCGACATGGCGTGCGCCGCGAAGAGCGGGTCGCCATGATCGTGCAGGATCAGATCGAATGTCCGGTGATCTTTTGGGGCGCGCTCAAGGCCGGGGCGATCCCGGTGCCGTTGAACACGCTGCTGTCGGCGCCGGTGTACGATGTCATCCTGAACGACAGCCGCGCCTCTATTCTTGTGGTGTCGGAAAAGCTGTGGCCGACCGTGCAGCCGGTGATTGCCGACAACCCGTATCTGCGCGCGGTGCTGGTAATCGGGGAGGCCCCCGAGGGCACGGAAAGCTATCAGCGGTTTGTCGAGGGCGCGCAGATTTTGCCAGCGGTCGAGGCGCATGAGGATGAGATGGCATTCTGGCTGTACTCTTCCGGCTCTACCGGCCAGCCCAAGGGTGTGCGGCATGTGCATTCCAGCCTGAAGGCCACGGCAGACACTTTTGGCGCGCAGGTTCTGGGCATCCGCGAGGACGACATTGTCTTTTCCGTGGCCAAGATCTTTTTTGCCTACGGTCTTGGCAACGCGATGTCCTTTCCCCTGTCGGTTGGGGCAACGACGGTGCTGCTGTCGGGGCGGCCGACGCCAGAGGTGGTGTCGGGCATCCTCGAGACGCATCGTCCGACGCTGTTTTGTGGCGTGCCGACCTTTTACGCCGCGATGAACGCCGCCTTGGAAAAGACCGGCCTGCCGCAAGGGATGTCGGTGCGGCTATGCACCTCTGCCGGTGAGGCGCTGCCACGCGAGGTGGGCGAACGCTGGCACAGGCTGACCGGCACAGAGATTGTCGATGGTGTCGGCTCGACCGAGATGCTGCACATTTTCCTGTCCAATCGCCCCGGAGAGATTGTCTATGGCACCTCGGGCACGGCGGTTCCCGGTTATGAAGTGCGGCTGGTGGATGAGCACGATGAAGACGTCGGCGAGGGGGCGGTCGGTGAATTGCTAGTGCGCGGCCCATCGGCGGCGGACGGCTATTGGAATAAGCGGCACAAGTCGCGGTCCACGTTCGAGGGGCACTGGACCCGGACCGGCGATAAATACGAATGCACCGCAGACGGGCGCTATATCTACTGCGGGCGCACCGACGACATGTTCAAGGTGTCGGGCATATGGGTCAGCCCCTTTGAGGTTGAGCAGGCGCTTGTCGAACACCCCGCCGTGCTGGAGGCGGCGGTGGTCGCATGCGCCGACGACAAGGGGCTGGATAAGCCCAAGGCCTATGTCGTGCTGAATGAGGGCCAGGACGCCGCTGCGGTCGAAAACCTCAAGGAATTCGTCAAGGAGAAGATTGGCATGTGGAAATATCCCCGCTGGGTCGAGGTCGTGGATGACTTGCCCAAGACCGCGACGGGAAAGATTCAACGGTTCAAATTGAGGGCTCAAGTATGACGGTAGAGTGGACGGAAAACGGGCGGCTGACGGCGGGTGGCAAAACGCTGGAGTATGCCTGCTACGGGCCGACCCCGGAAAAGGCGCCGACATTGGTCCTATTGCACGAGGGGTTGGGGGCCGTGGCGCTGTGGCGCGACTTCCCGCAGGCGTTGGCGCGGGCGACCGGCTTTGGCGTTTTTGCATATTCGCGGGCGGGCTATGGTCAGTCGGACCCGGCGAACCTGCCGCGCCCCTTGGACTACATGACCCGAGAGGCGGTGGATGTGTTGCCGCAGGTGCTGGACGCGATCGGGTTTCAGCGCGGCGTCTTTGTCGGTCACAGCGACGGGGCGACCATCGCCGCGATCTATGCGGGCAGCGTGTCCGACCAGCGGGTGCGGGCGCTGGTGCTGATGGCACCGCATTTCTTTACCGAAGAGGCCGGGTTGGCTGAGATCGCCAAGGCGAAGACGCTTTATGAAACCGGCGAACTGCGGGACAAGATGGCGCGCTATCACCGGGACCCGGACAACACCTTTCGTGGATGGAACGACAGTTGGCTGCACCCCGGTTTCAAGGACTGGAACGTGGGGGATGTCATCGACTACCTGCGCATCCCGTCTTTGGCGGTGCAGGGGCGGGATGACCAGTACGGTACACTGGCGCAGATCGAAGAGCTGGACAGTCGCAGCTATGCGCCGGTCGAGACCCTTATCCTCGACGATTGTCGGCATTCCCCGCATCTGGACCGGCCAGAGCAGGTGGTGGCCGGGATCGCCGCGTTCTGTGCCCGGCTGGAGCGGATCGAAGCCGCCGAACCCGAAGTCGCGTGACCCAGGCGGATTGGTTCATCCCGGCGCAAGCCTATGTGCCGGGGCGCACCGCGCGTCCGCCTGAAGGGCTGTTTGACCCGATCCGCGCATCTGCGCAGCCGGGGATGACACCTGCGGATCTTGCGCACAGCGATGCGTTCCGCCACGGGCTATTTTACCTCGAACGCGGTTTCTACTGGGAGGCACATGAGGTGTTGGAGCCGGTCTGGATGGTGTTGCCTGAGGGCAGCGCCGAGAGGCGCTTTGTTCAGGCCTTGATCCAGACTGCCAACGGTCAGCTGAAACTGCGCATGGACCGTCCCAAGGCGGCCTTGCGTCTGTGCGCGATCGTCCGCGAACTGCTGCCTGAGGCGCGCGGTGTTCAGATCATGACGTTTGGCGCGGACCGGGTTCACGCTATGATCGATTCTATCGAAGTGATCGCGAGATGTGAATTATAATGCCTTTATTCCGCGATGTCGGCCCTGTAAGCCGCAAGAGCTTGTCAATGAAGGCGGGTTTATGTGCTTTATTGTGCATACATAAGTTTACTTACTTTCCCCTTTGATGTACGTTGACTGCAACTTCGCGACCAGGGAGGACCCGATGAGCAAGATGATCGATTTTCAAACAGACCCGTCCCGCTACCGCCATTGGCGTGTCGAATACGATGGTCCGGTGGCCAACCTGTTCATGGATGTGGATGAGGACGGTGGCCTGTTTGAGGGCTACAAACTGAAGCTGAACTCGTACGATCTTGGCGTCGACATCGAACTGAACGATGTGGTGCAGCGGATGCGGTTCGAGCACCCCGAGGTGAAGACGGTTGTCATGCAGTCTGGGAAGGCCGGCGTGTTTTGCGCAGGCGCGAACATCCGGATGCTGGGCGGGGCGGCGCACAGCCACAAGGTGAACTTCTGCAAGTTCACCAATGAGACCCGCAATGGCTACGAGGCCGCGGAAGAAGAGAGCGGCCAGAAATACATCGCGGCGGTAAAGGGGGCATGCGCCGGGGGCGGGTACGAATTGGCACTGGCATGCAACCACATCATGCTGACCGATGACAGCACGTCGTCCGTGGGTCTGCCTGAGGTGCCGCTGCTGGCGGTGCTGCCGGGCACCGGCGGGCTGACCCGCGTTACCGACAAGCGCAAGGTGCGCCGAGATCGGGCCGATATCTTCTGCTCGATCGAGGAGGGGATAAAGGGCAAGCGCGCCAAGGAATGGCGGCTGGTCGATGAGGTGATCCCGAATTCCAAATTTGATGACACCGTGGCCGAACGTGCCCGCGAATTTGCCACCGCGTCGAAGAAGGCTGACGTGGCTGAAGGGATCGCACTAGGGCCTTTGTCGCGCAACATCACCGAGGATGCGGTGACCTATTCGCTGGTCGAGGTCGAGCTTGACCGGGCAGGGCGCAAGGCGGTGATCACCCTGAAGGGCCCGGAAGAGGATGCGCCTGCCGACATGGATGCCTTTCAGGCGCAGGGCGATCAGGCTTATATGCTGCGCCTCTGCCGTGAGCTGGAGGATGCGATCCTGCATCTGCGGCTGAACGAGATGACGCTTGGCCTGTGGATTTTCCGCACGCAGGGCGACCCGGAGAAATTGGCCGCGCATGAGGCATTGTTGGCGAATAATGCCGATCATTGGCTGGCCAACGAGGTGCGCCAATACTGGAAGCGGACGCTGAAGCGGATTGACGTGACCTCACGCTCGCTGGCGGCCTTTATCGAACATGGCTCGTGCTTTGTTGGCGTGCTGGCGGAAATCCTCTTTGCGGTCGACCGCAGCTATATGATGGAAGATGAGTTCGAGGGCGACAATCGCCCTACGGCCACGCTGACCCTGACGGCGGACAACTTTGGTCCTTATCCGATGGGCAATGGCATCACCCGACTGCAAACCCGTTTTCTGGCGGAGCCGGAGCATGTCGAGGCGCTGAAAGACAAGATCGGCGAGGCGCTGGAGGCCGAAGAGGCGGATGAGCAGGGGCTTGTCACCATGATCCTAGACGACATCGACTGGGAGGACGAGGTACGCATCTTCATGGAGGAACGCGCGTCGTTCAGCCCGGACGCCATGACAGGGATGGAGGCGAACCTGCGCTTTGCCGGACCCGAGACCATGGAAACCCGCATCTTTGGCCGCCTGACCGCTTGGCAGAACTGGATCTTTATCCGTCCCAACGCTGTCGGCGCGGATGGCGCGCTGCAACGCTACGGCACCGGTATTCGGGGCGATTACAACATGGATCGCGTCTGACGCGCATCCGTGGTGGGTGCCAAACCCACCCTGCGGGCCCCGGCCGCGTGCCGGTCCCGTTGAACGCGACAGGGCGGGCAATGTCCCGCCACACCATAAGGGAGTGAGACATGCTCGATCTGATCAACGTAAGCTATGACACCCAGATCCCCAACAACGTGGGTCTGAGCTCGGACAAGAAGGTGCTGAAGGCGCTGGAAAAATGGCACCCCGGTTATATCGACTGGTGGAACAAACTGATCCCGCAGAACTTTCAGGAATCGATGGTCTATCTGCGTACTGCGGTCAGCGTGGACCCCAAAGGCTGGGCCAAGTTCGACTACGTCAAGATGCCGGAATACCGCTGGGGCGTGCTGCTGGCACCAGAGGTTGAGGGGCGCGTGATCCCATGTGGCGAGCACATGGGTGAACCGGCTTGGCAAGAAGTGCCGGGCGAATACCGCAACCTGATGAAGCGTCTGATCGTCATTCAGGGCGATACAGAGCCGGGCTCGGTTGAGCAGCAGCGCTTTCTGGGTCTGACCGCGCCGTCGCTGTACGACATGCGCAACCTGTTCCAGGTCAACGTCGAAGAGGGCCGTCACCTGTGGGCGATGGTCTACTTGCTGCAAAAGTACTTCGGTAAGGACGGTCGCGAAGAGGCGGACGATCTGCTGATCCGCTCGTCCGGGTCCGAAGAGGCGCCACGCATGCTGGGCGCATTCAATGAGGAAACGCCGGACTGGCTGTCGTTCTTCATGTTCACCTATTTCACCGACCGTGACGGTAAGATGCAGCTGGAATCGCTGGCGCAATCCGGCTTCGATCCGCTGAGCCGCACCTGCCGGTTCATGCTGACAGAAGAGGCACACCACATGTTCGTCGGTGAAACCGGCGTGGGCCGCACCATTCAGGCCACCTGCGAGGCGATGAACAAGGCGGGCATTACCGATCCCTATGACGTGAACAAGATCCGCGACCTGGGTGTGATCGACCTGCCGACCATTCAGAAAAAGCTGAACCTGCACTACACATTGTCGCTGGACTTGTTCGGTCAGGAAATCTCGACCAATGCGGCCAATGCGTTCAACGCGGGCATCAAGGGCCGATACATGGAAGGCCGGATCGACGACGACCACCAGCTTAAGAACGACACCTACAAGGTGCTGGATCTGGAGGACGGCAAGATCGTCGAAAAGGATGTGCCGGCCCTGACGGCGATCAACATGCGTCTGCGCGATGATTACGTCCGCGATGCCTCGGGTGGGGTCGGGCGCTGGAACAAGCTGATCGAAAAGACCGGGATCGAGTTTGCGCTAAAGCTGCCGCACCAGTCCTTCAACCGCCAGATCGGTGTGTTTGCGGGCCACAACTTTGATCCTGACGGCAATCATGTGTCGGGCGATGCCTTCGACAAAGGTCTGCCGAATTGGCTGCCGACCCACGCCGACGGTGATTTCATCCAGTCGCTGATGAAGCCGTGCTATGAACCGGGCAAATTCGCCAGCTGGATTGCGCCGCCGAAGGTGGGCATCGACAACAAACCGGGCGACTTTGAGTACGTCAAACTGCACATGGCCTGAAACAATTGGCCCGGCGCGGGGGGACAGGCCTGCGCCGGGCCGCACTGCCGGAGGAGGAAACGCGATGATCACCAAACGCAACGTAGGTCACGCCCCGCGTGTCACCGAGGTCGCCCGCGAACTGGGCGAAATGGGCTGCTGCATCGGGTGCGAGGACTGCCGCGGTCTGTGTCAGGCCCTGATAGAGGCATTCGCCCTTCCCGACGCTGTCCTGAACCGGGGTGCGCGATGAACCAGCCATTGAAACAGCACCTGATCGACCCCGAAATCTGCATCCGCTGCTATACCTGTGAAATGACCTGCCCGGTGGGCGCGATCGAACATGACGACAACAATGTCGTGGTCAACGCTGAGACCTGCAATTTCTGCATGGATTGCATTCCGGTCTGCCCGACAGGGTCGATTGACGAATGGCGGGTGGTCGACACGCCCTATTCGCTCGACGAGCAATATGAATGGACCGAGCTGCCCGAACAGGGCGAGGTCGCAGTTGCCGAGAGCGCAGATGCCGGCGTCGAAGGTGGCACAGACCCGGTCGCCGCCCTGTTGGCAGAGGCGCACAAGGGCGCGGGGGGCAAGGCAGTCGCGCCCGTGTCGGCCACAAAACCCACGGTGAACCTCTACAACCTTGGCAACCCGGTCGAGGCGGTGGTGCAGGGCAACTATCGCCTGACCGCTGAGGGGTCGGATTCCGACGTGCGCCACATCATCCTCGACTTTCAGGGCAAGCCGTTTCCGGCGCTCGAAGGCCAATCGCTTGGCATCATCGCCCCCGGCACTGATGACGAGGGCAAGGCGCATCTTCCCCGGCTCTATTCTGTGTCCAGCCCGCGAGACGGAGAGCGGGCAGGCTATCACAACGTCTCACTGACCGTGAAACGGGAAGAGGGCGGTATCTGTTCGACGTATGTCTGTGATCTGAAAAAGGGCGATACGGTGCAGGTGACCGGGCCATTTGGCGCGACCTTCCTGATGCCCAATGACCCGGACGCGCGGCTGTTGATGATCTGCACCGGCACCGGCTCTGCACCGATGCGGGCCTTTACCATGGCGCGCCAGCGGACGGTGGGCAAGAAGTCCGGCGGCATGGTCATGTTCTTTGGCGCGCGCACCCCGGAATCGCTGCCCTATTTCGGACCGCTCAACAAGGTGCCGTCCAGTGTGCTGCAAAAGCATCTGGTGTTCAGTCGGATGCCCGGACAGGAAAAGGAATATGTGCAGGACCGGATGCGCATCGAAGAGGACATCGTGGCCGACATGCTGCAGGACCCTGCGACGCATATCTACATCTGCGGGCTGAAAGAGATGGAGGAGGGGGTAGAGCGCGCCTTTACCAACATCGCCGAAAGCATCGGCCACCAGTGGCGCAATCTCCGCGATGTGTTGCGCGATGAGGGCCGCTATCACGTCGAGACATACTGAGATGGAGCCGCGTCCCGACACCGCCCACCGCCATGAGATCCGCGTGACATGGGGCGACTGCGATCCGGCGAAAATCGTCTACACCGGTCGTATCCCGTGGTTTGCGCTGGATGCGATCAACAGCTGGTGGGTTGAAAACCTGGGCGGGGACGGCTGGTTCCAGATGGAACTGGACCGCAATGTTGGCACGCCCTTTGTCCGGTTGGAGATGGATTTCCGTGCCCCCATCACACCGCGCTATCCGCTGGTTTGCCACGTCTGGCCGGTGCGACTGGGCGAGACCTCGATCACCTTCCGGGTGGATGGCATGCAGGACGGGGCGCTGTGTTTTTCGTCGCGGACTGTCAGCGTGTTCATTGATGCGGCGGCTTTTACCAAGCGCACGCCGCCCGATGACATGCGTGCGGTGATAGAGCGGCTTTTGCCCGGCGTGGAATGATCCGCGGTGGTAGGGCTGACGCGTCGGAATTCCGCCAAACAGGTGTGACCGTGGGGCTTGCGCTTGGATTTTGGCTTTGCTAGATAGCCCTACATTCGGCGCCGGACATTGCAGTTCGGCGCTCTGTGCCGCCTTAGCTCAGTTGGTTAGAGCGCTTGATTGTGGATCAAGAGGTCCCTGGTTCGAGACCAGGAGGTGGTACCACTCCCCCCCCCAAATGAATGCCGGACGTGTCCAGCACAGGTCATTCAACGTCCGTTTCATCCGCGTTGTTTTCGTTCAGATCGTCGGCAGCCTTTTCGAGGGCTTGCACCAGATCGGCTATGCGCTCTGCGCCCAAGCGTGCCTCTATCTCCGTGTAGATTTGGGCGCTTATCTGCCCTGCGTCTCGCAAGACCGTTTGACCTGTTGTGCTGATGCTGACCTGAGTGCGGCGGCGGTCCGTTGTGTCCGTGCGCAGGGTGATCAGATCCCGCGATTCCAAGGTCTTGAGGATGCGCGTCAGCGTAGGAGCCAGCACGCTGGCTGCACGGGCCAGATGTGTGGCGTCAATCTCACCTGCTTCTTGTACCACCCGCAAGACACGCCATTGTTGTTCGGTGACATCGATCCCGCGCAGCATCGGGCGGAATCGGTCCATGACGGCCTCGCGGGCGCGCAGCAGGGCGATGGGCAAGGTGCGCTGCGTATCGAATGGCGCAAAGTCATCGTGGCTGTGTTTGGTCGGGGCCAAGTATTTCTCCTGTTGACAGTCAGATTTGTATTTAACATGTTAATCGTCATTGGGAGGGCCGCAGGATGGCGCAACTTGCGACGGGCACGACTCCAAGAGTGGAGGCGATCACGTCTATACAAGGCATTGGGCCCACCCTGCACGCGGGGAGGGTCGCAACTGGCATGTTTCCGCTGGCAGGTCTCGGGGCGCAGAGGCAACGCTCTGGGTCTGTCGCCACATCCGCTGGCAAAAGCGACCCATTGGACTGCGAATGGTCCCTGACATTTGTCGTCAGGGAGCCGGCCCGCGCGGCGTGTAGGGGCGGGGCGATGCAGCCCCGCAGCACATGCGAGCCAGAAAGTTCCTGAAAGGTAGAGCAAGATGAACTGGGATGAGTTCGCCGATTGGGGCGGAAAGGCCGTGGCGTTTGGCGCGGAGTATCACAAGACCCTGCGCGACCGTCCTGTGCGGCCCCGTGTGTCGCCGGGTGAAATCGCGGCGCAATTGCCCGCTTCCCCGCCCGAAGGGGGCGAGGGCATGGAAGCGATCCTAGAGGATTTTGAGCGGATCGTGATGCCGGGGCTGACCCATTGGCAGCACCCGCGATTCTTTGCGTATTTCCCTGCCAATGCCGCGCCGCCCTCGATGTTGGCCGAGATGCTGGTCACGATGCTCGCCCCACAGTGCATGTTGTGGCAGACCTCGCCCGCCGCGACAGAAATGGAAGGCGTGATGCTGGACTGGTTGCGGCAGGCGGTCGGGCTGCCAGAGGGGTTTCAGGGCGTGATTCAGGATTCGGCGTCCTCGGCCACGTTGGCGGCGGTCTTGGTGATGCGGGAGCGGGCGCTGGGCTGGGCGGGCAATGTTCAGGGACTGGCGGGGCAACCGGCGGTGCGGATCTACTGTTCGGATCAGGTGCACACCTCGATCGACCGGGCGGCTTGGGTGTCGGGTGTTGGGCAGGAGAACCTTGTGAAATTGCCCGCCGTCGCGGAGGATCCTTTGCGTCCCATGGACGTGGCGGCGCTGCGCGCGGCGATTGCGGCGGATCGGGCGGCGGGGTACCTGCCTGCGGGGATCATCGGCGTGACCGGGGCGACCGGCATGGGCGCTTGTGATCGGCTGGGCGAATTGGCTGACGTGGCGCAGGCCGAGGATCTGTACCTGCACATCGACGCGGCATGGGCCGGGGCAGGCATGATCTGCCCCGAAAACCGAGTGTTGTGGGAGGGTGTCGAGCGGGCCGACAGCATGGTCTTCAACCCGCACAAATGGATGGGCGCGCAGTTCGACTGTTCCGCGCATTTTATCCGCGACCCAGACGCGCTGCGTCAGACGTTGGCGATCCGGCCCGAGTTCCTCAAGACACTTGGGGCGGAAGATGTGACCGACTACAGCGAATGGTCGATCCCGCTGGGTCGTCGGTTTCGGGCGCTAAAGCTGTGGTTCCTGATCCGGACTTATGGGTTGGAAGGTTTGCGCGAGATGATCCGCAATCACATTGCTTGGTCTCGTGATCTGGCTGCGCGGCTGGCGGCGGAGCCGGACTTCGAAATTGTGACTGCCCCGGTGCTTTCGCTGTTCAGTTTCCGGCACGCCGGTGATGATGCCCACAATCTGAAGCTGGTCGAGGCGATTAACGCGGATGGACGGATTTACTTGACGCAGAACAAGGTCGACGGGCAGGTGGTGATCCGGTTTCAGGTCGGAGCTTTTGGCGCAACTGGCGCGGATGTGGCCACAGCTTTTGACGTCATAACGGAAATTGCTAGGGACATGGCATGATGACACCGCATTTTGTGACCTACAGCCACAAGGACGCACCGGCCTACGGGCTGCACACCGGCGATGGCGTGATCAACCTCTCTGCCGCCAATCCGCACTGGCCCACGCTGCGCGAGGTGATCGCGGCGGATGGGTTGAAGGACGTCTTCATGCAGGCCGCGGGGCGGCAGGCCGACCTGCCGCTAGAGGCGGTGACGTTGCAGCCGCCGATCCCCGCGCCGGACAAGATCATCTGCGTCGGCGTGAACTTTCCCGATCGCAACGCCGAATACAAAGACGGGCAGGCGGCGGCGGGGCGGCCGTCGCTGTTTATCCGGTTTCCGCGGACCTTTGTGGGGCATGGTGAAAACCTCGTCCGCCCGCCCGAGAGTGAGCAGTTGGACTATGAGGGGGAAATCGCGCTGGTGATCGGCAAAGGCGGGCGGCGCATTCCGGTTGAGCACGCCTATGATCACGTCGCGGCGCTGACCTTGTGCAATGAGGGTACGATCCGCGACTGGGTGCGGCACGCCAAGTTCAACGTCACGCAGGGCAAGAACTGGGAGCGGTCGGGTGCGATTGGGCCGTGGCTGGTGCCCTTCACCAGTGCCGCGCAACTGGACGATATCGCGCTGGAATGCCGGGTGAATGGAGAGGTGCGGCAGCAGGACCGGACATCGCGGATGATCTATGACTTTCGCTACATCATCAACTACGTCTCGACCTTTTGCACGCTGGTGCCGGGGGATGTGCTGGTTTGCGGCACGCCTACGGGCGCGGGCGCGCGGTTGGACCCGCCGGTCTGGTTACAGCCCGGCGATGTGATCGAGGTCGAGGCAGAGGGGATCGGCATCCTGCGCAACGGGGTGGAGGACGAGGCGTGACCGAGGATGAGGTTCACGCGGCGGCCTGTGCCCTGGTGCGGGCAGAGGCTGCGGCGGAGCAGATCGGTCTGCTGTCGCTGGCGCATCCGGGCATGACGATGGAAGACGCCTATGCGGTGCAGGCGGCCTATGTGACGGCCAAGCTGGCGGCGGGGCGGCGGCAGGTGGGGTGGAAGATCGGCCTGACCTCGCGGGCCATGCAAGACGCGCTGGGCATCGACACGCCGGACAGCGGCGTCTTGCTGGACGATATGGTGTTTGAGACGGGCGGTGTGGTGCCCAAGGGGCGGTTCATTCAGCCTCGGGTCGAGGCGGAGATTGCCTTTGTGATGAAAGGGCCGCTGGAGGGGGCGGTCACGCGGGAGGAGGTCGTGGCGGCAACGGACCATGTCTGCGCCTCGTTGGAGATTTTGGACACGCGGATTTTGCGCAAGGATCCGGCGACGGGGACGGCGCGAAATGTGTGCGATACGATCGCCGATAATGCGGCCAATGCGGGCATCGTTTTGGGGACTCGTCACATGAATCCAAGGCTGGTGGACCTGCGCTGGGTCGGGGCGATTGTGGCCCGAGATGGTGAGGTTGAAGAGACCGGGCTGGGCGCGGGGGTGCTGAATGATCCGGTCATGGGGATCGTCTGGCTGGTGGAAAGGCTGGCCGGAAATGGGCAAAAAATCGAGGCCGGGCAGGTGGTCCTGTCGGGGTCTTTCATCCGGCCGGTGGAGTGTCCGGCGGGGTCGATGATCGAGGCGGATTTTGGCGATTTTGGCAGCGTTGCGATTGCGTTTGAATAGGTCTGTCCACGCGTGGACAGAAAGGTGACGTAGCGTCTTCAGTGGCTTGCAGAGGCGTTTTAACCAAGGCTTAGGATTTGCGACCGCGCCGCAAGCCCGCTTATTCCGCCGTCTCGATCCGCATTTCCTGCCGCAATTTGCCCGTTCCGCGGTCAAAGATCAGGATGCGGTCATCGCCGGTCACAACCGCGTACCAGTCGCTGCCTTGGGTATAGGCGGTGGCCGTCGTGCCGTCAGGCAGGGTGATGACCTCTGGCAGCGGCGCGCGGGCATTGCTATAGCGGTGCCAGATCAGGCCGAGGATCCCGACGATCCCGGCAATCATCACAACTGTCAGAACCGTGACCAGCACGCGCAAGAAACGCAGGCCAGCCGGTTCGGGCAAATTGTCGTCTTCGGGTTCGGGAGAGACCATGGACATCCTTCGGGTCGAAATCGCGGACAACCCTCCGCCCCGCCTTGATAAGGCGCTTGCGCGCGATGTGCCAGAGGAGGCGGCCCTGTCGCGGACCCGGCTGGCGCGGCTGATCGCGGGCGGTGCTGTCACCCGTGACGGTGTGGTGTTGACCGACCCCAAGGCCAAGGTGGCCGTGGGCGACGTGCTGGAGGTCACCGTGCCACCCGCCGAGGATTATGACGTTGTGGCGCAGGACATTCCGCTGGTGGTGGTTTGGGAGGATGATGATGTGATCGTCATCGACAAACCCGCCGGAATGGTGGTGCATCCCGCACCCGGAACGCCGGACGGTACCTTGGTCAACGCGTTGCTGCATCACTTTGGCGGCAAGCTGTCCGGTGTGGGCGGCGAAAAGCGCCCCGGCATTGTCCACCGGATCGACAAGGACACCAGCGGGTTGCTGGTGGTGGCGAAATCGGACCGGGCGCATCACGGTCTGGCGGTGCAGTTCGAAAAACACACCGCGCGGCGCGCCTATCTGGCGCTGGCGCATGGGGTGCCGGAAATTGCCGACCCGCGTCTGGTGAACACGCGCGGCGTCAAACCCGGACCGGATGGCGGGGTGACGATCACCAGCGGGCTGGCGCGGCACAAGACCGAACGCCAGCGGCAGGCGGTCTATTTCGACGGACAGGGGCGGCACGCGATCACCCATGTCAAACTGCTGGAACGGTTCGGGCAACCCGCCTGCGTCAGTCTGGTGGAATGTCGGCTAGAGACCGGGCGCACCCACCAGATCCGTGTGCATATGGCCCATGCGGGCCATTCGCTGATCGGTGATCCGGTCTATGGCGGGCGGCGCAAGCTGTCGGAAAAGGCGCTGGGTGCGGCCTATGAGCCTGCGCGGTCGTTTGACCGGCAGGCGTTGCACGCCGCCGAACTGGGCTTTGACCATCCGGTGACGGGCGAGCCACTGATGTTCAACAGCCCGCTGCCCGACGATATGGCGAGCCTGCTGGCGGCGCTGCGCGCGATCTGAAGCCTTGGCCAAAGGCCGTGTCGGTGGCATCCTTTGGGTTTTCCGGGGGCGCGATTGATGAAATATCACCTGTTGTATTGTGACGACGCGGGCGACAGCCATTGGCGCGATGTGGACGTGGCGCTGACCGAGACGGAATTTGCGCCACCCGCCCGCAGTATTCTGGTGTCAGAGGGAGAGGCCGCCAAGGCCACGCTGTTTCTGCGGCTGGAGGCGGGTTGGAATGAGCCGATCCACCCAACGCCGAAACGCCAGACCCTGATCCCGCTGGCGGGGCGTATCCGCGTCACCGCCAGCGACGGCGAGGCGCGCGACTTTGGCCCCGGCGACGTCTGGCGGATGGAGGATACGCAGGGCAAGGGCCACCATACCTGCGTGATCGGCGATGCGGATTTCGACTGCGTGATTGTGCAATTCGACTGACGCATGTTTCAGGGCGGCGGTCAGATCCGCCCGGTGATCAGCAGCCAGAGGCACAGCGCGCTTTCCGCAAGGATGCAGACCAGATAGGCGGGCTCAAACGTTGCTGACAGGCCGGGGGCGGTCAGGCGCAGCAGGCTGCCGGTCAGGTAGACAAGACCCGCCGCCGCGATGCCTAGGGTGATGATCCGGGGGGTGGCCCCAAGGCCCAGCAGGTACGCCATGATCAGGCTGTTCACACCGAACAGGATCAGACCGATGTCATAGCCAAGCGCGTGCATGTCGGTCAGGTGGACGGCCATGCGCGGCAGGTCGTCCAGCAGGGCGGGGGCGCTGGCCAGTGCCATCAGGCTGGCACCGATCAGCACCGCCTGACCAAGGCGAAAGACAAGTGCGGCGCGGGCCAAGGCAGGGGCGCGATCCCGCAGCAGGCTGAAGAACACCAGCGCCAGCGTTATGTCCGCCAGCAGCATGATCACATCCGCCAGCAGGCTAAGCCGCAGTTGTGGCAGATGTGCGGTCATCGCGGCGGCGATCTCTGTCGGGCTGCCCTGCAACAGGGGACCGCGCAGCAGCAGTTCGGCGGTCAATCCGCACAAGATAATCACCAGATACAGGGCCCCGGCGCAGCGCGTCAGGACGGGGGAAGGATGGGCGGCGTGCATGGGGGCTCCTTTCCTATGGCGGATCAGTGGCGGTATAACTCATGCCAAAATGCTTGAAAATTGGCGCGATTTGCAGTATAAGTATGCATTGATGTATGCATTACGGGATTTATGGAACGAAGCACGTCTTCGTGACGCTGTGACATAAAGCGTGACACCATCCATGGTCGGTCCTAGCTGCATGTCAACGGACACAGAGACCGCCAGGACTTGAACTGATGAGTTCAGTTACCTATCTAGATGTTAAGCCCCGTAACATGCGGGTCCGAACGGAGGGACGTTATTATGTCGAACTATGCAAATCTGCCGGCACCCTCGCCGGAAGCGGGCCTGAGCCGTTACCTTCAGGAGATCCGGAAATTTCCGCTGTTGGAGCCGGAACAGGAATACATGCTGGCCAAACGCTGGGTCGAGGATGAGGACACCGAAGCGGCGCACCAGATGGTCACGTCGCACCTGCGGTTGGCCGCCAAGATCGCCATGGGCTATCGTGGTTATGGATTGCCGCAGGCCGAAGTCATCTCTGAGGCCAATGTGGGTCTGATGCAGGCGGTCAAACGGTTTGACCCGGAAAAGGGCTTTCGCCTTGCCACCTATGCGATGTGGTGGATCCGCGCGTCGATTCAGGAATACATTCTGCGGTCGTGGTCGCTGGTCAAGCTGGGCACCACCAGCGCGCAGAAAAAGCTGTTCTTTAACCTGCGCAAGGCCAAGGCGCGGATTGGTGCGCTGGAAGAGGGCGATCTGCGCCCCGAACATGTGCAGAAGATCGCCACCGATCTGGGTGTGACCGAAACCGAAGTCATCAGCATGAACCGGCGTCTGTCGGGCGGCGATGCCTCGTTGAATGCCACCGTCGGCTCTGAAGGCGAAGGCACGATGCAATGGCAGGACTGGCTGGAAGACGAAGACGCCGATCAGGCCGGGGATTACGCCGAACGCGATGAGCTGGAGGCGCGGCGCGCCCTGCTGGCCGAGGCGATGGATGTGCTGAACGACCGCGAAAAGGACATCCTGACCCAGCGCCGGCTGGCCGAGTCGGCGGTCACGCTGGAGGATCTGTCGGGACAGTACGACGTGTCGCGCGAACGCATCCGCCAGATCGAGGTGCGCGCGTTTGAAAAGCTGCAAAAGCGGATGCGCGAGTTGGCCAAGGATCAAGGGATGCTGGCGAGCGCCTGAAGCACGGATCAGAAACAGGACCGGCCGCGCAGGCCGGTTCTCAGACCCTGCCCAAGACTTCCCTCATCTGTTCAAAGGCACGGGTTGGCCCCCATCGGACGTCCGGTGGGGGCTTTTTCTATGTCCGGTCGCTGAGGTTTGTTGGCCGTGTCCCTGCATCGGAACAGCGGGTCTTGGTTGCGCGGCGGGCCTGTAATCCCGATGCGGATACGTTCGTGCGCGGCGGCACCGGGGGACATCGGGGAAAGCGCAAAGTCCCGGCGAGGCACCGGTTGCCAAGCCCGTAATGGGACGTCAGGTTGGCGCTAACGATTGGGAGGACAGTATGACGGATCACGTTCGTTGGGGTATTCTGGGCGCTGCGAATTTTGCGCGGCGGCACATGGGACCGGCCTTGCACATGGGGCGACGCGGGCGGTTGGCGGCTTTGGCGACGTCATCCCCCGACAAGGCCGCGCCGTTTGAGGCGCTGGCACCGGGGTTGCGGGTGCATGACAGCTATGACGCGTTGTTGGCGGACCCAGAGATCGACGCCGTGTATGTGCCGTTGCCCAATCACCTGCACGTGGAATGGGCGCTGAAGGCGCTGGAGGCGGGCAAGCACGTTCTGGTGGAAAAGCCGCTGGCGATGACGGCGGCAGAGTTCGATCCGGTGATTGCCAAGCGCGATGAGACCGGTCTGCTGGCGGCAGAGGCCTATATGATTGTGCACCACCCGCAGTGGCACAAGGCCAGCCAACTGTATCAGGAGGGCGCGATTGGCAAGCTGGTGCGCGTCTCGGCCGCGTTTTCCTATGACAACCGCACCGATGGCGGCAACATCCGCAACCGCGCGGACACCGGCGGCGGCGCGGTGCCGGATATCGGTGTCTATATCTACGGCGCAACGCGGTTTGTGACCGGCGAGGAGCCAGAAGAGATACTGTCGGCAGAGGTGGTGCGCGAAAACGGGGTGGATGTCTGGACGCATATCACCGCGCGGTTTCCGTCCTATCACTATACCGGCATCGTCTCTATGCGGATGGCGCCGTGGCAAGAGGTGGTCTTTCACGGCGAAGACGGCGTGATGAAGCTGACCGCGCCGTTTAATGCCGGGGTCTACGGTGAGGCGCGGGTGCTGGTGCAGTCCAAGGATCTGGTAGAGACGGCCTACCGCTTTCCCTCGGACAATCACTATGTCCATCAGGTTGAGGCGTTCAACGCCAGCGTGCTGGACAAGGTGCATTACCCCTGTCCGCTGGAGTTCAGCCGGGGCACGCAGGCGATGATCGACATGGTCTGGGCGAAAGAGCAGGCGGGCTAGGGTTCCAGATCGGTCACGATGACCTCTGTCAGGGTGCCATCTGCGTCGCGGGTGAGGGTGATGCCTGTCGCCACTTGCACCGCGTCGCGGCGGATGTGGGAATAGTCGCTGGCCATGATCGGGTGGTTCGGAAAGCGCAGCGGGACATAGTCGCGCGCCAGTTCCGGACCGTCCAGAAAGCCGGATGCGGCGGCAAAGTTGCGCGCGCCAAAGATGAAATGCGGCTGTGTCTGCTCAAAGATATAGGGGCGCAGGAAATCGGCGTTGCCCATGTTCTTGG
The DNA here is from genome assembly GCF_002237555.1 of Antarctobacter heliothermus. Classification (NCBI taxonomy): domain Bacteria; kingdom Pseudomonadati; phylum Pseudomonadota; class Alphaproteobacteria; order Rhodobacterales; family Roseobacteraceae; genus Antarctobacter; species Antarctobacter heliothermus. The sequence continues at coordinate 4,495,344 of NZ_CP022540.1, read as the reverse complement.
CCACGTCGCGGTCGACCAGCCCGCCCAGATCGACCAGCCCGATGGATCGTTCATAGCTGATTGCGCCCGCGTCGTGATGCGCCAGAAGCGGAGTCTGGATGCTCATGCGTTCGGCCACCTTGGCAAAATTCTGGCCGATCTCTGACACCACCGCCAAGGGCGTGGTCGGGTCGGCGTCGAACTTGTCCACCTGCGTCAGTGTGTTGGCAAACAGTGCGACAGAGGCGAGCGTGGCCAGCCAGGCCCGTGCGCGGATGGAAAAGGCGTGGTCGATGGCTATGACCGCAGGCACCACGATCAGCGGCAGCACCGGCATAAGGAACCGGTACTGACCCATCCAGTCGCCCTTGGCCCAGACGACAAAGCCGATGTGCCCGGCCAGCGCGGCAAAGATCACCCAGCGGCGCGGCAGGCTGTCCCTTGCGCCGACCACCATCACCAGCGGCAAGAGCAGGATCAGCCCGCTGTCCTGCAGCCCGCCCCAGACATAGCGCCAACCGCCGCCAAAGGGATTGACCAGCCCGGCAAGGCTGCTGGCCGAGGTTTTGGCGTGGTAGGGGTTGGGAAAGTGATCACCGAAATACTGCATCCGAAAGGCCATCAGCCCGGCAAAGGCAGCAAGGGGCAGGGCGGCAAGGATCAGGTTGCGCAAGAAACGGGTGCGGCCCTCTTCGACGCGGGTCATGTACAGCGCGGCGACAAAGACGGCGATGACGATCAGCGGGGTTTCGGGGCGGGTCCAGATCAGGAGTGACAGCAACAAAGCCACCGGCAGCCGCCAGAGGCGCAGGTGGGCAGCGACCCCGATCAGCAGCAAGAGCAGCGCTTGCAGCGCGTGTTCCTGCCCCGAGGTCGACCAGACAACCGTGGGGGCGGTGCCGATCGCCGCCACGGTCAGCACCATCGCCAGCGCGCTGTCGGTCACGCGCCAGACCCATGTGATGCTGATCCACAGGGTCAGGACCGTCAGCCCAAGGCCGATGGTTTTGGCCGCCTGCGGGATGTCGAAGGTCAGCAGATGTGCCAGCGCCAGCGTCGCCATCCAGAGCGTGCTGGAATAGCCCTCGGTCGGTGGTTGGCCGGGCTGATAGGTGAGGCCTGCGCCCTCGGCCAATGATCGTGCGTAGGAAAAGGTGATGCCCGCGTCGTCGATCCACCACTGGCTGAGTTGCTGGGCATAAAGCAGGAAACTGGCGGTCAGCCCCGCGCCCAGCAGCCAGAGCAGCCTGGCGACGGGCTGGCCCTCTGCCCGGCGGGCGTCGATCCACAACGCCAGCGACAGCGCGATCATCCCGGCGCCAAAGCCGCGCATCAGCCAGTCGCGCGTCTCGAATGGCCCGGACAGCTGCGAAACCCGCGCCAGAATCACCTCGGGCATGGCAAGGGCCGCGCCGCCAAGCGCCAGCAGCAACAGATGCGCCACGAGGGTCGGCAGGGCTTGGGCGGTTCGGGTCATGGCGGGTCTTCCGGGGTGGCGTTCAGGGGCCGGTGCCCCTGCGCCATGGTTAACCGGTGCCTATGGCGAAAGTTGGGCGTCAGGCGTCCAGTGTCACGACCACCTTGCCGGTGGATTTGCGGGTGCGCAGCAGTTCCATCCCCTCTGCCGCGCGGTCCAGTGGCAGGACGTGGCTGACGTGGGGCTTGATTCGTCCTTCGGCGTGCCAAGCCATCAGTTGCGCCAGCGATCCGGTCAGCACATCGGGGCGGAACCCCAGATAGCCGCCCCAGTACAGCCCCATGACCGACAGGTTCTTGACCAGCAGATGATTCGCCTTGATCTGCGGCACGTCGCCAGAGGCAAAGCCGATGGTCAGGATGCGCGCCTCTGGTCGGCAGGCGCGAAAAGCGGCCTGAAACTGGTCGCCGCCCACCGGGTCATAGACCACATCCGCGCCGCCAAGCGCCTTTACCTCTGCCCGGATGTCGGCATCTGACGCGTCGATCAGGTGGTCTGCTCCAGCAGTCTTGGCGGCGGCCAGCTTGTCCGCGCCGCGGGCGCAGGCGATCACGCGTGCGCCCATCAGCTTGCCAATTTCTACCGCCGTCAGGCCAACGCCGCCTGCCGCGCCCAGCACCAGCAGCGTCTCACCGGGTTGCAAACGCGCGCGGTGGTCCAGCGCCACATGGCTGGTGCCATAGGCAATCTGAAAAGCGGCGGCATCGACCCAGCCCATGCTGTCCGGCAGATGCACCGCGCGAGAGGCCGGGAAACAGCCGTAGTCCGCCAGGCCGCCCTTGCCGCCAAACACCGCCACCCGGTCACCGGGTTTGAATCCGTCCACATCCGGCCCCAGCGCATCGACGGTGCCCGACACCTCCATCCCCAGCGTGAAGGGCAGGGCGGGCGTTTCCTGATAGGTGCCTGTCTGCATCAGAAGATCGGCAAAGTTCAGACCGCAGGCGGCGATGCGCAGCCGGATCTCCCCCGCAGCGGGCTCTGGCACCGCGATATCGCTCAGGCTGGGCGGGCTGTTGTGGTCGGTCAGATAGTAGGCGCGCATTCCGGTCTCCACTTGCAAATTAGCCAATGGTTAGCTGAGATTGCACTGTGAGGCAAAGCCATCAACCATCTGGATGCGCCGCAAAAGTATCCAAAAGAATAGGCCCCTATTCAACTTTGTCGTGTTTTTGGGTTTGGTTTTCCATCAATGGGTGGTCACGCGGCTTGATTTCGAAACCGGTTATGATGTAGCAATTTGGGTTATGTAAGTGCAGGATGATGCTGGTCCTGGGGGATTGGGGTTCGGTCTCGGCGCATCTGGTCACACCCATAAGTACAGGAAGACACAGATGGCGCACCCCGTTGATGTTCACGTCGGCAAAAGAATCCGGCACCGTCGCTGGCTGGTTGGTATGACCCAGCAACAGTTGGCGGAACGCGTCGGTATCAAGTTCCAGCAGATTCAGAAGTATGAAACCGGTGCCAACCGTGTCAGCGCCTCCCGCCTTTGGGATATCGCGGATGCACTGGATGTGCCCGTGAACTTCTTCTTCGAGGGAATCGAGAGCGAAGGCGCTGGAACGCAGACCGGCGAAACCATTCCGGCAGACATCATGGGCGATAAGGAGGCACTGGATCTGGTGCGCTCTTACTATGCGATCCCGGAAAACCAGCGCCGCCGCCTGTTTGAACTGGCACGCGTTCTCTCTGACGTGGCTTGAGCCGACCCAGTCCCTGCTGTAGCCCGGTGACGGGCACAGGAGAGACATATGGACCGGATCGCAGGCGACCTTGTAACCGAGGTGATCGAAACCGCTGAGGCCTTGGCCGATGCGGCGGGCAAGGTGATCCTGCCCTATTTTCGTCAGCACGGTCTGGCCACCGAAAACAAGGCCGCTGGCACCGGATTCGATCCGGTGACAGTCGCCGACCGGGCGGCGGAACGCGCGATGCGCGATCTGCTGGCGCAGCGCCGCCCGAATGACGCGATTCTGGGAGAGGAATACGGCGTCAGCGCAGGCGACAGCGGCCTGACATGGGTTCTGGACCCGATCGACGGCACCCGTGGTTTCATGTCCGGCACGCCCACATGGGGGGTGCTGATTGCGGTGCGGGACGCCCATGGCCCGCTCTATGGCGTGATCGATCAACCCTATACGCAAGAGCGGTTTTGTGGCGGATTGGGCCGGGCAGAGTTCGCCGGGCCACATGGCGCAGGCGCGCTGCGCACTCGCGATACAGGGCAACTGGATCAGGCGATTCTGTTCACCACCTTCCCAGAGGTCGGAACACCCGAGGACCGCGACGGTTTTGAACGGGTCGCATCGCAGGTCAAACTGGTGCGCTACGGCATGGATTGTTACGCCTACGCGCTGTTGGCGGCGGGGCAGATTGATCTGGTGATCGAAGCCGGGCTGCAAACTTATGACATCATGGCCCCCATCGCGGTGATCGAGGCCGCAGGCGGCATTGTCACCAATTGGGAGGGTGGCCCGGTGCATGACGGTGGCCGCGCGGTGGCCGCCGCCACGCCGCAGGTGCACGCCGCCGCACTGGACCTGTTGCACACAAAAGGGTAAACCGGGGGCGCAGAGCGCGCGTCCTTCCCCTTTCTGGCGCGTTCCGGCGGATCTCTCACCGAAATGGGGTTTTGTGAGAGGCTGATATGGCACATACCGAAATTCTCATCCGAAATGCGCGCACAGTCCTGACTATGGACGATGCGCGGTCCGAACTGACCGGCGTCGATATTCGGCTGCGCGATGGCGTGATCGCAGAGATCGGCGCGGGTCTGACCAGCGACGGCACGGTGATCGAGGCCGGGCACTGCGTGGTGACGCCGGGCCTCGTGAACACGCACCACCATCTGTACCAGACCCTGACCCGCGCGGTGCCCGGCGGGCAGGATGCCCTGCTGTTTGGCTGGCTCAAGACGCTCTACCCGATCTGGGCGCGCTTTGGCCCCGAAGAGATGTTTGTCTCAGCGCAGGTCGGGCTGGCGGAACTGGCCCTGTCGGGCTGCACGCTGACCTCTGACCATTTGTACCTCTATCCCAACGGCGCGCGGCTGGACGATACCATCGCGGCGGCGGCTGAGGTGGGGCTGCGGTTCCACCCGACGCGCGGTGCCATGAGCATCGGCGAAAGCGACGGGGGCTTGCCTCCCGACAGTCTGGTAGAGCGTGAGGCGGCCATTCTGGAGGATTGCATCCGGGTGATCGACGGTTTTCATGACCCCAAACCGGGGGCCATGGTGCGCGTCGGCGTCGCCCCTTGTTCGCCGTTTTCGGTCAGCCGTGATCTGATGCGCGACGCCGCCCTGCTGGCGCGGGACAAGGGGGTGATGCTGCACACCCATCTGGCCGAAAACGATGAGGATATCGCCTATTCGCTGGCACAGTTCGGCTGCCGCCCCGGCCAATACGCCGAGGATCTGGGATGGACCGGCGATGACGTCTGGCACGCCCATTGCGTCAAGCTGGACAGCCAAGAGATCGATCTGTTCGCGCGGACCCGGACCGGCGTGGCGCATTGCCCCTGTTCCAATTGCCGTCTGGGCAGCGGAATCGCGCCGGTTCGGGCGATGCGGGACGCAGGCGTGAAGGTTGGGCTTGGCGTCGATGGATCGGCCAGCAATGATATGGCCAACCTTGTGGCCGAGGCGCGGCAGGCCATGCTGTTGCAGCGGGTCACACGCGGCGCGGATGCGATGAGCGCGCGTGAGGCGCTGTGGATTGCGACGCGCGGCGGGGCCGAGGTGCTGGGCCGCGACGACTGCGGTCAGATCGCGGTGGGCAAACGGGCGGATCTGGCGCTGTGGGATGTCACTGGCGTCGAAAGCGCGGGCAGCTGGGATCCGGCGGCGCTGTTGCTGGCGGGACCGCAAAAGGTGCGCGACCTGATCGTTGAGGGGCGCGCGGTGGTCCGTGACGGGCAGGTCGTCAGTTTCGATCTGGAAGCTGCGATTGGACGCCAGCACCGGCTGGCACGGAGGCTGGCAGAGACCATGTAGGAGGGCACGGGATGCGCTGGTTGGCTTTGGCACTGGTGATGACGGCGGGCACCGTCAGTGCGGGGGAGGAACGCGCGCTGTTGAACGGGCTGCGGGCCGAGGCCGGGTTGGCACCGTTGTCCGCGTCGTCGGCGTTGGAAAAGGCGGCGCGCCGCCACGCGCGCGACATGGCGCGCCGGGGGTTCCTTGCGCACAGCGGGTCCGATGGCAGCGACGTGATGGACCGCGCGCATCGCGCCGGCTATCGCCCCTGCCAGATCGCCGAGAACATCGCCAAGGGCCAGCGCAGCGTCGAAGAGGTGGTCGCGGACTGGATGACCTCACCCGGCCACCGCCGCAACATGTTGAACGACGGCGTCCGGGACTATGGTATGGTGCGCGGCGACGGCAATATCTGGGTCTTGGTGCTGGGCCGCGACGGCTGTTGAGGCGCTATTCCTCGACGTCGTCCATATCGACCTGACCGGACAGTTTGCGCCGGATGATCGACCAGCTGAGGCCTACGCCAAGGACCAGAGACAAGGCAAAGATGCCAATCCAGGTGGCCAGCTTGGGATTGCTGAGATCGACGAGGCCGTAAAAGATCAGCACCCAGAGAATCGCGGCCACCAGCGCCAGAATCAGCGCCATGCCGAACAGGCCGATCGACCGCAGCGTGGCGCGCAGATAGATGATGTAGCCGATCAGCAGCACAAGGCCGAGCAGCACCACCACCGGCAGTTGCGTGTCGAAATTGGCGGATGCCCAGCGGACAAAATTCCACGGCGTTGGGTTGAACGTCGCTGCCAGCAGCACGAAGGCAAAAAGCCAGCGCAGAAAGAAACTCATTTTTGGTGGCCTCCTGGGGTTTGGTGCCTTGCTGCCCTGACACGCGGCCCCTGTCCAGCCTCTTGCGGCGTTTTTGCGGTTTCGCAGGTAGGATTGCGCGCGTATACACACGCGGGTTTGCAACGCCGGTAAAGGGGAAAACCATGGCAAATGTGGTCGTCGTGGGCGCGCAATGGGGTGATGAGGGCAAAGGCAAGATTGTCGACTGGCTGTCCAGCCGGGCGGATGTGATCTGCCGCTTTCAGGGTGGCCACAATGCGGGTCACACCCTTGTCGTCGATGGCAAGGTCTACAAGCTGCACGCGCTGCCGTCGGGCGTTGTCCGCAAGGGCAAACTGTCGGTGATCGGCAATGGTGTCGTGCTGGACCCTTGGCACCTGATCAGTGAGATTGAGACGGTGCGCGCGCAGGGCGTTGAAATTACGCCGGAAACGCTGATGATCGCGGAAAACACACCGCTGATCCTGCCGATCCACGGAGAGTTGGACCGCGCACGCGAAGAGGCCGCCAGCAAGGGGACCAAGATCGGTACAACCGGGCGCGGTATTGGCCCCGCCTATGAGGACAAGGTGGGCCGCCGGGCGATTCGCGTCGCGGATCTGGCCGACGATGCCACGCTGGAGGCGCGGGTGGACCGTGCCTTGCAGCACCACGATCCGCTGCGCCGTGGTCTGGGGATCGAGCCTGTGGACCGTGCCGCGCTGATCGCGCAACTGCGTGAAATTGCGCCGAAAATTCTGGAATACGCCGGTCCGGTCTGGAAGGTGCTTAACGAAAAGCGCCGCGCCGGGGATCGTATCCTTTTTGAGGGGGCGCAGGGCGCGCTGCTGGACATCGATTTCGGCACCTATCCTTTTGTCACCTCGTCCAACGTGATCGCCGGGCAGGCGGCCACGGGCACCGGCATCGGGCCGGGGGCGATTGATTTTGTGCTGGGCATCGTCAAGGCCTACACCACCCGCGTCGGCGAGGGGCCGTTCCCGACAGAGCTAGAGGATGCTGACGGCCAGCGGTTGGGCGAACGCGGTCGCGAATTCGGCACCACCACCGGGCGCAAGCGGCGCTGTGGCTGGTTCGACGCGGTTCTGGTGCGCCAGACCTGTGCCACCTCTGGCGTCAACGGCATCTCGTTGACCAAGCTGGACGTGCTGGACGGGTTTGAGACGCTCAAGATCTGCGTCGGCTATGAACTGGACGGCACGCGGTTGGATTACCTGCCGTTTGCGTCCGAACAACAGGCGCGCTGTGTCCCGATCTATGAGGAAATGGACGGCTGGGCGGAGTCGACAGAAGGCGCGCGGAGCTGGGCAGACCTGCCGGCCGCGGCGATCAAATACGTCCGCCGGGTCGAGGAACTGATCGGTTGTCCGGTGGCGCTGTTGTCGACCTCACCGGAACGCGACGACACGATTCTGGTCACAGATCCCTTCGAGGACTAAATCCGCAGGCAGTGGCGGGGCGATCCCCCGCCGCGCCGCCAAGAGGAGCAAGAAGATGGCACTCAGCTACAAGGCGCGCAAGCGGTGGTCCCTGTTTGTGCTGCTGGTGGGTTTCCCGCTGTATATCATACTCGCCTGGGGCATCCTGAGCCGGTTGAACCTGTGGCAACTGCCGCTGGTGGTGGAATTCTTGATCTACGTATTCTTTGGCGTTGCGTGGATTTTTCCGCTCAAGCCGATCTTCAAAGGCGTCGGCCAACCGGACCCGGACGCCAAGGACTGATCCCAGTCCCTTAGGGGCATGAAAAAGCCCCCCGCGACATCGGTCGCGGGGGGGCTTTTTGTTGGGCTGTGACAGGTTCAGCCGGTGGCGGCGGGCTTGAAACTGATGGTTTCGGCGGCGGTGAAACGCCCGCCGGATGTCTTGCGGATCTTGCCCTCACGCAACAGCTGGCCAAAGCTGCGCAGACGGTCCTCACGCGAGCTGTCAGAGACTTCGGCCTGCCGCAGCGTGGTCATCAACTGCGGGCGTGAGAATTGATCGCGGCCCTCGACGTAGGACATATAGGCGGCGGCAGCCTCCAGCAGTTCCGGCAGGCCCTTGACCCCAATATCCTCGGCAAAGGCTGCAAAGCCTGACTCTTCGTTCACGGTTTGCGGAACCGGTTCGGTGCGGCGGACGCGACGCGGACGGACCGGAGCGGAATCCGCTGCCGGGCTGCCGTCGTCGGTGCCCGCGACCCGCTGTTCGGCCACCAGTTTCAACGGTGTCGGTGCCTGAGGTTCGGGACGTTCGGTCGGGCGGGACACGCTTTGCGGGCGGCGCGGACGCACCACGTTGGCCAGATCCTCGCGGTAGGGTTCCTGTTCCTCCGCGGCGTCGGCCTTTCGGCCCAGAAGGCGGTCCGCCTTGGTCGCGGCGACAGCGGCGCGCAGATGCGCAATGGCGCTGCGGCGGCGGTTGCCTTCGGGTTCGTCCATCTCGCTGTCAGTCTGGTCCATCAGGCGCGAGGTGTCGCCGTCCTCGACCTCATGTTCGGTCAGCAGGGCGCGGGCCGGGCTGGCCAGTTTGACGGCCTTGCGGGCGCTGTTTTGCATGTCGCTGTCCGGGTCCGCATCGACGGCGGATTCCGGCGCGGCGATGGGATTGTCCAGCCGCAGGGGGGCTGCATGTCCGGATACAGCGGTGTCATCGTCGTCGTCCTCGCCCAGATCGGCATCGGTCATGCCCGGCATGGTCGACGCAAAGGTGGGGTCCGGCGCGATATCGTCGTCGTCGTCCCATGCTCCGAAATCGCTGGCAAGTTCGGCCTTCACAGCGGCGAGCTCGCGGGCGAGTTCCTCTTCTTCATCGGGTGACAGGCTGCTGATGTCCGACTTGGCCACCGGCGGCGGTGCCACCTGTTCAAGTTCGGTTTCTGGCGCGACTTCTGGTGCGTCTTCGGGCACCTCTTCCAGCATGCCGTCGTCGATGGCATGCTCAAAGGCGGCGCGCTTGACCTTGACCACACGGGCGCGCAATTGCGGGTCCGGTGTGGCAGGCGCTGGCGGCTCTGCGGTTGCTGCCTCATCGGTAGACCGGGGCGTCAGCGGCCCTTCGGCAGCCCAGGTGCGGCCAAGGGCGGCCGCGACAGCCTCAATCGTGTCATCATTATCGGCGTCGTCGGTGTCGTCGATGTCCCGGTCGAGGCTGTCGGCCTCGGCGGTCGCCGGTTCAGGCGCGTCATCGTGGCTGTCGGCCTTGTCCGTGTCGTTGCTGGCAATAAGGCTGGCGACGGCGGCGTCCAGAACACTGTCGTTGTCGTCGTTATCCTCGACTTCGTCGAGCTCGTCGTAGTCGTCCTCGTGGCTGTCTGCCAGGTCAAGATCATCGGTCAGATCGGCGGCCTCGGCATTGCCGCTTTCGACCACCAGTTCGCCCAGCAGCGATTCGAGCGCGTCGTCATGTGCTGTTTCGTCGGGGGTTTCTTCGGTTAGGGACACTTCGTCCGGTGTCTCTTCGACCAATTCCTCTTCGATCAAAGCCTCTTCGACGGGTGCGTCGTCTTCCGGCACCTCCGCGACAAACGTCTCGGCGAGGGGTGTTTCGACGACCAGCGCCTCTTCGACAAGGGTGTCCTCAATCGGCGCGGCCACATCCGGCGCGTCGTCTTCGGCGGCTGTGTCGGTGTCCGTGTCGGCGATTTGCGCGACAACCGCGCGGATGCGGTCCAGCTTGGCGGCAATTCCGTCCGGAGCGGAAGCAGGCGGAGCAGGCGCCACCTCCGGTCCGTCGGGCACCAGGTCGTCCTGCACGGCCTCATGGTCGAGGTCGCGGGCGTCCGGTGCCAAAGTCTCTGTCAGAACAGCGGTGGCCTCGATGGTGTCATCATCGGGCAAATGATCGGCTGCGCGGGCCGCGGGCGTGCTCATGGCGGCGGCCATGGCCCCGGCAGAGGCCGCGGCGGCCATCACACGCGGCGGGCTGCCCAGCGACAGCGTGCCGCCAGTGTCGGCCATCCGGTCACGCAAGTATTCGGTGGCCAGTTCGGGATCGAACTGCGGTGGTTCCGCGCCGAAAAACCGATCCTCGCCCACAACGCCGCGAAAGAAATGCGTCGTCTCCTTGACCACTTCCATCGGATCGTCAAACCCTTCGGCGGTACAGGAGAAGGTGCCGTAGGACACGGTCAGGATCTTGCTCGAACTCACCATGGTCTGCTCACTTTCATTCGTTCTGCAACAGTGTGTTTACCACGTCGACCGAGACGAAAGCTGTTCAAATCTGTGCCGTCAACGGTATCATTTCATGACCGGATTGTGATCTGTTTCCCAAACCGTCATTAATCGGCCATGAAAGTTAAAATTGTTCATGACGATGCGCCGGTGCTGCTGGTCGGCGGCGGAGAGGTCGACCAACAGGTCCTGGCGGCGGCTTTACCTGCAGCGCGGCAGGTGGTAGCAGCCGACGGTGGCGCGGTGCAGCTGTTGTCGCTGGGGCGGATGCCCGACGCCGTCTACGGTGACATGGATTCGCTGTCGCCAGAGGTGCAGGGCCAACTGGCACCGGGCGTGCTGCGCGCGATCCCGGAACAGAACAGCACCGATTTCGACAAATGCCTGCGCCATATTGAGGCGCCTTTGGTCCTTGGCTATGGCTTTCTGGGTCACAGGCTGGACCACCAACTGGCCGCGATGACCGTGTTGGTCAGGCGCGCGGACCGGCGCTGTTTGCTGATCGGGGCAGAGGACGTGGTGATGGTCTGCCCGCCGCAGTTGTCGCTGGACCTGCCCAACGGCACTCGGTTTTCACTATATCCGATGGCGCCGGTCACGGGCCGATCGACGGGGCTGCGCTGGCCCATCGACGGGCTGGCGTTCACGCCCGCAGGCACCACCGGAACCTCGAATGAGGTCAGTGGTCCAGTGCAGTTGCACATGGATGCGCCGGCCATGCTGCTTATCCTGCCGGTGGCGTGCCTGAGTGCATTGCTTGCGGGGCTGGCGGACGCGCCCGGAACATGGCCCGCTCGCGAATGACGATATACAGGCCCGCGCCGATGGTGATGGCGATGCCCACCGTTGCCAGCGGGCCGGGCAGGTCGCCGAAGATGGCAAACCCTACGGCGGTGGCAAATGGGATTTCCAGATACTGCATCGGGGCCAGCGTCGCGGCGGGCGCATAGCGCAGCGACCACGTCATCAGCAGATGCGCAAAGGTCCCGGCGGTGCCCATCAGCGCGATCAGCACCCAGCCGCGCTGGCCGGGGGCGATCCATGCGAGCTCTGGCAGAACATCGGCGGGCGTCAGCGCCATGACCGGCACCAGCAGGACCAACGCGACCATCGCCGACACCGCCTGCATCCCGATCGGGTCGGTGGTCCCGGCAATGCGCCGCGTCACCAGCATGAAAAAGGCAAAGATTACGGCGACCCCCAAAGGCAGCAGCGCGGGCCAGCCGATGTCGGTAAAGGCCGGTTGGACCACCAGCAGGGTCCCGACAAAGCCGACGGCGCAGGCGACAAGGCGGCGCAGGCCAACCTCTTCGCCCAGAAACCAGTAGCCCAGCAGCAACATGATGAAGGGCATCACAAAGGCGATGGCCACCGCATCCGCCAGCGGCAGGAACAGCAGCGCGGTGAACACGAAGGCGACGCCGGCGATGTGCAGCAAGGTGCGCAGCACCACAAAACCAAACGTGTGCAGGTCCATCCGCCAGACCCGCCCGGTGAGCAGCGTCAGCGGCACCAGAATCGCCGCCTGAAAGGCAAAGCGCAGGGTGACAAGCTGGCCCACCGCCATCTCGGGACCCAGCAGCTTGGCCAATGCATCCGCAAAGGGGGCCAGCAGGCAGAAGCCCAGCATCAGGGTGACGCCCAGCAGTGGTTTGTCGTGGTCAGAGGTGCTCATGGCGCGACCCTAGCGCCGGTGCGCCGCAGGCGAAATATCAAAGGTTCTGGTCAGGGACTTTTGGCTGGTCGAGCAAATCGACTAAGGTGGGCAGCGCCGAGACCGGAATTTCTACTGGTTTGCGCCAAAGCGCATAGCGATGCATGAGCCAACCGCCGAGCAGCACCAGCGCAATCAAAGGGACAATCATCCCGGGCCACCGATCAGAACTGACGCCGCTGGCCAGTGCGGCAACAGCGATCCCCAGCCCCATGAAAAAGGACAGGCCGCCCACGCCAAACCACAGCGCCTTGATTGCTCCGGTCTCGCCAAGTGTTACCGGCAAGTCAGGGGCGCGACGGGACAAGTGTTCGGCCACCCGGCGACACAATGTACGGTGGGCGGCGCGGTCCGCATTCTTTGGGGACAGGCCAACGCGGGTGTTGATCGAAATGCGGCAAAGCCCCGATGGCCCGCACAGGTCGAGCCGTCGCATCCGCATCAGTTGGACGGTCGACTCCACGAAGGCCGCCGTTTCGATCTCGGTCAGGTCACAGGTGCCGTGCGGGCCGGTCAACAGATCGCCCTCCAGACGCCAGCTCACGGTTTTCCCGATCGGGGCGAGACGGAAGGCGAAATCCTCAGCCAAGGGCGCGCCATCCGATGTCGCGGCGATGCACGTTCTGCGGCCAGTCCACCGCGTCGACCATGGCATAGGCCCGGTCGCGCGCCTCTTGCAGGGTGGCCCCGCGCGCAGTGGCGTTCAGCACCCGCCCGCCATTGGTCAGAACCTTGCCGGCTTCGGATTTGGTGCCCGCATGGAACATCATCTGAAAGCTGTCTTCGGGCAGGCCGTCCAGCCCGCCGATCACCGCGCCCTTGGCATAGTCGCCCGGATACCCCTCGGCGGCCATCACAACGGTCATGGCGTGATCGTCGGCCCATGTGACCTGCGCCTCTGCCAGACGCCCCTCTGCGCAGGCATGCATCAGGTCCAGTGCCTGCGCGCCAAGGCGCAGCATCAGCACCTGACATTCCGGGTCACCAAAGCGCACGTTGTATTCCACCAGACGGGGCTGACCGTTCTCGATCATCAACCCGACATAGAGCACGCCCTGATAGGGCATCCCGCGCTTGACCATTTCGGCCATGGTGGGGCGCACGATCTCGTCCAGTGCCTTTTGCGCGATGTCATCTGTCAGGACCGGGGCAGGGGAATAGGCGCCCATGCCGCCGGTGTTGGGGCCGGTGTCGCCCTCGCCGATGCGCTTGTGATCCTGCGCCGTGCCGATGGGCAGGCAGATGTCGCCGTCCACCAGCACAAAGAAAGACGCCTCTTCGCCGGTCATGAATTCCTCGATCACCACCTCGGCGCCCGCGCCGCCAAATGCGCCGCCGAACATGTCATCGACCGCGGCGCAGGCGTCGTTGATCGTTTCGGCAATGATCACGCCTTTGCCTGCGGCCAGTCCGTCGGCCTTGACCACAATCGGCGCGCCTTGGGCGTGAATATGCGCTTTGGCGGCTTCGGCATCGGTAAAGTGGCCATAGCCAGCGGTGGGCGCATCCACGGCGGCGCAGATTTCCTTGGTAAAGCTTTTGGAGGCTTCCAGCCGTGCGGCAGCCGCAGAGGGGCCAAAGACCAGAATGCCCGCCTCGCGCAGACGATCCGCAACACCCGCCGCCAGCGGGGCCTCTGGCCCGACGATCACCATGTCGATGGCGTGTTCACCGGCAAATTCCGCCACGGCCCCCGGGTCTTCGATATCCAGCGATGCGCATTCGGCGATCTGTTCGATGCCCGCGTTGCCGGGGGCGACGATCAGCTTGTCACATTTGGGGTTTTGCAGTGTGGCCCATGCGAGGCTGTGTTCGCGGCCACCGCCGCCAAGGATGAGGATATTCACGGGCGTGCTCCTGTTCGGGCCGGGAGGGGGCGTCATGCCAGAAGCATGCTTTCGGCATGCCCCCGTCGCCTTTGGCGACTCCCCCAGAGTATTTAGACCAAGAAGAAGCCCGGGGTGGCTTTTCCGGCGGTTTGGGGTCGTTTAAGGTCACGCGCAGGCAAGAGCAAGCGAGGCGATATGGATCTGATCGACGACGGAGCCGAAGGCAACACGCCGGAGTTTTCAGTATCCGAGCTGTCGGGCGCGGTGAAACGTGTGATCGAGGGCGAATTCGGCTTTGTCCGCGTGCGCGGTGAGGTCGGGCGCGTCAGTCGGCCAAGGTCGGGGCATGTGTATCTGGATCTCAAGGATGACCGGTCGGTGATTTCGGGGATCCTGTGGAAAGGTGTGGCCGCGCGCCAGCAGAACCAGCCCGAAGAGGGGATGGAGGTGATCGCCACCGGGCGTCTGACCACCTTCCCCGGTCAGTCCAAGTACCAGATCGTCATCGAAGAGATCCGCCCCGCTGGCGCGGGCGCGCTGATGGCGATGCTGGAAAAGCGCAAGGCGATGTTGCAGGCCGAGGGGCTGTTTGCGGCGGACCGCAAGCGACCTTTGCCGTATCTGCCAGAGATCATCGGTGTTGTGACCTCGCCCTCGGGTGCGGTGATCCGCGATATCCTGCACCGGTTGCGCGACCGGTTCCCGCGCAAGGTTTTGATCTGGCCGGTGGCGGTGCAGGGCGCGGGCTGTGCGCCGCAGGTGGCGCGGGCGATTGAGGGGTTCAACGGGTTATCACGCGGTGGCGCGCTGCCGCGTCCGGATTTGTTGATCGTGGCGCGCGGCGGCGGGTCGGTCGAGGATCTGTGGGGCTTTAACGAAGAGGTGGTCGCGCGGGCGGCGGCGGCCTCTGACATCCCGCTGATCTCTGCGGTGGGGCACGAAACAGACACCACCTTGATCGACTTTGTGTCCGACCGGCGCGCCCCCACGCCCACGGCGGCGGCGGAACTGGCCGTGCCGGTGCGGATGGAGCTGATCGGCACGGTGCGCGATTTCGGTCTGCGGATGGACCGCGCCATGTCGCAACGTCTGGAGGTGCGTGGTCAACGCCTGCGCGACATGTCGCGGGCCTTGCCGCGTGTGGATGAATTGCTGGACGGGCCGCGCCAGCGGCTGGACATCATGGGCGAGCGACTGCCGCAGGCTCTGACCCGCAGCGTCGACCGTCGCAAGCTGGCACTGTCGGAAATCGCAGGCAGCCTGCGCCCCGCCGTCCTGACCCGGGCGATGACCGTCGAACAGCGCCGCCTGTCAGAACGGGCCGCGCGGCTGAAGCCTGCACTCGACCGTCTGGTACAGACACGGCGGGAGGCCTTGGGACGCCGCGCCGACCGGATCAGCGCGCGCCCGATCCTGCGAGAGATCGAGGTGCAAAAGACCCGGCTGGCCGATTTGACCCGGCGTCTGGCGGATGGACAGGAGGCGCGTCAGGCCGATCTGCGTAGCCGTCTGGACGCGCTGACCCGGCTGCACGAAACGCTTGGCTACCGCGAAACGCTGCGGCGCGGCTATGCGGTGGTGCGCGGCGACGGCCATGTGGTGACGACAAAGAGCGCCGCCGAAACCGCCACAGGCCTTGAAATCGAATTTGCCGATGGCAAGCTGAAACTTGGCGGTGGATCTTCATCCCGCAAACCTGCCAAGCCCAAGCTCCCCGAACAGGGCAGCCTGTTCTGAGCGCATAGCGGCCATCTTCACAATAAATACCGCTGGACTTTCTTTTTGTTCTGCACTCGCATAGGCTTGCTGCAATGCATCATTGGCAAGGGAGGGGAGCCTGTGGCCGAGAGTGACAAACCGCTTCTGATCAAGCGCTACGCCAGCCGGCGGCTCTACAATACGGAAACCTCCGACTATGTCACACTTGAGGACATCGCCGGGTTCATCCGAGATGGGCGCGAGGTCAAAATCATCGACCTGAAGTCGGGTGATGACCTGACGCGGCAATACCTGCTGCAGATCGTGGCCGAGAATGAGAGCAAGGGACAAAGCGTCCTGCCGATCAGCGTGCTGACCGACCTTGTGCGCAGCTATACGACTCATGCCACCAGCGCGGTGCCGCAGTTTCTGGCCGCAAGTTTCGAGATGTTTCGCGACAGCCAGTCGAAATGGCTGGAGAACGTCAATACGATGAACCCGATGGCCAAAAGCCTGGAGGCGATGCAGGCCCAGCAAGAGGCCTTTATGAAGGCAATGTCCGGAGCGGCGGCCGATGCGGAGGGCAAGGCACCCGCGTCGCAGGGCAAAGAAGATCTTGAATCGATCAAGCGGCAGTTGACCGAGTTGCAAAGCAAGTTGTCCAAACTGGACAAGTGACCGCTGCGGGATGCCGGGCCTGACGTATTGGGTCATCTTTCTAGTGCAGCCCGGTGGGCTGCGGTGGGGGTAGTCTGACCGTCGCAGCCTGAGTATTCCATTCTGACGGTTGCAAGAGGGGGCTCTGCCCCCTCGGCCTTTGGCCTCTCCCCCGGGATATTTCTGGACAGAAGAAACGCAGGCCGTGCGATTGTGTGGCGGGCCGCCCAAGTCAGGGCGACTGCCAGTGGCGCGTGCGTTACGTCCCGTAGGCGCGTGTCGGTGCGGCGGCCTGTTCTGCTGCGCGCACAAGGATCGCGGCCACGGCATCGCAGTCCTTGGCTGTGAGACGCGCCGGCAAGCGGGTGTCGCAGGCGCGCATCAGCATGGAACGCGTGCGTGGCAGATCTGGCATCTCTGGAAGGAACTGCCAGTTCCAATAGGCGCGGGCATTGTCCCGGCTGAGACCAAAGACCTGCACTTTGACGCCGTCTGCCTCGGCGGCGGAAACAAAGGCACGGACCTCATTGTCTGACAGGCCGGTCAGGTTGAATTGCAATGAATCCGGTGCGCGCTGTTCTGGCGGCAGGTGCGCGGGCACCTCGATCCACGGGCTTTTGGTGATGGTGGCGGCGACGTGGTCGTGATTGCGGCGGCCATCGGCAACGCGCTGGTCGATGTGGGACAGTTGCGGGCGGATCACCGCCGCCGACAGGTTCGACATACGCAGGTTGTAGAGCGGTAGTTTGTTCTGCCAGCGGGCAAAGGCCTGTTCCAGTTCGGCGGTATTGTCGCCGGGGGACAGGTGTTTGGCCCATGCGTGTTCATAGGCGCCCGACAGGATCACCGCGCGCGCGACCAGATCGGCGTCGTCGGTAACCAGAATGCCGCCTTCGCCCGCATTGACCAGCTTGTAGCTTTGGAAGCTGAAACAGCCGACCTGGCCCAGCGTGCCAATCTTGCGCCCATGCCATGTGGTGCCAAGGCTGTGCGCCGCGTCCTCGATCACTGGGACATCGGCCTTGGCGCAAAGCGCAAGAATCGCGTCCATGTCAGAGGTATGACCACGCATGTGGCTGATGATGACGGCGTCGACGTCGGGCAGGCGGGCGGCGAAATCCTGTATGTCGATGCGATAGTTTTCACCGACCTCACACAGCACCGGCACCAGCCCGGCGTGGATGATCGATGACGGCACGGCGGCAAAGGTGAACCCGGGAATCAGCACCCGACCGCCTTTGGGCAGGTTCAGCGCCTCCAGCGACAGGAACAGCGCGGCGGAACAACTGGACACCGCAAGCGCGTATTTTGTCCCCATGAAGGCGGCAAACTCTCGTTCTAGCAGCGCGACAGGGGCATCTTCGGGGGCGGTGTAGCGGAACAGGTCGCCGGATTGCAGCAGGCGATCAATCTCGGCGCGGGCCTCGGCCGGTATCGGTTCAGCATCGTGCATATTCGGGAGCATGTTTTCAAAATCCTGAACTAAGGTTTCCAAAAATGTAAATCAGATGGGCGCGCCGGGGAAGGGCTAAATGCGCCGCACCGGGCCGGAGGTGGCAAAATCGTGCCACACCACCTGCCAGGCGGCGCAAAGATCAGGGACCGTTGCCAGCGGAATGGTCGTGATAGGTGGCAAGGCGGGGGCGCGTCAGATGCCCAGTCGGTCGCGCATCGCGTACCACGTCATCGCCAGCGTCAGCAGCGGCGTGCGCAGGCGCGGCCCGCCGGGAAAGGCCGGTGAGGGCAGGGCGGCAAAGGCATCGAACCCGGCGGATTGCCCCCGGATCGCCTCTGCCATCAGCTTGCCCGCCTGCACCGCGTTGCCGACGCCGTGGCCGGAATAGCCGGAGGCGCTGAGGATATTGGGCGCGACCCGTTCCAGATGGGGCAGGCGTTTCAGCGTGATCGCCAGCGTGCCGCCCCAAGCATAGTCTATCGCCACGTCGCGCAGCGCGGGAAACACCTCTGTCATCGGTTTGCGCACGGTGGCGCGAATGTCGGAGGGAAAGCGATAGCCATAGCTTTCGCCACCACCAAACAGCAGGCGGTTGTCGGGCGACAGGCGAAAGTAATTGACCACAAAGCGGTCATCAGAGACGGCCACGTCCTGCGTCAGCACCTCGGCGGCGCGCGCGCCCAGAGGTTCGGTGGCGACGACAAAGTTGTTAATCGGCATGACACGGGCCGCCACGCGCCGGTTCAACCGTCCCAGATAGCCGTTGCAGGCCAGCACGACATGATCCGCTGTGATCCGCCCGGATTCGGTTTTCACCACGGGGTGTGCGCCGTCGGTGATGTCCAGCACCAGACTGCGTTCGAATATCCGCGCGCCCGCGGCCTGGGCCGCCTGCGCCAGCCCTTTGGCCAGTTTCAGCGGGTTCAGATGGCCCGCGCCCCGGTCGACAATCCCGCCTTTGTACAGCGGCGAGGGGCAGAGCGCGGCAAACTCTTCCGGGGTCAGCGCCTCCAGCGGATAGTCGTAGTTGCGCGCCATATGCGCGGCGTAGGCGTGCAGGCTGTTTACCGACCCGGACGCGGACCCGGCCCAAGCAATCCCCTCGCGCAGGTCACAGTCGATCCCGTGGCGGGCCGCCAGATCGCGCACCAGCGCCTTGGCATCCTGACCCAGATCCCACATCACGCGGGCCGCATCCCGGCCGACCATCTTTTCCAGCGTGACTTGATCCTGCCGCTGGCCCGATCCCAATTGCCCGCCATTGCGCCCCGACGCGCCAAAGCCCACGCGATGCGCCTCGACCAGCACCACGTCCAGCCCCGCCTCTGCCAGATGCAGCGCTGCCGACAGGCCGGTATAGCCGCCACCCACCACGCAGACGTCCGCCCGCATCTCGCCCTTTTGCACCGGAAAGGGGGGCAGGGGCGGCGTGACCGCGGCGTACCAGCTGTCGGGATATGTGCCGCGCTGGTCGTTGCTGAATAACAGGTTCAAGGGTCCGCTCCGCGATTACACGTTCAGCAGCAGGTGCTCGCGCTCCCACGGAGAGATGACTTGCAGGAACTCATCGTATTCGGCCCGCTTCACGATGGAATAGACCCGCGCGAATTCTGGTCCCAGAACCTCATGCAGTGCCGTGGCTTCGGTAAAGATGTCCAGAGCCTGACCCAGAACACGGGGGATATCGCCCTCTCCCTCATAGGCATCGCCCTTGAACTGCTTGGACGGCCAACGTTCCTCCATCATCCCCAGATAACCGCAGGCCAGCGAGGCGGCGATGCCCAGATAGGGATTGCAGTCCATGCCAGCCAGCCGGTTTTCGACGCGCCGCGCCTCTGGCCCGGACAGGGGAATGCGGATGCCGGTGGTGCGGTTGTCGCGGCCCCATTCCAGATTGATCGGCGCGGCGTGGTCCTTCACATAGCGGCGATAGCTGTTCACATAGGGCGCCATGACCGCGATGGCCGAGGGCAGATGCGTCTGCAACCCGCCGATAAAGTGGAAAAACGCATCCGTCTCACCGCCCTGCGGACCCGAGAACAGGTTCTGCCCGGTCGCCTTGTCCAGCACCGAATGGTGGATGTGCATGGCGCTGCCCGGCTCATCGGCGATCGGCTTGGCCATGAAGGTGGCGAAACAATCGTGCCGCAGCGCCGCTTCGCGGATCAACCGCTTGAAGAAGAACACCTCATCGGCCAGCTTGACCGGGTCGCCGTGCCGCAGGTTGATCTCCAACTGTCCGGCGCCGCCCTCCTGCGTGATGCCGTCAATCTCAAAGCCCTGCGCCTCGGCGAAATCATAGATGTCGTCGATCACCGGGCCGAATTCATCCACCGCCGTCATCGAATAGGCCTGACGCGCGGCGGCGGGGCGGCCAGAGCGGCCCACCATCGGTTCGATATCCTTGGCGGGGTCCAGATTGCGCGCGATCAGGAAAAACTCCATCTCGGGGGCGACAACCGGCTTCCACCCTTGCGCCTCATACAGCGCCACCACCCGTTTCAGCACGTTGCGCGGGCTGAACGGCACCGGCGTGCCGTGGCGGTCATAGGCGTCGTGGATCACCTGCAAGGTCCAGTCGCCAGTCCAGGGCGCGGCCGTGCCGGTGCTCATGTCCGGGCGCAGGATCATGTCGCGCTCGATGAATCCCTCTTCGGATGCGGCCTCTCCCCAGTCGCCGGTGATGGTCTGGAAAAAGATCGAATCGGGCAGGTGAAAATACTCTTGCCGGGCAAACTTCGACGCGGGCACTGCCTTGCCCCGCGCGATGCCGGGCAGGTCCGAGACAATGCACTCGACCTCGTCCAGCCGCCGCCCCTCCAGATAGGCATGGGCGGCTTCGGGCAGGCTATCGGTCCAGTCTTTCGGGGCAGGTGTGTCCACGGAATGTCCTTTGCGTGTCAGGCGGCGCGCTCTGGCAGCCGCTTGTGTTTCAGGAAGTGTATCAGGTCGTCAATCATCTCGGCGTTGTCCAGTGGCGTATCAATCTCGGCCACCGCCTGCGCCAACAGCGGGTCCGGCACCACGCCGGGGCCGCGTTTTTCAATCAGACCCTTGGTAAAGGGGGCGTTGAACTCGGGATGCGGCTGCACCGTATAGGCGCGGCCGGGGTACAGCAGCGCCGCATGGGTGCAAAAATCGCTGCTGGCCACGGTCTGCGCCCCCTCGGGCGGGGTGATCACCTGATCCTGATGCCATGCCATCACGGTTTTGGGTCCACGCCCGGCAAAGTCGTAAACTTGCGGCCCGATCGACCAACCGCCGGGGAATTTGGCAACATCGCCTCCCAGCGCCTGCGCGATCACCTGATGGCCAAAACAGATGCCAACCAGCGGTTTGTCCGCCGCCACGGTCTGGCGAATGAACGCCTCCAGCGGCGGCAGCCACGCGTGATCCTCATAGATGCCGTGCCGCGATCCGGTGATCAGCCAGCCATCTGCCGCCTCTGGTCCCGATGGGAAATCGCCGTTCACCACCGCCCATGTCTCAAACTCGAACCCCGCGTGGGCCAGCCGGTCGATGAACATATCCGGGTACTGGCCGTAGGTTTCGGCCAGTTCAGGCACCACGATCCCGGTCTGGAGAATACCGATTTTCATGTTTCACCTATGTCTTGGCGCAGGTCGAAAACTTCCCAAGATCACACCGTGTCCAGATAGATTTCCGTCTGTTCCGCCTTGGTCAATTCTTCCATGTCGCGCATTTCCTGCCGCTTGGTCAGCACCAGATTGCGGATCAACTCCTTGGGGAAGATGCGGGGCATATAGGGGCTGGCGTCAAAGGCGTCGATGGCCCCACCCCAATCGCGCGGAATATGCGGCAAGTCCTGATCGTAGGCATTGCCGGTGATGCGTTCCGGCGGGGTGATCTTGTCCTCGATCCCCATCAGGGCGGCACCAAGGATGGCTGCCAACGCCAGATAGGGGTTCACGTCACCACCGGCCACGCGATGTTCGATCCGCCGCGCCGCGGGCGGACCAGAGGGCACGCGCACCGCCGCCGTGCGGTTGTCATAGGCCCAGCAGATCGCCGAGGGCGCGTGCGAGCCGGGAACGATGCGATCATAGCTGTTGAGATGCGGCGCATAGATCAGCGCGCTGTCTGACAGCGCGGCGATACAGCCGCCAATGGCGTGCAGCAGCGCCTCGGTCCCTTCGGGGCCACCGTTGTCAAAGATGTTCTTGCCGTCTTTGTCCAACACGGAAAAATGCGCATGCATCCCGTTGCCGGAATAATCGTCATAGGGTTTGGCCATGAAACTGGCGGCAAAGCCGTGTTTGCGTGCCAGCCCCTTGACCAGTGTCTTGAACAGCCATGCGTCATCCGCGGCCTTCAGCGGGTCGGCCTGATGCATCAGGTTGACCTCGAACTGGCCCAGACCGGCCTCTGAGATCAGCGTGTCGGCGGGAATATCCATCGCCTCACAGGCCTCGTAGAGGTCGGTGAAAAACACGTCAAAAGTGTCCAGCGCCCGGATCGACAGCACCTCTGCGGCGTTGCGCCGTTTGCCCGTGCGTGGCGACACCGGCACCTGCAAGCGCCGCGCGCTGTCGTCGATCAGGTAGAACTCCAGCTCAACCGCCACAACGGGCGTCAGCCCCTTATCGGCAAAGCGTTGCTGCACCGTCGCCAGCGCATGACGCGGATCACCGCCATAGGGGCGGCCATCCTCATGGAACATCCAGATCGGCAGCAGGGCGCTGGGCGCTTCCAGCCACGGCATCGGGACAAAGCCGCGCTCTGTCGGGAACAGAATGGCGTCACGGTCGCCGCTGTCAAAGACCAGCGGGCTGTCCTCGATGTCCTCACCCCAGATGTCGACGTTCAGCGCCGAAAAGGGAAAGCGGGTGCCATCGGTCAGCACCTTGATCGCGCTGGGGATGGGCATCCGCTTGCCGCGTGCGACGCCGTTCACGTCACAGGCGGCGGCTCGGATGGTGCGGATTTGCGGGCGGTCGTGCAGCCAGTCGGCGCTGGGGGCGGGCATTTGAGACTCGTATGTTTGAAATTTGATCAAATTCATATGCTAGCGGCGGCGATCCGGCAAGAGGGCGTTGTGGCGCCGGCGGTCAGGTCGCAAAAAATGCTTGCGGAATAGGCGCGCGGATCGGGGTTTGGGTTGCTCACCCGGCCATAAACGCCGCCGCCCGGTCGCGCAGTTCCTGCGGCACCTCAACGGCGCGCCGGGTGTCCAGCGACAGCAGCACGCCTTTGAACGTCGCCTCGAACGACAGCGTCTCTTCTGGGCAGCGATACAGCCGGTGGCGAAAGCTCATGGATTTGGTTCCGATCCCGACAATGTCGGTTTCCATCCGCAACAGGTCACCGGCCAGCAGTTCAGCGCGGAAATCGCTCTCGGCATGGACCACGGCAAAGGATAACCGCCGCCCGCTGCGCATGTCGTCCGGCGTCAGGCCCAGTTCCGCCTGCAGAGCAAAGACCGCATCCGAACAGGCCGCAAAATAGCGTGACACATTCATGTGGCCCAGAAAGTCGCAGTGCGACGGATCGACGGCGGCACGGTAGGTGGTCATGGCGGGCATTGCGGCATCTCCTGTGGGCGGTAAACCGACGCAGAGATGGCCCTTTCAGGCGGTCCCCACGCGGGGTCATTTCCTAACAAGACGTAAATTCGTCTCTGTAAGGCATTGATTTCACACACGCCAAAGGCTGTCCACGCGTGGACACACCTCAGCGGATGAGGTTCATCTTCAACCTGATCCGTCCCCGGACGTCCTGCGGAAGATGTCTGTTCAATCGCCGGTTCATCAGCCCGAACAGGCTGATGATCACCAACGTCACAAGGATGAAATACCCCGCAAGGATCGGGTAGGGCACGAAAGGATTAAAGGTCTTGTCGGCAAAATAGCTGGCATAATACAGCGCGTCGCCCTTTTGCCGCCACGCCGGAAAACCCGACAGATAGACCAGCGTGGTCGCATGAAACAAAAAGATCGCCTCATTCGTGTAGGCGGGCCACGCCAGCCGCAGCATCGTCGGCCATGTGATCTTTCGGAACTTGGTCCAGCCCGAAAATCCATAAGCATCCGCCGCCTCCATATCCCCCTTGGGGATCGACAAAAGCGCGCCATAAAAGATCTCACCCGAATAGGCCGCCGTGTTCAAAAACAACACAACCGCCGCCCCCAGCCATGCCGCCGTGAAGGGGTCAAAGATGGGCGAGACCGATTTCAGGCTGAGAAAGGCGAAATAGGCAAAGAAGAACTGGATAAACAGCGGGCTGCCGCGAAAGACAAAGATGAACCACTCGCTGAGTTTGCGCGAGACAGGGTTCGCCGAGGCCTTTCCCAAGGCCACGGCAGTTGCCAGAAAGAACCCCGAGAACAGCGCAACGACCCCGAAATAGACGTTCCAGATCATCCCGGACCCGATCAGCACCACTTGCTGACACAGAGTGAAATTCTCTCGAGGCAACAGCCGCTCACCGATGCCGATAGAGCGCAGGCTATAGTCGGCGATGGTTTCCCAGCAGCTCATGCCGTTTTCCTCTGCGCTTCGCCGCCCATGGTGGCCTGGCCTTTGGTCAGACGTTTCATGATCCGATCAAGAGCCAGTTCAGAGACGCGGGTGAACGCGAGATAAAACACCAGCAAGGCAAGAAAATACCACATCCGCCAGTCGCCATGCGGATAGTCGGTAAAGCGCGGCGTTTTGGAGCCGCCCAGTTCGCGCGCCCAGTAGACGATATCCTCGACCCCCAGCAGGAACAGCAGTGGTGTCGCCTTGATCAGCACCATCCAGAGGTTGGACAGGCCGGGCAGGGCAAAGACCCACATCTGCGGCACAAGGATGCGCCAGAAACACTGTCGCTGGTTCAAGCCATAGGCCTCGGCTGTTTCCAGCTGCGCGCGCGGCACCGCCCGCATCGCGCCATACAGGACATTGGCCGCAAACGCGCCAAAGACAATGGCAAAGGTCAGCACCGCCAGAAAGAAGCCGTAGGTTTCATGCACCCATTGTGCCGCGTTTCCCAAGGGCAGCTTGGCCGCCGCGCAGACCACGAAATCATTGCCCTGCCGGATCGGTTGATCCCAGTCGGGGCATTTCACCTCATGCCGGATCCATTCAAAGAACTGGTCCAGAGCGATCACAAAGAACAGGAAAAACGCGATGTCGGGCACGCCGCGCACAATGGCAACATAGCCCCGCCCCAGCAGGCTGAGCGGGAAGAACCGCGACCGCGCCGCCGCGGCCCCGGCGAATCCAAAGGCCAGCGCAGTTGGTGCGGTGATCGCCAACAAAAGCAGGACGGTGCCCACCGACCAATAGATCGCCAAATGCTTTCCTGTGGTCAGGTAGCAGGCCATCCATGCCGGAGTGTCGAGTATACTTGGGTCAGTGCAAAAGCTGAACATTGCGTAAGCGGGCGGGGTCATGCCCCGCCCAACCATTGCATCAGAAGGTTTCGCCGATTTCCCACTTGGTGATCAGGGCGTTCAGCGTGCCGTCGTCCTTCATGGACTGGATCGCCGCGTCGAATTTGCCACGCAACTCGGCGTCGCTTTCGCGCAGGCCCATGCCGACGCCGCCACCGATCAGGATATCGTCACCCGCAAAGGCAAGTTCCGCATCTTCTTCGGCGATCGGCAACAGGAACGCCTTGTCAGCGAGAACCGCGTCGGCCTCACCGTTGCGGACAGCGGCGATGGTTTCGTCCGGCGTTGCGAATTCTACCAAGGTGGCGCCCATCTCGGCGATGTAGGAGGCCTGAATCGTCCCGGCCTGCGCGGCGAAAATGCCACCTTCCATGTCCAGCTCAGCGCCTTCCATGGCAAGGAAGGCCGAAGGATCTGGCTGGGTGTAGTTTTGGGTGAAATCGATCACCTCGTCGCGTTCGTCGGTGATCGACATACCCGCGATGATGGTGTCGTAGTTGCCCGACACGAGGTTCGGGATGATCGAATCCCACTCGTTGGTGACCCATTCGCAGGTCAGTTCGGCGCGGGCGCACAATTCGTCGCCCAACTCACGCTCGAACCCGTCCACTTCGCCAGCGTCGTTGATAAAGTTGAAGGGCGCATAAGCCCCTTCGGTGCCCATCCGCACAACCGAATGGCTTTCCGCCCAAGCCGCACCCGCAAGCATCGCCAGCGCCGCCGTTCCGATCATCAGTTTTTTCATGTCGTTACTCCCTGTTGCTTCGGCGGCCGGTTCGCCGCCTGTCTTTCCGCAGGCCCTCGGCCTACGCGTGCACGGTCGACTTCAGGAACCCCTGTAGCCGTTCCGACTTGGGCGCGCCGAAGAGTGTTTCCGGCGTCCCCTGTTCCTCGATCAAACCTTTATGCAGAAAGACCACATGGTCGCTCACATCCGAGGCCATCTTCATGTCGTGGGTCACGATCAGCATTGTGCGCCCCTCTTGCGCCAGCGATTGGATGACGCGGACAACTTCTTGTTCCAGTTCGGGGTCCAGCGCGCTGGTCGGTTCATCGAACAGCAGGGCCTCTGGCTCCATGCACAGCGCGCGCGCAATGGCGGCGCGCTGTTGCTGGCCGCCGGACAGTTGCGCCGGGTAGGCATCGCATTTGTCGCCGATCCCGACCTTGTCGAGATAGCTGCGCGCTGCCTGCTCGGCCTCGGCTCGGTCGCGGCCCAGCACAGTCACCGGCGCCTCCATGACGTTTTGCAAGATCGTCATGTGGGCCCAAAGGTTGAATTGCTGAAAAACCATCGACAGGTTTGTGCGGATTCGCAGCACTTGTTTGGCGTCGGCAGGACGGCGATTGTGGCCCGTGCCTTTCCAATGCACCGGCTCACCTTTGAACAGGATTTCGCCCTGTTGGCTGTCCTCAAGAAGGTTGCAGCAGCGTAGAAGTGTGGACTTGCCCGACCCGGACGACCCGATCAAGGACACCACGTCCCCTTTGTGGGCTGTGATGTCGACACCCTTGATCACTTCAAGTGACCCATAGGCCTTATGCAGGTTGCGGATTTCGATAACTGGCTGGCTCGCCATGCACTTCCTGCCTGTTGCTCAGATTTGCAACAGATTGGCGGCAAGACGACAGGGTTGCAATCGCGAAATCGCCCACAAGCGGTACTTGGGGGGCGTGGTGACCAAAGGTCAGGCGACGTCGCGGCTCTGCGGAGGCGCTGTTGGGATCGGAACAGCCAGGTAATCGTCGTTCTGCAGGAGGGTGATTCCGACAGGCCCCCCCATCGCGGCGCGGGATTCGTCCGGGAGCGTCTCCAACGCCTCGGCCAATGCCGGGCGCAGGGGGAGGGGATCGTTGCCGATGGCGGTGATCAGTGCCAGACCTGCGGTGGGTATGCTGCGGTCGATCACCTCAAGCGCCTCTGCGACGGTCGGGTCCAGCAGGCAAAGGATACGCCAGGTCACTGCATCGACATAGGCAACGTCGGCGCGGCCCTCGATTACCGCAGAAACAGAGGCGCGATGGCTGCCGGTCTCCAGATAACTGGCAAAGGGCCGCCCCCGTGTCGATCCCCAGCCGGATTGGCTGTCGGGCTGGTTGTAGGCAAGGCGCATGTCGCCTTGGTCGCGAGTCTCTCCGCGGCGAGCCAGCACGACGGAATGGTAGAAACCCGGCGGAGTGTCCGGCAAAGCATAGTCGAACGAGGCCACATAGGTCACACGGTCGCGCAGCCGGTCGCGGAATGGCAGGCCACAGGTGTGCGACAGAATCAATTCAGGGGCCATCCAATGCACATACCAATCGTCAGGCAGGGCATCGGGGGTGGTCAACGGCGGCAGGTCAGGCAGACGCTGCTGCACCGCGTTCCAGAACAAATCCCAGTGGTGTGCCATCTCGGGCTGCCAATACATCGGAAGACTGGCAATCATCCGCGTTTCTCCACCCGTCGCCGCGCAAGGGCGCTGTCTCGGTCGTTGACGCCCAGCAGGTTGGACACCAGCCGCAGCAGCGCGTCTTCTTCGGCCTCGCGCACACCATCGGCCAGCACAACCTGCCACAGCGCCTCTATTACGGCGATCCGTTCCTCGTAAGGTACTGCATCCTTGATCGCGCGGGTAAACCGCACGGTATCGGGCGCCTCTGATTCCAAGGTTTCGCCATCGCTACGCAACCGGGTCGCCTCGAACGGGGAAAGCCCGTAGCGCGCGGCGACGATCCGATCGATTCGCGCCTTTTCGGCGTCATCGAAATCGCCGTCGGACCGGGCGACCCGCACCAACAGGGCGGTCAGAGCAAGGCGGGCATCCGCATCGGGCAGCGGGGCGGGGTCTGGCGCGGTCAGGCGCTTGAGGAAATCTGCAAACATGACGGTGATATAGGTCCGGGTCGGGGCGGGTACAAACCCTCAGGGGATTACGGCGGCGCTGCGCGCGGCCTCGTTGTCGGCGCTGGCCACGCCAAGTGCGTCTTCGACAAGCTGAACAAGCGCCGCTTCTCGGGCGTCGGTGATTCCGTCGGCCCAGGCCACTTGCCACAACGCCTGCACCGTCTCGACCCGGTGGGCGTAGTCGACGTTTTCCCGGATCAGCGCAGACATGCGGGCGTCATCGGTGATCTCATGGGCCAGCCGTTCACAGGTGGCCCGCATCTTGGCCGCCTCGACAGGGTTAAGGCCAAATGCCTTCGACAAGGTGCGGTCGATCTGGCTGATTTCCTCGAAAAGATAGGTGTTGTCGGCCCGCGCCACCCGGACAAGCAGCGTTCCCAGCGCCAGTTTGGCGTCGGGTTCCGGCAATGGCTCCGGCTTAGGGGGGCCGTGGTGGAAAAAGGCTTTCAATCGGTCGAACATAGGCGGCGCTCCGCGTGATTTGGCAGATGGGTAGCACGGACAACGCTAGCGCGTCACGCGCCTCAAGTGGCCAGTTTTGCGAATTGATCCGACAGTGTTTTTGACGCCTCGTCCAACCCCCAGGGCGGGTTCACGATGAACAGGCCGGAGCCGGTCATCCGGTGGCCGTCCCGGGCCGGGGGAAAGGTGACCTCATGGCGCAGCCCATCGGGGAAATGGTCCTGCAAGGCGCGCAGCATGGGGGCGTGGGGGGCGTCTGTCAGCAGCGGATACCAAAGGATCATCACGCCGACGTTCCACTTGCGCGCGACCTGCGCCATCGTCTTGGGGACAGTGGCGTAGTCGGTTTTGACCTCCCAACTGGGGTCGATCAGCAGCAGACCCCGGCGGGGATCGGGGGGGCACAGGCTTTGGATCAGGGCAAAGCCGTCCTCAAGGTAGACCCGCGTATTTGGCGCGCGCACGGCCTGTTTCAGGGCCGCGTTCTCCTGCGGGTGAAGGTCGGCGAGGTGGAGCCTGTCGGTCTCGCGCAGCAGGGTCTGGGCGATGAGGGGGGAGCCGGGGTAGGCGGTTGGGCCGTGGGTGGCCTGTACCTGCGCCAGCGCGCGGGCATAGGGATGATCGGGGGCGAACCATGCGGAGGCAAGGGAAATCCCCTTGGCGGCCTCACCTGTCTTCAGCGACTCGGTGCCTGAGAGATCATAAAGGCCCCGGCCCGCGTGGGTTTCGATATAGGTCAGCGGCTTGGGCTTGCGGGTCAGGTAATCGAGGCACCACCCGAGGACCGCGTGTTTGTGGACATCGGCGAGGTTTCCGGCGTGATAGGCGTGTTGATATGACAGCATGATCGTCGCCTAAGGCCTTGGCGGGGCGCTGGCAAGGGGCTTGCGCTTGGCAAGGGGCGATGAGGGCTGTCCACATGTGGACAGCATGTGCGGTATGTAAAATCAATGGGTTACAGAGACGATTTTACCTTTGATTAGGGATTGAGCGGTGCGCCGCGCGGGGATTTGATCCCTCTGCCGCTTGGTTGACGGGCAGATCACGGCTGTTGTGGCCGCCACGCAGGGGGGGATTTCCCATGGCGTGACGGCGCAGGGGTTTGGAGGTCAGCTGCGCCGGACGCTGTCGACCATCAGCATCTTATCCGCCTTCTTTTGCGCGCGGTCGCGCCATGCGGGGTACGCAAGGAAGGGCGATACGAAAAACCCGATAATCAGAAAATTGAGCAGAAAAACGAGCAGCGCGCGGCCCCAAAAGCCATGAACGGCGAAATAGATCGGGCCGAACAGGAAGGCCCAAAGCCAGCTTACACCGGTTGAATCGTCGAAGGTGTCCGCGAGCACGTCAGCCTCGGCCTTGTTGGCGACGGCCTCTTTCTGGAGACGGTGTACGCGGTCGGTGGAAGTTGTGTCTGTCATAGGCTACCTCATTGAACTCGCTTAGGTTTGCGCAGGTTCGGAGGTTCTGCAATTCCGTAATGTCGACAAATTTCAGTTCATCATTGCGGGGGCGTGGGGTGGTTTTTATCGGGTGTTAAGCGGTGCGCCGGTTGTGGTGAGGGACTCGGTCGTTTGGGGCGGGGGTGGGGCGTTGCGCGCCGATCTATCCTCGGATGAAGCGCGAAGCCCCGGGCGCGGAGCCAAGGCCGAAGGCCGCCGCGCCAGCATCATGCTGAAAGCATGCCTTTGGTATGACCTGCTTTGCCGAGACGGCGCGTGGCCCATGTCACTCGGGGAGTTTCACCGGGAAGTCACGGAGATATCCGGCATTCAGTTTCCTGTTCCCGTCGCGGCTGACATCGCGGATCAGGCGATCGTAGGTGTCAGGAAATTTTTCAGCCCCCAACTTCCGCGTCAGACCAGAAATAAGCCAACGCCGGAGGAATTTGCGGCCAAGGCCCAGTTGGTTTCCGCGCCGCATAAGGTTCAACTGAAAGAACGTGGGAGACACGTTGGAGCGCGGATGTTCTTGTGCCAAGCGCAAGAGGCCCGGATCTTCTGCATCGACCCTGGTCAGGAAGTCGACCACAAGATTGCCGTTCGGGTAGTTGTTTGGATTCACCGGGATCACCCGCAGGTTTCGGTCCCCGAAAGCCTCTGCCCAAAGATCGGTACGACCGGAGTAATCACAGAGATCAGCCAGACCATCGCGATCCGACACGAAATCCTTGTAGCTCACGGTGGATCGTGTCTGGCCTTTGACCTGTTGGCTATAGAGGCTTTTAACGAAGCCGACCTGTGGGCGCAGATAGAGCAGGACCGTAATTTCGTCGAACAGATTTGCAAGAGACGCGTGGAGGCCATTGATGGCGTCGCTGTCCTTGTCGAAAAACCAATAGAATTGTTCGCCACTAATCAAAAACGGTCGATGGTCATCGGGCGTTGCGGACACTTCGGATTGGGCCGCTTCCCAGATGCCTTTGGTGATGTCCTTGAACTGGGGCAACTTGGCGTAGCGCCAGCTGTTGGCATAGGAGGCGCGAGACCGGGCATTGTCGATCGAATAGCGCAGCTTGGTAGCAGTAAGGCCACCGAACGCCTTGACTGACCGAAACGGCAGGGCCGCTTCATTCGCTAACAAGAAGTTCTGTATCGTCGTGCTGCCTGACTTGGGCGTTCCGATATGCAGATATAGACGTGTCATCCCGTGGCCTGCCGTTTTCCCATGCAAATAGGCCGCCCAGTGTCACACCAACCGACTAACGTCCTTCGCCGCCCGCACAAAATCGCGGAACAACGGATGCGGGTCAAAGGGTTTCGACTTTAGCTCGGGGTGGAACTGGACGCCGATGAACCACGGGTGGTCGGGCCATTCGACGATCTCTGGCAGGCGACCGTCGGGGGACATGCCGGAGAAGACCAGCCCGCAGGTCTCTAGCTGATCCTTGTACTTGATGTCGACCTCGTAGCGGTGGCGGTGGCGTTCGTCGATGGCGGTTGTGCCGTAAACCTCGGCCACCTTGGAGCCTTCTTTCAGCACCGCGTCATAGGCGCCAAGGCGCATGGTGCCGCCTTTGGCATCGTCGGGGCGGCGGTTGACCTTTTCGTTGCCCTGCACCCATTCCTTGAGGTGATACACCACCGGTTCAAAACGCTTTTCGCCGGATTCGTGGTCGAATTCCTCGGAGCCCGCCTTGGCGACGCCGGCGACGTTGCGCGCTGCCTCGATCACCGCCATCTGCATGCCAAGGCAGATGCCCAGATAGGGCACCTTATGTTCGCGGGCGAATTGCGCGGCCTTGATCTTGCCCTCTGTGCCGCGCTCGCCAAAGCCGCCGGGGACGAGGATGGCGTCGTATTTCTCAAGGTAGGGGGCGGGGTCTTCGCCCTCAAACGTTTCGGCATCGACCCATTCCACGTTGACCTTGACCCGGTTGGCCATGCCGCCGTGGGTCAGCGCCTCTGCGATGCTTTTGTAGGCGTCTTCAAGCTGGACGTATTTGCCGACGATGGCGACGGTGACGTTGCCTTCGGGGTTGTGGATGCGGTCAGAGACGTCTTCCCACTTGGTCAGGTCGGGCTTGGGCGCCGGGCTGATCTGAAAGGCGTCGAGCACGGCCTGATCCATACCTTCGCGGTGATAGGCCAGCGGGGCGTCGTAGATCGACGACAGATCCTGCGCGGCGATCACGCTGTCAGGGCGGACGTTGCAGAAGAGGGCGAGTTTTTCGCGTTCTTTCTGCGGGATCGGCCCCTCTGACCGGCAGACGAGGATGTCGGGGGCCAGACCGATAGAGCGGAGTTCCTTGACCGAGTGCTGCGTCGGCTTGGTCTTCAGCTCACCGCTGGCCTTGATGAAGGGCAACAGGGTCAGGTGCATGAAGATACACTGGCCGCGCGGCTTGTCTTGACTGAACTGGCGGATCGCCTCAAAGAACGGCAGGCCCTCGATGTCGCCGACGGTGCCGCCGATTTCGCAGAGCATGAAGTCGACTTCATCCTCACCGATGGAGATGAAGTTCTTGATCTCGTCGGTGACGTGCGGGATCACCTGAATGGTTTTGCCGAGGTAGTCGCCGCGGCGCTCTTTTTCCAGCACGTTGGTGTAGACGCGGCCCGAGGAAATCGAGTCGGTCTTGCGCGCGGGGACGCCGGTGAAGCGTTCGTAATGGCCAAGGTCCAGATCGGTTTCGGCGCCGTCGTCGGTGACAAAGACCTCGCCGTGTTCAAAGGGCGACATGGTGCCGGGGTCGACGTTCAGGTAGGGGTCCAGCTTGCGCAGGCGGACGGAAAAGCCACGCGCCTGAAGCAGTGACCCAAGGGCCGCCGAGGCCAACCCTTTGCCAAGCGAAGACACAACGCCGCCAGTGATGAAGATGAAGCGTGCCATGTGGGCGATCCCGTGATTATGCCTGTCGTATCGGCGTATTGCGACCTGACGCCGGTGGTCCGGACAGATGGTCCGGGCGGTGCCAATTCATGTTCTCCCGCTGCCAGAATGGCAGCAGCATCACGGGATTAAACCGATAGCGGATTCGGAACGATTTGTCCAGCCAACCGCAAGATGCTGTTGCGGTTGGGGGAGATGGTGCAAACCCTAGTGGGGTGTTTGTCAGTCGGCGCGCGGGACCAGCGGGGCGTCCGGATCGGTGTCGCTGGCGGGCGGCGGAAGCAGCAAGCTGGGGTCGAGGCCATCGAGGCCCGGGGTCGGCGCGTCGGCCCCTGCGGGCGCGGAGGTGCCAAGCCGGTCAAGGATCGACGTGCCCGATGCATTGCGTGCCGAGATGATGGTCAACGTGATCGAGGTCACGATGAAGGCCACGGCGAGGATCCAGGTCAGTTTTCCCAGAGCGGTCAGCGGGGCGCGTTGGCTCATGCTGCCGCCGCCACCTCCGATCCCCAGACCGCCGCCTTCGCTGCGCTGGAGAAGCACGACACCGATCAGGCCAAGAGCCAGAAGAAGGTGTACGATGAGGATAACGTTTTCCATGGGGCCTGCGTCTTTTGATCGGTTTCGAGGTCATTTAGGGGAAGGTGCCGGTCGGTGCAAGGCGCGAAACTGTTTGGCGGCTGGCGGGAGGCTCTGTTTGGCCTGCGGCCAAAGGCGCCCACCCGCCATCCGTTGGGCCGTGAGGCTCGCTTGTCGGGGATTGTTTCGGGGGCATCGGAGGGGCATGGTGCTGCCATGCCCCATGATCATGCAGACGATGCCCCGCCCCACAGCCTGTTGCCACCAGAGCCCGCTTTGCGGGTCAAGGCGCTGGAGACCTTGTTGACCCGCAAGGGGTTGGTCGATCCGGCGGCGCTGGATGAGATCATTGAGACCTATGCGCACAAGGTGGGGCCACGCAACGGCGCGGCGGTGGTCGCGCGGGCCTGGGTGGATGCGGATTTTCGTGCGCGGCTGTTGGCGGATGCGACGGCGGCGGTCGCGGAGATGGGATTCGCCGGGCGGCAAGGCGAGCATATGGTGGCGGTGGAGAACACGCCCGAGCAACACAATATGGTCGTTTGCACGCTGTGTTCATGTTACCCGTGGCCTTTGCTGGGGATTCCGCCGGGGTGGTACAAATCCGATGCCTACCGGGCGCGGGCGGTACGCGAACCGCGCGCCGTATTGGCGGAGTTCGGCGTGACCTTGCCCGACGCCACGCGGGTGCGGGTCTGGGATTCGACCGCTGAGGTGCGGTATCTGGTGCTGCCGATGCGGCCCGAGGGCACGGGCAGCATGGATGAGGCGGCTTTGGCGGCTTTGGTCAGCCGCGATGCGATGATCGGCACCGCGCTGGTGGCGGCCCCCACATGAGCCGGGTGCATGACATGGGCGGGCGGTTTGGCGATGGGCCGGTGGTGCCCGGGTCCGAGGACGATCCGATCTTTGCACAAGAGTGGCACGCGCAGGCGCTGGCCCTGACGCTGGCGGCGGGGGCGTTGGGGCAGTGGAATCTGGACGTTTCGCGGCACGCGCGGGAATGTCTGTCGCCCGGCGATTACATGGCGTTTTCCTACTATGAAAAGTGGCTGGCGGGGTTGGCCGATCTGCTGGTGATGCGCGGCGTTGTCACGCGGGCGGAATTGGCGGGGGCGATACCTGCGGCCTCGACGCTGACAGACAGGCGGTTGAAGCCCGAGGCGGTGGCGGGCGTTTTGGCGCGGGGCGGACCGGCGTCGCGGGACGGCGCTGCGCCACGTTTCGCCAAAGGCGACAGGGTGCGGACGCGTCACCCGACGCGCAACGTGATGGTCGATGGCGGGCATACCCGCCTGCCGGGCTATGCGGCGGGGCTGGTGGGAACGGTTGAACTGCTGCACGGCTGCCACGTCTTTCCGGATGCCAACGCGCATGACCAAGGTGAGCAGCCAGAACCGCTGTATACGGTTGTCTTTGATGCGGCAGAGGCGTGGGGCAGGGCGGAGGCCCCCGGCGACACGGTCAGTTGCGATCTGTGGGAAAGCTATCTGGAGCCTGTGGCATGAGCGCGCCCGCGCCGGTGTTTGAGGCACCATGGCACGCCGAGGCCTTTGCCATAGCCGTTTCGCTGGAGGCGGGCGGCGCGTTTACATGGCCGGAATGGACGCAGGTTTTTGGTGCGGTTCTGGCAGAGCATGGCAAGGCCAAAGATCTGGACGGCGGCGATGATTATTTCCACGCTTGGGTGGTCGCGCTGGAACGGATCTGCACCGCGAAAGGGATTGCCGGAGCCGGGGATCTGGAGGCGCTGCGCCAAGAGTGGGCGCACGCCTATCTGTCAACGCCGCACGGCGCGCCGGTACGGATTGACGGTTAGACGACGCGCTGGCCCGCCACATAGGTGGCGGCGATGGCGCGGTCATCGCCCATCATGATGGTGGGAAAGAGTGATTCCCAGATGTCGCCCGCGCGTGCATTGCGTTGGGCGATGGCAGGGGTCGAGGCAAGGTCCAGCGCGATGAAATCCGCCTCTGTCCCCGGTGCCAGCGTGCCAATCCGGTGATCCAGCCGCAGCGCACGGGCGGATCCCTCTGTCGCCAGCCAGATCAGTTCCGCCGGGTGCAGCGCGCGGCCGCGCAACTGGGCGATCTCATAGGCTGCCGCCATGCTGCGCATCATGGAAAACGACGACCCGCCGCCGGTGTCAGTGGCCAGCCCGATGCGCTGGTTGTCACGGGTCAGCCCGTCCATGTCGAACAGGCCCGACCCGATAAACGTGTTCGAAGTCGGGCAATGGATCAGCGCGGCACCGACCTCTTGCAGGCGGTGCGCCTCTCGCGGTTCAAGGTGGATGGCATGACCGTAAAGGCCGTTGGCCCCCAGTAGCCCCGCCTGCTCATAGGTATCAAGGTAATCGCGCGCCTCGGGGAACAGCGATTTCACCCAAGCGATTTCGTCCACCTGTTCGCTGAGATGGGTCTGCATCAGGCAATCGGGGTGTTCGGCCCACAGTGTCCCCAGCGCCTGTAGCTGCGCAGGCGACGAGGTGGGTGAAAAGCGCGGTGTGATGACGTAGGAAAGGCGATCCTGCCCGTGCCAGCGGGTCAGCAGCGCCTTGCTGTCGTCATAGGCGCGCTGTGCGGTGTCGCGCAGCCCCTCTGGCGCGTTGCGGTCCATGCAGGTCTTGCCGCCCAGCACGCGCATGCCGCGGGCGCGGGCCGCCTCAAACAAGGCATCGACGGAGGAGGGGTGGATGGTGCAATAGCTGCACACGGTGGTGGTGCCGTTGGCCAGCAACAGGTCCAGATACCGCCCGGCGATCTCTGCCGCATAGGCCGGATCGCCAAAGCGCATTTCCTCTGGAAAGGTATAGGTGTTCAGCCAGTCGATCAGCCGTTTGCCCCAACTGGCGATCATGGCGGTCTGGGGATAATGGGCGTGCGCATCGACAAAGCCGGGCAGCAGCAGGGACGCGCCATGATCGGTCACGCTGGCGTAGTCACCTGTGCGCAGATCCTCGGCCTCTCCCACGGCGGCGATCATGCCATCCTCAACCACCAGCGCGCCGTCACGGCTGTGGCGCGCGGTGTCGAGCCCGTCGTGAAACGGGTCGCCGGAAAAGGTCAGCGTCTGACCAAGGTGCAAGTGCTGTTTGCTCATGCAGCAAAGCCTAGGGGGGCTTTCGGAAAAGGTAAATCTCTGATGCCCCCCTGTTGCCCGCTCTGTGCATGACTTATTGTCTAAGCGAAGCAGTGTGAGGGCGAAAAACCATGGCCGAAGACCTGGAGGCAGACACCACCGAGGCGCCCGAGCGCGACGACGCCTATGCCCTCGACCGCAAGGCCGTGTCGGCGATCCTCTATGCGGTGGATGTCGAGGATCGCGCCCAGCTGACAGAGCTGATGGAGCCGCTGCACGCGGCGGACATCGCCGACCTTCTGGAACAGATCAACGCCTTTGATCGCGGTCGGCTGATCCGGCTCTACGACAAGGAGATCGACGGCGAGATCCTGTCGGAACTCGACGAGGCGTTGCGCGAAGAGGTGATTGCCGCGCTGACGCCGCAGACACTGGCCGAGGCGGTGCGCGAACTGGACACCGACGACGTGGTCGATCTGGTCGAGGATCTGGAGACTGCGCAGCAGGACGCCATCCTTGACGCGCTGGAGGCCGGGGATGCGGCGGCGGTGCGCCAGTCGCTGGCCTATCCGGAGTTCTCAGCCGGGCGTCTGATGCAGCGCGAGGTGGTCATGGCCCCGGAATACTGGAGCGTGGGCGACGCCATCGATTATATGCGCAGTTCGGAGCATCTGCCGGAGCAGTTCTATCATGTGATTCTGGTAGACCCTAAGTTGCGCCCGGTTGGCAACGTGACGCTGGGCAAGATCATGTCGTCGCGGCGCGACGTTCTGCTGAAATCCATCGTCGAGGACACCTTTCACACCATCCCGGTGACACGGGATGAGGGAGAGGTGGCCTATGCCTTCAACCAGTACCACCTGATTTCCGCCCCGGTGGTGGATGACAATGAGCGGCTGGTGGGGGTGATCACCATCGACGACGCCATGGCGGTGCTGGACGAGGAAAACGAAGAAGACATCCTGCGGCTGGCCGGTGTGGACGGCGAAAGCCGCCTGTCGGACAAGGTGATCGAAACCACCAAGCGGCGCTTTCCCTGGCTGGCAGTGAACCTGTTGACGGCTGTCATGGCCTCGCTTGTGATCTCGCAGTTCGAAGAGGCGATCACGCAGGTTGTGGCGCTGGCGGTGCTGATGCCGATTGTCGCCTCGATGGGCGGCAACGCAGGCACCCAGTCGCTGACCGTGGCGGTGCGTGCGCTGGCGACCAAGGATTTGACCGGGTCGAACATCTGGCGGGTGATCCGGCGTGAGGTCGCGGTGGGGCTGATCAACGGGATCGCCTTTGCGGTGATCATGGGGATTGTCGGCATCGTCTGGTTCGGGTCGCTGCAACTGGGCGGTGTGATCGCGGTGGCCATGGTGGTCAATCTGGTGGTCGCCGGGCTGGCCGGGATCGCGATACCGGTGATCCTTGAAAAGGCCGGGGTGGACCCGGCGCTGGCCTCGGGCGCCTTTGTGACGACGGTGACCGATGTGGTCGGCTTCTTCGCCTTCCTCGGGCTGGCCGTCTTGGTGCTGTTGTGACGCTGGCCGCGCGCAAGGCGGCGGCACGCAAGGCGGGCTTTGCCCGCCGCCAGCAGGCGTTTGACACCCAAAGGCCCGGTGCCGCGGGCAAGCTGAGCGAGGTGCTGGCCGGCTACCGCGGGGTGCCTGTATCGGGGTTTCTGCCGATCCGCACGGAAATCGACCCGGTCCCGGCCATGGCAGAGGCCGCAGCCCACGGCCCCGTCGGCGTGCCGGTGATCATGGCCAAGGCGACGCCGCTGAAGTTCGCCCGGTGGGAGCCGGACTGCACGCTGGTTGAGGGCGCGTTCAAGGTGATGATCCCCGACCCGGCCGAGTTTCTCGAACCAGAGGTACTGATCGTGCCGCTGATCGCCTTTTCACGCAGCGGCGGGCGGCTGGGCTATGGCGGCGGGTTCTACGACCGAACGCTGGAGATGCTGCGCGCCAAACGGCCAACCTTGGCCATCGGATTTGCCTTCTCCGCGCAAGAGGACATCGATCTGCCGCTGGAACCTACGGATCAACCATTGGACATGATCGTCACCGAATCCGAGGTCATCACACCCAAACCCTGACCTCAGATCGGCGGCGCGGGTGGCTTGGCGCGCAATTCCAGCCGCCGCTCGCGCTCGAACACATACAGACCAGAGGCGACGATGATCGCAATGCCGACCCATGTCAGCGGCGTGGGGAAGTCGCCAAACGCCAGATAGCCGATCACCGTGGCCCCCACGATTTCCAGATACTGCAACGGCGCGATGGTGCCCGCAGGCGCAAGCCGCAACGCATAAGTCAGGAACAGATGTGAGACCGTCGCCACCACGCCAACCCCCAACAGCGTCCAGACCGCGCGCCCTTCGGGCCAGACCGGATCGAAATAAAGGTTGCCAGTGCCGTTGAAGATCAGCAGCGGCGGCAGGATCAGCAAGGTCGCCGCCAGTGCCGTGTGCCCCTGCAAGACCAGCGGATGCAGCCGCCGCGCCATGGCGCGCGTCATCAGCATGTAGATCGAAAACAGCGCCGCCGTGACCAAGGGCAGAAACGCCACCGGCCCCAGATCGGAAAAGCTGGGTCGGATCACCAACAAGGCCCCGCCAAACCCCACGGCGCAGGCGGTCAGACGACGCCAGCCCACCGGCTCTGCCAGAAACACCGCCCCCATAAGGATCAGCACAAACGGTTCGACAAAAAAGATCGAAATCGCATCCGCGATCGGCATGTAACGCAGCGCGGTAAAGAAACATCCCGTCGCTGCCACCAGCGCCGCCGCTCGCGCCAGATGCAGCCAGACATCTCGCAGCGACATGCGCAGGCTGTGCCCCAGAAACCCGGCCAGCGGCAACAGGATCGCTACCTGAATGGCAAAGCGATAGACAAGGATCTGCGACACCGGCACCACCTCGGGCGTGGCCTTGGCCATCGCGTCCATCACGGGCGCAAACGCGCAAAAGGCCAGCATGAAAAGAATGCCAAGGGTGGTGCGCTCGGATGGGGGGGACATGAAACCTCACAGATGTGTCGCGCCACATGACCTGCGCCGCACTTAAATGTCAAAGCGGATCGCCCCGGTTTCTTCTGTCCAAAAATATCCCGGGGGAGGCGACCGCAGGGAGACGGGGGCAGCGCCCCCTGTCACCTATCGAACTTTGGCATCGGTCGCGATGAAAGGACAAACTCTTCAAGGCACCAGATTCCATGCCCGGGCAGGCTGCCATCACAGGTGGGGCGATCCCACTCGACGCCGCCGTCAGGGCAGCACGGACAGCCACATCCACGCGGTGATTATCGACAGCGCCGTGGTGATCAACACCGCCGAGGCCGCCACCCGCCGCGCCCGTCCGTACATGTTGGCAAAGACATAGACATTGAATCCCGGCGCCATGGCGGCGGTCAGCACCGCAGAGCGCAACGCCTCGACCGACAGGTTGGTGATCGTGCCCAGTGTCCATGTGATGGTGGGATGCAACACCAGCGAGATCACGCAGATATAGGCGATCACCCGACCGTCTCCCCGCGGCCTGTAGCGGCAAAGGACGCCGCCCATGCCGAACAGCGCTGCGGGCAGGGCGGTGCGGATCATCATGTCCAGCGCGTCTGTGGCGACTGTGGGCAGGGACAGGTCGGCGAGATTGGCAAACATCCCCAGACCGATGCCGATCACCATGGCGTTGCGGAACATCGCCCGACCGACCTTGCCCGGCAGCGCCCGGTTCGAAATCCCGGCAGATCGGGCGCGGACAATCTCCATCGCGGTGATGCCGACGCCATAGCAGAACGGCGAATGCAGCGCGACAATCACATAGTTGGCTTGCAGGGCGTCGCTGCCATAGGCGCGTTCGGTCAGGGCCAGGCCGATCACCACCGTGTTGGCGAACAGGCAGCAGAACCCGATGGTTACCGCATCCTCCCAGTCGCGCTTGAACAGATAGCGCGCGCCCAGCAACCCGGCGGTAAAGCAGGTGGCCGACCCGGTGTAATAACTCACCAGCAGCCAGGG
This sequence comes from Antarctobacter heliothermus, assembly GCF_002237555.1. Taxonomy (NCBI): domain Bacteria; kingdom Pseudomonadati; phylum Pseudomonadota; class Alphaproteobacteria; order Rhodobacterales; family Roseobacteraceae; genus Antarctobacter; species Antarctobacter heliothermus. The sequence continues at coordinate 4,454,812 of NZ_CP022540.1, read as the reverse complement.
GTTGAAATCATCGCCCAGTTCCAGCGTCCAGATGGCGCGGAACAGCATACAGGGGATGGCAAAATTCTGGGCAAAGGTGATCAGCCCGTCGACGGCGGCGTCCGAAAACCAGCCTTTCCAGACTGCGCCGTATCCGGCGGCGATGACCAGAAAGACTGGCAGGACGACCTCCAAAAGCGCCTGCATATCAGCGGGTTTTTCGGGCTATGTCAGATGTCATAGCGCAGGACCATGCCGTCATAGGCCGGAGTGATATTCGCGGCGGTCTCTGCATCGAGTTCGGCATAGTCGAGGTCTATGTGCATATTGGTCAGTACGGCGCGGCGCGGTTGCGCGCGCGCGATCCATTCCAGCGACAGCGCAAGGTGTGCGTGGGTCGGATGTGGTTTGCGGCGCAGCGCGTCCAGCACCCAGCAGTCCAGATTTTCCAGTTGCGGCCAGACGTCATCGGGGATGGTTGCCACGTCCGGCAGGTAGGCCAGATCGCCGATGCGGAACCCCAGCGCCTCGATACTGCCGTGGTTGACTTCGAACGGGGTCAGGATGATCGGGCCGCCTGCACCGTCGATCGAAAAGGGACCCTTGATTGTGTGAAGGTTCAGGATCGGCGGATAGGGAGAGCCTTCGGGTTGCACAAAGGCATAGGCAAAGCGCGACAGCAGGTCGCTTTGGGTGTCGCCGTCCGCCCAGACGTTCAGCCGCTCGCGCGTGTTGAAGACGACCTGGCGCAGGTCGTCCAGCCCGTGGGTATGGTCTGCGTGGGCATGGGTCCAGACTACGGCGTCCAGCTTGCCCACCCCGGCGTCCAGCAGCTGTTCGCGCATATCAGGTGAGGTGTCGATCAGGACGGTTGTGGTGCCTGCCTCGGTTTCACGTTCCACCAGCATGGAACAGCGGCGGCGGCGGTTCTTGGGGTTTTGCGGATCGCATGCGCCCCAGTGACCGCCAAGGCGCGGCACGCCCCCTGATGATCCGCAGCCAAGGATGGTAAAGCGCAGCTCACCGCTCATAGGGCGGTCTCCGTCGCGGCGGTCTTGACAAAGAGCCGGTCAAAGTTGGCCTCTGTCTGGGCAGCGAAATCCTCATAGCTGAGGCCAAAGACCTCGGCACCCTTGCGCGCGGTGTGGGCGACGTAGGCGGGCTCATTGCGTTTGCCGCGATGCGGCGGCGGGGCGAGGTAGGGGCTGTCGGTTTCGACCAGAATGCGCTCGACAGGGGCGGCGGCAAAGATATCGCGCAGCTCTTGCGATTTGGGGAAGGCGGTGATGCCGGACATCGACAGGTAGAACCCAAGATCAAGCGCCGCGCGCCCCAGTTCAGCACTGGAGGAAAAGCAGTGCATGACACAGGTATAAGGCTGCGCGCGGTAGCTTTCGGTCAGGATGCGGGCCATGTCGTCATCCGCCGCGCGGGCGTGGATGATCAGCGGCAGGCCGGTGTCCTGCGCGGCCTCGATATGGATACGCAGGCTTTGCTTTTGGATCTCGGCGCTTTCAGCGGTGTAGTGATAGTCAAGTCCGCTCTCACCGATGCCTACGAATTTGGGGTGTTTGGCAAGGGTCACCAGTTGATCCACCGTCGCCAGCGGCTCTTCCGCGGCGGACATTGGGTGGGTGCCTGCGGCATAAAAGACGGGGGCGTTCGCCTCGGCGATGGCGCGCACCTGGGGTTCATTTCGCAGTCGGGTGCAGATGGTGACCATGCGGTGCACTCCGGCCTCAAGGGCGCGGCTGATGACCTCTGGGCGTTCCTGATCAAAGTCCGGAAAATCGAGGTGGCAATGGCTGTCTGTAATGGCGGGAACGGTCATGACGGCTCCTTGGTTGCCGGTGGTATCTAGGATGGGGCGGGGAGGGTCAAGACGGCGGCGGCGACTAGGGCGCACCCAGTCCTGCGGGGCGGGCAACCGGGCGCAGGGTGAACGGATCCGGGCGGAAACCGGGATCGCGCGCGATGGGGCGCAGCGAGGATTCGGGCGCTTGGGCCGTGGGTGGGCCGCGCTCGGGGTCGGGGATTTCAGGGCCCGGAGACGCGGTGTCCGGGGTGGGGGCTTGATCGGGTTGTGGTACGGGATCGGGTTGCGGTGTTGGATCCGGCTGCGGCTGCGGCTGTGGCGCGGGTGCCGCTGGGGGCGGCGGGGGGGCTGGTTCCGGGGTCACAGTCACCTCTGGCAGCACGATCGCTGGCACGGTTTCCTCCGGCACCACGGTTTCCGGCAACACAACCTCTGGAACTGAGGGCGCGGGCGGTGGCGGCGGGGCTGCCGGGGTCGTATCGATCTGCGGCAGCGCGCCTTGGGCCGGGGCGGCAAGGGGCCCGCCGGGGGTGCGGGCGGCCATGGGCGCGGTTTGCAACGTGGCGCGAGCGGTCAACAATTCGGTTGCGGCAAAGGGTGCCGGGCGCGCCAGGACGGCAGGGACATCGCCCGCCGCCACCGGACGCGGGCGCGGCGTGAGGTCGGGCACAGGCAGTACTGTCGGGGCGACAGGCGTCACGGGCGGCGGCGGGGCTTTGACGCGCACCGGCGCTGCGGGCAGTGCCTTTGGCGGGGTAGGCGCGTCCTCGGCCACCGGCGCGGAAGGGGTGTCGGGTAAGCCGGTCTCTGGCGCGCGGTCCCATGCGGCAACGAGATCGCCTAGACCGGGTGTGACCGGCGACAGGGCCAGCGCCGGGTCGGGTGCGTCTGCCTGTGGCCGGGCCAGTACCGCAAGGATCGCCAGATGTACTGCCAGCGCCAGCACCAGACAGACCAACGCCTCTAACAGTCGCACGCGGGTCATTGCGCCGCCTTTCCGGTGGTCACAAGATCAACCCGCCCCGCGCCCGCCTGCGCCAGCGACGTCAGAAGACGCGCCAAGGCGGCGGCGTCCGTTTGCCCGTCGGTCTGCAAGCGCACGGGGCCAGCCCCGGCGGCGGCGGTGATGGCGGCCTCTCCGCGCAGAGTGCCAAAGGACACCAGCCCGGAGGGCGCAAGGATCAGGACCGAGCGCATCGGGCCGGGAGCCTCCTCGACCGACAGCTTGCTGCGCCCCGCGCTGCCGGGATCGGCGAATTGCGCGGTCATCAGAAAGAAGATCAACAGCAGGAAGACCACATTGATCATCGGCACAACGGGTTCTGCCCGCGCCTTGGGCGGACCGGGCCAGAACCGGCGGGGCGTGCTGAGAGGGACACGGGCCATGCCGCTATTCCACCACGGCAAGGCGCGCAAAACCAGCCTCGCGCAGCGTGTTCAGCACTTCGACCAGACGCGCGACGCCGGTGCCGGGGACAGGGCGGATGACAATGAGATCGTCCTGCGTGGTCATGAGCGGGGCGAGGGCCGCAGGTAGGTCCGAAACGGTCTGGCCGTTCAGGGCAAGCCCGTCTGGCAGAACCGATACAAGGCGGGGCGGGCCAGAATAGGGGGTTTCCTCTCCGGGTGCGGAGAGCAGCAGGGAAATGCCATCGGTGCCACCAAAGCGCGCCACCAGCATAAAGAAGACCAGCAGCAGAAAGACCACGTCGATCATCGGGGTCAGGCTGGGGCGGCGGCGGCGCGGAGAGGTGGGCAGGTTCAGCATGGGATCAGGCTGATGGCTCCTCTTCTTCCTCGGCATAGGCCCAGGGGGTTGTGAAGACGCGGGTGACCAGATCCTCCAGATCATGCGCCAGCCGGTCTGCCATGCCGTCAAAGATTGACAACATGACACTGGCCGGGATCGCCACGGCCATGCCGGCAGCGGTGGTCAGCAGCGCCGCCCAGATGCCGCCCGCCAGCGCGGCGGGGTCAGCCTGCTGGCCGCTGTCTTGCAGGGCCTGAAAGGCATCGATCATGCCCAGTACAGTGCCCAGCAGGCCCAGCAATGGGGCGATGGTGACAACAAGGTCCAGCATCCGCAGGCCAAGCCGGGTCTCATTCAGCACGGCGCGGGCCTGGCGTGCGGCCTCTTCGCGGGCGTCGTCCTCGGGGATCGACAGGCGTGCTTGCATGGCGGCCTGTACGACGCGGGCGCGGGGGGCGGGATCAAAAGAGATATGGGACATCGCCAGTGTGGTCTGTCCCTGACCCCAGAACCGTAGCGCGGTCTCTGCGCCTTCGCGTTTCCATGTGCCCCTGCGGAACATCTGCCAGAGTTTCCACAGAACGAGGCTTAGCGTCAGGACCGACAGGACAGCGATAGCCCAGAGCGCCGGGCCGCCGCGATCGAGGAACTGGGGGATTGTGCTCAGCATTGGGGGGCCTTCCGCGTGGGGGAGAGGGTGCCTTGTTTAGTGATCTCATGAAACGGCGTTTGGTGCGAGTGCGGGTTTTGCGCCGCGATACGGGCATTGGGGCGGTCCGATTTGGGACGGGATGGGACAGGATTTGGGATTTGATGGTCCGAACCAGAGAAGAGGCGGGGTTTGCGGGCGGAACACTGCCGATTCACCCGGATTCGCACCGATTTCAGATGATTCGGACCCAGGATTGCGGCACAAGGCAGGTATCGGGCGGCACCACCAAGCGGTTTGAGTGGCATTGGCGGGGATTTTGTGGTCCTGAATGGGATTTTTTTATCGCTCATGCCTGCGTCTATATGTTGTGTGCGCGGGGGTCGTGTTTCGCTAGGTCTGCGCCGGATCGGCCGAGATGACTGGATTTTGCCTTATTTCTCTGGGCCTGACTACCGCCCAGTTCACCGATTTCCCACAAAAAACTATTGAATACCATCGTCTCCCATGTCATTCATAGTTCACACGATGAGAACGGCAGCAAGGGCATCCAAGACCCGGCACTGAACTCAAATAATAATAAGAGCAGGTTTCATACAGGCGCACGCTCTCATCGTGACACAAGGATCCGGCGCGCGGGCGAGCAGACATCCCCCCAGGTGGCGCGCGCAGTCGGAGACACCCGCATAGCGGGTCCAGCGGCGGGTTGATCAATGGCAGCTGATCAACCCGCCGTATTTCGTTTCAAAACGGGGGATTGAAGGGGCCGAGGGCAGTGAGCCGCAGGCTGAGGTTCAGAGGCGAACATCGACTGAAGGTCGATAGCAAGGGTCGGATGTCCATTCCGGCCAGTTTTCGCCGTGTCCTCGCTGCGGGTGATCCTGACTGGGATCCGGAGTCCAAGGACAATGCCAACCCCAGCCTAGTGATGGTGACAGGCGACCCGCGGCAGAAATGCCTTGAGGTCTATACCATCGAGGAAATCGAACGCATCGAAGCCCGCATCGAAAAGCTGAAGGCCGGACCGGACAAACAGGCGTTGACGGCAATCTATTCGTCGGGGGCAACGCCCGCGACGGTGGACGAAACCGGGCGTCTGGTGTTGTCGGCGCGGTTCCGCACGCGGTTCGGGATCGGGGCCGAGGCCTGGGCCGTGGCAAGCCTGAACAAGTTCCAGATCTGGAGCGCGGATCGCTATACGCCGACCGATGCGATCGAAGAGGATGAACTGGCAGTGGATCTTCCCGAAGACCCGATGGAACTGCTGGACGCGCTGGAGGGCCTCTGATGGCCCGGCCCGCTGCGGAAACCGGCGGCGCACCCCATGTCCCGGTGCTGTTGCGCCCTTTGCTGGCGGCCGTGGCCCCGGTATCGGGTGTCTGGATCGACGGTACGCTGGGCGCGGGCGGTTACGCGCGCGGATTGCTGGAGGCCGGGGCCGACAAGGTGATCGGCATCGACCGTGATCCGCTGGCGCATGAGATGGCGCGCGACTGGGGGGCTGAATACGGCGACCGGCTGTCGCTGTGGCAGGGCAATTTCGCGCAGATGGACAAGGCGGCAGAGGCCGTTGATGGCGTGGTGCTGGATCTGGGCGTGTCGTCGATGCAGCTGGACCGGGCCGAACGCGGCTTTTCGTTCATGAGAGACGGGCCGCTGGACATGCGGATGGGGCAAGAGGGGCCGACGGCGGCGGATCTTGTCAATTCGGTCGAAGAGGCCGAGCTTGCCAATATCCTGTTCATCTATGGGGAAGAGAGGCAATCGCGCCGGATTGCCCGTGCCATTGTGCAGGACCGTCCCTTTGATCGGACCTTGCCGCTGGCCGAGTTGATTGAGCGGGTGCTTGGCCGCACCAAGCCCGGGCAGGCCCATGCCGCCACCCGCAGCTTTCAGGCGCTGCGGATTGCGGTGAACGGCGAATATGACGCGCTGTGGCAGGGGCTTATGGCGGCTGAGCGGGTGCTGAAACCCGGCGGGCACTTGGCGGTTGTGACCTTTCATTCGGTCGAGGATCGGATGGTAAAGCGCTTTTTCCAACTGCACGGCGACAAGAAAACCCATGTGAACCGCTATGGCGACCAGACCCATGAGGCGACGGACCCCTTTACGGTCCTGACGCGCAAGGCGGTGGGGCCGGATGCCGAAGAACTTGCAGAGAACCCGCGCTCACGCTCTGCAAAGCTGCGCGTGGGGCGGCGGACAGATATCCCCGCACGTCCGGTCGAGGCGGCGGAACTGTCGATGCCAATGATGAAACAAACACCACAAACACCTAGGAGACGATGAGATGCGCAGTGTTTTGTTCCTGCTCGCGGCCATGGCCGTCATCACATCCGGCTATTGGGCCTACTATGAAAACTACCGAACCAAGGCGGAACTGGACAACGTGGACGATCTGCGCCGCGACATAGGTGCCGCGCGTGAACGGCTGGCGATCCTGCGTGCGGAATGGGCCTATCTGAATCGGCCCGACCGGCTGCGCGATCTGGCAGAGCTGAACTTTGACCGGCTGGGGCTGTTGCCGCTGCGCCCGGATCAGTTTGGCAGCATTGATCAGGTGGCCTATCCGCAGCCTCTGGCGCTTGATCTGACGAAACCCGTCGATGTCACCTCTGCCGGAGCGACAAACCCATGACCCGCACGCCGCTGCGCCCGCTGGCACGCATCCTTGAAGCCCGCCAGAATGGCGAAAACCCCGACGTCATCGAACGCGAGAACCGCAGGCTGCGCCACGAAGAGATCCGTGACCGGCTGCGACTGCGTGCCGAGGGGCGGTTGCTGGTGCTGGCGGTCATGTTCGTCTGTGCCTATGGCGTGGTGGGCGCGCGGATGGGGGTCTTGTCCGCGTCGGAACCCGAAGAGCCGCGCGCGCAGTTGACAGGGGCGTCCATCGTCGCAACCCGGGCGGACATCACCGACCGGCATGGCCGCATTCTGGCCACCAACATGTCGACCCACAGCCTGTATGCGCATCCACAGCAGATGGTTGATCCGCTGCGTGCGGCGCAGCAGCTTGCGGCGATCTTTCCCGACATCGACGCCGAAAAGCTGGGGGCGCGGTTTACCAACCCCAAGACCAAGTTCCTCTGGATCAAGAAAAAGCTGAGCCCCGAGCAGTTGCAGGCAGTGCATGACATCGGGGAGCCGGGTCTGTTGTTCGGCCCGCGTGAAATGCGGCTGTATCCCAACGGCGCGATTGCGGCCCATGTTTTGGGCGGCGCAAGTTTTGGCGATGAGGGGGTTCATGCGGCGGAGGTGATCGGTACGGCGGGCATCGAAAAGTACTTTGATGCGGAAATGCGCGATCCTGCCCGGCAGGGCGTGCCGCTGACGCTGTCGCTGGATCTGACCATTCAGGCCGCCACCGAAGAGGTGCTGGATGCGGGCATGAAGCTGCTGAACGCCAAGGGTGCTGCCAGTGTGCTGATGGATATTTACACGGGTGAGGTGATTGCCATCGCGTCCCTGCCGGATTTCGACCCCAACGACCGCCCGCGCGTGCCAATTGCGGGGGAAAAGGCAGGCGACAGTCCGCTGTTCAACCGTGCGGTGCAGGGGCTGTATGAGCTCGGCTCAACCTTCAAGATCTTCACCGCAGCGCAGGCGCTGCAACTGGGGTTGGTCCATCCGCAAACTGTGATCGACACTTCGCCGCCCTATGAGGTGCTGGGGTTCAAGGTGGGTGAGTTTCAGGGCAAGAACTATGGCAAGCTGACGGTCGAGGACGTGATTGTGCGCAGCTCGAACCGGGGCACGGCCAAGTTGGTCATGGCGATCGGGCGGGGCCGGCAAAAGGACTTTTACGAAAATCTGGGCATGTTCGCGCCTTCCCCTCTGGAAATCGTCGAGGCCCGCAATGCCAAGCCGCTGATCCCCGAACGGTGGACGGATCTGTCGGCTGTCACCATTTCCTATGGCCACGGGATTTCCGTCTCGCCGCTGCATCTGGCGGCGGGCTACGCGATGATTGCCAATGGCGGCCATGTGGTGCAGCCGACCTTGTTGAAACAGGATGGCCCCCGCATGGGGGACAAGCTGTTGCGCGATGAGGTGGCGGAACAGGCGCGCACGATGCTGCGCAAGGTCGTGATCGGGCAGAAGGGCACCGCGTCGTTTGCCGAGGTGCCGGGCTATCGGGTCGGGGGCAAGACCGGGACGGCGGAAAAGCCCAAGGAACGCGGCGGCGGCTATCACAAGGACAAGGTGATTGCGACATTTGCCTCGGTGTTCCCGACGGATGCGCCGCGCTATGCGCTGGTTGTGATGCTGGATGAGCCGGTCGAGACCTCCGGATCGACCCCGCGCCGCACCGCTGGCTGGACGGCTGTGCCTGTTGCCGCCGAGATGATCACGCGAATTGCCCCGCTTCTGGACTTGCGTCCTGATTATGATACGGGGCAGGAGAAGACGTTGACGACGGCCTCAGACTAGGGCCGCGTGGGCGCAGGGCTACCTGTGGAACCGCAGGGCCAGAACCACAGCCGGGGGCGATTGAAACATGGCGTCTGAACGCAGCATCCTGACAAAGAGTCTGTCACAACTGGGTCTTACCGCGCGTGGCGGAAAAGAGGTCGCGGTGACGGGGCTGGCAGTTGACAGCCGTGAGGTGCGCGAGGGCTTTCTGTTTGCCGCGCTTCCGGGCACGCGGGTGCATGGCGGAGAGTTCATCCAGTTCGCCTTGCGCATGGGGGCTGCAGCGGTACTGACCGATGCGGCGGGCGCAAAGATGGCAGAGGCGGAACTGGCGGCGTCGAACGCGGCGCTGGTAATCGCCGAGGATCCACGTCAGGCGCTGGCCTATACGGCCGCGTTGTGGTTCGGATCTCAGCCGGAAACCGTGGTTGCGGTGACAGGCACAAACGGCAAAACATCGGTCGCCAGCTTTACCCGGCAGATCTGGCAGGAACTGGGCCTGCGCGCGGTCAATGTCGGCACCACCGGCGTTGAGGGCGATTGGCAAACACCGCTGAAGCACACCACGCCAGAGCCGATCACCCTGCACCGGGTGTTGTCCGGCGCGGCGGAGGCGGGCGTGACCCACGCCGCGATGGAGGCGTCCAGTCACGGGTTGGCGCAGCGGCGGCTGGACGGCGTGACGCTGACGGCGGCGGGGTTCACCAACTTCACCCAGGACCATCTGGACTACCACGAAAGCTTTGACGAGTATTTCTCTGCCAAGGCGGGGCTATTTGCCCGCGTCTTGCCCGAGGACGGGATCGCGGTGATCAACATCGACGACCCGCGCGGCGTGGACATGCTCGCCATTGCGCGGGCACGCGGCCAAGAGGTGATCACCGTGGGACGTGAGGCGGCAGATCTGTGTCTTGAGGCACAGAGGTTTGATGCCACGGGGCAGGAAATCCGGCTGAGCTTTGAGGGCACGGTGCGGCAGGAACGCCTTGGCCTGATCGGCGGCTTTCAGGCGGAAAACATTCTGGTCGCGGCGGGGCTGGTGATTGCCTGCGGCGGTGACCCGGAGGATGTGTTTGATGTGCTGCCCCTGTTGGGGACGGTGCGCGGACGGATGCAATTGGCCGCCAAGCGCGTCAACGGGGCGGCGATCTTTGTCGATTACGCCCATACCCCTGACGCGGTGGCGACCGCCTGCAAGGCGTTGCGTCCGCATGTCATGGGGCGGTTGATCGCCGTGGTTGGCGCGGGCGGCGACCGGGATCGTGGCAAACGCCCGCTGATGGGCATGGCAGCAACCGAAAACGCCGACAGCGTGATTGTCACCGACGACAACCCGCGCTCTGAGGATCCCGCCTTGATCCGCGCAGCGGTGATGCAGGGCGCGCCTGAGGCACTTGAGGTCGCTGACCGGGCAGAGGCGATCCTGCGCGGTGTCGACGGGCTGGGCCCCGGTGACGCGCTGCTGATCTGCGGCAAAGGGCATGAGACCGGGCAGACCGTGGGAGACACGGTTTACCCCTTCGACGACGTAGAGCAGGCCAGCATTGCGGTGGCGGCGTTGGACGGGAAGGGGATATGAGCACGCCTTTGTGGAACTCGGCCGAGGCGGTCGCCGCCACCGGCGGCACCACGCCCTGCGATTGGACTGCAACGGGCGTGTCGATTGATACCCGGACCCTGAAGCCCGGCGATCTGTTTGTGGCGCTCAAGGCGGCGCGCGACGGTCATGATTTCGTCAAACAAGCGCTGGACAGTGGCGCGGCGGCGGCACTGGTCAGCCATGTGCCGGAGGGTGTGGATGACTCTGCACCTCTATTGATCGTCAAGGATGTGCAGGCCGGACTTGAAGCATTGGGTGAGGCCGCGCGCGCCCGCACCCGCGCGCGGATCGTTGCGGTGACAGGTTCGGTCGGCAAGACATCGACCAAGGAAATGCTGCGCACGGTCCTGGGCGCGCAGGGCCGCGTCCATGCCGCCGAGAAAAGCTATAACAACCACTGGGGTGTGCCGCTGACGCTGGCGCGGATGCCACGCGATGTGGATTTTGCCGTGATCGAGATCGGCATGAACCACCCCGGCGAAATTGCACCTTTGGCGCGGCTGACCCGCCCGCATGTGGCGCTGGTCACGATTGTCGCGCCCGCACACCTTGCCGCCTTTGACAGCGTTGAGGGCATTGCGCGCGAAAAGGCCGCCATCTTTGATGGACTGGAACCCTACGGCACCGCCATTTTCAACGGCGATCTGCCGATCAGCCCGATCTTGCGGGAAAAGGCCGATGCGGGGCGCCGCTTTGCCGTCAGCTTTGGCGAAAAGGCCTGCAACCAGTACCGTTTGTACCGCGTCACAGTGCGAGACGCCTGCACGGTGGCCGTGGGCCGGGCGGGGGTTGAGACGCGTCTGTTCAAGGTTCTGGCTCCGGGGAGGCACTTTGCCGTCAACGCCATGGGCGCACTGGCTGTGGCCGATGCGCTGGGTCTTGATCCGGCATTGGCAGTTATGGCGCTGGGCCAATGGCAGCCGGGCGCGGGGCGCGGCCAACGCGAAAAGATTGCGCTGGACCCGGTGGATGGGCGCATCAGCGTCGATCTGATCGACGATGCCTACAATGCCAACCCGGCGTCGCTGGCGGCTGCGCTGGAAGTGCTGGCGGCGGCAGAACCGCGCAACGGCATTGGGCGCGTCTCGCGGGGGCGTCGGATCGCGTACCTTGGCGACATGAAAGAACTGGGCCGCAGCGAAGTGGCTCTGCACCGCGTAATTGCACAGAACCCGGCATTGGACCGGATTGATGTTGTTCATTGTATCGGGCCGCTGATGCAGCACCTGTGGCGCGACCTGCCGACGGAAAAGCGCGGTCATTGGACCGAAACCGCTGACAAGATGGCCGAGCGTGTGGGGCGCGATTTAGACGCGGGCGACGTTGTGCTGGCCAAGGGCTCTCTTTCGATGGGGGTGGGGCGCGTGGTTGACGCCATCCGCAAATTGCGCCAATCGACACCGGATCTGGAAGGCTAGGAAGGACGAGGGCCATGCTATTCTGGCTGACAGAATTCAGTGACGGCGGCGACGCCTTCAACCTGTTTCGCTATATCACGTTTCGCGCAGGCGGGGCGTTCCTGACGGCGTTGATCTTTGGCTTTCTCTTTGGTCCGCCGCTGATCAACGTGCTGCGCAAGCGGCAGGGGAAGGGCCAGCCGATCCGCGCTGACGGTCCCGAGGGGCATTTCGCCAAGGCGGGCACCCCCACCATGGGCGGGTTGCTGATCATCGGGGCGCTGGTTACGTCGACCCTGCTGTGGGCGCGTCTGGACAATCCGTTTGTCTGGATGGTGTTGTTTGTGACGATTGCCTATGCGGCTATCGGGTTTGCCGACGACTACGCCAAGGTGAGCAAGCAGAACACCGCAGGCGTGTCCGGCAAGGTGCGGCTATTGCTGGGATTTGTCATTGCCGGGATCGCCGGATTCTGGGCTGCGGCCTATCATCCTGACGACTTGTCGTACCGCGTGGCCTTTCCGATCTTCAAGGATACGCTGGTTTATCTGGGCTATTTCTTTGTGCCTTTCGCCATGATCGTGATTGTGGGCGCGGCCAACGCAGTTAACCTGACCGATGGTCTGGACGGGCTCGCCATCATGCCGGTGATGATCGCCACCTCGACGCTGGGGGTGATCGCCTATGCGGTGGGGCGGGTCGATTTCACCGAGTATCTGGACGTGCACTATGTGCCAGGCACTGGTGAGATCCTGATCTTTGCCGCTGGGGTTGTTGGCGGCGGTCTGGGATTCCTGTGGTACAACGCGCCCCCTGCGGCGGTTTTCATGGGCGATACCGGGTCATTGGCGCTGGGCGGTGCATTGGGGGCGATTGCGGTAGCCACCAAACATGAGGTTGTGCTGGCCATCGTCGGCGGGCTGTTTGTGGTCGAGGCACTGTCGGTCATCATTCAGGTGCTGTATTTCAAACAGACCGGCAAGCGCGTCTTTCTGATGGCCCCGATCCACCACCACTATGAGAAAAAGGGCTGGGCGGAACCGACTATCGTGATCCGGTTCTGGATCATCTCGTTGATCCTTGCGATCATCGGACTGGCCACACTGAAAGTACGCTGAACCGGAAGCTTCATGTCCAACAGGCGCTTGGCGTGCCTTTGTGACCTTGTGGGAGAACTGTCATGATCCCTGTTCTCGGGTACGAGGGCGCCGTTGTCGCGGTGCTGGGGTTGGGCCGATCCGGGCTGTCGGCGGCGCGCGCGCTGCGCGAGGGTGGTGCGCGGGTGGTGGTCTGGGACGACACTGACGCGGCCCGGGCCCGGGCCGAAGACGACGGGTTTGAGGTCCGCAGGCTGGACCGGGCAGAGGCGTTTGACGATGTGGCCTGCCTGATTACATCGCCCGGTATCCCCCATCTATATCCGCAACCCAATGCAGCCATCGCGGCAGCCCTGCGGGCGGGTGTACCGGTGGACAACGATATCGGGCTTTTCTTTCAGAGCCTTGGTGGCGATTGGGACATGTTTGACCAACCGCCCAAGGTGATTGCGGTGACAGGGTCCAACGGCAAGTCCACCACTTCGGCGCTGATCCATCATATCCTGACGACAGCGGGCCGCGAGAGCCAGCTTGCCGGCAATATCGGGCGCGGCGTGCTGGACATCGACCCGCCGGAGGATGGCGGGGTCGTGGTTCTGGAACTGTCCAGCTATCAGACCGATCTGGCACGCAGCTTGACGCCGGATGTGGCTGTTTTCACCAATTTTTCCGCTGATCATCTGGACCGGCACGCGGGCCTTGGCGGTTATTTCGCGGCCAAGCGACGGCTGTTTGCCGAGGGTGGACCGGACCGCGCTGTCATTGGCGTCGATGAGGTCGAGGGGCTGTACCTGGCCGGTCAACTGTCTGAGGGGCGCGCGGATGACCGTGTGATCCGGGTCTCCAGTGGGCAAAAACTGGGCGGGCCGGGATGGTATGTCTTTGTGCGCAAAGGGTTTTTGTCAGAGTGGCGCAAGGGGCGGCAGGTGGCCTCATTGGATCTGCGCGACATTGCCGGGCTGCCAGGGGCGCATAACCACCAGAATGCATGCGCTGCCTACGCCGCCTGCCGCAGTCTGACCCTTGCCCCGCGTGAGATCGAGGCCGCAATGCGCAGTTTTACCGGTTTGCCGCACCGTAGCCAGCGGGTGGCCGAGGTGAACGGCGTCACCTTTGTCAATGATTCAAAGGCAACAAACGTCGACTCCGCGCTAAAGGCGCTTCTGGCATTCCCGAAAATTCGCTGGGTCTGTGGCGGGTTGATGAAGGACGGCGGTTTGGGGGCGTTGCAGCCTGCGTTGGATCATGTGGCCAAAGCCTATGTGATCGGCCGCGAACCAGAAAGCTTTGCGTTGCAACTGCCGGGTGTGGCAGCGGAAATCTGCGGTGACATGGCAACGGCGGTGGCCCGTGCCGCTGCGGATGCGCAGCCGGGAGAGGTGGTTCTGCTGGCCCCGGCGGCCGCTAGTTTCGATCAGTATGACAATTTTGAACAACGCGGGGATGACTTCATCGCCTGCGTTATGTCCGCGACAGGTCAGGAATAGCGTCCGATTTCAAGCGGTTGCGCGGCTCTGAATGTCGCGCGCCGCGGCCATGCCAGAGGCCCAAGCCCATTGAAAGTTGTAGCCACCCAGCCAGCCGGTAACATCGACGGCCTCTCCGATGACATACAGACCGGGAAGGTGCTTTGACATCAGAGACTTGGAGTCGAGACCGGTGGTCGAGACGCCGCCCAGGGTGACTTCGGCGGTGCGATAGCCCTCAGATCCGGTGGGCTTGAGCCGCCATTCGGTTAGGGCCTCTGTCAGCTGATCCATACGGATGTCCGATAGATCCGCGATATTGCCTTTCAGATCAATCTCCTGACCAAGAAAGCTCACCAGACGTGCGGGCAGTTGTGTGGCCAGTTCGGCGCTGAGCGCACGCTTGCCATCGGTTTGGCGCTTGTCCCGCAGAAGATTGGAAAGATCGAGATCCGGCAACAGGTCAACCACGATCTCCTGACCTTCACTCCAATAGCTGGAGATTTGCAGGATGGCGGGGCCGGACAGGCCGCGATGGGTGAATAGCATGGCCTCGGAAAAGCTGGTCGCCTCGGTTGAAACCCGTGTGTTTGTCGCGACCCCGGCCAGCGGCGCGAAACGGTCGCCAAAGGTAAGGGGGACCAGCGCGGGGCGGATGTCCGTGAGGTCATGGCCAAACTGTTGCGCGATGTCGTAAGCGATGCCGGTGGCCCCCATCTTGGGGATGGATTTGCCGCCTGTGGCGAGGATCAGGTTTTGAGAGGTGACTTCAATCTCCCGACCGTCTTTTTCCAGCAGCGTGACAAAGCGCCCGTCGGTGTGGCGGGTGTCCTTGATTGCGGTGCGCAGCCAGAGGCATGCACCGGCCTTTTCCATCTCTTTCAACAGCATGTCGACGATCTGGGTAGACTTCCCGTCGCAGAATAGTTGTCCCAGCGTCTTTTCGTGCCACGCGATGCCGTGGCGGTCGATCATTTCGATGAATTCCCATTGCGTAAAGCGGGCAAGCGCGGATTTGGCGAAATGCGGGTTTTCAGACAGGAAGCTATCGGGATCGCAATACATGTTGGTGAAATTGCAGCGGCCGCCGCCGGAGATACGGATCTTTTCGCCGGGGGCTTTGGCATGGTCGATGACCAGAACATCCGGCCCCGCCTGAGCGGCGGCCATCAGTCCGGCGGCACCTGCGCCAAGGATCAAGGTGTTGACATGCATGGGGCGGGAGGTAGGGGCAAACCTAGGAAAAGGCCAGAGGGCGGCGCGGAGTCATCCCGCGAAAGGCAGGGATGAACGTGGCCGCGTGGGCACACCGCCTCGGCAGTCGCCGGATTCATTTGGCGTGACTTAGATTTCTGCGCTACACTGACCGTCAGACCCGGAAAACCGGGCGGTCCGAGGCAGTAGCGGTGTTCAGATGACAGAAATGGTTTACGGCACGGTGCCCGTTAAGGGTGGCGAGCCTGTGTTGCCGAAATGGTGGCGGACGGTGGACAAGTGGACCTTGTCCTTTATTTTCATGCTGTTCGGTGTGGGGCTGTTGCTGGGGCTAGCGGCCTCGCCGCCGCTGGCGGATCGCCTCGGCCAGCCACCGTTCTACTATGTCCAAAAGCAGACGTTCTTTGGCGGGCTGGCAATGGTGGCCATGGTGCTGACCTCGATGATGGGGCCGGTGATGGTGCGCCGTTTGGCGGTGATGGGGTTCTTTGTGGCCTTTATCGCACTGGCGCTTTTGCCGGTGTTGGGCACGGATTTCGGCAAGGGCGCAGTGCGGTGGTATTCGCTGGGCTTTGCCAGCGTGCAGCCGTCCGAGTTTCTCAAGCCGCTGTTCGTGATCCTGACCGCTTGGCTGATGGCGGCTGGGCAAGAGTTGAGCGGCCCGCCGGGGCGGATGTACTCCTTTATTCTCATGTTTGCGATTGTGATGATGCTGGCGTTTCAACCGGACTTTGGCCAGGCGGCGCTGGTCTTGTTCGGCTGGGGTGTGATGTGGTTTGTCGGCGGCGCGCCGATGTTGCTGCTTGTGGGTCTGGCGGGGCTGGTCGTGCTTGGCGGCATGGTGGCCTATAACTCGTCCGAGCACTTTCAGCGCCGTTTTGACGGGTTCCTGAACCCCGAGGTCGATCCAACCTCACAACTTGGCTATGCCGAAAACGCGATCCGCGAGGGGGGCTTTTTCGGTGTTGGCGTGGGTGAGGGGCAGGTGAAGTGGAGCCTGCCGGACGCGCATACAGATTTCATCATCGCCGTCGCGGCTGAGGAATACGGCCTGCTTATGGTTTTGGTGATCCTTACCTTGTACGCCGCTATCGTGATGCGCAGCCTGATCCGACTGATGCGGGAACGCGATCCGTTCATCCGACTGGCAGGCACCGGCCTTGCGGCGATGTTCGGCGTGCAGGCGATGATCAACATGGGCGTTGCGGTGCGGTTGTTGCCGGCCAAAGGCATGACGCTGCCCTTTGTCAGTTACGGCGGATCGTCTTTGATCGCGGGTGGCATCGCGGTGGGGATGCTGCTGGCCTTTACCCGGTCGCGCCCTCAAGGCGAAATCCGCGACATTTTGCGCGGACGGGCGCGGTGACACCGGCCTTATGGGCAGGAACCTGCCGGTCTTCCCCTTGTCATGGACGAGGACGTGGGGATGATATATCCGCGCGTGGATCGGTTACGGAGTTGGGTAAATGGGCGAGCGCAAGCCTTTGCTGGTGATGGCGGCGGGCGGCACAGGTGGACATATGTTCCCTGCGCAGGCCCTTGCGGAAATCATGCTGGCGCGCGGCTGGCGGGTAAAGCTGTCAACCGACCAGCGCGGCGCACGCTATACCGGCGCCTTTCCTGAAGCGGTCGAAATCGAAACCGTGGCCTCTGCAACGTTTGATCGTGGCGGGGTGCTGGCAAAGGCGCTGGTGCCGTTCCGGCTGGCCTCGGGCGTTGTGTCGGCGATGATCGGGATGCGGCGGGATCGCCCCGACGTGGTGGTCGGCTTTGGCGGCTATCCCAGTGTCCCGGCGCTGACCGCCGCTTGGCTGATGAAATTGCCGCGCATGATCCACGAACAAAACGGCGTCCTGGGCAAAGTGAACACCTGGTTTGCCAGCAAGGTTGACGTCATGGCCTGCGGCACTTGGCCGACTGACCTGCCCGAAGGGGTCGAGGGCATCCATACCGGCAACCCGGTGCGCCTGACGGTGCGGGAACGGGCGGGCGCGGGCTATATCGCGCCCGGACCTTATCCGATGTCGATCCTTGTGATCGGCGGCTCTCAGGGCGCGCGGGCGCTGTCGGACATCGTGCCACCCGCGATTGCGGCGCTGCCGCTGGAGATGGTCGGCAACCTGCGCGTCAGCCATCAGGCGCGGGACGAGGATGAGCTGCGCGTGGCGACTTACTACGCCGAACACGGTTTGGACGCGGATGTGCAGCCGTTCTTTCATGATGTGCCTGCCCGCATGAGTGAGGCGCAATTGGTGATCTCGCGCTCTGGCGCGTCGTCGGTGGCGGATATTGCGGTGATCGGACGGCCCAGCATCCTGATCCCCTATCCGCATGCGACAGGCGATCATCAGATGGCCAACGCGCAGGCGCTGGTGGATGCTGGCGCGGCTATCCGCATCCCGGAAACAAAACTGACAATCGAGACGGTGACAGAGGCGATCCAGGCGGTTCTGAGCAATGAGCAGGGCGCGATCCGGATGGTCCAAGCGGCGCTGCGGGTGGGCAAACCCGAGGCGGCGGACCACTTGGCCGCGCTGGTCGAAGAACTGGCAGGCATAACAACAAACGATGAGGGCACGGTAGATGAAGGACTTGGGGATTGAGCGGGGCGCCTGCATGACCGGCGCGACAAAGCTGCCCGGCGATGTGGGCGCGATCCATTTCGTCGGCATCGGCGGCATCGGCATGTCCGGCATCGCCGAGGTGCTGCTGAACCACGGTTATTCGGTGCAGGGCTCTGATCTGAAATCAACTAAGATCACCCAGCGGTTGGTGGACCTGGGCGCGCGGGTGTTCGAGGGGCAGGTGGCCTCGAACCTTGAGGGGGCCGAGGTTGTGGTGATCTCTTCGGCGATCAAGCCGGGCAATCCCGAACTGGACGAGGCGCGCCGCCGTGGTCTTCCCGTCGTGCGCCGGGCCGAGATGCTGGCCGAGCTGATGCGGTTGAAATCCAACGTCGCCGTCGCGGGCACGCATGGCAAGACCACCACCACCACGATGGTCGCCACGCTGCTGGACGC
This sequence comes from Antarctobacter heliothermus, assembly GCF_002237555.1. Taxonomy (NCBI): domain Bacteria; kingdom Pseudomonadati; phylum Pseudomonadota; class Alphaproteobacteria; order Rhodobacterales; family Roseobacteraceae; genus Antarctobacter; species Antarctobacter heliothermus. The sequence continues at coordinate 4,436,407 of NZ_CP022540.1, read as the reverse complement.
CGGTGAGTTTGACCCCACGGTCGTCAATGGCGGGATCATCCACGCCTATGGCTCTAACGCCCGCATGGGGCAGGGTGAGTGGATGGTGGTCGAGGCGGATGAAAGCGACGGCACCTTCAATCGGTTGCCCGCAACCATCGCCATCGTGACCAACATCGACCCCGAGCATATGGAACATTGGGGCACGATCGAGAACCTGCGCAACGGGTTCTATGACTTCGTGTCGAACATTCCTTTTTATGGGCTGGCCGTTTGCTGCACCGATCACCCCGAGGTGCAGGCGCTGGTGGGGCGTGTGTCTGATCGGCGCGTGGTGACCTATGGGTTCAATGCGCAGGCGGATGTGCGCGCCGTGGGGCTGACCTACAAAGGCGGCGTGGCGCATTTTGACGTGGTGTTCCAGCAGACGGGTGAGGTGATCGAGGACATGACCCTGCCGATGCCGGGCGATCACAACGTGAGCAATGCTCTGTCGGCCATCGCGGTGGCGCGGCATCTGGGCATGTCGGGCGATGAGATTCGCAAGGCCTTGGCGGCCTTCGGCGGCGTGAACCGGCGCTTTACCAAGGTGGGTGAGGTGAACGGGGTCACGGTGATCGACGATTATGGCCACCACCCGGTCGAGATTGCCGCCGTTTTGAAGGCGGCGCGGCAGGCCAGTGAGGGGCGGGTGATCGCGGTGCATCAGCCGCATCGGTACAGCCGTCTGTCGCATCACTTTGAGGAATTCTGTTCCTGCTTCAACGAGGCGGATGTGGTGGCGATTGCCGAGGTGTTTGCCGCCGGGGAAGAGCCCATTCCGGGGGCGACGCGGGACGATCTGGTGGCGGGACTGGTCCGGCACGGCCACCGGCATGCGCGGGCGATCCGCGACGAGGACGATCTGGAGCGGCTGGTCCGTGAGCAGGCGCAGCCGGGCGATATGGTGGTCTGTCTGGGGGCGGGCACGATTTCGGCCTGGGCAAATGGGTTGCCGGCGCGGCTGGAGGCGGTGCCGGGCTGAAGCCCGGCCTACCCCTGTCCACGCGTGGACAGCGTGTGGGGTGTGAGATATCAATAGGTTACAGAGACGATTTTACGTTTCTTTAAGAAATGGCCCCTTCGGGGGCTGTTTTTGTTTGGGGGGCGCTGCCCCCGGCCTTCGGCCTCCCCCGGGATATTTTTGGACAGAAGAAACTGGGGTGAGGGATAAGCCGTTGCGGTTTGGCTTGGCGGCGGGTGTTTTGTCGCGCGCGGTCGGAACATCGAAGACCCTTGGGTGTTCGAGGTGTGGACGGGCCCGGATAGAGGGGCCGGGGACGGCGTTTGAGCGGCAATTTGGTCTGCTCGAGAATATGCCGGCGCTGAACACGGATATGGAGCGCTGGCGGGCCAAAGTGGCATTTCGTGCCGACAGATCGGTGTAAAAGGCTTAAACTCATCGCCTTTTCTGCATTTGAACAGATCGCGGGGGTTGCGTGATTGGCGCGACTGGCGCAAGCTATCGCCACCTCTGGGGGGATACGGAGGGCAGACAATGTCGGTATCGCTAATACTCGCCTGTGCTTGGGCCTTGCTGGCCAATGTGCTGGCGATGCTCCCGTCGCGGGACAATCATTGGACGCGTGCCTATGTGCTGATCGCGCTGGGCATCCCCCTTGTCGGGTTTGTCACCTATCAGAACGGCCCTTGGGTCGGGCTGTTTGTCCTGTTCGCGGGCATGAGTGTGTTGCGCTGGCCAGTGCGCTACATGTTTCGCTGGATGCGGCAGACCGCTGCAAGGTAAGGGCATCCTGACTGGTGCGGTTTGAGTCTGCGCGGCAAGACTGTTGCCGCAAGGAGGGCCCCGCCGATGATTTTCGTTATTCCCGCTGTTGCGGCGCTGATCGGCTTGACTGCCGGTTGGGGCTTTTTGCGTTATGGGATGTCGAGTGCTGCGTGGACAGTGACCGTCCTTTTGGCGGTGTTGATGGCCTGGGGGCTGTACAAGAGCCAGGTGGCGCAGGGCTGGGATGCGCTGGCCTATGTTGTGATCTGGTTGTTGGGCGCGGCCCCGGCGTTGCTGGGTCTTGGGCTGGGCGCGTTGATCGGGCGTTGGCGGCGGATCAAGGCCGAGATGGTCCCACAGGTTGAATGATCCCCTTGCGGTGGCGCGTCGTGCGGCCTAGCAACCGGACATGAGCGATCTTCCTACCCCGCGCGGGCGGCTGACCCCGGACCGCCCGCTGAACGATCTGACATGGCTGCGCGTGGGCGGGCCTGCGGATTGGCTGTTTCAACCTGCTGATCTGGACGATCTGCGTGCGTTTCTGACGGAGTTGCCGCGCGAAGTGCCGGTGTTCCCGATGGGCGTCGGCTCTAACCTGATTGTGCGCGATGGCGGCATTCGGGCCTGCGTGATCCGGTTGGGGCGCGGCTTTAACGGTATCACGGTTGAAGGGTCTCGGGTGACGGCGGGGGCGGCGGCGCTGGATGCGCATGTGGCCAAGCGCAGCGCAGAGGCGGGCGTTGACCTGACATTTCTACGCACCATTCCGGGCAGTATTGGCGGTGCGGTGCGGATGAATGCGGGGTGTTATGGCACCTATGTGGCCGATCATCTGGTCGAGGTGCGCGTGGTGACGCGGGACGGCGATCTGGTGGTGATCCCGGCGGCGGAGCTGGCTTTGCAGTACCGTCAAAGCGATTTGCCCGAGGGCTGGGTGCTGGTCGAGGCGGTGTTTGAGGGGCTGCCGGGCGATCCCGATGCCTTGGCCGCGCGGATGGATGCGCAGTTGAAGAAGCGCGATGAGACGCAGCCGACCAAGGACCGCACTGCAGGCAGCACGTTCCGCAATCCGGCGGGGTTTTCCTCGACCGGGCAGGCGGACGATGTGCATGACCTGAAGGCGTGGAAGGTGATCGATGAGGCGGGAATGCGCGGGGCCACGCAGGGCGGCGCGCAGATGTCGCCCAAGCATTCGAATTTTCTGGTGAATACCGGGGGCGCCACGGCAGCGGACCTTGAAGGGCTGGGCGAATCGGTGCGAAAAAAGGTTTTCCAACACAGCGGAATAGAGCTACACTGGGAAATCATGCGGGTCGGTGAGCCGGACCGCAGCTAGGGCCACTGGCACAACAACAAAAGCAGGGTCCGGCAACCACAGGCAGGTTGTACAACATATTGCGGCAGTGACCGCGCAAGAACCAGCGACAGGGTGTTGAACCGCTGCGCGATCCATGGGGGTGTTTCCCCCTGAGACAGAACGGGGGCTTGGCCCTCTGTAAAAAAATGGGGGTGTACCCCCCTGAATAAGAATGGGGGCAAGGCCCCCGGGCAGTTGAGGCAGATTTGGGAATGTCGAGCAGGACAATCCCGAAAGTGGTGGTGTTAAAAGGTGGTCCCTCGTCAGAGCGCGAGGTCTCGCTTGTTTCCGGTCGGGAATGCGCCGCCGCTTTGAGGGGCGAAGGATACGAGGTGATTGAACTGGACGCGGGCCCCGATGTGGCCGAGCGGCTGGCAGTGCTCACCCCGGACGTGGTTTTCAACGCATTGCATGGGCGCTGGGGGGAAGACGGCTGTATTCAGGGTATCCTGGAGTGGCTGCGCATCCCCTATACGCATTCCGGGGTTCTGGCCTCGGCCCTTGCGATGGACAAGGAAAAGACCAAGGACGTGTACCGCGCCGCCGGGTTGCCGGTGGCCGAGAGCCTGCTGGCGCGGGCCGATGAGGTGCGCGCGCGCCATGTGATGACGCCGCCCTATGTGGTGAAACCCTACAATGAGGGATCGTCGGTCGGGGTCTATCTGGTGGATGAGGCGGCCAACGGGCCGCCAGCGCTGGATGCGGCGATGCCCGAGGTTGTCATGGTCGAGGCCTTTGTGCCGGGGCGTGAGTTGACCACAACCGTGATGGGGGACCGGGCGCTGGGCGTGACGGATATCGTCACCGAGGGCTGGTACGACTACGACGCGAAATACAAGACCGGTGGGTCGCGGCATGTCTGCCCCGCCGAGGTGCCGCAAGAGATCACCGACGCCTGTCTGGATTACGCCCTGCGCGCCCATAAGGCACTGGGGTGCCGGGGCGTGTCGCGCACCGATTTCCGCTGGGATGAGGCGCGCGGGCTGGCCGGGTTGATCCTGCTGGAGACGAACACGCAGCCGGGCATGACGCCGACGTCCTTGTCACCAGAGCACGGCGCGCTGGTTGGGATGAGCTTTGGCCAGTTCTGCGGCTGGATGGTCGAGGAGGCCTCATGCGACAGGTAGAGGCGCAGGCCGCCAATGACGATCCGCAAATGGCGCGGCTGGACCCGCGGGCGTCCAAGCTGAAGTACCGGCTGGAACGGCTCATGCTGACGCCGTTCTTTCGGTTTACCTTGCGGGTGTTGCTGCCGTTTGGGCTGTGTTTCGGGATCGGGGCGGCGTGGTTCGCGGTGGATGAGAACCGCGAGGCGTTTCACCTGATGCTGAGCGAAGTGCGTGACACGGTCGAGAACCGGCCAGAGTTTCAGGTCCGCATGATGGCGATCGACGGCGCGGCACCAGAGGTGGCGGCGGCGATCCGGGAAGACCTGTCGATCGACTTTCCCAAAAGCTCTTTCGATCTGGATCTTGAGCAGGTGCAGCGCACGGTGACGGCGCTGGATGCGGTCAAGACGGCGCAGGTGCGCGTTCGGCAGGGCGGGGTGTTGCAGGTGGATGTGATCCAGCGCCAGCCGGTTGTGCTGTGGCGGACCGCTGACGGGCTGCAATTGCTGGATGACGAAGGGGTCTTTGTCGGCCCCGCCGCTGCGCGGGCGGCCTATGCGGCGCTGCCGGTGGTGGCGGGCGACGCGGCGGAGCTGGCGGTGGACGAGGCGCTGCGGCTGTACGCGCTGACCGGGCCGGTGCGGGCGCGGCTGCGCGGGTTTGAACGGATCGGCGCGCGGCGCTGGGACGTGGTGCTGGACCGTGATCAGCGGATCATGCTGCCCGAGGCGGGCGCGGAACGGGCGCTGGAACAGGCCATCGGCATGGCGCTGACGCCGGGTCTGGACTTGTTGGCGCGGGATTTGACGGTGGTCGATCTGCGGTTGCCGCGCAGACCGACAATACGAATGACCGAGGACGCCACGCAAAAGATGTGGCGGATCAAGGCGATTGAGGCTGGTAGGGAAGTGGTGCGATGATCGAACTTTACGAGTCCCAAAGAGCGATGCGCAACATGCGTCGCGCGGCGATGCAGCGCGGCGTGGTGGCCATTCTGGACGTGGGGTCGTCCAAGGTGGCCTGTCTGGTGTTGCGTTTCGACGGAACAGACCCGTCGGATGATGGCATCGGGTCGCTGGCGGGGCAGTCTGGATTCCGGGTGATCGGGGCCGCGACAACGCGGTCGCGCGGGGTGCGTCACGGCGAAGTGCACGATATGGGCGCCACCGAACGGTCGATCCGCACGGCGGTGCAGGCGGCGCAGAAGATGGCCGGTATCCGGGTCGATCATGTCATCGCCGCCTTTTCAGGGGCCGAGCCGCGTTCTTACGGGTTGGCGGGTAAAGCAGAGGTAATGGGCACCACGGTAGATGAACAGGACGTGGCGCGGGTGCTGTCGGCCTGTGATGTGCCGGACTTTGGCTATGGTCGTGAGGTGCTGCACGCGCAGCCGGTGAACTTTGTGCTGGACCATCGCAGCGGATTGATCGATCCGCGCGGGCAGATCGGCAATGAGCTGGGCTGTGACATGCACATGCTGACGGTCGAAGGGCAGGCGATCCAGAACCTTGCCCATTGTATCAAGCGTTGCGATCTGGAACTGGCCGGATTGGCCTCTTCCGGGTATGTCAGCGGTGTCTCGGCGCTGGTCGAGGATGAGCAGGAACTGGGGGCTGCCTGTATCGATATGGGCGGCGGTGCCACGGGTCTGTCGATCTTTATCAAGAAACACATGATCTACGCCGACAGCGTGCGCATGGGCGGCGATCACGTTACCCGCGACATTTCCAAGGGGCTGAAGGTCTCGATGGCGACGGCGGAGCGGATCAAGACGTTTTACGGCGGGCTGGTTGCCACTGGCATCGACGACCGTGAGATGATCGAGATTGGCGGCGATACCGGCGATTGGGAACATGACCGCCGCACCGTCAGCCGCGCCGAGTTGATCGGCATCATGCGTCCGCGCGTCGAGGAGATCCTTGAAGAGGTGCGGATGCAATTGGATGCGGCGGGCTTTGACCATTTGCCAAGCCAGCAGATCGTGTTGACCGGCGGAGCGTCACAGATCCCCGGTCTGGATGGATTGGCAACCAAGATCCTTGGCCAGCAGGTGCGCCTTGGCCGCCCCTTGCGCGTCCACGGATTGCCGCAGGCGGCGACGGGGCCGGGCTTTGCCACGGCGGTGGGTCTGTGCCTGTTCGCAGCGCATCCGCAGGACGAATGGTGGGACTTTGAAATTCCGGTGGATCGGCTGCCGGCGCGGTCGCTGAAACGCGCAATGCAATGGTTCCGTGAGAACTGGTAACAGGGCTGGACACCGCTGGCCGTCAGGCCCGAAAAAATCCGTTTTGAGGATCACTTCCGGGGCTGACGGGCTGGCAAGCTTCTGTTAGGTTATACACAAATCCGTCCACAGAGGCGGGGCTACGGGATGTCGGGCAGACTCCCTCAAAATGTCAGTCGGTATAAAGCGCGCCACGAGTGTCTGTGGCGTGGTTTTAGTGGTCTGATAGGCCCAACCCCCAGTATGTTGCCGGGTTGGCGAAATACAGCCAAAATTTGCCGCGAAATTGCCACATCTGGTGGTTTTCACGCGTTTTTCGCGTGACGGACCGGGCGTCTATCGGTAGGATTCAAGTGAACGGGCCGCGCACAGGCCTGAAACCGGAATAAAAAACAGGCGGACGACAACATGGCACTGAATCTTTCGATGCCCGGACAGGACGAGCTGAGACCCCGGATCACGGTCTTTGGCGTGGGCGGCGCGGGCGGCAATGCCGTCAACAACATGATCGAGAAAAACCTTGAAGGCGTCGACTTTGTCGTCGCCAATACCGACGCTCAGGCGCTGGCCCAAAGCATGTCGCAAAGCCGCGTGCAGCTGGGCGTGAAAGTGACCGAGGGTCTGGGTGCCGGGGCGCGCGCCAGTGTGGGTGCTGCGGCGGCCGAGGAAAGCATCGAACAGATCGTTGACCATCTGGCCGGCGCACACATGTGTTTCATCACCGCAGGCATGGGCGGGGGCACCGGGACAGGGGCGGCCCCGATCATCGCGCAAGCGGCGCGTGAACTGGGTGTGCTGACCGTTGGCGTGGTGACAAAGCCCTTTCAGTTTGAGGGCGCCAAGCGGATGAAGCAGGCTGAGGCCGGTGTCGAAAGCCTGCAAAAGGTTGTCGATACGCTTATCATCATCCCGAACCAGAACCTTTTCCGCCTTGCGAACGAAAAGACCACCTTTACCGAGGCGTTCAGCCTTGCGGATGACGTGCTGTACCAGGGCGTCAAAGGGGTGACGGATCTGATGGTCCGTCCGGGTCTGATCAACCTCGACTTTGCCGACGTGCGCGCGGTGATGGACGAGATGGGCAAGGCCATGATGGGCACCGGCGAGGGCGAGGGCGAAGATCGCGCGGTTCAGGCCGCGGAGAAGGCTATTGCCAACCCGCTGCTGGACGAAATCAGCCTCAAGGGCGCACGCGGTGTGTTGATCAACATCACCGGCGGACACGACCTGACGCTGTTCGAACTGGACGAAGCGGCCAACCGCATCCGCGAGGAAGTGGACGCCGAGGCGAACATCATCGTCGGCAGCACGCTGGACGATGGTATGGCAGGTCGGATGCGTGTGTCGGTTGTCGCCACCGGTATTGATGCCCGCGAAAACACCGGCGATGTGCCGGTGCCGCGCCGTCCGCTGTCCAAGCCGCTGGGCACTTTGGCAAACACAACCCCGGCTCCTGCTCCGGCCCCCGCGCCGCAGCCCGCACCGGAACCGGTTGCCGCCCGCGCCGCCGAGGCAGAGCCGGAGCCGTCGCTGTTCGGTCAGATGGATGAGGTCGGTCAGGCCGATCCGGTCATCTCTCGTGACTATGACGAGGTGATCGAGGAAGAGCACGCCGACGACGGCCTGCCGCCGCCGGTGTACCGCGCCCATGTGGCAGAGTTCCGCCCCGCCCCCGACACGATCGAGGCGGACCCGCAGGACTTTGTCGCGCCGCGCGCCCCCGCTCCCGGCACGCCCAGCCCGGCCACGCTGGACCGGCTGAAGGCCGCCGCCGCGCGGACCCGCGAAGAGGCACAACAGGCCGCCGCTGCTCCGCAGCCCGCGCCCGCAGCCCCGGCAGAGGAACGCTCGCGCTTTAGCGTCAATTCTCTGATCGGTCGGATGACCGGCCACACCGAGCAACAAGCCGCTCCGGCACAGGCCCGCCGCGCGCAGCCTCCGGTGCAGGCGCATCGCCCGGCGCCGATCCATGACCAAGAGCCCGAAGCCGAAGATGACCGGATCGAAATTCCGGCCTTCCTGCGCCGTCAGGCCAACTGAACCTGAGTGAACTTAAGGCGGACGGGCCCGACCCGAGCGCCTGACCAAGTCGACCTCGTGAGAACGCCCTCTGCCCAAGCAGGGGGCGTTTTTCTGTTTCAGAGCGGGGAACAAAGGTGCTCACAAAGCGCAACATTTCTGCAAAAAACACCGGTTTTCGGCGGATTCATGGTGTCGTGATGCAGGGTGGGATTCGACGGAATAGGGATTATATTTCAATAAGTTGAGGTGATGTATTCAGGCGTGTGGCGGGGTTTCGCCGACTGTTCACGGGTGATGTTTCACACCGTTGCAATGTTTGATTTGAGGCAAGGGTGAGGCTTCGCTAGGTCCAATGTCAAAGCCGCGTCCAGGTTGGGGGGACGTGTGCAACTCAGGGGCAGCCTCGTGCAAACCACTCTTCGTTCGCCGATCACATTTACTGGTGTTGGACTTCATTCCGGCGCGCCTGCGCGCCTGACGATCCGTCCTGCCAGTGCCGACTATGGCATCTGGTTCAAACGCACCGACATCGCGCTTGGCGACACGATGGTTCCTGCGCGGTGGGATGCGGTTGATGCCTCACCGCTGTGTACCCGGATCGTGAACCGCGCGGGCACCTCTGTGTCGACCGTCGAACACGTCATGGCGGCCCTGTCGGGCTGCGGTGTCCACAACGCATTGATCGAGATCGACGGACCCGAGGCCCCAATCCTCGACGGGTCGTCGGTTCCGTTTGTGCGCGGCATCCTTACACGTGGCCTGCGTCAACTGGCGACGCCGATCCGTGCGATTGAAATTCTTGCCCCTGTCGAAGTGCGTACTGACATGGGGTGGGCCCGTCTGTCTCCGGCGGAGATGGGGCAGGGCCTGACCATGCAATTCCACATCGACTTTGCCGACGCGGCGATTGGCGAACAGACCAAGACGCTCAACCTTGCGAACGGCGCCTTTGTGCGCGAACTGTGCGACAGCCGCACCTTCTGCCGCGCCTCGGACGTCGAAGCGATGCATGCGGCGGGCAAGGCCCTGGGCGGCACCTATGAAAACGCGGTTGTGGTTGATGGCGACAAGGTCCTGTCACCCGGCGGACTGCGCCATTCGGACGAGGCGGTGCGGCACAAGATGCTGGACGCGCTTGGCGATCTTGCGCTGGCTGGCGCGCCGATCATTGGCCATTACGAAGGCCACAAGGCCGGTCACGCGATGACAAATGCCCTGTTGCGGGCGCTGTTTGACATGCCCGGTGCGTTCCGCGTGGTTTTGTGTGATCCGGCGCAGGCGGCACGCCTTCCGGGCGCAGGTGTCGAGCGGCACGAGATTCCGGCCGTGGCCTAAGCGCCCCGTGGGCGGCATGGCGCGCATTATTCGGTCCACAAGACATTTTGCACCGGAATTTTCTGTGCTAGACCGCTCCCAATGGCAACCGCTCAAGGCGGTGCCGCACGAAGTAGAGGACGATCGGGCATGACTGGGGGCGGATCGCGGAAACTTGGGGTCGTGGCGATGGCACTTGCGCTGTCGCTAGCGGGCTGTGGTGAATTGCAGCGCAAAGAAGTGGGCCCCGGTGGCGTGCCGCTGGAAAGCTTTACCGCCAAGCAGATCTTCGAACGCGGCGAATATGAACTGTCGCGCAAGGACGAAAAGGACGCTGCTTTTTACTTTGGTGAAGTAGAGCGGCTATATCCCTATTCGGAATGGGCCAAGCGTGCATTGATCATGCAGGCCTATGCTTACCACGAAGATGCCGACTATGAGAACGCGCGCTCTGCGGCGCAACGCTACATCGATTTCTATCCCGCCGAGGACGACGCCGCCTATGCGCAGTATCTGCTTGCGCTGTCCTACTATGATCAAATCGAATTGGTCGGCCGCGATCAGGGGCTGACCTTTCAGGCGTTGCAGGCACTGCGCACGGTGATCGAACGCTATCCTGACAGCGAATACGCGCGGTCCTCGATCCTGAAATTCGATCTGGCCTTTGATCATCTGGCAGCCAAGGAAATGGAAGTCGGGCGGTATTATCTGAAACGGTCGCATTACGGTGCCGCAATCAGCCGATTCCGTGTGGTGGTCGAGGACTTCCAGACCACGACCCACACGGCCGAGGCGCTGTATCGACTGATTGAGTCCTATCTCTCGCTTGGTCTTTTGGAGGAGGCGCAGACCGCCGGGGCCATCCTTGGCTACAACTATCAGTCGACAGACTGGTATGAGGATGGGTTCAAACTGTTGACCAAGCAGGGGCTGAAGCCCTCTGTGCTGGGCGACAACTGGCTGTCGGCGATCTATCGTCAGATGATCAAGGGCGAGTGGTTGTAAGGAGCGGCGGACCACAGGTCTGCCCGACGGCGAACCATGCTGCGCGCGCTTGAAATACGGGACATGTTGATCATTGAGCGGCTGGAACTGGAGTTCCAGCCGGGTCTGAACGTGTTGACGGGTGAAACCGGCGCGGGCAAGTCGATCCTGCTGGATTCGCTGGGTTTTGTGCTGGGCTGGCGCGGGCGTGCCGAGCTGGTGCGCTCTGGTGCCGAGCAGGGTGAGGTGATCGCCGAATTCGAGTTGCCTGAAGGTCACGCGGCGTGGTCGGTGCTGGAAGAGGCAGGGTTGCCTGCGTCGGATGAACTGATCCTGCGCCGGGTGAACACCAAGGACGGGCGCAAGACCGGCTGGGTCAATGACCGCCGGGTGTCCGGTGAGGTGCTGCGGCGTCTGTCGGAAACCCTGGTCGAGTTGCACGGACAGCATGACGATCGCGGGTTGCTGGATCCCAAGGGGCACCGCGCGATCCTTGATCTGTACGCGGACGCAGGACCGGCTCAGGCCGAGGTGCGTCGCGCATGGCGCGCGATGGGCGCGGCGCGCAAGGCACTGGATGCGGCGCAGGCGGCGTTGGAGGCGGTGCGTGCAGAAGAGGAATTTTTGCGTCACGCTGTGGATGAGTTGGACAAGCTGGGTCCGGTTGAGGGCGAAGAGGCAGAGCTGGACGCCCGCCGTCGCACCATGCAAGCAGCGGAAAAGATCCGTGACGACATCGGGCAGGCCTCTAGTGCGCTGGGATATGATGGCGCAGAGGGCGCGATGGCCAATGCGCTGCGCTGGCTGGACGGGGCTGCGGAAAAGGCCGAGGGGCGGCTGGATGCGCCTATTGGCGCGCTGACGCGGGCCATGGCGGAACTGGACGAGGCGGCGCGGGGCGTGGCCGATTGCCTTGAGGCGCTGGAGTTCAACCCGGCGGATCTGGACGACACCGAGGAACGCCTTTTTGCGATCCGTGGGTTGGCGCGCAAACATCAGGTGATGCCGGATGAACTGGCGGGATTGGCGGCGGATCTGTCAGAACGGCTGGCGGCGCTGGACGCGGGCGAGGCGCGGATCGGTGGGCTGCGCGCGGACCTAAAGGCAGCCGAGGCGGGCTATGACGCGGCGGCCGAGGCGCTCAGTGCGCTACGGCGCGAGGCGGCGGGGCGGTTGGACGTGGCGGTGGCGGGCGAACTGGCCCCGCTCAAGATGGAGCGGGCGGTGTTTCACACTGCCGTGTCCGAGGGCCCGGCAGGCCCGGAGGGGCGCGATATGGTGGCCTTTACCGTGGCGACCAACCCCGGTGCCCCAGCGGGTGCGCTGAACAAGATCGCCTCTGGCGGCGAGCTGTCGCGGTTTCTGCTGGCGCTGAAGGTTTGCCTGACAGAGGCGCAGGGGCGCGGGGCGACGATGATCTTTGATGAGATCGACCGCGGCGTTGGCGGGGCAACGGCGGATGCGGTGGGCCGCAGGCTCAAGGCACTGTCCGAGGGCGGGCAGGTGCTGGTGGTGACGCATTCGCCGCAGGTGGCGGCGCTTGGCGGGCATCACTGGCGGGTGTCCAAACGGGTCGAGGGCGAGATGACGCTGTCCGAAGTGTTGCCGCTGGCGGTTGGCGACCGCGAGGATGAGATCGCGCGGATGCTGTCCGGCGATGTGGTCACCTCTGAGGCCCGCGCGGCGGCGCGGGCGCTGCTCAAGGCCTGAGGCGCGGGCCGGGGGCATCTTAGAGTGTCTTGACCGCCCGGTAGGCGGATGGACATCCAACCACTTCCGACAAGGGCGATCAGTTGCTGGGCACCAGTTTGCCGGGATTCATCAGGTTCTGCGGGTCCAGCGCGGTTTTCACGCTGCCCATGACCTGCCATGCGTCGCCGTGTTCGGATTGCATGAAGGGCAGTTTGCCGTAGCCCACGCCATGTTCGCCGGTGCAGGTGCCGCCCAGCTGAATGGCGCGGGTGGCCATGCGGGCGGCCAGATCCTTGGCCTTGTCCAGTTCGGCGGGCTGGTCGGGGTCGACCAACAGGATCGCGTGGAAATTGCCGTCGCCCACATGACCAAGGATCGGGCCGGGCAGGCCGCTGGCAGCAATGTCGGCCTGTGTCGCCTCGACCGCCTGTGCCAGACGCGAGATTGGCACGCAGATGTCGGTCACAACCGCGCGGGCACCGGGGCGCGAGGCAAGGATGGCGTAATAGCCGTTGTGGCGCATCGCCCAGAGCGCGCGCCGTTCCTCTTCGCGGGCGGACCAGCGAAAGGCGCTGCCGTCGTGGTCTGCGACAATCTCGGCAAAGCGTTCGGCGTCCTGTTCGGTGCTTTGCGGGCTGCCGTGAAACTCGACCATCAGGTGCGGTGCCTCTGCCATGTCGGTGCCGGCATAGGCGTTAAAGGCGCGGGCGGTTTGCGCACAGGCAAATTCGATCCGGGCAAGGGGAATGCCCATCTGGATCGTCTCCATCACGCATGCAGTGGCCGCGTTCATGTCGGGAAAGGCGCAGATCCCGGCGCTGACCGCCTCTGGCTGACCGTGCAGGCGCAGGGTCAGTTCCGTCACCAGACCCAGCGTCCCCTCAGAGCCGACCATGAGCGCGGTCAGGTCATAGCCTGCGGCGCTTTTTCGGGCGCGGGTGCCGGTGCGGATCACTCGACCGTCTGCCAGCACCACCTCCAGCCCCATGACATTGTCGCGCATCGATCCATAGCGCACAGTTGTGGTGCCAGAGGCGCGAGTCATTGCCATGCCGCCAAGTGAGGCATTGGCCCCCGGATCGACCGGAAAGAACAGGCCAGTGGCGCGCAGTTCCTCATTCAGGGCCTCACGGGTGACGCCGGGTTGTACGGTCACGTCCATATCGGCAGGACGGATTTCCAGCACCCGGTTCATGTGGCGGAAATCCACCGTGACGCCGCCACGCAGCGCCTGACCGTGGCCCTCAAGAGAAGTGCCTGCCCCCCAGCCGATCATCGGAACATCGGCCTTGGCGCAGATTTTGACGATGTCGCGGACCTCTTCTGTGGTGCGGGGATAGACCACGGCCTGAGGGGGCGTGGAGGGAAAATAGGATTCCGATGCGCCATGCGCGTCGAGATCGCTCTTGGACAGGCTGACGCGTTCGCCTAGGAGGGTCTTAAGATCATCGATCGCCTGCGCGATGGGCATTGGGGGGAACTCCGGCATTTTGCTCGGGCTACCTTAACCAGCGCGCGCGTCGCGCGAAAGACACGGGATTTGGGGAGGCGGGATTGTCCAGCCTGCTGCGAGAGCAACTGCACAGCATCAAGGCAGCCTGCCAGCAAGGCTGGAATATGTTACGGCACCAAGGGCCGGGACAGATCCAGTTCTGGTTCATCGCTTTAGGTGTCGGGATCGCCTCTGGCCTCGCGGCGATTGCCTTTCGCGGCGCGGTCGAGTGGCTGCAGACGCTGGTCTACGGCACGCCGGACGTCAACACGCTGCATTCCTTTGCCGAGCATCTGCCATGGATCTGGGTTCTGGTGATCCCGGTGCTGGGCGGGATCGCTGTGGGGCTCATCCTGCATGTGGCCACGCCGGACGGGCGGGTGCGGGCGGTGGCCGATGTGATCGAAGGCGCGGCGCTGAACGATGGCCGGGTCGAGAAAAAAGCGGGCATCGCCTCGGCGTTGTGTTCATGGATCACCCTGTCGACCGGCGGATCGACAGGACGTGAGGGGCCGGTGGTGCATATCGCCGCCATGGCGTCGAGCTGGGTCGCCAATACCCTGAAGGTGGACGGGATCACCGGGCGCGATCTGCTGGGCTGCGCGGTTGCAGCGGCGGTCTCGGCCAGCTTTAACGCGCCGATTGCCGGGGCGTTGTTCGCGCTGGAGGTGATCCTGCGACACTTTGCCCTGCACGCCTTTGCGCCGATTGTGGTGGCCAGCGCGGCGGGGACGGTGATCAACCGGTTGGTGTATGGCGATGTCACCGAATTTGTCCTGCCGGGGACGACGACGGTAGAGTTCTATTTAGAATTGCCCGCGTTTTTCATTCTCGGGCTGGTCTGCGGGCTGGTGGCGGTGATCATGATGAACGCGATCTTTTTCGCCGACGACATGGAAACGCGGCTGCAAAAGCGGTTGGGCCTGCCTTATTGGCTGCGTCCGGCGGTGGCGGGCCTGCTGCTGGGCGGGCTGGCGATCCTGTATCCCCATATCATCGGGGTCGGATATGAGACGACGTCCCTCGCGCTGACAGGCGGGCTGTTGATGCACGAGGCGCTGGTGTTCGCGGTGATCAAGGTGGCGGCGGTGTCGATCACCATGGCCGGGCGCATGGGCGGCGGGATTTTCTCGCCCTCGCTGATGGTGGGGGCGCTGACCGGGCTGACCTTTGGCCATATCGCGACGGGACTGTTCCCAGAGGTGTCGTCGGCCTTTACGCTGTACGCGCTGGCGGGCATGGGCGCAGTGGCGGCGGCGGTGCTGGGCGCGCCGATCTCGACCACGCTGATCGTGTTTGAACTGACCGGGGACTGGCAGACCGGATTGGCTGTGATGGTGTCGGTGTCGATGTCGACCGCGCTGGCCAGCCGGGTGGTGAACAGATCCTTCTTCCTGACCCAGCTCAAGCGGCGCAACGTGCATCTGGCAGCCGGGCCGCAGGCCTATCTGCTGGCGATGTTCCGGGTGCAGGGCGTGATGCGCAAACCGACCGACGACAATGCCGCGGATGAGGACGCCTGCCTGCGGATGATAGAGCAGGAACTGTATGTGCAGGCCACCGCAACGCTGGAGACGGCTCTGCCGCGTTTCGACAAGTCGGGCGTTGCGTTCCTGCCGGTGGTGACGTTGGTTGAGGACAAACCGGTGCTGCAAGGCGCCTTGTTCCACGTCGATGCGCTAAAGGCCTATAACCGGGCGCTGGCGGCGACCGCGAAGGAAGAGCACAGGTAGATCTGACGGAATGTGAAAAGGCGGGCCACGCATGGCCCGCCCTGTGTTTGGGTTAATCGTCGGTATCAGCACTGGCACCGTGGCGCGGTCACTTGATCCTTGAGATGTTCCTGGCAAGGCAGGCTTGGCGGTCGACGCCCAACACCCCTTTGCATGCGGCCACGGCATCCTCAAAGCTGTCGAAAGTCTTGCCGCCTTTCTTGTTATTGGTCTTGCCATTGCCTTTGACCTTGCGGTCCGACAGAAAGTGGCTGTTGGCCCATCCGGTCTTGCCGTCAAAGGTGAGCTTGTACCAACCGTCCTGTTTGTAGAGTACGCGGACCTTGGCACCATGGGCCATCTTGTCGATGACTTTATAGCCCTTCCCCGGTCCGTTGCGCAGGTTCAGGCGGCCATTGCGGGGGGAGTCGATCCAGTAGACCTGCCCGTTGTCATGGTCACGGTCGCGGTGGACCGCCGGCTTGCGATCTGACAGGTATCTGCTGCTGGCCCATCCGGTCCGGCCGTCGAAAACCAGCTTGTACCAACCGTCCTGTTTATAGATCACGCGGGCTTTGGCACCGTGCGGCATCTTTTCGATGACATGATAGGCCTGTCCCGGTCCGTTGCGCAGGTTCAGATACCCGTCGCGAGGGGCATCGATCCAATAGTCCTGACCCGCGCTGTGACCGGGGTTGCGGTCATGTTGGGCCGCCGGCTTACGCTCTGACAGGTAGCGGCTGCTGGCCCATCCGGTCTTGCCGCCAAAGGTCAGCTTGTACCAACCGTCCTGTTTGTAGATTACGCGGGCCTTGGCGCCATGGGGCATCTTTTCGATGACATGATAGGCCTGTCCCGGTCCATTGCGCAGGTTGAGGTGACCGTCACGGGGGGCATCGATCCAGTAATCCTGCCCGCGGCTATGCCCGGGGTCACGGTCATGGCCCTTGGCCGGATTGCGGTCGGTCAGAAAACCGCTGTGGGTCCAGCCGATCAGGCCAGAGACATGCCGCACCTTGACCCATTTCCCGGGCGCTTCGAGCAGTTTGACCTGACTGCCGTGCGGCATCTTGCCAAGTATCTGGTATTGGACGGATGGCCCGGTGCGCAGGTTGAGATACCCGTCCCTGGGGGCATCCACCCAAAAACTGGTAGCCGCTGCCGCGCTGGCGAAGAAAATGGCCGAGAGGAGTGTCAGCAATCTAAGCATGGTGTCGTCCCTTGTTGCATAGGCGATGTCCCAGACGTGGCCCATAGCGCCCGGTTGGGCAATGTCAGGGGCGTGATAGGGGATAGCATCATTATATATCAATCGGTTGCCCGGAGTCGGAAAATCGGTGCGCGCGGCGCGCAAACCGTGCGATCGGCGGCGGATGGCCGGTTCGGGCGGTGATTTCGGCTTTGCCCGCGCGCAGGGGCTGCGGTATGGCGCGAGCGTGTTGCTATAAACGGGGGGTAACACCGCGTGACCCGCAAACAGGTTCTTCTTGTCGTCGGCGCTGCGCATAGCGGCACGACGATCCTTGACGCGGCGCTGGGTGTCTCTCCCCATGTCGTGGGCGTCGGTGAGGCCGTGCGCCTGACATCCGGGGTAAACACCGACCACCTGAAGGGCAGGGGGGCCGAGCGTATCTGCACCTGCGGTCGGCCCGCCAATCAATGTCCGCTCTGGGCCAAGGTCCTGCCAGAGCTGAACCCGGACATTACCGTCAAATCGCATTTTCCGCTTGTGGATGACGCGGCGCGCGGGCTGTCGCCTGCGGTGCGCTATGTTCTCGACAGTTCGCCGAACGCACTGGATCACGTTGACGCACTGGGGGACTACGATGTGCGGGTGTTGCAAGTCACCCGCGACGTGCGGTCCTGGGTGGCGTCGCGGCGGCGGCGAAAGGGCGACAATCTGATTTCGGCTTATGTGACATGGCTGCGCAACGTCAAACGGATCGACACAGACTTGGCACAACGTGATCTTCCCCGATTTCAGTTGGGGTATGAGGAATTGGCTCTGCGCCCGCGCGAAGTGTTGACCTTGATCTGCAATTGGCTGGATGTGCCGTTCGAAGAGGCCATGCTGACGCCCTTTGGCAAAACCCGCAGCCATATCATCACGGGCAATGGCAGTATCCGCAAACCCAATCTGGCGGCAACGATCCGTTATGATGGCAGCTGGATGGCGGCAAACGAATACCCCATCGTGTCGGGCCTGCTGACCGGCGTCTGCGGACGTATCAATCAGCGGCTGGTCTATTCCAACGGGTTGCTGAAACGGCGCGGTTGAAACGCAAACCCCGCGCGCCGGGGGCGCACGGGGTCTGGGTCATCTTAACGGCAAGGCCTGCGGTCAGACGCGTTCGACCGCCACGCCGTCCTGCACTGAAAACGCGATGTGGTCCTTGATCTGGGACACATCCGCCTTTGGATCCTCATAAGACCACGCGGCGTTCACATAAGTCGTGGATTTCGACATGATCGAGAAATAGTTGGCCGCGCCCTTGTGTGGGCAGGCGGTGGTGTGGTCGGTGCGATCCAGAAAGGCCATGGCGATGTCGCCACGCGGAAAGTAGACGACCATCGGATAACCGTCTTCCTGCAATTCCAGCGCATTGCTGGATTCGCCGAGAACGGCCCCCCCTGCGCGCACAACCCAGGTGCCGGTGGCCGGCGTGATGGTGATATTGCTCATGTCATGTCCCCCAGAATTTGCCCGCACAAAAGACGCGGGCCGTGTAACGTTGGTATGTCAGATGACAGAACAGGCCCCAGACAGCCACTGACCTGTTGCCGCATCCAGATGCGGGGCCAATGTTTCATAGACCTGTTTGTGATAACTGTTCAGCCAGTTCCGTTCGGCCTCGGTCAGCAGAGTAACGTCGATCAGCCGGGTGTCTATGGGCACCCAGGTCAAAGTTTCAAATTCCAGCATCTGAGGAACGGTCTGCCCATCCAGTTTTGGCGCGGATTGCACGGCGATCAGGTTCTCGATCCGGATGCCGAAAGCGCCCTCGCGGTAAAAGCCGGGCTCATTGGACAGGATCATGCCCGCCTCCAGCGGCACGGTGCCAGTCCGGGCGATGCGTTGGGGGCCTTCGTGGACGGACAGATAAGAGCCAACGCCATGGCCGGTGCCGTGGCCATAGTCCAGTCCAGCCTCCCACAGCGCGGCGCGGGCAAAGGGATCAATGTCGCGCCCCGCCAGCCCCTTTGGAAAGCGCAGGCGAGAGACGGCGATCATGCCCTTGAGAACACGGGTAAAGGCCTGTGTTTCATCACGACCCGGTGTGCCGATGGCAATGGTGCGGGTGATGTCGGTGGTGCCATCCACATACTGACCACCCGAATCCACCAACAGCAACTCACCTTCGCCCACGGGGCGATCGGTGTTGTCGGTGACGCGGTAATGTACGATTGCACCGTTGGCACCGCTGCCAGAGATCGTCTCAAATGAGATGTCGCGCAGGGCATTGGTCGCGCGGCGTTCTTCCTCAAGGCGTTTGACGACGCCGATTTCTGTCAATGTGCCGGGGGCTTGTGCGTCCAACCACGCCAGAAACCGCACCATCGCCAATGCGTCACGGTGATGGGCGGCGCGGGTGCCGTCCAGTTCGGCAGCGTTCTTGATCGCCTTCGGCAACAGGCAGGGATCGGGGCCGTCCTTCGGGTCGCCAAGGGCATCGGCCACGGCCACAGGGCAACTGGCCGGGTCGATCTGCACCGGGCCGGTCAGGGCGGCAAGATCCGTGAGAAAGTCCTCGGGCGCGCGTGTCGTGACCTGCGGGCCAAGGTGATCGCCCAGATCCGCCAACTTGGCCGCGTCCAAATACAGTGTCACGGTGGCATCGGCGTGCAGCACGGCGAAACCGTGCGGAACAGGTGTTCGGGCGATGTCGCTTCCGCGGATATTGAGCAGCCATGCGATGCTGTCGGGCAGGGTGATCACCGCCGCCTGAGCGGAGAGATCCTTGGCCAGCCGGGTGATTTTGTCCGCGTGGGGTTCCCCGGCCAGATCCAGCGGTTGCGCAAAGACGCGCCCCTGCGGCGGGGCGGGCTGATCCGGCCAGATCGCGTCGACCAAGTTGTCGGTGGGGGGCAGGGTCAGGCCGGGCAGTTTGTCCGCCAGCGCGCGGTGCAGATCCACGCTGAGCAGCCACGGATCAAAGCCCAGCTTGCCCGTGTCCAGCACGGTGCCGATCCAGTCGGCGAGCGAGGTTTCCGGCCAGTCGACCTTTTCGAAAACATCGGCCACCTGTGCCTTGACCTGCACGCGGTAGCGTCCGTCCACAAAAACTGCCGCTCGTTCCCGGAGGGCCACGCACCAGCCCGCCGACCCGGTGAACCCGGTGAGCCATGACAAACGCTCATCCCGTGGGGCGACATCTTCGCCCTGATGCGCGTCGGCGCGGGGGATCAGGAACCCGTCTAGGCCCGCCTCGGCCAATTTTTCGCGCAAGGCGGTCAGGCGGGGCGGACCCTGATCGGGTGAGGCGGTCTCAACAAAGGTCTGAAACATGCGGTGTCTCCTTTGCGGCGCAGACTAGCGTCAGGCGCGCGGGTGGCAAGGGCAGGCGATTTGCCGCGCGCCATACTGTGCCCGACCCCATATGTTGCATGTCGAAATTGACCGCAGGAGCCGCTTCGTGAACGATCATCCAGAAGCCCACCGTATCTTTCAGGATCTGCTGGACCGCTCTGGCGGCGCCATGTTGTCGAGGGATATGACGGCCCTGTTGCGCTGGTTCGCCATCCCGAACACCGTCGAGAGCTTTGAGGGGCGTCGAACCCTGAACACAGAGGCCGAGACGCGGGCGCTGTTTGAGACGATCATGGCGCGGCAACACGAGCAATGCATCACGCATATGATCCGCCGAGTCACCCATGCCGAATTTCGCGACCCGGACACGATCTGGGCCACGCATGAAACGCGCTATGTGTACCACAATAAGGTGCTGTCAGATTCGCCCCATGAAGGGTTCTCGATCCTGCACCGCTACCCCGATTGCTGGAAGGTGCACCACGCACAATTCACCGTCGACGGGCGCAATCCGCTCAACTCTGCGGTCAAGCAACCTTATGCGCTGGACCGCGGTGACAATGATGACACTCAGGCCCGTACAAGTGGGTGACAGCGTCCAGAGCGGCGTCGCGATGTACGCGACCGGAACAGATGTGGCGCTGTGTTGCGCTGTGTCAGTCCGGCCGATTGTCAGCCAGCGCGCTTGATCCCCATGAACCGGGCGCGGGCGCGCGGATCGCTGTCGAACAGCGCGGCCAGTTGTTCGGTCATGGCGCCGGCCAGTTGTTCGACGTCCGTGATGGTCACGGCGCGGTCATAGTAGCGCGTGACATCGTGGCCGATGCCGATGGCCAGCAGTTCGACCTGCCGCTTGCGTTCAACCATGGCGATCACGTCGCGCAGGTGCTTTTCCAGATAGTTGGCCGGGTTCACCGACAGTGTGGAATCGTCCACCGGCGCGCCATCGGAAATCACCATCAGGATTTTGCGCGCTTCGGGGCGGCCTGCCATCCGGCGGTGCGCCCATTCCAGCGCCTCACCGTCGATGTTTTCCTTCAGCAGGCCTTCTTTCATCATCAGGCCCAGATTGTCGCGCGTGCGCCGCCACGGCGCGTCTGCATGTTTGTAGATGATGTGGCGCAGGTCGTTGAGGCGGCCGGGCTGTTGTTCGCGCCCCGCGTTCAGCCACGCCTCACGCGCCAGCCCGCCTTTCCACGCGCGGGTGGTAAAGCCGAGGATCTCGACCTTGACAGAACAGCGTTCCAGCGTGCGCGCCAGAACGTCGGCACAGATCGCCGCAATGCTGATCGGGCGGCCGCGCATGGACCCCGAGTTGTCCAACAGCAGTGTCACCACCGTATCGCGGAATTCCGTGTCTTTCTCGACCTTGAACGACAGCGGGGTGGTCGGGTTGGCCACCACACGGGCAAGGCGACCGGCGTCCAGAATGCCTTCTTCGCGGTCGAACTCCCAACTGCGGTTCTGCTGCGCCTGAAGTCGGCGTTGGAGTTTGTTGGCCAGTCGCGACACCGCGCCCTTGAGCGGTTCCAGCTGCTGATCGAGGTAGGCACGCAGGCGCTCCAGCTCGACCGGTTCGGCCAGATCCTCGGCGGCGATCTCTTCGTCGTGGTCGGTCGAATAGACGGTGTAATCCGGATCGGCCTCAGAAAAGGGCTGCGGGGCGGGCGGCTCCAGCGGGGCCTCGCCCTCTGGCATCTCGGTCTCTTCGCCCAGTTCCTGATCGGCCATCTCATCCATCGAGACCTGCGCCTGCGACGGATCCTGAGTGTCTTCCTGCGATTGTTCGGGAGAGGCCTCTGCCTCTTCGCCGTCATCGTCGTCGTCGCCGGTGGAATCGGGTTCCTGATCGTCCTGATCGTCGTCAACGCCGTCTTCATCGGAGTCGTCGTCAAAGCTGTCGGGATCGTCGCCCAATTGGTCGCCATAGCCCAGATCGGTGATCATCTGGCGGGCGAATTTCGCAAAGGCGGTTTGATCGGCGAGTGTCTCGTCCAACCGGTCAAGCGTGCCACTCGCCTGATTTTCCATGAACCCGCGCCACAGGTTCATGACGTTGGTGGCGTCGGGCGGCAGATCGCGCCCGGTCGCCAGATGCCGGATCAGATAGTTGGCGGCCACTGACAGCGGCGCATCGGCCGCCTCACGGAGCTGACCATAGCCGCGCCGGGTTGCTTCGGCGGCGATCTTGGCGTCGATGTTTCCAGCGGTGCCGGGCATGTCGCGCGCACCCATCGCCTCACACCGGGCGGTTTCCATCGATTCGTACAATTCGCGCGCCATGTCGCCTTGCGGCATGTAGCGCGAATGGGTGCTGTTGTCGTGATAACGGTGATACAGCGCCAGAGCATCCGCGGTGCCACGCGCCAGCATGACCTCATCGCGCGACATTCGCCGCGAAACCTGTGGCAGGCGCATGGATTCACCTGACACGCCGGACGGGTCGACCGAATAGCTGACCGACAATTCAGGGTCGTCGGCCATCACTTTGGTCGCCTCGGCGAGGGCCTTCTTGAACGGATCGGCGGGGTTGTCGCTGGGCTTGTTCATGGGGCTTTTATCCGCCCTTTGAGGTGCGCCCGCAAGGGGGCGCAGGCGTGGTCGTGGAGCGCTTTTGGGGAAGGCTGCCGAATTTGCCCATTTTGTTTTGAGTGAAGAGATTTTCGCGATGTTGCACAAGATCCGGACCTGTCTGCTGGTGAGGCCGGGTCGGGTGCTTTTGGACTTGGTGTCCGGCAAAGCGTCTGATTGGCCGTTTCCGAGAAGACGTGAACAGGTTCTGTCTAGGCTGTACCTGGGCCGGGGCGAGCAGATCAGCCCATGATCAACGCAGCGCAGGGGCGTTGTGCCCGGCGGGCCGCCGCTCCGGCGCGGCGTTTTCGGTCCGGGTCCGTGTGGAAGGTGGCTATTTGCAGCAGATGGGCCTGCGCAAACTTGGCGCGGATGCGCATATCAAGCAGTTCGGGGCCGGGGATGCCAGACCGGGGCGCAACCGTGTCCAACAGCATCTCGAACAGGGCGCGACGGTCTTGCGCCGCATCCGCGCCATCCCCGATGAGCCAGCTATGCTCCATCTCGGCGGATGCGCGGCCAAGGCAGGTGGCAAAAACCTGCGCGCGTTCGCGCATGTCATCGGGCATTGCGACACAAGGTGGCGCCATGGAGCCGATCACGCAGAAGGTCAGAAGAAATGTTTTCAAACCGCTCATGATTTGGACTTTAGTGCCAAAATATGGATGATCTGTTGTGCGGTATGAAAACTTTTTAGGGATGTAACGCCCGGGTTACAGGTTTCTGCGGCGGACCGCGCCTTTGGCTATCTAAGTGCCAGACGCAAAACGGGCGCGTGCCTGACTGGCAACGCGCCCATTTGTTTGTTGTCTCAATGCGGCCGCAAGCGGGCCTTTCCGTCAGCCGAGGCTGAGCGATGCCGCGCTTTCGGGCAGTTCCTCATCAAAACAGCGCTGGTAGAACTCGGCCACGGTCTGGCGTTCCAATTCATCGCATTTGTTCAGGAAGGACACGCGGAAGGCGTAGCCGACATCGCGGAAGATCTCAGCGTTCTGCGCCCAGGCGATCACGGTCCGGGGCGACATGACGGTCGACAGTTCACCATTCATAAAGGCGCGGCGGCTGAAATCGGCCACGGTCACCATCTGGCGGATCGTCTTGCGGCCCTTTTCGTTGTTGTAGTGTGGGGCCTTGGACAGAATGATCTGGGTTTCCGCATCGATCGACAGGTAGTTCAGCGTTGCCACCAGCGACCAGCGATCCATCTGACCTTGGTTGATCTGCTGGGTGCCGTGATACAGGCCCGTCGTGTCGCCAAGACCAACGGTGTTCGCCGTGGCAAAGATGCGGAAGTATTTGTGCGGGGTGATGACCTCGTTCTGGTCCAGCAGCGTCAGCTTGCCATCGGTTTCCAGAACGCGCTGGATCACGAACATCACGTCGGCGCGGCCTGCGTCGTATTCGTCAAAGACAATCGCGGTCGGGTTGCGCAACGCCCAAGGCAGGATGCCCTCCTGGAATTGCGTGACCTGCTTGCCGTCCACCAGTTTGATCGCGTCCTTGCCGATCAGGTCGATCCGGCTGATGTGACTGTCGAGGTTCACGCGCACGGCGGGCCAGTTCAAACGCGCTGCAACCTGTTCGATGTGCGTCGATTTGCCTGTGCCGTGATAGCCTTGGATCATCACACGGCGGTTGCGGTTGAAGCCTGCAAGGATCGCCAAGGTCGTATCGGGATCGAACTTGTAGGTGGAATCAAGGTCCGGCACCCGTGCGGTGCGATCCGGAAAGCCATGGACAATCATGTCGCTGTCGATGCCAAACACCTCGCGGACAGAGATTTCCTCGGTCGGTTTCGCGTTGATATCGATCATCCCGTCGGCCATGGTGCCCGCGTCCTTCTGTCAAATCTCTAATGCCTCGCGTTAGGTGCAACATATCTTGGCGAGGGGCAAGAGGAAGTGGTGAGGCCATCGGTATGACCGCGCAGGAAGAGATCGAAGCTTTGCTGGCCCGCGTGTCCCGCGGCGACCGGACCGCGTTCCGCAAGTTGTACGCGGCGACATCCTCGAAACTCTACGGCATCGCCTTGCGCATCTTGCGCGATGAGGCGCTGGCGCAGGAGGTCATGGAAGAGGTGTTTACCGGCGTGTGGGAACGCGCCGCGCAGTATCGTGGCGCGTTGGCCTCGCCGTTGACATGGTTGGTGACGATCACCCGCGACGCCTCTATCGCGCGGCTTGGGGCAGAACGCGCGGCGGGCCGGATGACCGGTCCGGTGGAAATCACCGAGCGGCTGTATGCGCCCCGTCCTGAGGTCAAAGAGCTAGAGGGTCTGCGCGCAGAGGCACAGGCGCTGGAGACCTGTCTGCGCGAATTGCCGCGCGCCCGCGCCGACATGCTGCGACAGGCCTATCTGTACGGGGCAACCTATGCCGATCTGGCGCGCAGCGCGGGGGCGTCGCAGGACAGTCTGCGAGCGACATTGCGCGACGATTTGCTGGCGCTGCGCGACTGCCTGAGCCGATGAAGACGACGTTGGACAGGGATGTGCCGGGCGGCTGGGAAGCCGGGGCAGCGGAATATTCGCTGGGTCTGATGCCCAAAGATGAGATCGCCGGCTTCGAGGCACATCTGGTGGCAGAGCCGGACCTGCAACAGGATGTCGCGGCATGGGCGGAATATTTCGCCTGCTTCACCGATCTGATCCCCGAAGAGACACCACCGCCCCAGGTGCTGCGCCGGATCGAGGGCAAGGTGTTCGGTGCGGTCGAGAAGGCCCCGGTGTGGCAGCAGGTGTTGCCCTATCTGATTGGCGCGGTGGTCGGCGTGGCCCTGGCGTGGATTGTCTTTGCCTCCGGGCTGCTGGAACCCGACCGCCCGGTCCTGAGCGGTACATTGATCGGAGCCGATGGCGCGTTGACGCTGGAAGCGCGGTTTGATGCCTCGACCGGAGTGCTGACCGTGGTGCGAACGTCCGACGGCGTTGCGGACGGTCGCGTGTTGGAACTGTGGCATTTGCGGGACGACGGTGAGCCGGTGTCGCTTGCGCTGTTGCGCGGTCAGGAAACGCTGGTTGCGCTGTCTCCGGACCTTGCGCGCGATTTCAGCGGTGCGGTGCTGCTGGTCAGCGAAGAGCCTGCGGGCGGTGCCCCACAGGGGCAACCGTCGTCCGGGCTGCGCGCCGAGGGCCGTCTGACCACCCCCTGACTCGTCCGTGTTGCCGATTTACGACGCGCTTTGGCGTCACCGGCGGTGGGCGCTTGAAGCACAGGATCGCGCGGCTTAGCCGTTGGAGGGAACCCCAGTTGTTATTTTGGAAGTCACCATGGTCCGCATTCGCCTGTCCACACTTGTCGCCGCTGCAATGGTCTGTGCTGCCGGGGCGGCCCCCGCGCAGCAGACAGTTGTCGAGATCCCGGTCACTGCCGCATTCACCCAGAACACGCTGAATTGGGACGCCAGTATGGGTGGGGTGGATTTGGCGTGGGCAGTGTTGGACATCGGCGGTGTCGCGCATGTCTGTGGTGCCACCAGCGCCACCAGCAGCTTTGCCCACCGCAACACTCGCACTGCCTTTCGCAAGGCATGGATCAAGGTGAACGACCGCAAGGTCCTGACCGATCTCAGCTACTTTAACCGCACGCCGCGCAAGACCGATCTGACAACGGCCAAAGCCCGGTGCAAACCACTGGCTGGCGTGTCTGGACAGGGCGGGCGATTCTTGCTGGGCTTTGATCCGGTCTGGGTTCGGGACTGACCCCGCTTTTCGCGGTATTTTGATCTCGCGCCTCGGACAGGTGCCGCCTATAAGGGCGCGGTCCGTTGCCCCAAATCCATAGGAGAGATCCATGACCGGAGAGCTGTCCCCGATCGACAAGGCGAAATTCGCCGCTGCCAAACACGCGGCAAGCCTTGTGGAGACCGGCATGCGTGTGGGGCTGGGCACCGGCTCGACTGCGGCGTGGCTGGTTCGGTGCCTGGGGGAGTTGGTGCGCGAAGAGGGGCTGCGCTTTCGTGGCGTGCCGACCTCGACCCGCACCGCCGAACTGGCGCGGGATGTGGGGATCGAGGTGATCTCTCTGGATGAGGCGCGCTGGCTGGACATCACCATTGATGGCGCGGATGAATTCGACGGCGATCTCAACCTGATCAAGGGCGGCGGCGGCGCACTGCTGCAGGAAAAGATCGTGGCGACGGCGAGCGATCAGATGGTGGTCATCGCCGACGCGGCCAAGGAGGTCGAGCGGCTGGGGAGTTTTCCGCTGCCGGTCGAGGTGATCCCTTTTGGCCTGCAGACCTCGCAGGCGTTGATCGAAGAGACATTGGTGTCAATGGATGTGATGGGCCGTCAGACGACGCTGCGGATGAATGGCGACAAGCCGTTCTATACCGATGAGGGCAATCATATTCTGGACCTGCATCTGGGGCGGATCGGCAATGCGCGGCAGCTGGCCATGGTGCTCAATCAGATTCCCGGCGTGGTCGAGAATGGGTTGTTCGTCGATATCTGCGACAAGGTGATCATTGGCTATGGTGACGGACGGGTTGAGACCCGCGATATCAATGAAGGCACCGTCAGTGAGGCGCAGCTGGAATTTGCCGAGGATGACAACATCTTTCGCGACCTCTGAGCGGGGCTGTCCACGCGTGGACAGCGTTGCGCCTGTGTAAAAACAAGGGCTTACAGAGGCGTTTTAACGAACTGTTAGGCTTTGCCTTTGTTTTCGCGACGGCGTGTGCCGGGCTTAAGCCCGGCCTACGGCAAGGTTTGGAGGGGCGCGCGGATCATTTGTCGCGCGGTGTCCAGTCGGCGGGTGGGGCGTCGCGGCGGGCCAGCCGCAGGGCCAGTCCCAAGGCCACGCCGACGGCAATTGCCACAGTCAGATCCGCCAACACCGTCAACACCAGCGTCAGACCCAACAGCACCACATCCGACCGACGACCGGCCATGTAGCCGCGCCATTTGTGCGGCTCTGACATGTTCCATGCGGTCAGGATCAGCAATCCGGCCAGCGCGGGCATCGCAAGTTTGCCAGCCAGAGGCGCGGCCACCAGCATCACCACAAGGATCGTCGTCGCATGGACCAACCCGGCCACGGGCGTGCGGCCACCAGCACGGACGTTTGTGGCCGTGCGGGCAATGGCCCCCGTCACTGGCAGGCCGCCAAACAAGGATGAACCGATATTGGCAGCCCCCTGTGCCAGCATCTCGGCATTGGGGCGGTGCTTTCCTTCGATCATGCGGTCAGCAACCATCGCCGACAGTAGCGATTCCACCCCCGCCAGAAAGGCGATCACCACCGCCGAGGGCAGCAGTTCCTGCATCCGGGCCAGCGACAGTTCGGGCAGGGCGGGCGTGGGCAGGGTGGCGGGCAGCGCGCCAAATCGGGATTGGATCGTGTCGACGGGCAGCGCCAGCAGGGCCACAACGGCGGACCCCAACCCCACGGCCACCACCAGCCCCGGAAACCGGGGTGCGGCGCGGCGCAGCAAAACAATCAGGACCATCGTTCCCAACCCGGTGGCCAGTGCGGCCCCGTTGAATGTGTCGCGCGCGGCCCAGAGCGCCTCGATCTTGGGCAGGAAATCGGCCGGAACCTCTGCCATCGTCAGGCCCAGCAGATCCTTGAGCTGGCTGGCGGCGATGATCACGGCAATGCCGATGGTAAAGCCGTTGATGACCGGCTCTGGCACAAGTTCGATGAGCTTGCCCGCCTTGAGCACGCCTGCGATCAGCAGCAAGACCCCCGCCATCAAGGTGGCGATCACCAGCCCGTCATAGCCGTGGGCGATGATGGTGCCATAGACCACAACGATAAACGCGCCGGTTGGCCCGCCGATCTGCACCCGGCTGCCGCCCAGCAGCGACACCAGAAAACCGCCGATGATGGCAGTCACCAATCCCGCCCCGGGATCGGCCCCCGAGGCGATGGCAATGGCGAGGCTGAGGGGCAGGGCAACCATGGCGACGGTCACGCCGGCCAGCGTGTCACGGGATAGGTCTGCGCGGCTGTAGCCGGGCAGAACCGTCATCAATTTGGGTTTCATGAGTTCAGGTTTTTTGAAATGTCTGAGCTCAACCTAACGTCTGGTTTTAGTCGCTGCAAATGCAGCAAAGTCGCAGGGGCGGGCGTGGCGGGCCAATTGTGTGTTGTTTCAGGCGGTGATCAGCAGCCAGCCCAAATAAGCGCCATAGGCCGCCAGCAGCGCCCCGGCCTCACGCCGTGAAACCCGCGCCCCTGTTGTGGCAAAGACCAGCAGCGCCACGGTTGCGGCGGCCATGACCCAGATGTCCACGTTCAGGATCTGGGCGGGCACCTGTATCGGGACCACTAGCGCCGTGATGCCCAGAATGCCGAGCAGGTTGAACACGTTGCTGCCGATGACATTGCCGAGGGCGACCGCGCCTTCGCCGCGCCGGACAGCCATGACGGAGGTGACCAGTTCAGGCATGGACGTGCCGATTGCGACGATGGTCAGACCGATCACGGTCTCCGAGACCCCCATTGAGGCGGCAATCCCCACAGCGCCCTGTACCAGATACCGCGCGCCTAGGACCGTCAGCACCAGCCCGGCGATTGTCAGCAGGGCATCGCGGCCGGTTCGGGTGGGGTGTTGGGCCAGCAGGTCCGCCTCGGCAGTGTAGATCGCGGCGGTTTCGCTGGCGCGGCGACGTTCCAGCACAAGGGTCGTGAAGACATAGGCCACAAGCGCCAGCACAAAGACCGCGCCGGTTGCGCGGCCAATCGTGCCTTGGGTCATGGCCCACATCCCCAGTGCGGTGGCCCCTGCCAGCACCGCGCCGTCGCGCCACAACGCGCGGGTGTCCACCGCGATCGGGGCCATCAGTGCGGCAATCCCGAGGATCAGCAGCACGTTGCCGATGTTGCTGCCCACCACGTTGCCCACGGCCAGACCGGGCGACCCGCTGAGTGCCGCTTGCAGGCTGGTCACAAGTTCCGGCGCGGAGGTGCCAAAGCCGACCAGCGTCAGGCCGATCACCAAGGGCGGCACGGACAGGCTGCGGGCAAGGTTGACCGCGCCGCGCACCAGCAGGTCTCCGCCCGCCACAAGGGCGATCAAACCGCCCAGAACAAAGAGAAAGGTCATGATGTCCGTTCTGTCATGAAAGGTGCCGAAGGGGCACAGCGCCAAGATGGGGGTGCGCGGCCGCGCTACAAGTCCCAGCGCCCCGTTGGGCCACGCGGCTGTGACGGATGCGGGGCATTCGCTGTCTGGCTTTCCCGGGCTGCCTGTGAAATACACCTTGGCGGGTCAGGCAAGGATGCAGATATGAGCGATTTCGACTACGATCTCTTTGTCATCGGCGGCGGTTCTGGCGGCGTGCGCGCGGCGCGTGTTGCGGCGGGTGAGACCGGGGCCAAGGTGGGTCTGGCAGAGATGGACCGCTATGGCGGCACCTGCGTGATCCGCGGCTGTGTGCCGAAAAAGCTGATGGTCTTTGCCAGCGAATACGCCGGGATGCCCGCCGAGGCGCGCTCTTATGGCTGGGACGTGGCGGACGGGGTCTTTGACTGGACGGCGTTTCGCGGCAAGCTGGACGCCGAACTGGACCGGCTGGAAGGCGTTTATCGCAAGCTGCTGTCCGGGTCTGGTGTCGATAGCTTTGACGCCCGCGCGCGGCTGAAAGATGCACATACGGTCGAGCTGTCCACCGGCGAGGTGAAGACGGCGAAACACATCCTGATCGCCAGCGGCGGGCGGCCTGTGCGGCCGGACATGCCGAATGCCGATCTGGGCATGGTGTCGGACGATCTGTTCCATATGGAGCGGTTGCCGAAGTCGATCCTGATCATCGGTGGCGGCTATATCGCCTGTGAGTTCGCCTGCATCCTGCACGGCTTGGGTGTTGAGGTGACGCAGTATTATCGCGGCGCGCAGATCCTGCGCGGTTTCGACGAAGAGGCGCGCGGGTTGATCGCGGACGCGATGAAGGAACGCGGCATCGACCTGCACACCGGCACCAACATCGTCGAGATGCAGCGCGCGTGCGACGCGGACAAAGAACTG
Source organism: Antarctobacter heliothermus (assembly GCF_002237555.1). Lineage (NCBI taxonomy): Bacteria > Pseudomonadati > Pseudomonadota > Alphaproteobacteria > Rhodobacterales > Roseobacteraceae > Antarctobacter > Antarctobacter heliothermus. The sequence continues at coordinate 4,405,681 of NZ_CP022540.1, read as the reverse complement.
GAGGCCGCGCCGGTCGAAGCAATGCAATATGGCGGCGACGACCATGTGGGGCCCAGCGACGGTGCGATCCGCGTCAAGGCGACCAACGGCAAGATCCGCGAGTTCGACGCGGTTCTGTTTGCGACGGGCCGCGCGCCCAACACTGCCGACATGGGGCTGGAGGAGGCCGGTGTCACACTGGGCCGGGGCGGGGCCATTGAGGTGGATGAGTACAGCCAGAGCAAGGTGCCCTCGGTCTATGCCATCGGCGACGTGACCAACCGGGTGAACCTGACCCCGGTGGCGATCCGCGAGGGCATGGCCTTTGTCGAAACGGTGTTCAAGGGCAACCCGACGCTGGTCGATCACGAGCTGATCCCCAGCGCGGTTTTCACCCAGCCCGAAATGGGCACCATCGGCCTGACCGAAGAGGCTGCGGCCGAACAGGAAGAGATCGAGGTGTACTGCACCTCTTTCCGGCCCATGCAGACCGCCTTTGCCGACAAACCCGACCGCGTTTTGATGAAACTGATCGTCTCCAAGGCCTCGCGAAAGGTGCTGGGATGTCATATCGTGGCACCGGGAGCGGGGGAGATGATCCAGCTGGCGGGTATCGCCATCAAGATGGGCGCAACCAAGGAAGATTTCGACCGGACGGTGGCGGTGCATCCGACAATGTCCGAGGAAATGGTGACGATGCGCAATCCGACCCGGACCGCTTGAATTTGCGGGCGCCGGGCACAGGTAACATAACACATCGACAGACGAGGAAGGACGGAAGTTCATGGCAGGTAACAGCGGCGGCCCCTGGGGGGGTGGCGGTGGCAACCAGAACGGTGGTGGCAACGGTCAACGCCCGCCCAGTGGCGGCGGTGGCGGCGGCGGACGACGTCCGGAAGACAGCCAGATCCCCGAGATCGACGAGCTGATGAAAAAAGGCCAGGAACGCTTGCGCGTTCTGATGGGCGGGCGCGGCGGCGGATCGGGCAACAACGGCGCTGGCGGCAGCGGCGGCGGCTCGGGTGGTCCCGGCCTGACGCGGGGCACCGTGGGCATCGGCGTGCTGGTGCTGTTCGGTTTGTGGGCCTTTGCCAGCGTCTATACCGTGCGGCCAGAAGAGCAGTCGGTCGAATTGTTCCTTGGCACGTATTCGAACACCGGCAATCCGGGTCTGAACATCGCGCCTTGGCCGTTTGTGACCTATGAGGTTGTCAATGTGACCTCGGAACGGACCGAAACCGTGGGCGCAGGCCGTGGTGGCAACGACGGTCTGATGCTGACCACCGATGCGAACATCGTCGACATCGATTTCCAGGTGGTCTGGAACATCTCGGACCCTGCCAAGCTGCTGTTCAACATCCGCGATCCGCAACTGACCGTTCAGGCGGTGTCGGAATCGGTGATGCGTGAGATCATCGCGGCGTCGACCCTTGCCCCGATCCTTAACCGTGACCGTGGCGCGATTGCCGATGGCGCGCGTGAACAGATTCAGGCAACGCTGGACGAATACGACAGTGGTATCAGCATCGTTCGGATCAACCTCGACAATGCCGACCCGCCGGGCGAAGTGATCGATGCCTTCCGCGCCGTGCAATCGGCCGAGCAGGAACGTGACCGGCTGGAACGTCAGGCTGACGCCTACGCCAACCGTGTCGTTGCCGAGGCACGCGGTGCAGCGGCCCAGACCCGCGAAGAGGCTGAAGGCTATCGGGCGCAGGTCGTGAACCAAGCGGTCGGTGAGGCCGCGCGCTTTACCAGCGTTCAGCAGGAATACGCGCTGGCCCCCGAGGTCACGCGCCGCCGTCTGTACATCGAGACGATGGAAAGCGTGTTGGGCTCGGTCGACAAGATGATCCTCGACAATTCGGTGACCAATGGTGGCGGGGCTGCCGGTGGCGGCGTCGTGCCGTATCTGCCGCTGAATGAACTTCGCCGCAGCGGAGGGAACAACTGATGCGCAAGACAACTTACCTATTGCCCGCCCTCGTGGTGGCCATTGTCGTCGTGCTGTCGTCGATCTTTGTGGTGGACGAACGTGAAAAAGCGCTGGTGCTGCAGTTCGGCCAGATCAAGGCCGTGAAGGAAGAGCCGGGGCTGGCGTTCAAGATCCCGCTCATTCAGGAGGTTGTGCGCTATGACGACCGTATCCTGTCGCTGGACACGCAAACCATCGAGGTGACGCCGTCGGATGACCGCCGCTTGGTCGTCGACGCCTTCGCCCGTTACCGGATCGCCGATGTTGTCCAGTTCCGTCAGGCTGTGGGTGTCGGTGGCATCCGCGTGGCCGAGGATCGGCTGTCAGGCATCCTGAACGCGCAGATCCGCGAAGTGCTGGGTGCCGATCAGGTCACATCGGACCGTATCCTGTCCAAGGATCGGGGCGAGTTGATGATCCGCATCCGTGACAGCGCCCGCGTACAGGCCCGTTCGCTGGGTCTGGATGTGGTCGACGTGCGTCTCAAGCAGACCAACCTGCCGCAGCGCAACCTTGAAGCCACCTTTGACCGGATGAAGGCAGAGCGTGAGCGCGAAGCGGCGGACGAAATCGCCCGTGGTAACGAAGCCGCGCAGCGTGTTCGTGCCTTGGCCGATCGTACCGTGGTTGAAACGCTGTCGGTTGCAGACCGGGATGCCAACGTGATCCGGGGTGAGGCCGACGCTGAACGCAACAGGATCTTTGCCGATGCCTATGGTGCCGACCCTGAGTTCTTTGCCTTCTACCGTTCGCTTCAGGCCTATGAGACGTCGCTGAAGGGCGATAACTCGACCATGGTCATGACGCCGGACAGCCAGTTCTTTGAATACTTCAAGAACGAGCTGTCGACCAACGGCTCTGTGACGTTGCCGGACCCTGTGGCCCGCGCCGAGGCCCCGGATGCGCCAGCGCCGGATGCCCCCGAAGCGCCGGAAATGCCGGAACCGTTCAACCTGACCCCGGTTGATCCGGCTCCGGTCGATCCGGCCCCCGAAAGCCCGGAGGCGGTTGATCCGACCCCCGAAGCGGTTGATCCGGCGCCCGCACCCGAGGCGCCTGAGGCCGACACCCCGCCCGCCGACAATTAATTGAGCGGGACGGACATACTGACGGGGATCGGAATGGTCCTTGTGATCGAGGGGCTGGTCTATGCGCTGGCCCCTTCGCTTGTGGAGCGCCTGTTGGAGGCGCTCCGCAGCCTGTCCATCGAACAGCGCCGCAATCTGGGGCTGTTGACGTTGGTCTCTGGCCTGCTGGTGTTGTGGATCGCCAAAGGCTGAGTGCGCTTGGCCGGTGCGTGCAGAGGTCCGCTGCCAAACGGTTTTTTCGCCGGTGGCAGAGGATCGCCTAGCGGAAATGTGCCGATTCCCCCCTGTCACGACGCTCTCACAAACCGGTGAGGTGGGATTTCATCCCTTTGGTGTTGCGCGCGCGCACCTATGTTTGACACACTGACCGACAGGAGGCAGGCGGCGGCGTGCGGCCCCGCGCGTCTGCTGGCTGGCAGAGACAAGGAGACCCCATTGAAACCGCAATCCCCCGCATTGACGCAGGAAAATGCGACACCGCTGCGGCTGTTCTGGCTGGCATCGCTGTCGATGATCCTGATCGTATCGCAAACCTTGATGGCACAGGCGCGTGGCGCGCCTGAGAGCTTTGCCGATCTGGCAGAACGGATCAGCCCTGCCGTCGTGAACATCACCACCTCGACCACGGTTGCCGGTCGGACCGGCCCGCGCGGCGTGGTCCCCGAAGGCAGCCCGTTCGAGGACTTCTTTCGTGAGTTCCAGGACCGTGGCGGTCCCGACCGTCCGCGCCGCTCTTCGGCGCTGGGCTCCGGGTTTGTCATTTCCGAAGACGGATTTATCGTGACGAACAACCACGTCATCGAAGGCGCGGATGAGATCACCATCGAATTCTTCGAGGGGTTCGAATTGCCTGCGACGCTGGTGGGCACGGACCCGAACACCGACATTGCGCTGCTGAAGGTCGAGGCAGAGCGCCCGCTGATCTATGTCAGCTTTGGCGACAGTGACACCGCCCGCGTGGGTGAGTGGGTCATGGCGATGGGCAACCCGCTGGGACAGGGCTTTTCCGTCTCGGCCGGGATCGTGTCGGCCCGCAACCGCGCCCTGAGTGGCACCTATGACGACTACATCCAGACCGATGCCGCCATCAACCGCGGCAACTCTGGCGGTCCGCTGTTCAACATGGCGGGTGAGGTGATCGGCGTGAACACCGCGATCCTGTCGCCCAACGGCGGGTCGATCGGCATCGGGTTCTCGATGGCGTCGAACGTGGTGACCAATGTGGTCGGCCAGCTGCAAGAGTTCGGCGAAACCCGTCGCGGCTGGTTGGGTGTGCGCATTCAGGACGTCAGCGAAGATGTCGCCGACGCGCTCAATCTGGTCGAAGCCAAAGGCGCGCTGGTGTCGGACGTGCCCGAAGGCCCGGCGCTGGAGGCCGGTGTGGCCGCAGGTGACGTGATCCTGTCGTTCGACGGGGTCGATGTCGAAGACACCCGGCAGCTGGTCCGCATCGTGGCAAACACCCCGGTGGGCAAGACCGTGCGTGTGGTCGTCAACCGTGATGGTGCGACGCAGACGCTGAAGGTCACGCTGGGCCGCCGCGAAGAGGCGCAGGGCGCCGTACCCGCTGCAGCACCGGTGGCGCCGGAGGCGGCAGAGGAATTGCAGACCCTTGGCCTGACCCTTAGCCCACTGACGGATGCGATCCGCTCGGAGCTGAGCGTGCCTGCTGGTATGCAGGGTCTGGCGATCATGGATGTCGATGGCACGTCTGAGGCGTTTGAAAAGGGCCTGCGCGCCGGTGACGTGATCACCGAAGCAGGTCAGCAGGCGATCAGCAGCATCGACGACCTTGAGGCCCGGATCACCGAGGCTCGCGACGAGGGTCGCAAGTCGATCCTGTTGCTGGTGCGCAGCGGTGGCGACCCGCGTTTTGTCGCGCTGAGCCTGTCTGACGGCTGATCCGTCGCCGGGATGCTTGAAACACAAAGGGCGGCCTTCGGGCCGCCCTTTTTCCGTTCGGGGATGTGTCGGGCTAGAGGGCGGCGTCGCCTGTATCCCTTGGCGGCAGCTCGACCGCAACCAGCCCCAGCGCCCGCGCGGTTTCCAGTGAAAGCTGCGCGCTTTTCAGCCCGCGCTCTGACTGATAGGCGCGCACGGCGGCGGTGGTCGGCGCGTCCAGCGTGCCGGTGACATTGCCCGCAAAGTAGCCGCGCGCGGCCAGCGCGCGCTGGACCGAGGCGATGAATTCGGGGGTCATCTGTTCCGGGCAGGGGGCCTGGAACGTGATTTCGCCGCGTTCGCGCACAACGCGCGGCACCGGGGCCTTGCGGTAGATCGGCGGGCGGATCACGGTGCCATCCTCGGCGATCTCGGCCTGAACCACCTGCACCTCGCCCATGACATGCTCATAGATCGCCGGTTGCACGTCGCGGGCGCGGCAGGTGCCGTCCTCGACATGTTCGGCCATGGGCGGTTGGCCGGCGGCGGGCAGCGCACCACGGCTGACGGTCTGTGGGTCGCCACAGGCGGCAAGCGCGGTCAGCGCTGCCAGCAGCGCGGCCGAGGGCGTTGTGGGTCGGGACATCTCTGCTCGGGCCTCTTGTGTGCCTTTGTTGCGGGGAACATAGCGGTTTTGACAGGCGCTGCCTAGAGTGCCGGACCTCGCCCAGAGCGCCGATAGCGACCGGCCGCCGGTCGCGCCGAGTTACGGGGTGTCCAGCAAACGGTCCAGCAGGGATGAGATATCCTCGATCTGTTCCGAGATGATATGGGTCACGCCATTTTCGCGCTGGACCCGGCCAGTGACGCGCAACATGCGGCCCGCAATCACCGCGCGCCGGAACCGTTCATACAGCTTGCGCCAGACGATGATGTTCACCACGCCGGTCTCATCCTCCAGCGTGATAAAGATCACGCCTTTGGCCGTGCCGGGCCGTTGGCGCAGGATCACCAGTCCCGCCACGGTGACGCGTGCCCCATTGGGCGGCTCGCGCAAGCGGTTCGCGGGAATGCAAGAAGGGGGGCGGGGCCAGTTCATGTGAACAAATATAGAACATATGCTGGATAGTGCCATGTTTTTCGCGATGTCCTGATCACGAAAGGCATCTGTGGTCGCACAGGTGCAATAGGGGCTGGCGGTGGCGGGATGGGCGCACTACCTAGGATGTCGAATTTCAAGGAGAGCGGTGAAATGGCCAAGATCACCTATATCGAGCACAACGGCACAGAACATGTCGTCGACGTCCCCAACGGTCTGACCGTCATGGAAGGGGCGCGGGACAACAATATCCCCGGAATCGAAGCGGATTGCGGCGGCGCCTGCGCCTGTTCCACCTGCCACGTCTATGTGGCCGAGGACTGGGTCGAAAAGCTGCCCGCGAAAGAAGACATGGAAGAGGACATGCTGGATTTCGCCTTTGAACCCAATGCCACGCAGTCACGCCTGACCTGCCAGTTGCGCGTCACCGATGCGCTGGACGGTCTGGTCGTGAAGATGCCCGAGAAGCAGATCTGATGCGCAAGGGGGCGCCGCGTCAACCGGGGCGTCCTTGGACGGCGATCACACGCGGCGCGGGGATGGCGGTTTGCCTGTGGCTGACGTCTCCTGTGGCGGCTGTCGCGCAGGAGGCGGTTTCGGCGCGCTATGAGGGCGCGGTGACGCGCTACCCGCATGGCGTGCTGGGCGATGAGGTCGAATACGACACGCTGGCGGTGACCCTGTCCGACGGGCGCGTGCTGCGCCGCCGCTGGAACGCGCCACTGGTGTTCGAGGACGTGGCGCCACGGCTGTGGGATGTGACCGGCGACGGACTGCCAGAGATCGTAACGGTCGAGAGCCACGAGACGCGCGGCGCGCGGCTGGCGGTCTGGTCCGTTGCAGGAGGCAGCCTTGACCCGCTGGCGGCGACCCCCTTTATCGGCCAGCGGTTTCGCTGGCTGGCACCGGTGGGGGCGGCGGACCTGGATGGCGACGGCGCGATAGAAATCGCCTATGTCGACCGCCCGCATTTGGCCAAGACCCTGCGCGTCTGGCGGTTTGTCGATGGGGCCTTGCACGAGGTTGCGGCGGCGACCGACTATAGCAACCATCGGATCGGTTGGGATTATATCGCGGGCGGGCTGCGCACATGTGGTGCCAGGCCGGAGATGATCCTTGCCAGTGGGGATTGGACGCGGATCGTTGCGGTGACCTTCGACGGAACCTTTGCGGCGCGGGATCTGGGGGCCTATGGCGCGGACCGGATGGCCGCCACGATGGCCTGCCGCTGAGACTGCCCCTGCGGGTGTTGTGGTCGGTTTGGGCGTAGTGTCAGACCGCCTAACCCGATGTCAGCCTTGGAACAGCTTGTGGCGGCTTGGGGGCTCTGCCAACGTGCCTGCGCAAGTAACATGAAGGCATATCCATGGAACGCGATGACCCATCCAGAATGATTGCCGTTGTCGGATTGGGTCCGCGCGGGCTTGGCGCGCTGGAATCGCTGGCGGCGCAAGGGCGTAAAGCCGGGGTGTCCCTGCAGGTGGATGTGTTCGATGCGCTGCCGGCCTGCGGCGCTGGTCCGAATTTTTCCCCGGACGAAAGCCCGACGTGTCTGTTGAACATCCCTGTGCGCGATATCGAGATACGGCCGCCGGAATATTCGCGCGTCGGCAGCTTTGCCGATTGGCTGGCCGATGCGCCGGGACCGGATGCCTTTCCGACCCGCGCCGCAATGGGCCGCTATCTAGAGGCGCGCTGGGCGGATCTGCGGGAACTGGGCTATCTAGGCGTGTCGCGTCATGCCGGTCTGGTTGAGGCCGTGCAGCAGGCTGAGGGCGGCTGGACGTTGCAGGTCGATGGCCAATGGCGCGGTCCCTATGCCGAGGTGCTGCTGGCCCCCGGTCAGCCAGAGGTCACGCCAGATGACCAGTTAGCAGATTGGCAGGCGCACAGCCGCCAATCGGACGGAACCCTGGCGCAGGCGTATCCGGCCACGCGGCTGGTCTCTGCGGCCTCTGGGTGGGCGGGGCAGACCGTTGCGATCCGCGGTTTGGCACTGTCGGCCTTTGATGTGCTTCGGGCGCTGACAACAGCGCAGGGCGGGCGGTTCGATCAAGGCAGGTATATCCCCTCCGGGCAAGAGCCTGCGCGGATCCTGCCGTTTTCGCTGGACGGCAAGCCACCCTTTCCCAAGCCGGGCACAGAGGGGCTGGATGCGCGGTTCACGCCATTGGCGTCTGAAACGGCGGCATTTGAAGGGGCCATCGCCAAGGCGGCATGTGCCTCTGCCAAGGAGGCGGCGGCAATTATCAACGCCGCGCTGGTGCCGGCGGTTGTGCGCATTCTTGCGGGTTGCGGCGCTGCTAAGACAGCGGAGCAGGTCATGCAGTGGCTGGACACGGAATGGCGGACGCCCGGCGCGCAAGAGACAGACGGGCCGATGGACACCCTGCGATCAGGTATTGCGATGGCAGAGGGATCCGCTGCGCCGACGATTGGCTATGCCGTCGGTCAGGTCTGGCGGAAATGGCAGGACGAGTTGCGGGCCGGGTACAACGCCGCGCAGACGGATGCGGAGACGGCACAGGCGCTGGTCGGGTTTGACGAAGGGGTGAAGCGGTATTCTTATGGCCCGCCCTTGTCGTCCAGCGTTGAACTGGCGGTGCTGATCGACGCCGGAGTGGTTGATCTGGCTCTGGCCAGCGATCCGGACATCGACATGGTTCCGGCAGGCTGGGTCCTGAAGGGGGATGGCCGATCAGAGGCGGCTTCGGTGATGATCGATGCGGTTTTGCCATCGCCTGTCCTGTCGTCGATCACTGCGCCTCTGGTGGCGGGTCTGGTGCGCGACGGGTGGATGAGCCCGCTGGCGGACGGGCTTGCCGCGCAGACAACCGCGGATGGACGTGTGATTGGCGAGGACGGGAAGGTGGCGCTGGGGCTGTGTCTGTTGGGGCGGCTGGCGCTTGGCAGTGTGGTGGCGGCGGATTCGTTGCATGATTGTTTCGGGGCCTCCGGCGACCGCTGGGCCGAGGGGGTGCTGGCGCGGCTGGGCTGATTGCTGCGTGGTCCAGCGGCAATTTGGCAAGCTGGCGGGTTGTTTGGCGCACGATTGGGGCTTTGCTTTCCCGGCGGCGCGAATTACCCCTGTCGCCCATGAAAATACTCTTTCTTGGCGATGTCATGGGCCGCGCGGGGCGGCAGGGAATCTCAGAGCGGCTACCGGCCCTGCGTAAGGACTGGCGGCTGGATTTCGTGATCGTGAACGGCGAAAACGCCACCAATGGCGCGGGTCTGTCAGGCGAACACGCCAAGGCGATCTTTGAGGCCGGTGCGGATGTGATCACGCTGGGCGATCACGCCTTCGACCAAAAGGAAATGCTGACCCATATCGAGGGCGACACGCGCATCATCCGACCATTGAACATTGCCCGTCAGGCACCGGGGCGTGGGGCCGCGATGTACAAAGACGCGCGCGGGCGCAAGGTGCTGGTGGCGCAGGCGCTGGGGCAGGTGTTCATGAGCCGCAATTACGACAGCCCGTTTGTGGCCATCGACGATCTGCTCAAGCGGCATCCGCTGGGCGGGCAGGCGCAGGCGATTGTGGTCGACATGCACTGCGAGGCGACCTCGGAGAAGATGGGCATGGGGCATTTCTGCGACGGGCGGGCCAGTCTGGTGGTTGGCACGCATACGCATGTGCCGACCTCGGACGCCCAGATCCTGCCCGGGGGCACGGCCCTTCTAACTGACGCGGGTATGTGCGGCGACTACAACTCTGTCATCGGGATGGACCCGGCAGAGCCGCTGCGGCGTTTTGTCAACGGCATGGGCAAAAGCCGGTTCAACCCTGCGCTGGGTGAGGCGACGCTATCGGGCGTTTATGTCGAAACCGACGATGCCACCGGCAAGGCCGTCACGGTCAAGATGGTTCGGCAAGGCGGGCGGCTGGAACAGTCCGGTCCCGCATGACCCGGTTGCTGCCCTTTGCCATGCTGGTGATCATGGGCGCGGCATGGGGGGCGACACAACCGTTGACAAAGATCGCGGTGTCTGAGGGCTATCGCCATTTCGGGCTGATCTTTTGGCAGACGGTGTTGGTGGGGCTATTGCTGGGCATGCTGACGCTGCTCAAGGGCAAGCGCCTGCCGATGCACCCGGCAGCCCTGCGACTGTATCTGTTTATCGCTGTGATCGGCACGGTGGCACCCGGCATCGCCTCCTATCAGGCGGCGGTGCATCTGCCATCGGGCGTGTTGTCGATCTTGCTGAGTTCGGTGCCGATGTTTGCGTTTCCGATCGCGCTGGCGCTGGGGACGGATCGTCTGGTGCTTTCGCGTGTGGCGGGCTTGTTGTCGGGGCTGGGCGGGGTCGCCCTGCTGGTGCTGCCAGAGGCCAGCCTGCCCGCCGGGACCGATGCAATCTGGATCGCGATCGGGTTGATCGCCCCTGTTTGTTACGCGCTGGAGGGCAATGTGGTTGCCAAATGGGGCATGCAGGGGCTCGACTCTGTGCAAGTGTTGACCGGAGCGTCGGTCCTTGGGGCGGTCCTGAGCCTGCCGTTGGCGCTGTCCAGTGGACAGTTCATTGTGCCAAGCCTGCCGCTGGGCGCGCCGGACAAGGCGATGATCGCCGCAGCCGTTTTGCATGGGTTTGCTTATTCGACCTTTGTTTGGCTGGTGGGTCGGGCGGGGGCGGTGTTTGCCGCACAGGTCAGCTATCTGGTGACACTCTTTGGGGTCACATGGGCGATGCTGTTCCTGTCAGAGGCCTATGTCGGCTGGGTCTGGGCCGCGCTGATCCTGATGATGGCGGGGATGTTCCTTGTGCAGCCGCAGCGTAAACCGCTTGTACCCGAACCGGCGCCACGCCAGAATGCGGTCGGTTGAGAGCGGGCGGAAAGCTGAGCGAAACATGATCGGAATAGAGCTGAGCCAGACGGGCCAAGCGGTGGTCACCCTTGCCGTTGTGGCCGTGATGTTCGTGCTATTTGTGCGCGAGTCCTATCCGACAGAGGTGACCGCCATCGGTGGTGTTGCGGTCCTGTTGCTGATGGGCGCGCTGCCCTATGAGGCGGCGCTGGAGGTGCTGTCAAACCCCGCACCATGGACCATCGCGGCGATGTTTGTCGTCATGGGGGCGTTGGTGCGGACCGGGGCGCTGGATGCCTTTACCGGATACGCGCAGGAACAGGTTGCCAGACGTCCGCGACAGGCCATTGCAGGTATCCTGATGGTGGTTGTCGTGGCCTCTGCGGTGATGAACAACACCCCCGTGGTGGTCGTGATGCTGCCCATTTTTGTGCAAATCGCCAATTCCATGGGCATTGCCCCGTCGAAGCTGCTGATCCCGCTCAGCTATGCGGCGATCCTTGGTGGCACCCTGACATTGATCGGCACCTCGACCAACCTGTTGGTCGATGGTGTGGCGCGCGCGCAGGGGATGGAGCCGTTCACCATCTTTGAGGTCACGCCGCTGGCTGTGATCCTTGTGGCCTGGGGCATGTTCTATCTGCTGTTCTTTGGTCGCTTTCTGCTGCCGGACCGGACCTCTATGGCGGGGATGCTGTCGGACCGTTCGCGGATGAAGTTTTTCTCAGAGGCGGTTATCCCGCCGGACAGCAACCTGATCGGGCGCGAAGTTCTGGGCGTTCAGCTTTTCAAACGCGACGGCGTGCGCCTGATTGACGTGATCCGGGGTGATGAGTCGCTGCGCCGCAATCTGCGAGGCGTTGAGTTGCAGGTAGGTGACCGGGTGGTCCTGCGCACCAAGATGAACGAATTGCTGTCCCTGCAACGCAATAAAGAGTTGAAACGCGTCGATCAGGTCTCTGCCAAAGAGACGACGACGGTCGAGGTGTTGATCACGCCGGGCTGCAAGATGGTGGGCCGCAGCCTTGGCGCGCTGCGTCTGCGGCGGAAATTCGGGGTCTATCCGCTGGCGGTGCATCGGCGAAACCAGAACATCGGGCGGCAGTTGGACGATCTGGTGGTGCGGGTGGGCGATACCCTGCTGCTGGAGGGCAGCGCCGAAGACATCAAGCGGCTGGCTACGGAAATGGAGCTGGTCGACGTGGCGCAACCGTCGGCACGGGCGTTTCGGCGCGGGCATGCCCCGGTGGCGCTGCTGGCGCTGGCCGGGATCGTGGTGTTGTCGGCCTTTGGCGTGGCCCCCATCCTGTCGCTTGCGGTGGTGGCCGTGGCGATTGTGCTGCTGACCCGCTGCATCGACGCGGATGAGGCGTTTTCCTTTGTCGAGGGGCAGTTGCTGGCGCTGATCTTTGCCATGCTGGCCATAGGCGCGGCGCTGCAAGCCTCTGGCGCGGTTGAATTGATTGTGGGCGGGGTTGCCCCCTTGATGACCGGGCTGCCTGCACCGCTGGTGATCTGGGCGGTCTACCTGATGACCAGCCTGCTGACGGAAACCGTATCCAACAACGCCGTGGCCGTGGTGGTGACGCCCATCGCGATCAGCCTTGCCACCGCGATAGGCGTCGATCCGCGTCCCTTGGTCGTGGCGGTCATGGTTGCGGCCTCGTGCAGCTTTGCCACGCCCATCGGCTATCAGACCAACACGCTTGTCTACGGTCCCGGCGGGTACAAGTTTTCGGATTTCTTCAAGGTCGGCCTGCCGCTGAACCTGAGCATTGGCGTGCTGGCCTCTGTCCTGATCCCGTTTTTCTGGCCGCTGTAGTTCTCAGCCGTAGCGTTCTACGAACCCTTCCAGCAGGCGGGGCGGTTCGGTGACGCGGGCGGCGCGGCACATCTGGATCAGGGTGTCGGCCTCTTCGGGGGCGAAGTAGCCCTTGTGCCGGTAGATGCGGATGCGCGTCTCGAACTCGGCGGCGTCCGCCTCGGGGTGGAATTGTGTGGCATAGACGTTCTGTCCGTAGCGGATCATCTGATAGGGGCAGGGCCCGGATGAGATCAGGTGGACCGCGCCATTGGGCAGGTGCTGCACCGCCTCCTTGTGGCCGACAAAGGCGTCGAACTGACTGGGCAGGTCGGCGGTCAGCGGGTCTTGTGCGCCTTCGGGCGTGAGATGGCAGGTCACCGCGCCCACGGGTTCGCCAAACCGCTCTTTGGACACTTCCGCGCCAAGGTGATGCGCGAGGATGCCGATGCCATAACAGCAGCCCATGAAGGGGATGTCCTGCGCCGTGATCCTTGGCATCAGGTGCAGGATCGCCTCTTCGATGCGTCGCTCTACCAGCGCCTTTTTGGCGGGCGGATCGCTGACGCAGCCGGGGCCGCCGCCGACGATCACGCCGGCATAGTCGCCGGGGTCGAGGTCAGGAGGCAGGTCCTCATGGTCCAGACATATGCGGTGAACGCGCGCCTCTGTCAGGCCCGAGGTGGTGAGCATGGCGTGATACTCAGAGTCGCTGGCCTCTGGTTCGGGGCGCAATTGGAGGAGAAGGAATTTGCTCATACCCCAGCGCTAGCGCAGGTCAGCCCCCCGCGCAACGCCCGGACTTGGCAAGGGGGGCGGCGCTGGCATATAGAGGCGCGGATATATCAAGACATCCGACAAAGAGGCACATCCACCATGGCCGGCCATTCCAAATGGGCAAACATCCAGCACCGCAAGGGCCGTCAGGACAAGATCCGGGCCAAGATCTTTTCGAAACTGTCGAAAGAGATCACCATCGCCGCCAAGATGGGCGACCCTGACCCCGAGAAAAACCCGCGCCTGCGGTTGGCTGTGAAAGAAGCCAAGGGGCAGTCGATGCCCAAGGACAACATCGAACGCGCCATCAAGAAGGCGACCGGCGGTGACGCCGAGGACTATGAAGAAATCCGCTATGAGGGCTATGGCCCCAACGGTGTGGCGGTCATCGTCGAGGCGATGACCGACAACCGCAACCGGACCGCGTCGACGGTGCGGTCGACCTTTGCCAAGAACGGCGGCAACCTTGGTGAGACCGGCTCTGTCGGGTTCATGTTCGAGCGCAAGGGAGAGATCATCTACCCGGCCTCCGTGGGGGACGCCGATACCGTCATGATGGCGGCGATCGAGGCGGGGGCAGAGGACGTGGAAAGCGCCGAGGACGGCCATGTCATCTTTTGTGCCGACACCGATCTGAACGAGGTGTCGACCGCGCTGGAGGCCGAGCTGGGCGAGTCGGATTCGACCAAGCTGGTGTGGAAGCCGACCACCACCACGGACATGGATTTTGAGGGCATGCAGTCCTTGATGCGGTTGATCGAGGCGCTGGAGGATGATGATGACGTCCAGCGGGTGACGGCCAATTTTGAAGCCTCGGATGAGGTCATGGCGAAGCTGGAAGAAGCCTGAACTTTCAGGCCTTTCAGAGACGTGAGGAAACCCCCGCTTTGGCGGGGGTTTTTGTTTGGGGTTGAGAGTGTGTCCACGCGTGGACAACGACTCGGTGACGCGAAATCAAAGGGTTACAGAGGCGTTTTTACGCGGCGTTAAGATTTGCGCATGGAGTGGCCTAGATTTCCGGGCCTGTTTCTGGCGGAGGAATTGGGTGGTTTTGACAGGGATTTACTGTGCAGCCCGTGGCAGACTTTGGACGTCCTGTAGACGATTGAGACGCGTATGGCACGGTGGCCGGGATTGGACCGTTGTGCGGGGGGCCGCAGGGGCGGCGGGTTTGGCCAAATATTGCGCGATCTGAGGCATGCGGCAGGGGTTTTCCCGGCGTGCAAGATCCTGCGGTTGACGTGACGAATTGCATTCTTTGCTGGTTGAATGAATAGTCGCGACGTCCTTCAAATCAGCGAAACGGCGCAAGCTGCTTTGACGATGTTGGCAGGTTTCTAAATCTAAGGAAGCTGTCATAGTGCATGGGACGCGAAAAAGGATACCTACGCCCAGTTGTTTGTCGAAGCCCAAGGAATGTGGGGATGCAAGAAATCGTTCAAACTGACGAGCTATCCGACGTGATGGACATGCTGAATGCGCTGGATGACGAGATTGTCGTGCTGAGCTCGACCGGCTGCATTCTTGCCTCTAACACGGCATGGGACAATTTTTGTCTGGAAAACGGGGGGAATCTGGCGAGTTGCTCGGTCGGCAGTAATTACATGGCGGTTTGCACCCCGGCGAGCGGTTCTTCGAACGCTGTCGCGCAAATCATCCCGGACGGGCTGCGACGGACACTAACGACCGGCAACACCTTTCGGTGCGAATACCCCTGCAACAGCCCGACTGAAAAACGCTGGTTCGAACTGACCGCGAACCGCTATCAGAGAGGCGATAAACAGTTCCTGATCGTCCAGCATCGCAATATCACCAAGCGGCATATCGAACAGGAAGAAATAGAACAGGCCCACATCAATTCCAATGCAATGGCCGCATTGGTCGCCACAACCAGCGACGCCATCATAAGCTATGATCTGGATGGCAAAATCATCACCTGGAACCCGTCCGCCGAACGGCTGTACGGCTACGAACGGGCGGAAATTATTGGCCAGCCTCTTGAAACACTCTACCCCGAGAATTGGCCGACGCGCGCCAGCTATTACCGAGATGAAATCATCGCTGGCAGGTTGCAGGATTTTGAAGCAACGCGTGTCGCCAAGGATGGCACAAAACGCGAGGTCTGGGTCAGTTGCGCGCCGATCCGGAGCATGGAGGGTGAGATCATCGCGATCTCAAATATTCATCGCGACGTCACCGATGTGCGCAACGCGGAACGGGCCCGTGACCTGATCTCGAAAGAGGTGATCCATCGCGCCAAGAACATGTTGAGCGTTGTGTTGGCCATTCAGCGTCAAACAGCACGAACCGCTGAAACGCTGGAAGAGTTCACCCAGAATTTCGGTGCGCGATTGGCCTCGTTGTCGAAATCGACCGACCTGTTGGTTCATAACGCTTGGTCGAATGTTTCGCTCGACGACGTTGTCGCAGGGCATCTAGAGCCGTTTAGGTCTGTAAACGACGGCCAGCGGGTCGTCATCACCGGGCCACAGATCAAGCTGCAACCGGATTGTGTGCAGGCAATCGGGATGGCGATCCACGAACTGGCGACCAATTCCTCAAAATACGGTGCGTTGAAGCAGGGGCGCGGTAAGGTGGCGATCTCTTGGCATGTTGCGCGTGCCGATGGTCGGTTGCATTTCAGATGGCTGGAAACCGGGGTGGTCGTTGAATGCAAATCTGTCCGAGATGGTTTTGGCACTACTGTCCTGACGTCTTACGCAAGGACAGTGCTGAATGCGGACACCACCTACGAGATGCAGGCCGATGGGATCGAGTGGACGATTGATGTGCCCTCGACGCATTTTCAGGCCAGCTGAACCGTGACGGCGCCAAGCGCGGGCAGGTCGGCGTCTGCCCTTTGTGACGATGTCAGTGCGCGGGGCGGCGGCTGTGATCGCATGCAGATTCGTGCTGTGCCCAGTGTCCTGGCGCTGGTTTTGGATCAGCGTCGCGCCACCGTATCTGTCAAATAGGCACGATCCCGACGGAATGCCCGACTTGCGGGGAGGCGCAAAAACCGCCTAAGCCGGGGGGATGTTGTTGCGCGCGCTCTTGCTTTTGGTCGTTGTCGTCGCGCTTTCGGGGGCGGCGACCTGGTATTTCGGCCATGAGGTGCTGATTGCGCTGGGGCTGATCCTGACCCAGCTCAAGGTGCTGATGAAAAAGCTGATCGGTGTTGAATTGCCGGTGCTTTTTGTTTGGCTCAAGACGCAGGGCGCTATGTTCTTTCGCGTCGAGCTGATCAAGAAATGGCTGATGTCATCGGTTGTGCCCCTGATGTTGGGCAAGGCGCTGTTGCGGCGCATCCAGTTGATGATGAAGGGCTATCTGGCGATTGTTCAGGTGCGCTATGCGCGGCTGATGGACTGGTTCAACGGGCTTAGCCGGGCGGAGCGGGCGGTGGCGTGGCTGGTGATCCTGTTTGCCTCGCTGGCCTTGTCGGTGACGTCGATGGGCCTGTGGTTGATTTTGTTTTCGGTGCAACTGCCGCTATGGCTGGTGGCGGTGGGCAGTGCAACGGTGCGGGTGACATGGTCGTCGCTGCAAAAGGGCCTGTTCAAGGCACTGGCGTTTTTGCAGCTGGGCTGGCTGTGGAAAGGCATCAAGCGGCTGCTGCCCGCCGCGGTGCTGGAGCGCAAGCGGCGGACCGAGTTTCGCATTGCCCGCGCTATTGTGCGCCGCCGCCATCTGACGTTGAAGCAACTGGTGGAACGCAAGGGGCGGTTGCCGTTCAAGCTGGGCGTGTTGGCGGAGTATCTGTTTTACCCACCGGGGCGGACGCGGCGTTGAGGCGGGATCTTAGGCGGTGGCGCGTGCGGGAAAGACCTGCCGCCGGATCAGCGGGCTGATCCCGATCAGCACCAGAACGATCGACAGCAGGCACCAGATGGCCGGCATCTCGGCGGGGTTGCTGGTCAGCCCAGAGGCCAGCAGTGGCCCGGCAAGCGTGTTGAGCACGGCAAAGCGCCATGCGCCGTAGAGGCAGGGCAACACGAGGCTGGCCAGCAGGTAGTCGGGGTATTGCCCGATCCCGCCGACCCAATGGGCGAGGCTGAACAGGTTGTTCAGCGGCATGGTCCAGCCGATGTGCCAGTCGCCCGAGATGGTGCAGAACGCCGCCCCGCACAGCGGCGTGCCGGGCAGGCAGGTGCCCAGCCAATCCGCCGGGATCAGCCGCGCCAACAGGGTGAGCGAGGCCAGCGACGCCAGCATCAGCACCCGCTGTCTGGTGCGTGGAACAATGCCCGGCCCGACGAGGGCCAGACAGAACAGGTTGATCACGATGGGCTGTAAAGCGATGTGCAGGTAGGACAGCACGGTCACAGTGGTATTGGCGGGCGTGCCGCATTGGTCGACCACGCCATAGCCCCAGGCCTGCAGCCCCTCCATCAGGGTGAAATAGCCCAGCGTTCCCCAAATGCCCGCGGGGTCTCCGCGCCGCCATGTGGCGACGGTGGCGGCGGTCCCAAGCCCGACCATGGCGAATGTGGCGGTTTCACTCCAGCACATGTGTTTGCTCCCTTACGGACAGATTTCTGGAAAGGGCGGGCAAGGTCAATGCCCTGGCGGGGTGGCGGTGTTTTCGCTTGCCCTTGGGGCGGTTCCGCGCGAGGGGACGGCACCGGAGCATGTCAACAGGCGGGGGCACAATGGTAGCGGTACTGGCGGGCTTTGCCCTGGGGTTGAGCCTGATCCTTGCGATCGGGGCGCAGAACGCTTTTGTGCTGCGGCAGGGGCTGCGTCGGGCGCATGTGCTGCCCGTGGTGCTGGTCTGTGCGGTGTCGGACGCGGCGCTGATAGCGGCGGGGGTGGCGGGTTTTGGCGTGCTGGTCGAAGCGGTGCCGGGGCTGGAATGGGGAATGCGCCTGTTTGGGGCCGCGTTCCTGATCTGGTACGGGGCCAGAACGCTGTACGCGGCGTGGAAGGGGGGCGCGGTGCTGGCCGCGGGGGAAGGCGCACAGAGCCTGCGGGCGGCTGTGCTGACCTGTCTGGCCCTGACTTGGCTGAACCCGCATGTCTATCTGGACACGGTGGTTCTGCTGGGGGCCGTGTCGGCGCAATATGACGACCGGCTGGGATTTGCGCTGGGTGCGATGACGGCCTCTTTCGTGTTTTTCTTTACGCTGGGCTATGGCGCAAGGGCGCTGGCACCGCTGTTTGCGCGCCCCTCGTCGTGGCGGGTGCTGGATCTGGTGATCGGGCTGACCATGTGGGCCATCGCGGCCAAGCTGATCCTGATGTGATCCGCAGGGCTTGTGCCTGCGGAACAATGGGTTAAGCCATGGGCATGGCGAACAATCAACAAAGCCCGGCGTGGGGCGTGTTCTGGATGGTGGTGACGGGGCTGTGCTTTGTCGCGGTGACGGCCTTGGTGAAATCCTTGGGCCAGCGCATCCCGGCGGCGGAGTCGGCCTTTCTGCGCTATGTGCTGGGTCTGGTCTTTTTGTTGCCGATGGCCAAGAGCCTTGCGCAAGCCCGCCTGACGCCGCGTATGTGGCGGCTGTTCTCGCTGCGTGCGGTCTTTCACACCTGCGGCGTGGCGTTATGGTTTTTCGCCATGACCCGCATCCCCATCGCCGAGGTGACGGCGATGAACTACATCAACCCGGTCTATGTGACGGTGCTGGCGGTGATCTTTCTGGGCGAGCGTCTGGCGCTGCGGCGGGTGATGGCAATTGTGGCGGCGCTGATCGGGGCGCTGATGATCTTGCGGCCGGGCTTTCGCGAACTGGACCCGGGGCATTTTGCCATGCTGGGGACGGCCCTGTTGTTTGCCGTGTCGTACATTTTGGCCAAGATCCTGTCGGGTGAGGTCAGCGCGGCGGTGGTGGTGGCGCTGCTGTCCGTCGGCGTGACCATCGGCCTGGCGCCTTTGGCGATTGCGGTCTGGGTCTGGCCGACGTGGTGGGAGTTGCTGGTGTTGTTGGGCGTGGCGTTTTTCGCCACCGCCGGACATTACACCATGACATTGGCCTTTGCCGCCGCCCCGATGACGGTGACGCAGCCGGTGACGTTCCTGCAACTGATCTGGGCCGTGTCGCTGGGCGCGATTGTCTTTGGCGAGCCTGTGGATCCTTGGGTCATCGCGGGTGGATCGGTGATCATGGCGGCGGTGATTTTCATCACTTGGCGTGAAGCGGTGCTCAAGCGGCGAATCACACCGCTGGTGCCGGAAACCAAGATTTGATGCGCTGACGCAAGGTCACGTTTTCGCTGAAACACCTTCGATTAGGCGCAATCGCGCCCTAATTTTTAACGATGTTGCAAGCATTCGCGTGCAGCATATCGGGAGAAATTAGATGTTTGCGGAGGGTAGAATGACTGAAGACATGACAGAGATCGAGAATTTCCTGCTGAACGAACGGCAGAAGGTTCTTTCCGACGCAGAATGGCGGTTTCGGATGCGCGGCTATGGCTACAACCTGCGGCGCACCGACTGCGGCGTCGAAGTGGCCCGCCTGCCGCAGAACCGGGTGCTGGGTACGCTGAACCTCTGATTTTGCGTCAAAAGGCTCGACAGGGCGTCCGTGTGACGTCTCTGATGTTTTCCCAAACAGGGAGGACAGAATTTGACGACACGGAATTTGCGTCGTGCTGCGTTTGTATTGGCGGTAATGCCAATGGCCGCGCAGGCCGGACTGGACGTTTGCAACGACACGGATCTGCGGCAAAGCGTGGCCATCGGCTATGAGGCCCCCGGCGGGATCTGGACATCCGAGGGCTGGTGGCAACTGGCTCCGGGAGAGTGCAAGACGGTCATGGCGCGCGCCTTTGATCGCCAGTATTTCTACTACAGGGCTACGGTCCAAGGTGGCGGTTTCGACGGGCCGTTTTCCTTTTGCAGCACCTCTGGGGCCTTCACCATCGAGGGCGACACGGATTGCGCCGCGCGGGGCTATGACAGCACGCGCTTTCGCAAGGTCGATACCGGCGAGGCCGCGGATTTCACCCTGACATTGGTGGCAGACGGGGCCAGCCCGGAGCCAGACGATCCAGACCCCGTATACAACGAAGAGGATCTGCCTCTGGAAAGTGTCGTGCCTTTTCCGCGCGGCAGTCTGGGAGAGCCGTTTACCCAAAGCGGCATCTTCACGGGGTGTGAACTGATCGACGGGCTGGATTTTTGCAGCTTTGAGATCGAGGGCTGGCGATATCACGCATATTACGGCGGCGGTTCGGCGGACAGCATTCTGGACGATCTGCAACACTGGCCCATGCCGCTGGCTGTCGAGATCGAAGGCGACATGGTCAACTACGGCGACATCACGGTCGAGGTGGCGCTGGCGCGGGTGACAGAGGTGTTCGACGGCGATTTCTTTGCCGAAGAGCGGCGCATGTTGCAGGGGTCTTGGCAGTCGGTGGACGATCCCGAAGCGAAATTCACGATCGCGGGAGCGGATGTCTACGACTACTACGGCGGCGAATTCATCGGCCATCAGTGGATGACGCTGGGCGGGACGTGTCCGGATGCGCCCTATGAGGGGGTCGGGTTCACCCGGACCGAATTGGAGACGCAGGAGAGTTGGTGTGAGCATCTGGGCGAGGTGACGGCGGTCCGGCTGGAACTGATCATCCCTGAGTTGGGCGATGTGCTGACCTATCGCCGGGTCGACTGACCGCCGCGCGACGGAGGTTTTCGACAGACATTCAGCGCCGGAACCTGAGCAGGGTTTCGGCGCTTTTTGCGTGTGGTTGTTGGTCGCGGTGTTTTTGATTGACTGGACAGTCAATAAAAACCATCCTGTGGCGATGCCAAAGATCGGACAAGAACCAATTCGGCGCGCGGCGCTCATGGAGGCCACGGTGGCCGAGATCGGAGAGGCCGGGTCGCTGGACGTGACCGTCTCAAAAATCGCGCGGCGGGCCGGCATGTCCAGCGCGCTGGCGCATCATTACTTTGGCGGCAAGGCACAGATCTTCCTCGCCGCCATGCGCCATATCCTGACAGAATACGGTGCCGAGGTGCGCCATGCGCTGGCCTCTGCCCCGGACGGTGCGCGGTTGGAGGCGGTGATCGCGGCGAACTTTGCCGATAGCTGTTTTCGCTCTGACACGGTGGCGGCGTGGTTGAATTTCTATGTGCTGGCGCGGAAGGAACCAGAGGCCGCGCGCCTGTTGCATGTCTATCAACGGCGGCTTCATTCCAATCTGGTGCATGCGTTGCGCGACCGGGCCGACAACCCGGACGCGGTGGCCCAGCAGATCGCGGCGCTGATTGATGGCGTCTACCTGCGGGCGGCGCTGTCGGGCAACGGCGTCGAGGGGGCCGCCTGCCAAGTCATCGAAACCGCCCACGCCCTGATGAGGACGACATGACCAAACCCAATATCCTGATCGTGATGGTGGACCAGTTGAACGGGACGTTGTTCCCGGATGGTCCTGCCGATTGGCTGCATGTGCCGAACCTGCGCGCGCTGGCGGAACGGTCGGTACGATTCCAGAACGCCTATACCGCCAGTCCGCTGTGCGCGCCGGGGCGGGCCAGTTTCATGTCCGGGCAATTGCCCAGCATGACGCGGGTCTATGACAACGCGGCAGAGTTTGCCTCGGACATCCCCACCTATGCGCACCACCTGCGGCGGGCGGGCTATCAGACCTGTCTTTCTGGCAAGATGCATTTTGTCGGTCCCGACCAGATGCACGGGTTCGAGGAACGGCTGACCACGGATATCTACCCCGCAGATTTCGGCTGGACACCGGACTATCGCAAACCGGGTGAGCGGATCGACTGGTGGTATCACAACATGGGGTCGGTGACGGGCGCCGGTGTGGCCGAGATTTCCAACCAGATGGAATACGACGATGAGGTGGCCTATCACGCCGAGCGCAAGTTGTATGATCTGGCGCGGGGCAAGGACGACCGCCCTTGGTGCCTGACCGTCAGCTTTACCCATCCGCATGACCCCTATGTGGCGCGCAAGAAGTACTGGGATCTTTACGAGGAGTGCGACCACCTGACGCCAGAGGTTCCGGCCATGGCGTATGAGGATCACGATCCGCACAGCAAGCGGATCTTTGACGCCAACGACTGGCGCAGCTTTGACATCTCGGAAGAGGATATTCGCCGGTCGCGGCGCGCCTATTTCGCCAATATCTCATACCTTGATGAGAAGATCGGCAAGCTGCTGGAGGTGCTGGAAGAGACCCGGCAAGAGGCGATTGTGGTCTTTGTTTCAGATCACGGCGACATGCTGGGCGAGCGGGGCCTGTGGTTCAAGATGAGCTTTTACGAAGGTGCGGCGCGGGTTCCTTTGATGATCGCGGTACCGGGGGCCGAGGGCGCGCGGATCGACGCGCCGGTCTCGACCATCGACCTGTGCCCGACGCTGTGTGATCTGGCGGGGGTGGACATGTCCGAGGTCATGCCGTGGACCGAGGGTGAAAGCCTGACGCCGGTCATGCAGGGGCGCGCGCGCATTTCCCCGGTGGCGATGGAATATGCGGCAGAGGCCTCTTATGCGCCACTGGTCTGCCTGCGCGAGGGGCGGTGGAAATACACCAACTGCGCATTGGACCCCGAGCAGCTGTTTGACCTTGAGGCTGACCCGCATGAGCTGACCAATCTGGCCGAGGACGCGGTCCATGCGGAGGTGCTGGAGAAATTCCGGGTCAAATCCGCCGCGCGCTGGGATCTGGAGCGGTTCGATGCCGAGGTGCGGCAGTCTCAGGCGCGGCGCTGGGTGGTCTATGAGGCGTTGCGGCAGGGTGGCTATTTCCCGTGGGATTTCCAGCCGCTGCAAAAAGCCAGCGAGCGGTACATGCGCAACCATATGGATTTGAATGACGTGGAAGACAGCCAGCGCTTTCCACGCGGCGAGTAGCGTCGGTTCTACAGGAGACAGATGATGAGTTATGACACGCAACCGCAGGCCTCGCATTTTGTCGATGGCCAGTATCTTGAGGATACCGCAGGTGAGGTGATCGAGGTGGTCTATCCGGCCACCGGCGCGGTGATTGCGCGCCTGCACGCGGCGACGCCGGCGGTGATCGAACAGGCGATTTCCAGCGGGCGGCGGGCGCAGGCCGAATGGCGCAAGCTGAGCGGGACGGAACGGGGCCGCGTGCTGCGCCGGGCGGCCGATATCATACGCGAACGGAACCGCGATCTGTCGGTTCTGGAAAGCTATGACACCGGCAAGCCGCTGTCCGAAACGCTGTATGTGGATGCGACCAGCGCGGCGGATGCGCTGGAGTATTTCGGCGGTCTGGCGGGCAGTTTGACGGGTGAACATGTGCAACTGCCGGACGGCAACTGGGGTTACACGGTGCGCGAACCGCTGGGCCTGTGCGTTGGCATCGGCGCGTGGAATTATCCGACGCAGATTTCCTGCTGGAAGGGCGCGCCTGCGCTGGCCTGCGGCAATGCGATGATCTTCAAACCGTCTGAGGAAACGCCTCTCTGCGCGCTGAAAGTGGCCGAGATCATGATCGAGGCGGGCGCGCCCGCAGGGCTGTATAACGTGGTGCAGGGCGCGGGGGCCGTGGGGGCGGCGCTGGTCACCGATCCCCGTGTCGACAAGGTATCGCTGACAGGATCGGTGCCTACGGGCCGCAAGGTCTATGCCGCCGCCGCCGAGGGCATGAAGCATGTGACGATGGAACTGGGCGGGAAATCCCCGCTGGTGATCTTTGACGACGCGGATCTGGAAAACGCCGTTGGGGGCGCGATCCTCGGGAATTTCTATTCCTCCGGGCAGGTCTGTTCCAACGGCACGCGGGTCTTTGTGCAAAAGGGCATCAAGGAGGCGTTTCTGGAGCGTCTGGCGGTGCGTCTGCAAGGGGCTGTGATCGGCGATCCGATGGACGAGGCGGTGACATTTGGCCCGATGGTCAGCGCCCGGCAGCGCGAGATTGTGCTGGGCTATATCGAAAAGGGCGTGGCCGAGGGTGCGCGGCTGGTCTGCGGCGGGGCTGCGCTGGAACGGGACGGGTTCTACATCGCGCCGACGGTTTTTGCCGATGTGACCGATGACATGGTGATCGCGCGCGAAGAGATCTTTGGCCCCGTCATGGCGGTGTTGGATTTCGAGTCCGAGGATGAGGTGCTCCCGCGCGCCAATGACACCACGATGGGGCTGTCGGCGGGGGTCTTTACCCGCGATCTGGCGCGCGCGCATCGGGTGATCGAGGCGTTGGACGCGGGATCGTGTTTCATCAATTCGTACAATGACGCGCCGGTAGAACTGCCCTTTGGGGGCGTCAAGATGTCGGGTGTCGGGCGTGAGAATTCCAAGGCGGCGATCGGACATTATTCGCAGTTGAAGTCGGTGTTTGTGCGGATGGGCGACGTAGAGGCGCCGTTCTGAGGGGCGCGCTTGCGGGCGCGCCCACCCGCCCACCCCGCGCCCGCAAGCGCGCGGTGGGGGCGGTAGGGTGTGTGCCCGTTTTGAAGGTTGAAGGGGCGGACCCATGGAAGCGGATTATGTGATTGTCGGCGCGGGATCGGGCGGCTGTGCCATCGCGGCGCGGCTGACCGAGGCGGGCAAATCGGTGATCGTCATCGAACATGGCGGCAGCGACTGGGGGCCGTTCATCAACATGCCCGGCGCGCTGAGCTATCCGATGAACATGCCGCGCTATGACTGGGGCTATCAGACCGAACCGGAACCGCACATGGGCGGGCGGCGCATGGCCTGTCCGCGTGGCAAGGTGATCGGCGGGTCGTCGTCGATCAACGGCATGATCTATGTGCGCGGTCATGCGCTGGATTATGACCATTGGCGCGATGCTGGCTGTGAGGGCTGGGGCTATGCGGATGTGCTGCCGTACTTCAAGCGGATGGAGGACTGGCACGACGGCGGGCATGGTGGCGATCCGTCGTGGCGCGGTCAGGGCGGGCCACTGCATGTGACGCGCGGCAAGCGGGACAACCCGCTGGTGCAGGCCTTTGTCGAGGCAGGCGGGCAGGCGGGTTATCCGGTCACGGGCGATTACAACGGTGAGCAGCAAGAAGGCTTTGGCGCGTTTGACATGACCGTCTGGCAAGGGGAACGCTGGTCGGCGGCAAAGGCCTATCTGCGTCCGGCATTGGCGCAGGGGGCGGAACTGGTGCGCGGCTTGGCGCGGCGGGTTGTTTTTGAGCAGGGCCGCGCCGTGGGGGTCGAGGTGACGCGGGGCGGCGCGGTCGAGGTGATCCGCGCGCGGGCTGAGGTGATGCTTGCCGCCAGTGCGATCAACTCACCCAAACTGTTGATGCTGTCGGGGATCGGGCCCGGCGCTCATCTGGCAGAACATGGCATCGAGGTCTTGGCGGACCGGGCGGGCGTGGGGCAGAACCTGCAGGACCATCTGGAGCTGTATATCCAAATGGCCGCGACGCAGCCGGTCAGCCTTGCGAAATACTGGAGCCTGATGGGCAAGGCCTGGGTCGGGCTGCAATGGTTGCTGGCGCGCAAGGGGCCGGGGGCGTCGAACCAGTTCGAAAGCGCGGGGTTTATCCGGTCGCAGGCGGGGGTGCAATACCCGGATATCCAGTACCATTTCCTGCCCATCGCCGTGCGCTACGATGGTCAGGTCGCCCCCGAGGGGCATGGCTTTCAGGCGCATGTGGGGCCGATGCGGTCGCCGTCACGGGGCGAGGTGACGTTGCGGTCAGCCGATCCCGATACGGACCCGCGCATTCTGTTTAACTACATGAGCGAAGAGCAGGACTGGCAGGACTTTCGCCGCTGTATCCGGCTCACGCGGGAGATCTTTGGGCAAGCGGCCTTTGCGCCCTATCGCGGCAAGGAATTGCAGCCGGGGGATCAGGCGCAATCGGACGCGGATCTGGACGCGGTGATCCGCGAGCACGCCGAAAGCGCCTATCATCCATGCGGCACCTGCCGGATGGGGGCGGCGGACGATCCCATGTCGGTGGTCGATCCAGAGGGCCGGGTGATTGGGGTTGAGGGGCTGCGAGTGGCGGATAGTTCGATTTTTCCGCGTATCACCAATGGCAATTTGAACGCGCCCTCAATCATGGTGGGGGAGAAAATCGCGGATCACGTTCTGGGACGTCGTATGCCACCGGAGAATGTGCAGCCTTGGGTGCATCCGGAGTGGGAAACCGCGCAGCGCTGAAACTGTTAATGCAGTTAAGGTCCGGTTAACCATTCGTTAACTTGCAGCTTGAATTTGGGTGCGGGCGGGCCGATCTTAACGATATGTTAAGATTTTGTTTCGCTCTTGTTCTCTCTTCGCTGGCGTCGGTCGCTTTGGCGGACCTGAGCGGGCCCTTGCGTGTCATCGACGGTGATACGGTCGTAATTGGTGAGACGCGTATCCGGCTGCATGGCATCGACGCGCCTGAAAAGGCGCAGTTCTGCGGTAGCCGGACAGCTCCGATGTGGCCCTGTGGCAGTTGGATCACTGGCGAGGTGCGGGCGCGGTTCGACGGTCGCAATGCCCGGTGCGCGGCTGTGGACATCGACAAATACGGGCGCACCGTTGCGCGCTGCGAAGTTGCGGGTGAGGATCTGGGCGCGGCGCTGGTGCGGGGCGGACTGGCCTTTGCGTACCTGGACTATTCCCATGATTACCTGCCGCAACAGGCCGCCGCGATGCAACGCGGCGCGGGCCTGCACGGGGCGGGTGTGCAATCACCAGCCGATTTTCGCAAGGCGGCGCGGCGTGGTCATGACGCGCAACATCTTGCCAAGGCCCCCGATGGCTGTGTGATCAAGGGCAATATCTCTAGCCGAGGCAATGCGCGGATTTACCATGTCCCGGGGCAATCGTGGTATGGGACGACGCGGATCAGTCCGGCCAAAGGAGAGCGCTGGTTCTGTTCAGAGGCTGAGGCGCAGGATGCCGGATGGCGGCGGGCGCAACGCTGACAGCCTGAGTTGGCTGTGAGAAAAAAGGCAATGGCTGCGCGGATTTGATCCCGGTCAAAGCATGTGGTTCCGGCTTGTGTAAATTGGTCTTCGAACAGAAGAAAAGGAGACGCCGATGTCACACACACCGCACGAACTGCCCGAAGAGTTTCCGGAATTCGCGGACAAGATGCACGAGTTGAAACAGTCGGACGCACATTTCGTGAAACTTGCGGACGAGTATCATGCAATCAACCGTCAGGTGCATCGGGCAGAGACCAATGTCGAACCGATGGAACAATTGGCCGAAGATCAGCTGCGCAAGCAGCGCGCGTCGCTCAAGGATGAGATCTATGGCATGCTGCGCGCCTGAACACGGGCATTGATCAGTAGGAACGCGCCCCGGGATGACCCGGGGCGTATTTCATTTCAGCGCCGCCTCGATGGCGCGGGTGATTATTCCCGACAGCGGTCGGGTGGCAGAGCCGAAGGTCTCATTGATCTGGCCGTCGGGGCCGATCAGAACCTTGTTGAAGTTCCATGCCGGGGTGAATCCGGACTGTTGCGCGACCCAGCGGTAGAACGGGTGTGCCTGCGGACCCCGGACGGATGTGATGTCGGTCATCGGGATGTCGAGATCGAAATTGACCGCGCAGAAATCCTTGACCTCTTGGGCGGTGGACAGTTCTTGCCGGAAGTCGTCAGACGGAATGGCAAGCACGATCAGACCCCGGTCGCGGTAGCGGTCATAAAGCGCCTGAAGCCCGTCGTATTGCGGGGTAAAGCCACATTGAGAGGCGGTGTTGACCACCAGCACGGGACGGCCCTGCCAGTCATCCATCGACAGCGTGCCGCCGTCGATGTTGGCAAAGGTAAAGCCCTGCGCGGCCCAGACGGGAAACGCGAGCAGAGCGGCGAACAGGGTCAAGGGATGGCCCGTAATGAGGCTGTGGCGATCCCCGGCGCGTTTGTGGGCATCCTAGCCGGGCGCGCTTGACCCCTGCGCAGGATTGCGCATCCTGAACGGGTGATGCGGCGTCGAAAATGGAGGTTCAGGTGTCCCCATCTTGCAGAACGATCTGTTGGGCCGTGTGTTTGGCGACCCTGTCAGGGCCGTCCGTCGCCGAGGACCGCTGCAAGCTGTACCCCACCGGCAGCGTGATCGAGTACAGCTATGAACTGGTGGGGCCGGACGCCTGTCTGGCGTTTTGTGAACAAACAGAGGGATGCGTGGCTTGGTCCTATACGCCGCACACTTTCAACCCCAAGACCGCGCCGGGGGAATGCCGTTTGCTGCCGGATGACGGCACGCGAGAGGATCATACGCGCGACTTCTGCGGGCGCCTGGGCGGCTGAGCGGATCAGTTGGCCGCGCGGTCGTATTCCAGCAACATGAAGGGTTTGCCCTTACCGGTTTTCAACAGGTAGCCGTTGCCGGAGAACGGCTTGTATTCTTCGCCGTCAATCCAGAGCATCGGCGCGGCAGGGTCCAGAGCGACCTTTTTGCCCGCATCGGGCACAAGGGTCATCACCGCGACCCAGCCATGTGGTTCATTGATGTAGACGGCCAGACTTTCACCTGTGGCGGTGTAGTCCATTGCCGTGGTGCCTGCGCCCGCGACGATCCACTTGGTCCCTTCCAGTTCGATCTGTGTGCCGTTGGCGGGATAGGTGTCTTGCGTATGGCCGGGCAGGGCTGTCAGGCCCAGAAAGGCGAACAGTGCCAGAAGACGTATGGATCTCATGGGGGGCTCCTGTCAGAGACCAAAGGTCATGGGGTTGCCCCCGGTCAGGGCAGCCGGTCGCCGAAAACCCGCGACCGGCAGGGGCGATCACATCTCGCCGCAATAGACCTTGTCGGACTCTTCGCGGCTGAACACGCCCTTGATCAGCTTGCACTGGCCGGGCATCCCAGCGTCAAAGCTGTGCGGTCGAAAAGTCCAGCTATCACAGCCCTCAGTGGTCTTGCAGGCAGCAACGCAGTCGTCGGGTGTGGTGAAGGTGTCGATAAACCCGACCTGATCGACTGGGGTGATGGAGCATTTTTCAAATTCTTCCGCCTGAACGCTGGCGGTAAACAGAATCGAAACGATGGATGCGGACAAGAATAGTTTGCAGGACATGAAATACGTCTCCGAAATGTTGATTGAATAGGGCTGACCCTATCAATCGCTACCGTTTCGGAACGGGGAATTCCTGTGGCGGTTTCCCCTAGGGCAAGTCAACTCGTTGGTATGGCCCCAGCGCGGCGGACGCGCTGGGGCCATTGCGGTCATTCCATCGCTTCAAGTTCTTCGATGAAGCCTTCGATCATCGACAGGCCCTTGTCCCAGAATTTGGGGTCACTGGCGTCAAGACCGAAGGGGGCCAGCAGGTCCTTGTGGTGCTTCGATCCGCCTGCTTTGAGCATGTCAAAGTATTTGTCCTGAAAGCCCTCTGGCGCCTCTTGGTAGGCGGCGTAGAGCGCGTTCACGAGGCCATCGCCAAAGGCATAGGCGTAGACGTAGAACGGCGAGTGGACGAAGTGCGGGATGTAGCACCAGAAGGTTTCATAGCCTTCCATGAACTCGAACGCGCCGCCCAAGGATTCCGCCTGCACCGACATCCACAGGGCGTTGATGTCGTCCGGGGTCAACTCTCCGCCGCGGCGTGCCTCATGCAATTTGCATTCAAAGTCGTAGAAGGCGATCTGGCGCACGACCGTGTTGATCATGTCCTCGACTTTGCCCGCCAGCAGGACCTTGCGCTCCTTGTCGCTTTTGGCGTTTTCCAGCATCTTCTGGAAGGTCAGCATTTCCCCAAAGACCGATGCGGTTTCCGCCAGCGTCAGGGGGGTGGAGGACAGCATTTCGCCCTGATCGGCGGCCAGCACCTGATGCACGCCGTGGCCCAGTTCATGCGCCAGCGTCATCACGTCCCGCGGTTTGCCGAGGTAGTTCAGCATCACATAGGGGTGGACATCGGTGACGGTGGGGTGGGCAAAGGCACCGGGGGCTTTGCCCGGTTTCACACCCGCGTCGATCCAACCCTTGTCAAAGAAGGGCGTGGCGATCTCGCCCATGCGCGGGTCAAAGGCGTTGTAGGCGGTCATGACCATCTCACGCGCCTCGTCCCAGTCGACGACACGTTCGGTTTCCATCGGCAGCGGCGCGTTGCGGTCCCAGACCTGCATCACGTCCAGACCCAGCCACTTGCGCTTCAGCTCATAATAACGGTGCGACAGGCGCGGATAGGCGGCGACAACGGCGTTGCGCAGAGCCTCAACCACCTCGGGTTCGACGTCGTTGGACAGGTGGCGGCCGGATTGCGCTGTGGGCATACCGCGCCAGCGATCAAGGATTTCCTTTTCCTTGGTCTGGGTGTTGTGAACGCGGGCAAAGGTCCGGACGTTGTCGGCAAAGACGCTGGCCAGTTCACGGGCGGCGGCCTCACGCTTGGTCCGGTCCTGATCGGTGAGCAGGTTCAGCGTGCCCTCGATGTTCAGCTCTTCGCCGTCGACGTCAAAGGTCAGCCCGGCGATGGTCTCATCGAACAGCCTTTCCCAGGCGTCGCCGACCACGCCCAGATCGTGCAGGAACTTTTCCAGCTCATCCGACAGCTGATAGGGCTTCATCGCGCGCATCCGGTCAAAGGCGCGTTTGTAGCGGGCGAGATCGGGGTTGCCGGTAAACAGTGCCTCATAGTGGTCGTCGCCAAGGCGGTTGGCCTCGAGCGAGAAAAACACCAGCGGCGTGGTGTAATTGGTGATCTTTTCCTGACAATCGGACAGGAACTTGGCGCGCTCGGCGTCGGTGGTCAGCTGGTAGTAGCGCAGGCCGGCAAAGGACATGATGCGTCCCGCGACGGCGGAGATCCGTTCATTGCGCTGCACCAGCGTCAGAAAGGACGCCGAGTCGAGTGTCTCCAGCTTGCCCTCATAGTCGGCGGCAAAGCTGCGGCACGCCTCTTCGAGCCAGTCCAGATCGCGCTTGAGTTCCGGCGCGTCGGGAGAGGCGTAGAGATCGGTCAGGTCCCATTCGGGCAGATCTCCCAGGCCCTTGCCCCCGGCAGTGGCATTGGCATCAAAGACGGGTCGCAGGGTCATGGGGTTCTCCTTGGTCTGTTTGATCAACAGCTAAGCCGCTGCCCGGGCGGCTTCAACAGTCGAAACGGGTATGGCGGTGCGGATTTTCGTCGAAAATCCGTCTATGCCGGTCATGGGCAGGGGAAATGGCGCGGGTCACGCGGTGCAGGTCGGCCCGCACCGCCGCTATGCGGCCGTCAGAAACGGCGTTCCAGCGTCAGGTGAACCGCGCTGTCTCGTTCGCCATCGGTGACAGCAAACAGGGCACTGGAGTCCGGCTGGATCTTGTAGTCCAGCGCCAGCCCGTAGGCGTCATCGGTGGCTTTGTCCGTCAACTCACCAAACGCCAGTAGATCAAACCGGGTGGACACCGGAACGACGACGTCCAGCGCCAGCGCGTCGGGGGTTTCGTTGACGTCCGGGCTTAGGTAGGTGACGCCGACATCCATCTGGCCCACGTCAAACCGCGCGCCCAGTTTGGCGTTGAATCCCTCATGGGTAAAATCGTCCGACGTCACGGTTTCCACCGCAGCCGCCAGCGTCCAGCCCGCGCCCTGATAGGTCAGCGCGACCGAGGCAGAGCGAAAGTTGCCCTTTTTCGCATCGTGGATCGAAACGGCGACGTCTGTTTGACCGAATGCCTGTTGCCACGACACCCCCCACGGCACCGCCGTGCGGCGCATCGCTTCGACCGTGGCGTGGGCGCGGGTGTATTCGGCGCGCTCATAGGCCAGATAGGGGGCTGTTCGGGCAAAGACCGACGGCAGCACCTGATCAAAGGCCGGGCGCACCACACCTGCGCGCCATGTGTCGTCCCAGGCAAAGGCAGCATAGGTTTCGTGCGGTCGCTTGCCGTCAAGCCCGAAGAGATAAGTGCCAATCTCGAACGTCAGGGGAAAGCGTTGGGTCAAGGGAATGGCCGCCGTGGCGTCGATCACACCAATCCCAGAGCCGCCAGCGATGTCGGTCGTGCCAAGCGCAACCGTGCCGTCAAAGCTGAAGGATTGCGCTGATGCGACAGCGGGCGACAGAAGGACAAATGAGAGCAGCGCGGGACGGAGCATGAGTGGCAATACCTTGAATTTAATGTGCCAAGGGTAGCCACTTAGGCGCTGGCCCTGCCAGTCCGCAATACCGGACCCTGCGGAAACCGCGGTTTGTGTCAGCCGTAGGCGGCAAGCAGCGCATGCAGATCGTCCAATGTGTTGGCTTCTTGGGCGGTTTTGTCATGCCGCCAGCGGGCCATGCGGGGAAACCGCAAGGCAAGGCCGGACTTGTGCCGAGGGCTTGGCTGGATGCCCTCAAAGGCGATCTCAAAGACATGTTTGGGCCGTACCTGCCGCACCGGGCCAAAGCGTTGCAGGGTATTCTTGCGCACCCAGCGGGTGATCTCCTCAAACTCGGCGTCGGTCAGGCCGGAGTAGGCCTTGGTGAATGGCACCAGATCGTTGCCTTGCCAGACCGCAAAGGTGAAGTCGGTGAACAGGTTGGCGCGGCGGCCGTGGCCCTGTTGGGCGTAGATCATGACGGCGTCGACGGTTAGCGGATCCAGCTTCCACTTCCACCAGTCGCCTTTCTTGCGGCCTGACAGATAGGGGCTGTTTTTGCGTTTCAGCATCAGGCCCTCTGCGCGCATGTCACGAGCCTTGTCGCGGGTCTTGGCGAGTTGGGCCCAGTTGTCGAACGGCAAGGCGGGGGAGGGACGGATGGGGACGTCCTCTGGCAGGTCGGCCAGCAGCGTTTCCAGTGCCGCGCGGCGGTCGATCAGCGGGCTGTTGCGCAGGTGTTGGCCGTTGTGTTCCAGTAGGTCATAGGCCAGCAGGATCACGGGGGCCTCGCGCAGCAGTTTCTTGGGCACTGTCTTGCGCCCGATGCGCGGTTGCAGCGTGTTGAACGGCAGCGGTTGCGTGCCGTCCCACGCGACAATCTCACCGTCCAGCACGGTGCCCGGCGGCAGGAAATCAACGGCGCGGGCAAATTCGGGGAAACGGTCGGTCATCAGGTCCTCGCCCCGCGACCAGACGTGATGGGCATTGTCGCGCAGGATCAACTGCCCCCGGATGCCGTCCCATTTCCACTCCGCTTGCCAATCTGCCGGAGCACCCAGCGCGTCAGGTGCGTCATCCAGTTGATGCGCAAGGTAGAACGGATAGGGACGGCTTTGATCGGCGGCGGGGTCGTCGGCCTCGATCAGGGCGTGAAAGCTAGTGTCGCCGGGTGTCCAACCGCCCATCAGCTTGTGCGCAAGGGTGGCCTCTTGTTGCCCGGTGGCCTGCGCCAACGCGCGGGTCATCAGCTTTCGGCTGACGCCGATGCGAAACCCGCCGGTGATCAGTTTGTTGAACAGGAACCGTTCTGTTGGGTCCAACTGGTCCCATGCATCAAGAATGCGGGGTTTGCGCTCCTCCAGCGGGACGTCGTGCAAGGCGCGCAGAATGTCGATCCAGTGGGTCAGGCTGTGGTCAGAGGTCCGCGAAGGCGGCGGCAGAATCAGGGCCAGAGTTTCGGCCAAATCGCCGACGATGGGATAGGACTCTTCCAGCAGCCAGAGAGGAATTTCAGCGCGCTCTGCCGCCCATGTCCGCAAGGCAGTGGTCGTGACGGCGCGTTTGGGCCGACGGCCCGTGAACAACGCGATGCACCAGAGTTTGTCGCTGTCGGGTGCGTGGGTAAAGTATTCGGCCAAAGCCGTTGTTTTGGCCGTGGTTTTGGTGGTCTGGTCGATGGCGGTGAAGAGGGCGGCAAAGCGTTTCATGACGCCTCTTCCTCGGTGCCAAACTCGGTCGGGACAACTTCGGCGTCATAGCCTTGGGTCTTGAGCCAGCGGGCGAAGATATCCGTGTAACCGTGTGTGGTAAATACCTTTTCCGCGCCGGTCGCCTTGATCGCCTGATGCAGGCCGGGCCAGTCGGCGTGGTCAGATACGACAAACCCCCGGTCCATGGCCCGGCGACGGCGGATGCCGCGCAGGCGCATCCAGCCGGACGCAAACCCGGTAGAGGCTGGACCGAAACGGCGCGCCCATGTGCTGCCAAGTGCCGAAGGCGGAGCAAGGATCAGCGCACCCTTGTGGGACTTGGTGTCCGTATCTGGTGTGACCGGGATCGTGTCGGGCAGCGCATAGCCCTGCGCGCGCAGGATGGCATTGGTGGCCTCGACCGCGCCGTGGGTCAGGATCGGGCCTTGGGGGGCCAGAATGGACAGCAGACGCTGCGCCTTGCCCAGCGAATAGGCCCCCAACAGCGACGCGCGGCCCTGCGCGGCGTTGCCGGCCCACCATGCGTTGATGTCTGCCGCAACTGCGTCCTGCGACGGCCATGTGAAGACGGGCAGGCCAAAGGTGCATTCGGT
Organism: Antarctobacter heliothermus; assembly: GCF_002237555.1. Taxonomy (NCBI): domain Bacteria; kingdom Pseudomonadati; phylum Pseudomonadota; class Alphaproteobacteria; order Rhodobacterales; family Roseobacteraceae; genus Antarctobacter; species Antarctobacter heliothermus. Next base: position 4,371,057 of record NZ_CP022540.1, on the reverse strand, counting down.
GATGAAGGCGTGACAGCGCACTGGCTCAAACGGTTCGGACAGACCGTCAGGCGCGGTCTTGTAGTCACCCGACGCCACCCAGACCTGTCCGCCGACCTCAACCCGGATCTGGGCGGAACCGGGCAGGTGTCCAGCGGGGTGAAAGGACACGCGCGCGCCGCCGATGGCCTGCGCCGCGCCATAGGCGATACCCTCTGCGGTGATCTCCCCCAGCCGATGACGGATCACCGGCAGCGCGCCAGTTGTGGCCAGATACGCGCCGTGCCCCGGTCGGGCGTGGTCGGCATGGCCGTGGGTGATCAGCGCGCGGTCCACCGGGCGCCACGGATCAATGTAGAAATCCCCGGCGGGGCAATAGATGCCCCGGTCGGTAAAGGTGAGGACCGGCTTTGTCATGGTGCAAGGATAGGGGCTTTTTTAGCGCGGACCAGCGAGGGTGCTCTTGTGCCCCTCCAATGGGGTGCGCAAGGGTGGCGGGAACAGCAGGAGGGCCCATGGGTTACGCGGATTTCAAGAAACAGGTACTGAGCGGCGCACCGTTGGCGGGCACCTTTGTCAAGGCACCTTCGATCCCGGTGATCGAGGTGCTGGCGCAGTCGGGGTTGGATTTTGTCTGTCTGGATGCGGAACACGCGCCGTTCGACCGGGTGGGGATGGATGCCTGTATTGCCGTGGCGCGGGCGTTGGATTTTCCGATGATGGTACGGGTGGGCGATGCCAGTCCGCGTGAGATCTTGCAGGCGCTGGATTATGGCGCGGTGGGGGTGATTGTCCCCCATGTCGAATCCGTGGCTCAGGCGGAGGCCGTGGCGCGGTCAGCCCATTTTGGTCTGGGCGGGCGCGGCTATGCCGGGTCAAGCCGCTGGGCCGGATACAGCATCCGCTCTATGCCCGAGGTGCTGGCCCAAAGCCGGGACGAAACCGTGGTGCTGGCCCAGATCGAGGAACCTGCGGCGGTCGAGGCCTGCGAAGAGATCGCGGCGGTCGAGGGCGTGGACGGGTTGTTTCTGGGCCCGGCGGACCTGTCGGTGGGCTACGGGCATACCGATATAGACAATGATGAGGTCAAGGCGGCGCTGGCCCGCGTGGGGGCCGCGTGCCGCGCGGTTGGCAAGGGCTATGCCAGCTTTGTCGGCACAGGAGCTGCGGCGCAGGACTGGGCCGCGCAATATGGCGTCAACATCTTCTGCATCGCCTCTGAACAGACATGGATGCGGCAGGGCGCGGCAGAGGCGGCCCGGGCGGTTCACGGCATCAGCGATTGAGTGAACGGTGCGGCGCGTGGGTGTGTCGGCGGGATCAGGCCCGCAGCGCGGTCTGCGCGCCCGCGCTGTCGAAATGGGAGACAATCTCTGCCAGGACGCGTTCCCGGATCAGCGGTGCCTCCATCAGGATTTCATGTTCACCTTGGTCGACCATGTCCAGCCGTCCGTTCGGCCAGCGGGCCATGCGGGCGCGGATTCGGTCGATGTCGACGATCCGTTCATTGGTGCCGCAATAGCAGATGCTGGGCTGCTGGGGGGAGGGCAGGCGGGCAAGGCGACGCGTTTCTGCAAGAGCCTCATGCAGCCAGTGCAGCGATGGCCCGCCCAGTTGCAGCTCCGGGATCGCCAGCACCTGACGGCGCATATAGTCCCAGCTTTCGGCGTCGGTGGTCAGCAGGTTTTCCGCAAAGGCGTTAGAGGCGACATAGCTGTCGACACCGGTTCCGGGGGCAAAGAGATGTCCCAGCCCCACGGTTTTCGACATGCGTGAGATGGCCCATGCGGCGGGGCGCACCGGGTCGGCGATGCGGATGCCCCACATCGGCCCTGTAAAGACACAAGAGGCCACGTCAAGCCCGTCATAGACGGCGCGCAACCCGATACAGCCGCCCATGGAATGGGCAATCAGGTGGCGTTGGCCGGGCAGGCCCAGATCATCTGCCAGCCGCGTCATCGCCGCGACATCGTGCTGATAATCCTCAAACACGCCGACATGGCCCGTGCGGCGTTCACCCAGCATCCGGTCGGCCAACCCCTGGCCGCGCCAGTCAATGGCCAGCGTGTGATAGCCCGCGTCCGACAGGACGCGCGCCACACGGCCATATTTTTCGACATATTCAGTGCGGCCGGGAAAGAGCAGAACCGTGCCCCGCGCCCCTTGGCTTGCGTAATGCGCGATGCGCACGCGCAACCCGTCCGAGGTGGTCATCCACCAGGCACGGGAGTCAGCCGGACCCTCAGCGAGATCGGCATGAAAAGGGGCGGGGGAGACGTTCATCAGGCCAGAACCTGTGCCAGACGCATGGCGGCGGACATATCGCCCTCAATGGCTAGCTTGCCGGACATGAAGGCCGATGTCGGATCAAGATCGCCGCTGACGATCGCCTCAAAGGTTTCGGCGCTGGCGGTCAGGGTGACATCCGCGTCTTCCTCGCCGGCATGAGCGCCGTTTTCGTCGATGATCAGGCTGCCTTCGTCTTCGATGGTCATTTTCGCGGTGCCTTCAAACCCGTTTCCGTCCATTTTTTCATTCAGGGCGGTTACGGCCGCGTTAACAGTGTCACTCATTTTTATTCCTCGGCTTTCTCTCAAAAACGTGCGCTGGCCAATCGGCGCATTGGCGCTACACTCATCCCAAGTTATGAGGACGGCTAATATGGAATACAAACGTATCCTCGCGGCATTTTGTGCCCTAGTCATGATTTCCCTACCTTCCCTTGGGCGGGCTCAGGACAGGGCAGAGGAGCTGCTGCAAGAGCTGTCGCAGGCCGAAACCGAGGTGGCCGCGCAGCGTCTTGAGAATCAGATCATTTCTGAGTGGTCAAAGTCCGGATCTGCCAGCATGGACTTGTTGTTGAAGCGCGGGCGAGACGCGCTGGAGGTCAAGGATTCTGCCGCTGCGATCGAACATTTTTACGCTCTGACCGACCATGCGCCGGAATTCGCCGAAGGCTGGCACGGTTTGGCGCTGGCGTACTTCGAGGCGGAACGGTTCGGCCCGGCGATGGATGCTCTGGAACATGTTCTGGCTCTGAACCCGGACCATTTTGCCGCGCTGCGCGGGGTGGGGGCGATCAATGAGCAGGTCGGCAAACCGATCCTTGCCTATCGCGCCTTTGAAAAGGTACTTGAACTCAGGCCGCACGACCCCAACGTTTCACAGGCGATGGAGCGGCTTGAACGTGAGGCCATCGGCATCACACTCTGACGAGGCGAACGGACGCTGCTCTGGCTTGGGGCGGGTGCCCGAAACATAGGCGGCCCCATGGCCCAGAACTCTCGGATCGCGGCCGTTCTTGGCCCGACCAATACAGGCAAGACCCACTATGCCATTGAGCGGATGCTTGGCTATCGCAGCGGTGTGATCGGTCTGCCATTGCGCCTGCTGGCGCGCGAGGTATTCGACAAGATCGTGGCTATTCGCGGCCCGTCCGTTGTGGCGCTGGTGACGGGCGAGGAACGCATCGTGCCGCCGCGCGCCCAATACTGGGTCTGCACCGTCGAGGCGATGCCCGAGGGGATGGGCCCGGATTTTGTCGCTATCGACGAGATCCAGCTATGTGCTGATCCTGAACGCGGCCATGTCTTTACCGACCGTCTGCTGCGGATGCGCGGCACCCACGAGACGCTGTTTCTGGGGGCTGATACCATGCGCGGGCCGATTTCGGCGCTGGTGCCGGGGGTGGAATACGTCCGACGCGAACGGATGAGCCAACTGGTCTATACAGGGTCGAAAAAGATCAGCCGACTGCCTGCGCGCACCGCGATTGTCGGTTTTTCGGTCGACAACGTCTATGCCATTGCCGAACTGCTGAAGCGACAAAAGGGCGGCGCTGCGGTCGTCATGGGCGCGCTGTCACCCCGGACCCGCAATGCGCAAGTGGAACTATATCAGAACCGCGAGGTCGATTATCTGGTGGCGACAGATGCCATTGGCATGGGCCTGAATCTGGACATCGACCATGTGGCGTTTTCCTCGCTGGCCAAATTCGACGGTCGGCGGATGCGCGCCTTGCAGCCCAATGAACTGGCGCAGATCGCCGGGCGCGCTGGGCGCGGCATGTCGGACGGCACCTTTGGCGTGACCGGCGATGCGGGGCCGTTGCCGGATGAGTGGGCCGAGGCGATCTGCAACCACAGCTTTGCCCCGCTGAAAAAGCTGCAATGGCGGTCTTCGGTACTGCGCTTTGGGTCCATCGACGCGCTGGAGGCCAGTCTGGAGGTCAGCCCGGACAACGACACCCTGTTGAGGACGCGCGAATCTGATGATCTGCGCGCCCTGCGCGCGCTGGCCAGCGAGGCCGAGGTGCGGGCGCGGGCCTCTGATGCGGTGTCGGTCAAGCTGCTGTGGGATGTGTGCCGAATCCCTGATTTTCGGGGAATCTCTCCGGCGGAACATGCGGCCTTGTTGAGCGTTATCTTTGGACACCTGCACCAAAGAGGCGGCGTTCCCGATGATTTCATGGCCCGACAGGTCAACCGCATCGACCGGACCGATGGCGACATTGACACATTGTCGAAACGGCTGGCGTATATCCGCACATGGACATATGTCGCGCAGCGCAAAGGCTGGATCGCGGACGAAGACCATTGGCGCGGGCGGACTCGCGCTGTAGAAGACGCCCTGTCGGATGCGCTGCACGACCGTCTGACGCAAAGATTTGTAGACCGCCGCACCTCTGTGCTGTTGCGGCGGTTGAAACAAAAGGAGGCCCTCTTGGCCGAAGTAAACGATCAAGGTGAAGTCACTGTCGAGGGTCATCTCGTCGGTCGGCTCGAAGGGTTCCGGTTCCGCCAGGACAAAGAGGCAACCGGACAAGAGGCCAAGACGCTGCGGCAGGCAAGCCTGCAGGCGTTGACGCCGCATTTCCATCTGCGGGCGGACCGATTCTACAATGCGCCGGATACCGAGATCGATTTTACCGAGCAGGGCGGCCTGATGTGGGGCAGCCAGGCGGTCGGCAAACTCGCCAAGGGTGACGACGCGCTGAAACCGCGCGTTGTTGCCTTTGTGGACGAAGAGGCCGGGCCGGACGTGGCCAGCAAGGTCGAGCGCCGCTTGCAGCATTTCATGGACCGCAAGATCGCCGCGCTGTTTGAGCCTCTGCTGAAGATGCGCGACGATGAGACGCTGACCGGACTGTCGCGCGGATTTGCGTTTCAATTGGTCGAGGCCATGGGCGTCATTCCGCGCGCCCAGATCGCCGATGACGTCAAGGCACTGGATCAGGATTCGCGCGGTGCGCTGCGCAAACACGGTGTGCGGTTTGGTCAGTACACGATCTTTATGCCTCTGCTGCTCAAGCCCGCGCCCACAAGGCTGCGGCTGGTGCTGTGGTCGCTGGCAAACGGGCTGGATGAGTTCCCCGAGGCACCGCCGCCGGGGCTTGTGACCGTGCCAAACATTGATGAGGTTCCGGCGCAGCACTACTCGTTGGCTGGGTATCGCAAGGCGGGTGCTCGGTCGATTCGCATCGACATGCTGGAACGTCTGGCCGATATGCTGCGCGCCGAGGACAGCCGTAGCGGGTTTGAGGCCAAGCCGGACATGCTGTCGATCACCGGCATGACGCTGGAGCAGTTTGCCGACCTGATGCAGGGCCTTGGCTATCGTGCTGAAAAGGGCGAACGCGCCAAGGTGAAGCCGGTCGATGCGGTTGTGGCGACAGAGGCAGGTGCCCCGGCAGACGACAAGCCCGTGATGGATGCCGCCGCGGAGGAACCGGCAGGTGTGACACCTGATGCGGCAGAAACGCCCGCGCCTGCGGATGTGGCAGAACCAGTGGCCCAGTTGGAAGATCAAGGTGAGGCGCCAGTGTCTGCCGAACCGGCGGAGCCTGTCGCTGAAACCCCTGTTCCCGACACGCCCGAAGAGGAAATCCTGCCCGGGACCGCCCCGGACGAGGCGCTGGCCGGACCAGAGCTGGAGGTGTTCTACGCCTTCACATGGGGTGGCAATCGCGGCAACAACCAGCGCCGTGGTGCGGGCGGGAACAAGCCCCGTCGCCAAGCGCGTGGTGGCAATGCTGACGCATCCGGTGCCGATGCCCCCAAAGGCGATCGCGGCGGACGTCCCCAGCGTGGCAACAAGGGCGGCGAAGGCGGCGACCGGCCACGCGGCAAGGGCGGCAAACCCAAGGGCAAGGGCAGACCGCCCAAGCACGAGGGTGGCAAAACCTTTGAGGCGCGTCCACCACGCAGGGAAAAGCCGATCGATCCGGATAACCCCTTTGCAGCCGCGCTTATGGGGCTCAAGGACAAGACTTGATTGGCTGACCCCGCTCTCAAGATCCGCATCGACAAATGGCTCTGGCAAGCGCGTTTTTTCAAAACGCGCTCGCTATCGGCCAAGGCGGTTCAGGGCGGGCATTGCCGGGTGAACAGCAACCCGGTGGCCAAACCAGCCTACATGGTGGCCCCCGGCGATGTGTTGACCTTTCCACAGGGGCGCGATGTGCGGGTGATCCGCGTCATCGCATTGGGGGACCGGCGCGGCCCGGCCCCCGAGGCGCAGGCGCTGTATGAAGATCTGTCGCCCCCGGTGCCACGAGAACGCCAGCCAGAGGCCCCGCGCTATGACGGTGGCGGTCGCCCGACCAAGAAGGACCGCCGCCAGTACGACAAGTCGCGGTCTTCCGCGCTTGAATGATGGCGGATGCTGGATTAGCTAGTCCCCAAAGTGCGCCCCCAGGAACGAGAGCCTCATGACCTACGTCGTCACCGACAACTGCATCGCCTGCAAATACACGGATTGCGTCGAGGTCTGTCCGGTGGATTGTTTCTATGAGGGTGAGAACGCGTTGGTGATCCATCCCGACGAATGCATCGATTGCGGCGTTTGCGAACCGGAATGCCCGGCGGATGCGATCCGCCCGGACACAGAGCCGGACATGGAAAAATGGGTTGAATTCAACCGCAAGTATGCTGAAATGTGGCCTGTGATCATCACTAAGAAAGACCCTCTGCCAGAAGCCGAGGAACGCGACGGTGAGACTGGCAAGCTGGACAAGTACTTTACCGAGGCTCCGGGCGAAGGGGGCTGAGTTGATTCGCGAGGATGCTGTGGAGAAATCCGCAGTTCTCTGGGCAAGCGCCTGATTTTTCAGGCGTAATTGCGAATATGTGACTGTGCTAGGATGCGCTCGCATTCTGTGCTATACATATGTTTCACATGATGCTGCACATGCCGGGCGCAAAGCCCGACGGCCTTTCGGGGCATAACCAGACTGTATGACATGAGATGAACGGGAATCTTGCGATCCCCGGTCGTCTTTCTTGTCGCCTGTCAACTGATGAGTTGCGAGGACTGACTTACATGACCAAGACCAAAAAAGCTGACTTCCGTCCCAATGAATATGTGGTTTATCCGGCGCATGGCGTCGGCCAGATCGTGTCGATTGAAAAGCAAGAGATCGCCGGGATCAACCTCGAACTCTTTGTGATCTCCTTTGAGAAGGACAAGATGACCCTGCGCGTTCCGACGCACAAGGCCACCGAAGTTGGCATGCGGTCCCTGTCTTCACCCGATGTGGTGGACGAGGCGATGAGAACGCTGCGCGGTAAGGCCAAGGTCAAGCGGGCCATGTGGTCACGTCGCGCCCAGGAGTATGAGCAAAAGATCAACTCGGGCGACCTGATCGCAATTGCCGAGGTCGTACGCGACCTGCACCGCGCCGATGACCAGCGCGAACAATCCTACTCTGAGCGTCAGCTGTACGAGGCTGCGCTGGAGCGTCTGACCCGTGAGGTTGCCGCCGTTTCCGGTGATGAGACCGCCGCCGCCAAGCAGGTGGACGACGTTTTGAGCCTGCGCGCCGCGTAATCTAACGACAGTCTGAACTGTATTGACCGCGTCCCTAACCGGGCGCGGTTTTTTCTTGGGCTGATCGATCAAGGGTCAGGCGGCGTCCTGCTTTCCGCGCGCGGCGAGGGCGGTGTATAGTTCGGTTTCCAACTCGCGCTCCAACTCCTTGGATCGCGCCACATAGGCCGCGTTCTCGGCCTGTGGCACGGAAGGATCCCACAGTTCCGCCAGTTCCTGAATGGTCTTTCTGTCATGGTGGTAAAAGGTCTCTTCGGCGATGGCGGCCTCAAACTCTGTCATGCCCACGTTTTCCAGAACATAGCGCCCGGCGCGCAGACTGGAATCGAACATTTCACGGACGATGTCATTGGCGCCGGCCTGGTACAGCGCATAAACATGCATTCGGTCGCGGGCGCGGGCGACAATGTGCAGATCGGGGCGAACGCGTCGGGCATAGGCGACCAGCTTGGTCGTGGCCTTGGGGTCGTCCAATGCGGCCACCAGAACGCGCGCGGTTTCGATTCCCGCAGCATGCATCAGTTCTGGCCGGGTGGGGTCGCCGAAAAAGCCTTTGACCCCGAAGCGCCGCATCAACTGAATGGTCTTGATATCGTGGTCCAGAACCACCGTCCGATGGCCGGCTGACCGGACCAGACGATTGACGATCTGCCCAAAGCGCCCGATCCCGGCAATGATTACGGGCCCTTCTTCGTCAATCGTGTCTTCGGTCGGGTCCTCGGTGACCTTGCTGAAGCCTTTATTGAGGTGGTCGAAAAACAGGAACAAAAGCGGTGTGATCAGCATGGTCATGGCGATCACCAGCAATAGTCGATCACCCAGAACGTCGGGAAAGACGTTTTGTTGACGACCGAATGAGATCAACACAAAGCCAAATTCGCCAGCCTGTGCCAGGCCCAACGTAAACAGCCATAGACCACGCTTGCGCAGGCCAAAGCTGCGCCCAAGCCCATAGAGGATCGCGCCTTTGATCAAGATCACCGCCAGAGCTATCCCAAGTATGGTCAGCGGTTCGGCCAATAGCGCGTCAACGTCGATTCCTGCGCCCACGGTTATGAAAAACAGACCCAGCAGCAGGCCCTTGAACGGTTCGACATCCGATTCCAGCTGATGTCGAAATTCCGAGTTGGCCAGAACAACTCCGGCAAGAAAGGTGCCTAAGGCCGGGGACAACCCTACCAGGATCATCAGAAAGGCAATGCCGATCACGATCAGCAGCGCCACGGCAGTGAACATCTCTGGCAGGCGGGCGGCGTGGACGTAGCGGAACAGCGGTCTTGCTCCGTAAGCCCCGGCAAGGATGATCGCCGCGATCACGCCCAGCGTCACAAGTGCCGCCCCCCAACCGGGCAATCCTTCGACCAGCGACAGGCTGGCGTGGTGGGCTTCGGCCGCGTGGTCGTCGACGTTGTTCAGGAATTGTGCGGGGCTGACAAACGCCGCAACCGACAACAGCGGAAAGATCACCAGCATGGGGATAACCGCAATGTCTTGCGTCAACAGGACCGAAAAGGCAGAGCGGCCGCCGTTGGTTTGCATCAGTTTCTTTTCATTAAGAGTTTGCAATACGATAGCGGTAGAGGACAGCGCCAGTGCAAGTCCCACGGCCAGCGCCGTCGGCCAGGCCAGCCCCAACGCCATAGCGCCCGCAAGGATCGCGCAGGTCGTCAGCGTGACTTGCAGACCGCCCAGCCCGATCAGACGGTGCCGCATGCCCCAGAGCGCGCGAGGTTCCAGTTCCAGCCCGATCAGGAACAGCATCATGACCACGCCGAATTCGGCGTAGTGTTGGATGTCCGCCGTATCGACAACCAAGCCCAGCCCGGGACCGATGACCAGCCCGGCGAGAAGGTAACCCAATACCGATCCCAGCCCCAGCCGTGTGGCCAGCGGGACGGCAATCACTGCGGCAAGCAGAAAAACAGAAGCCTGAAAAAGAAAGGAATCCACACCCCACCCCACTGTTTGCGCCTATACACCATAGTGTGCCGGAGACGGCGTCAGTGGCAACAGGTGACATTTCCCGTCTGCCTCAAATCAATGCGGTCCGCCCTTTGTAGGCCAATCGACGCTCACTCTGCGGGCAGCAGTCGGGGTTGCGGACGGGGCAGGCGTAGTCGCAGTCGCGACCAGCGCGGTGCGCAGTCGTCCGGCAAGAGCGCGCGCAGCCGATCCAGCGGCATCGCTCCAGTCAGGACGGCGCGGTAGAGCGGAAAGACCCCTTTCCGCAGGTAGGGCGACCAGTGGCAGATCAATCGCTCTGGCGCAGCAATCGGAAAGCCCGCATGGCGCAGCGCAGCAAGGCTGCGGGTGTCGTCCAATTGCAGGGTGACGAGGCGCGGGTGACGCAGGCCGCCATGGCCCAGCATCCGATCGCCCCGCCGCTGCGGGGGCACGAGGCATTCCAGCATGAAATCATAAAGATCGTTTTCGCGCGTGGTGACGTTGAGCACCTCTGTCAGCCGCCCGGACGGGCTGTCCAGCGTCTGTGACGCGATCTCGCCGTATTCTGCCGCCGCCAGCAGAACTGCGCGCGTGATCGCGCCACAAGGGCCGACGCGTATCGCAGTCAGCGCCACCCGTGCGCCCAGAGAATGCGCGACGACATTGATTCTGCGGGTGGGGGCGTATTGACGGATTTCGCGGACAAGCGCGGCCAGCGCATGGCCAGCCGCCTCGGCCCGCCGGTGCGCCGCCCAAATCGACCCGCGTGCCCGCCAGCCAAAAGAGATTGCCAGACCCTGTCCGCGCTGCCCATGCAGTCCCAGCCGCTCTGGCCAGCTGACAATCTTCCAGTCGCCATTGCGCGGCTCTGGCGACATCAGTGTGCCGTGCGGGCAATGGATAGGGTGCCCCGGCTGGTACTTGTACCCATGCACCATGATGGTGACCGGCCCGGAGTCCGCCGCAAGAGCAGCGGCAAGGGCGGGCTGCAAGGGTACATCATCGCCATGCAGGCGAGGGTCGGAATCCGTCACGGTGACGCATAGCATTGGCATTGCAACGTCCCACTACATCTTGTGCGAGGAGCTAAGCCAAGGCTGCGACGAATTCGTGAAGGTCCGGTTACATTGACGTGACGCTCTTGCAATGTGTTTTTAACGTCTCTATGCCAATCGGCGTGGCGATTTGTTTACCGGATTGCGGGCCACAAAGGGCATCGCCCCTTGAAATTCCGCTAAAGAGGTCAGACGGAAGGCTCCTTTCGCTTGACCGCGATCGGGGCTTTTTTGTTGGGAGAGAACCCATGACAATTGACAACGGCCAACCTTTTGGCAAGGCAACCAACCTCGTGCACGGTGGTACCAAACGCAGCCAGTGGGGAGAGGTCAGCGAAGCGATCTTTCTGACGCAGGGGTTTGTCTATGACACCGCTGAGGCGGCAGAAGCGCGCTTTCTGAAGGCGGGTGAGGATGAATTTATCTATGCCCGCTACGGCAATCCGACGGTCGCCATGTTCGAAGAGCGCATGGCGCTGCTCGAAGGGGCTGAAGACGGGTTTGCCTGTGCGTCTGGCATGGCGGCGGTCAATGGCGCGCTGACGTCTATGTTAAAGGCGGGGGACCATGTGGTGTCCGCCCGCGCGCTGTTCGGGTCGTGTCTGTATATCCTTGAGGACGTTCTGACACGCTACGGGGTCGAGGTGACATTTGTCGATGGCGCCGATCTGGCCCAGTGGGAGGCAGCGCTCCGCCCGGAGACCAAGGCGGTCTTTTTCGAGAGCATGTCCAACCCGACACTGGAACTGGTCGACATAGAGGCCGTGGCCGCGCTGGCCCACAAGGTGGGGGCGACTGTAGTTGTCGACAACGTCTTTTCGACGCCAGTTTACTCCAAGGCCATCGCACAAGGCGCGGATCTGGTTGTCTATTCCACAACCAAACACGTCGACGGGCAGGGCCGCTGTCTGGGCGGTGTGATCCTGGGAACGCGGGAACACATCCGCGGCGTCGTGGAACCCTACATGAAGCACACAGGCGGCTCGATGAGCCCGTTCAACGCGTGGATCATGCTCAAAGGGTTGGAAACCGTGGGCCTGCGTGTGCGCGCCCAGACAGAGGGTGCCGTGGCGCTGGCAGAGGCGCTGGCAGACCACCCCAAGGTGTCGCGGATGATCTATCCCGGCCATGCCAGCCACCCACAACACGCACTGGTCCAGCGCCAGTTGGGGGCCGGCGGCACGCTGGTGTCCTTCGAAGTGGTCGGCGGCAAGGAGGCGGCATTTCGCCTGCTGAACGCTTTGCAGATCGTGATCATCTCGAACAATCTCGGGGATGCGAAATCCATCGCTACTCATCCGGCCACGACAACCCATCAGCGGTTAAAGCCGGAACAACGCGCCTCGCTGGGCATCGGTGACGGGATGATCCGTCTGTCGGTCGGGATCGAGGATCCGGCCGACATTGTTCGCGATGTGAAACAGGCCTTGGACGTAGTTTGACGATCCAGTGCCGTCTGTGAATGATCCGATCGGATGCCGATGACGTATATGTGGTTGAGATTGGAATTGTGCTAAACAGTTCTTAGGTCTCAAGGTGTAGGACATGCGCGAAAGAGGTGGACCTGACATGAATATCCACACACCGGCCATCGACCGGAAACCCAGCAAGGAAGAGGCGGCAGAGGCGCTGGCGCTGCTACGGCGCTGGGCGTCCAAGGCGCATGACGCCGAAATTGCGGCGCTGGATCCGATTGTCGGGCGCTTGACGCCCGACGCCACGCCAGAAACCTATCCGGCGTTTGCGCGCGTATACCCTGAGGGTTTCAGCGTCGATGCCGCCTATAAGGACACGTTGCCGGATCTGCAGAATGGCCCGTCCTCTCTGATCCGGGGGGCAAACCGTGCCATCCAGCATGTCGGCATCTCCAACTTTCGCCTGCCGATCCAGTATCGCACACGAGACAATGGCGACTTGCGGTTGGAAACCTCGGTGACGGGTACGGTCAGCCTTGAGGCGGACAAAAAGGGCATCAACATGAGCCGCATCATGCGGTCCTTTTATGCCCATGCGGAGAAAACCTTTAGCTTTGAGGTGATCGAGGCCGCGCTGGACGACTACAAGTCCGACCTCGAAAGCTTTGACGCACGGATCAACATGCGCTTTTCCTTTCCGATGAAGGTGGACAGCCTGCGGTCCGGCCTGTCCGGCTATCAGTACTACGACATCGCGCTGGAATTGGTCGAACGGGACGGGGTGCGCCGCAAGGTCATGCATCTTGACTATGTCTATTCGTCGACCTGTCCCTGCTCGCTGGAACTTAGCGAACATGCCCGTCAGACCCGCGGTCAACTGGCAACGCCGCATTCGCAGCGGTCGGTTGCGAGGATTTCGGTCGAGCTGCGTGAAGGCGATTGCCTGTGGTTTGAAGATGTGGTGGACATGTGCCGCCGCGCCGTGCCGACAGAAACGCAAGTTATGGTCAAACGTGAAGACGAACAGGCCTTTGCAGAGCTGAACGCCGCAAACCCGATCTTTGTCGAAGACGCAGCGCGCCTATTTGCGGAACAATTGCAGGCGGACGAACGGGTGGGCGACTATCGCGTTGTGGCCAGCCATCAAGAAAGTCTGCACAGCCATGATGCGGTCTCTGTCCTGACAGAGGGCGATCTGTTTGCCGCCGACAGTCTTGACCCTAAACTGTTCTCGACGCTCTTTCATGTCGGATGATGATTTTCGCGGCACCCGGGCAACGGATGCCGCGACTTTGAGCAGCGCACCGGGCCTCACGGCATTGTAATTCCCATTCATAGCTTGGTCAGGGGTTCTGTGGCAATCTCCGCACAGGGAGGAAACCGACCGTAAGAAGGAAAGGTTTCCAGTCATGACGCGCGACAATATCCAGATCGGAATGGGCCACAGGTCTCTCAACACCCGGATTGACGTTTATCTGTCTGAAGTAGGGTTCGGGCTAAACCCGGCCCAACTGCGCCGTGCCCGGTTACGCCAGATCATCACGTTGGAATGCGCAAGCGACGCCGAACTGGCCAGCCTTGGTATCCGTCGGGACGACATTCTACCGTTTGTCTTTCGCGATCTTCTGGCTGCTTGATCAACGTCTGGCGGGGACAGTTACCGTGATCTGGCGCTCAGTTGTAACCCGTATGCTTGACAGTCCCGCGCGGTCAGGCCAACGCTCGCCTTCATGTTCGATGTACGTCCTGTCGCCTATGTGATTGGCCTGTTGGTCGCCTGTCTAGGTGGCACCATGCTGTTGCCCCTTGTGGTCGATCTGGCCGAAGGCCGTGGCGAATGGCCAGTTTTTCTGGAAAGCGCCTCAATCACCATTCTGGCGGGCGGGCTGACGTCATTGGCCTGCTCCAACGCGGTCAAAGAGGGCTTGACCCTTCAGCAGACCTTTTTGTTGACCACTGGGGTTTGGGTCGCTCTGCCGGTCTTTGGTGCCTTGCCGTTTGTTCTGGGCGCCACAGACGCCAGTTATACGGACGCGCTGTTCGAGGCCATGTCGGGGCTGACCACCACCGGGTCGACCGTCTTTACTGGCCTCGACGATCTTCCCAAAGGGCTGTTGCTGTGGCGCGGGTTGCTGCAATGGCTGGGGGGGATCGGCATCATCGTTGTCGCCATGGTTTTTCTACCCGAACTGCGGGTCGGCGGGATGCAGATTTTTCGGTCTGAGGCGTTTGACACGATGGGCAAGATCCTGCCCCGTGCGACGCAAATCTCGGCGTCGATCTCGTCGATCTACATTTCGCTCACGCTGTTCTGCACGATCTTCTACCTGTTTTGCGGGATGAACGCCTTTGACGCGACGGTGCACGCGATGACCACCGTGTCCACCGGCGGTTTCGCCAATTACGATGTCTCTTTTGCAGTCTTTGCAGGTCCGGCAGAGTACGTCGCCTCGGTCTTTATGGTGCTCGCGGCGCTGCCTTTTGTCCGCTACGTCCAGATGGTTGCCGGGCACCGTTTTGTTTTGTTCCGGGACAGTCAGGTTGTGACGTTTGTGACCATCATCGCTGTGTTGGTTGTCGTCACCGCCTCTATCTTATTGTCGATTTTTCCACACCATCCGGAACAGGCCGTGCGCGAAGCCCTGTTCAATATCACCTCGATCATGACGGGCACCGGCTTTTCCAGCGTCGACTACATGACTTGGGGGCCGTTCCTTGTGGCGATGTTCTTTTTCATCGGGTTGATTGGCGGCTGTGCGGGATCGACCGCCTGTTCGGTCAAGATTTTTCGGTATCAACTGTTGTTCGCCTCGATCCGGGTGCAGTTGCGCCGTATTCGTGCCCCACACGGTGTTTTCGTTCCGCGTTACGAGGGGCGCCCGGTGGGCCCGGATGTCATGAGTTCGGTCATGAGCTTTTTTGTTTTCTTTGTCGTCACGCTGGGGGTGCTGTCTGTCGCACTCAGCCTGACGGGGCTGGATTTCATCACCTCTGTTTCCGGGGCGGCCACGGCGATCGCCAATATCGGACCGGGGCTGGGGGATAAGATCGGTCCGACCGGCAACTTTGCTGGTCTCAGCGACACGGCAAAATGGATCCTGACTTTTGCCATGCTGGTCGGGCGGCTGGAACTGCTGGCCGTCTTTGCCCTGTTCACAATTGGCTTTTGGAGGGCCTGATGCAGAAACCCCTTGGCGCACAGATCAGCCATGCCCTGAAAGCGCGTGGAGTCGAGGTGATCTTTGGCATTCCCGGCGTGCACAATGTCGAAATGTATCGCGGCATCGAAGAGGCCGGCATCACGCATGTTCTGGCCCGGCACGAACAGGGGGCGGGGTTCATGGCCGATGGCTATGCCCGTGCCTCGGGGCGTCCGGGCGTGTGCTATTTGATCACGGGTCCGGGTTTTGTGAATGCCATGACGGCACTGGGGCAGGCCTATTCCGACAGCGTGCCGGTGCTGGCGCTGGCCTCTTGTCTGGATGAGGTGGCGGCGCGGCGCGGGCAGTTGCACCAGATGCGCGACCAGCGGGCGGCGGGCGCGACGGTGTGCGACTGGTCGGAAACGGCCTCTGATCCGACGGCGGTCTTTGCCCTGATTGACCGGGCTTTTGGCGAATTTGCCAGCGCGCGGCCCCGGCCCAAGGCGCTGCATGTGCCGATTGCGGCGTTGGGTGCGCTGGCCGATCCGGCGCCAGAGCCCCCCTTGCGGCCCGAGGTGCCGCATCTGACACACGATCAGATCTACGCCGTGATTGATGCGCTCACCGAGGCAGAGAAACCCTTGTTCGTGTTTGGTGGCGGGGCGGCGGCGGGGGCCGAGTATGTGCCGGCGCTGTTGCAGCAGACCGGGGCGGCCAGTTTCGTGACCTATGCGGGGCGGGGCATTGTGCCTGCGGATCAGCCGCTGTTCTTTGGCTCGTTCCTTGCACGACCCGATAGCGCGCGGATCGCGGCAGAGGCGGATCTGGTTGTGGCCTTGGGGACGGAACTGTCCGAAGTGGATCTGTGGCGGGATCGCTTGGGCAACACGGGGCGCACGATCCGGGTGGATCTGGATCCGGAGGTGCTGTCAGGCTTGCGGGCTGGGGACATGGGGTTTGTCGGCGACGCGGCGGCGTTGATGAAAGCACTGACCATCGCGATCCCGGCGCGCAACGATGATCGGACTGCCTGTTGGGATGCGGGCCGTGTGGCCGAGACGCGCCGTCGTTGGCGGGGCGAGATCATGGCGGAGCGTCCCGGCATTGTTGAGGTGGCGGAGACGTTGCGGGCCGCGATGCCGGACGATGCGATGATCTATTCGGATATGACCCAGCTGGCCTATGGCGGCAAGGAGGTCTGGGACATGCCGCGCGCGGGCCATTGGCATCATCCGTCCGGCTTTGGCACGCTGGGCTATGCGCTGCCCGCCGCGATTGGTGGGGCGGTGGCGCGCAAGGGGCTGCCGACCTGTGCGATCATGGGCGACTATGGCCTGCAATATACCCTGCCAGAGCTGGGCACGGCGGTGGAGCTGGGCCTGCCGCTGCCTATTCTGGTCTGGGACAATGGCTCTTTGGGGGAGATCCGCGACAGTATGGTGGCCAGCCAGATCGCCCCCAATGCGGTGGTGGCGAGGAACCCTGATTTTCTGGCCCTCGCGCGGGCCTATGGGGCCGGCTCGGTGGAGCCGTCGGATCTGGAGGGGCTACAAGCGGCGCTGGTAGAGGCGTTTCAGGCGGAGGGGCCGACTGTGATCAGAATGACCCCGGCACTGGTGTGAATTGGGGCTGTCCACGCGTGGACAGCTTTGCGCCTAAGTGAAATCAATGGCTTACAGAGGCGTTTTTACGAACCGTTAAGGTTTGCCTCCCCCGGCGGGTGCGGAGGCGCGTGGCGTTTGCGCATTGGTCGGCGTGTCGTATGCAGGTCTGCATGACATAGACAGGGCAGCAAAAAGCGCCCGGATTTTGTGGGTTTGGAGGTCGAAGCGGGATCACTAGCTCTTCGGAACGCACGGACCTCTTTGACCCCAGATAGGCCAATGTTGTGTGACGCACGACAGGTCCTGATCTGCGATAGCAGAACCTACACCACTCTCCGAAACAGCATCTCTCCCCAGCCTTGTGAAGCGTAGATGGCGTTAGTGTGATAGAATGCCGCTGTGAACACCAGTTCCCGTTCACAATTCGGAGGACAATTGCAATGGAAGAATCCGCAAAGAACATTCGAATCCATCCATCATTAGAAAAGAAAGGTCGACCGCTAATCGGCGTTCGGGGCTATAACGGCCCTGCCGGAAAGGGGAAGATTTGTATTCATAGGTCCCTGTCTCCGATGGGCCAAACCATTGAGATTGATGAAAGCTCAATCGTTGATGTGGCTACTCCAAGTGACTCGCACGACACCGCCGTTTTTTTTCTTGATCCAAAATCTGAGATAACGATTGGTGGGCGGCTAACGGTCTCAATCTCAGACATCCTGCTGGTGGCGATGTCTACGTCTCCTCAAAAAAGTTGTAGTTGCGGTTGCTCAGACAGCGGCAACGGCATGTCTGCTCAAGCAATGCGAGCGCCAAACGTGCCGGGCGGAGGCGGCCCGGAACTGCCAGATCTATGGTGCGAAATCGGATGCGAGCAAAGGCTTAACAGTTGCTCGGATGGTCGATCATCTGGCTGGTCAGGGATGTGGTGTTGGGTCGATTACTACATTTGCAGACTGGGCTGCATATACAATGATGGGTCTAGTTCCGGCACTATCTTTCGGTGAAGTCCTGTCAGGGGCTGCCGAGAGTGTGATAGCGGCAAGTGGCTGTGCCGTTCCGACCAGGAGATATGCGCAGAAGTTGGTGACGCGTGATCAGGCGGCGTTTTGAAGTTGGCGGACGCCGTCGCGGAACTCAACCCCGCTGATGACCTCCGGGAGGCGATTCCGCCCGTCGAGTTTTCGCCATTTCGTCTGAGCAGACATCATCAGCCGGAAAGCCATGGCGAGCCCAGTCTTGCGGCTGAGGCAGCCCTTGGTGCGTTTCGTCCTGTGTCTGACGGTGGCGAACGTGCTCTCGATCGGATTTGACGTCCGGATGTGTTTCCAGTGTTCGGCCGGGTAGTCGTAGAAGGTCAGTAGTGCATCCCGATCCTTGACCAACTTGGCGACTGCCTTGTCCCATTTCACGCCGTAGGCATCGACGAAGAAGTCGAAGGCGGCCGACGCCGCGGCTCGGGTTTCGGCCTGCCAGATGTCGTGCAGGTGCGCCTTGGCCTTGGCTTGCACCGATTTCGGCAGCGCGTTGAGCACGTTCATGGTTTTGTGGAGCCAGCACCGCTGCTCCTGTGTCGAGGGGAAGACCTCGCGCAGTGCCGCCCAGAACCCCAGGGCGCCGTCGCCTATGGCGAGCTTGGGATCCTGCTTCAGTCCGCGGCGTTTGAGATCGAGCAGAACCTCGCGCCAACTCTGAGTGCTTTCGCGGAAGCCGTCGGTCATGGCCAGCAGCTCCTTGCGGCCGTATTCATCCGCACCCACGATCACCAAAACGCATTGTTTTTCCTCGGCCCTTCGCGGCTTGAAATAGACGCCGTCGGCCCAGATGTAGAGAAACCGCCGGGTGCCGAGGTCACGCTTTTCCCAGGCCTCGTACTCGGACCACCAGTCCGCTTTCAGCCGCGTGATCGTAGTGGCCGAGAGGCCCTTGGCGTGTGGCCCCAGCAGGGCGGCAAGCGCCTCACTGAAATCGCCGGTGGACACGCCCTTCAGGTAAAGCCAGGGCAGCAGCTCTTCGACCGACTTTGCCTTGCGCAGATACCGCGGCAGGATGCTGGGCGTGAACGCGATCTTGTCCGTGCCCGGCTTGCGGTCCCGCACACGCGGCACCGTCACGGCAACAGGCCCGACACCGGTCAAAATCTCACGCTCGGGCAGGTGCCCATGACGAACCAGTCTTGCGCGACCATCCTCAAGCTTGTGATCGGCAAAGGCGCCAAGCAGCGTGGACAGTTCCGCCTCAATCGCCTGCTCGATCAGCTTGCGCGCGCCGTCCCGGATGAGGTCGGTCAGCGGGTCCGGCGAAATCCCGGATGGATCAGATAGCTGGGTGATGGTATTCTCTTGCATGTGGCATATCCCTTTCTCGGTTGAGAATTGACGGCGCTTCGACACCGCCATGATATGTCGCCCCTCAGGGCATCACCAACTTTCGCGCATATCTCTCCGACCAGCCCGCAACGCCCCACCAAAGATGTCAAAAGCTTTGCCGTCACAGAGCACCCAAACCCGCAGGCAACAAAAAAGGCCGGGCACGTTGCCCGGCCTTTTCATGTCTGCGGTCTGGATCGTCAGCCGATTTCGGCCAGTCGCGCCAGCGCTTCTTTCAGCTTGGCCTCTTCGCCTTCGCGCAGGCGGAGGTTTTCCTGGGCTTCTTCGACCACTTCCGGCGGGGCGGAGACGGCGAATTTGGGGTTGTTCAACCGGCCTTTAAGTCCGCCGATTTCCTTGCCCAGCTTGCCAAGGGTCTTTTCCAGACGGGCCTTTTCTTCGCCTACATCAATGATGTCGGCCAGCGGCAGGCCAAAGGTGGCGTTGCCCACGGGGACGGTCACGCAGCCTTTGGGGAAGTCGGCGACCGCCTCTAGCCCCTCGATCCGGGCGAGGCGCTTGATCAGCACCTCATTGCGGTCCCACGCGGCCTGTTCGTCGGCAGAGATGCCCTTGACCAGCATCGGCACATAAAGGCCCGCGGGGACGTGCATTTGCGCGCGCGCCGACCGGACGCCTTCGATCAGGGCGATAACCCATGACATTTCGGCCTCAGCGGCCGGGTCGACCATGTCGGCGGCGGCATAGGTCGGCCAATCGGCGTGAACCAGCAGTTTGGACCGCGCGCCCAGCGTGTCCCAGAGTTCCTCTGTGATGAAGGGCATGATCGGGTGCAGCAGGGTCAGGCACTGGTCCAGCACCCATGCCATCGTCTGGCGGGTCTCGGCCACGACGGCCTCATCCTGCGCGTCGAACAGGGGTTTGGCGAATTCGACGTACCAGTCGCAGACCTTGCCCCAAGTGAAGGCATAAAGCGCGTTGGCCGCATCGTTGAAGCGGTATTCGGTCAGCGCCAGATCCACGGTTTCGCGCACGCGGGCGGTTTCACCCAAGATCCACTTGTTCACGGTTTGCGCGGCCTGCGGGGCCTCGGCGCGGGTGGCGTGGCCCTCGAAAACGCCGTTCATCTCGGCAAAGCGGCAGGCGTTCCAGAGTTTTGTTCCGAAATTGCGGTAGCCCGCGATGCGGTCGACCGAGAGTTTCAGCACGCCACCGATAGAAGCCATCGAGGCATTGGTAAAGCGCAGCGCGTCGGCACCGTAGTCGTCAACGATCTCCAGCGGGTCGATGACGTTGCCGGTGGTTTTCGACATCTTCTTGCCCTTCTCGTCGCGGACGAGCTGGTGCAGGTAGACGGTGTGGAAGGGGATCTGATCGACGACGGCAAGCTGCATCATGATCATCCGCGCCACCCAGAAGAACAGGATGTCCTGCCCGGTGATCAGCACGGAGGTCGGGAAGAATCGTTTGAGTTCATCGGTTTGCTCGGGCCAGCCAAGGGTGCCGATGGGCCAGAGACCGGATGAGAACCATGTGTCCAGCACGTCGGGGTCGCGGAACATGGGCAGTTGCGCGGGGCTATCGGCGGTGCGAATGCGGCCTTCGGTGCGCAGATGCATGTGCTCGCGGAGGTCTTCGAGCACCTCAGCCGCCTCTTGAGCGTTCTCGACGATGCGGAATTCGGTGCCTTCGGCGGAAATGGCGCGGGCCTTGTCCAACGCTTCGGATTCGTTCGCGGCGCAGATCGGGTACCAGTCCTCTTCGCCGGGGATGTACCAGACCGGGATCTGGTGGCCCCACCACAACTGGCGTGAGATGCACCATGGTTCGATATTGTCGAGCCAGTTGTAGTACACTTTCTCGCCCGATTCCGGCATGATCTTGATGTCGCCACTGCGGACGGCATCCAGCGCGGGGCCAACGATTTCAGAGGTTTCGACAAACCACTGGTCGGTCAGCATCGGTTCGATGACGACCTTGGAGCGGTCGCCAAAGGGCTGCATGATCGGCTTGGATTCGACCAGCGGGGCGGGGGTGACGGCGGGCGGTTCCTCGCCTTTTTTTAGCTTTTTCTGCGGGCCAAGGCGGGGGTCGTCCGACGTCGTCATGACGGCCAGGCCCTCGGCGGTGATCTCGGCGATGACCTTTTCGCGGGCCTCAAACCGGTCGAGGCCGCGCAGGTGGTCGGGGACAAGGTTGATGGCGTCGGCCTCGGCCTCTGTCAGGGTTTGTTTGCCTTGGGCCACCTTCATGGCGATCGCGGCGGCCTCGGCGTAGGGCGCGCCGTCGTCGCGCATCTGGGCGCGGGTGTCCATCAGGCGGTACATGGGGATGCCGCCGCGCTTGGCGACCTGGTAGTCGTTGAAGTCATGCGCGCCGGTGATCTTGACCGCGCCCGAGCCAAAGGTGGGGTCGGGGTATTCGTCGGTGATGATCGGGATCAGACGGCGGTGCTCTTTCGGGCCGACGGGGATTTCGCAGAGTTGGCCAACGATCGAGGCATAGCGTTCGTCCGATGGGTGTACGGCAACGGCACCATCGCCCAGCATGGTTTCGGGGCGGGTGGTGGCGATGGAGATGTAATCGCGTTCTTCGGAGAAGACGGTTTTGCCCTCTTCGTCCTTTTCCTCGTACATATAGGTGACGCCACCGGCGAGCGGGTATTTGAAGTGCCACATGTGGCCGGGGGTTTCGATGTTCTCGACCTCAAGGTCGGAAATCGCGGTCTCAAAATGCGGGTCCCAGTTCACGAGGCGTTTGCCGCGATAAATCAGCCCCTTGTCGAACATGTCGACAAAGACCTTGATGACGGCGTCGTGAAAGTTGGGGCTGTTTTCATGCCCCGTCTTCGGGTCACCCGGCGCGCCCGCCATGGTAAAGGCGTTGCGGTCCCAGTCGCAGGAACAGCCGAGGCGCTGCAGCTGGTTGATGATGGTCCCGCCG
The DNA here is from genome assembly GCF_002237555.1 of Antarctobacter heliothermus. Classification (NCBI taxonomy): domain Bacteria; kingdom Pseudomonadati; phylum Pseudomonadota; class Alphaproteobacteria; order Rhodobacterales; family Roseobacteraceae; genus Antarctobacter; species Antarctobacter heliothermus. The sequence continues at coordinate 4,348,820 of NZ_CP022540.1, read as the reverse complement.
TATTGGCCTTTCCATTCCCAGACCTTGTCCAGAAATTCGGGGCGCGTCAGATCGGTGCGGCGCTTGCCTTCTTCGGCTTTGAGCTTTTTCTCGACCTGCAGCTGGGTCGCGATGCCCGCGTGGTCCTGTCCGGGCTGCCAGAGCGTGTCAAAGCCGCGCATCCGGTGCCAGCGGGTCAGGATGTCCTGCAGCGTGTTGTTGAACGCATGGCCCACATGCAGCGCGCCGGTGACGTTCGGCGGCGGGATCATGATTGTAAAACTTTCGTCGCGCGAGCGGTTTGCCCCGGCGCGGAAGGCCCCTGTGTCCAGCCATTTGGCGGTGAGGCGCGGTTCGGCCTCGGCAGCGTTGAAACTCTTTTCCAGCGGCATCGGTCTCGTCCTCGTCTGTGTTGGCGCTGGGTCTACGACAGGTGGACGCCAAGGGGAAGGGGCGCGGAGACCGGGCCGCTGTCCGAGGGCGGCCACGGCGGGTCCAGAACGGGGGAAAGCACGGAAAAAAACCCGCGATGACAAGCATCGCGGGTTGAGTCAACGAGAGCCCCAGGGAGGAGGAGAGGGGCCTCGAAACGATAAGGGTGCGGCGATGCCAGGGAGGAGGAGAGGCATCGCCGCGAATGTTTGGTCCCAGGGAGGAGGAGAGGGACCTCACATTGCGTGTCGGGTCATCGGGACCCGGAAATAGCGTGCGGCGATGCCAGGGAGGAGGAGAGGCATCGCCGCGAATGTTTGGTCCCAGGGAGGAGGAGAGGGACCTCACATTTCGGTTGGGTCATCGGGACCCGGAATTAGGTGCGGCGACACCAGGGAGGAGGAGAGGTGCCGCCGCGAATGTTTGGTCCCAGGGAGGAGGAGAGGGACCTCACATTGCGTGTCGGGTCATCGGGACCCGGAAATAGCGTGCGGCGATGCCAGGGAGGAGGAGAGGCATCGCCGCGAATGTTTGGTCCCAGGGAGGAGGAGAGGGACCTCACATTTCGGTTGGGTCATCGGGACCCGGAATTAGGTGCGGCGACACCAGGGAGGAGGAGAGGTGCCGCCGCGAATGTTTGGTCCCAGGGAGGAGGAGAGGGACCGCACATTGCGTGTCGGGTCATCGGGACCCGGAAATAGCGTGCGGCGATGCCAGGGAGGAGGAGAGGCATCGCCGCGAATGTTTGGTCCCAGGGAGGAGGAGAGGGACCGCACATTTCGGTTGGGTCATCGGGACCCGGAATTTAGGTGCGGCGACACCAGGGAGGAGGAGAGGTGCCGCCGCTTTGTCTGCGGGTCAATTGGGAGGAGATCCCGCATTCAGTCGAGGCTTTCGCCCCTTTTGTTAGCGGCGCCGATCCTCAAGGGAGGAGGAGAAGATCGGCACCAGTTCAGGCGGAGCAGGGAGGAGAACGCTCCGGCCTGTATTCTCAGATTTCGTTGGCCGCCTGCCAGGCGATGCGACCGATTTCGCTGCGCGCCAGACCAAGATCGGCAAGGTCGCGGTTGCTGAGCGATGCCAGCTCACTATAGGTTTCGCGGTAGATTTTGCGGCGCGCGGCGCGGGCCTGCAGGGCCTCTACCAAATTGGCAAATCGTGCGCCCAAACCGCCGTGGGCTTTGGTGATGTTCGCAGTTGCAAGTGCCATTGTTTCGGTGCCTCAGTGTTTGTGTTCGTTTGGTTGCGCTAAAGATGGGGCAAATGCTGCAGCTGCACAATGGACGGATAGGCAATGCCGCCATGCAGAAATTGCATATGAATGATGTTCATTTTTTCGTCGAGCGCCCTATGGATGCGCAGAAAGATGGATATGGGTTGTGTTGCCGCAAGGTCACCGCCACCCAAAATGGAATGTGAGCGAGGAAGAATCATGTCTGAGATCAAGACGGCCGTCGAAACAGTGCTGAAACAGGTGGAATTGCCGGATGGTGGAAACCTGATTTCCAGAGACATGATTCGAGCCTTGCGGGTGGATGGCGGGGTTGTGCGCTTTGTCATTGAGGCGCAGAGCGCCGAGTCGGCCAAACGGATGGAGCCGTTGCGGCAGGTAGCAGAGCGGGCTGCGGCCTCTGTCGCTGGTGTGACCTCTGCCAGTGCGGTGCTCAGCGCGCCGACCGCCGGCAAAGCGCCGCCACAGCTAAAGGTGGGGGGACACGCCAAACCGCAAGAGGGCGTGATGAAGCCCGCAGGCGTCAAGACGATCCTTGCCATCGGGTCGGGCAAGGGCGGCGTGGGCAAATCCACAGTTTCGGCCAATCTGGCGGTGGCGCTGGCGCGGGCGGGCAAACGGGTGGGCCTGTTGGATGCGGATATTCATGGCCCCAGTCAGCCGCGCATGTTCGGGTTGACCGCAAAACCTGCCAGCCCGGACGGCAAGACGATCATCCCGCTGGAGGCGCATGGCGTCACTGTCATGTCGATTGGGTCCATGCTGGCCGAGGATAAGGCGGTGGTCTGGCGCGGGCCGATGCTGATGGGCGCGCTGCAGCAGATGCTGATGCAGGTCGAGTGGGGCACCAAGGATGTGCTGATTGTCGATCTGCCGCCGGGCACCGGGGATGTGCAACTGTCGTTGTGTCAGAAATCCGAGGTGGCGGGGGCGATTGTGGTCTCGACTCCGCAGGATGTGGCGCTGCTGGACGCGCGCAAGGCACTGGATGCGTTTGCGACGTTGAACACGCCGGTGTTAGGACTGATCGAGAACATGGCGGTGTTCACCTGCCCGCATTGCGGCAAGGACAGTCATATCTTTGGTCACGGTGGTGTGGTGACGGAGGCCGAGAAGATGGGACTGCCGCTGTTGGCGCAGTTGCCGATTGATCTGGACACAAGGCTGGGCGGCGATGGCGGTCAGCCGATTGCGCTGGGTGACAGTGCGATGGCGCAGTCTTATGCGCAGTTGGCGGATCGGCTGATCAAAAGCGGGATCGTCTGATCCCTGCCGGTGCTGGCGCGCCTGCGGCGCGGGTTTGGGTATTTGGACAAAGAAGAAGCTGGGGCGGGGCATGATGTCCCGCCCAATGCGTTTGACGGGGACCAGTGTCAGGCCGCTTTTTGCAGGTGCAGGAACAGGTCGGTGATCAGCGCCGCCGGGTCGATGTTCACGGCGCGGGCGTGGCGGGCGCGGTCGCCTGCCTCTTGTGAGACATTGGCCCAGCGGCGGCCCGCTGCGGGATCGGGGGCGAGGCGGGTCAGCATATCGCCTTCGCCGCTCATGATTTCGGGCGGGGGGTGGCCGGTGACGCCGGTTCGGGCGAGGCGGGCGGCCAGTTGGTCGGCCAGCGTCAGCACCAGATCAAGGCGCGATTCCTTTCCCTTGCCCGCGCAGCTGTCCGCCAATGACAGCAGGGCGGCGCGGTCGAGGGCGGGCAGGCCGGAGAGCAGTTTCAGGATTTCGCGATACAGAGCCAGCCCGTCGAGGGTCAGCAGCCGCATGGCCGCGCCGACGGACCCTTCGGCAAGGGTGGTCAGGGGAGCGACGTCATTGGGCGCGACCTCTGCCCCGGCTTGGGCCAGTGCTTGAGCCATGTCCTCCGGGGGCAGTGGGGCAAGGCGCAGGGTGCGGCAACGGGAGCGGATTGTGGGCAGCAGGCGGGCGGGTTGGTGGCTGAGCAGCAAGAGCGTGGTGCGGGCGGGCGGTTCTTCGAGCATTTTCAGCAGGGCGTTGGCGGCCTGATTGGTCATCTCGTCGGCGCTGTCGACGATGACGACGCGGCGCCCGCCATCCGCCGCCGAGAGGCCGAAGAACGCGTTGAGTTTGCGGATTTCATCGACGCGGATAACGTCAGAGAAGCGGCCCTCTTTCAGCGCCTTGTCGCGTTCCGTGTCGGTGGAGCCGGCGCCGCCTCGGCGCAGCAGGAACAGGCCGGGTTCCGACAGGGCCAGCATCCGGCGGGCGACGGGGTGTTCGGGGTCGATATGCAGGGTGTCGGGCGGGGGCGGCGCACCGAAGAGGCCGTCACCCTCATCCGGGGGCGTCGCCAGAAGGAATCGTGCGATTTCCCAGGCCAGAGTCGCCTTGCCGGTGCCGCGCGGTCCGGTCAGCAGCCAGCCGTGGTGCAGGCGGCCCGAAGTGTAGGCGGTCAGAAAGGTCTGCTCTGCCTCGGATTGGCCGATCACGCGCGCGGTTTCACGCGGGTGCGGCGCGCCGGTCAGGCGGTCCGGTTCGGGCAGATCGGCGAGGTCGCTCATGCCGGGCACGCGGGCAGATAGGGCGTGACGGTATCGAGGATTTCTGTCGCGACGGTGGTGATGTCGCGGTTGCCGTCGATCACTCGAAAGCGGTTCGGGTGATCCTGTGCCAGAGCCAGAAAGCCGTCGCGCATCTGTTGTTGCAGGGCGAGGCCGAAGTCCTCAAACCGTTCTTCATCGGTGGCGCGCGCCTTGGCGCGGGAGAGGCCTGCATCGGCAGGCATGTCCACCAATAGCGTCAGGTCAGGCTCAACCCCGATCATCAGGTTGTGCAGGGCGTCGACCTTGTCGCGCAGGCCGCCTCGGCCCTGATACATGCGGGTCGAGTCGGCAAAACGGTCGCAGATCACAACGCGGCCCGCTTCCAGCGCGGGTCGGATGACCCGTTCAAGGTGATCACGGCGCGCGGCGGTGAACAGCAGCAATTCGGTTTCGGCGGACCAGCGGTCCGGATCGCCCTGCAGGACCAGCGCGCGGATTTCCTCTGCCCCCGGGCTGCCGCCGGGTTCGCGGGTCAGGACGGGGTTCAGCCCCCGATTGCGCAGGGTTTCGGACAGGCGGCGGGCCTGGGTGGATTTACCCGAACCGTCGATGCCCTCAAAACTGATGAAAAGGCCCGGCCAAGGCCTGTTCGTCTCATTCACATTGCGTCCCCGGCGTCTTCGGAAAAGCGTTTTATCAGCAGGCTGCTGACGGTCATGATCCGGTCGACAAAGCCGCCTGCATCTACCTTGTCGGCGGCGACCAGCGGCACGCGGGTTTCCGGCAGACCTTCGGGTTGGATGATCAATTCGGCCAGTTTCTGACCTTTGGCCACAGGGGCCTCGATCGGGCCGGTATAGACCACCTCGGCCTTGATGCCGCCCGCCGTCATGGTGGGCAGCAGCAAGGTCACATCCTTTTCAGCGACAAGATGCACCTCATCGGCAGAGCCCATCCAGACCTCGGCGGTGGCGACGCTTTTGTCCTTGGTCACAACGGTCTGTTCGGCAAATTGGCGAAAGGCCCAGTTGACGATGGCCTCTGCCTCTTCGGCGCGGGCGCGGGTGCTGTCCAATCCGGTGATGGCAAAGACCACGCGGCGGTTGCCGTTGGTGGCGCTGCCGACAAGTCCATAGCCCGCCTCTTGGGTGTGGCCGGTTTTTAGCCCGTCCGCGCCGATGCCCAGCCCCAACAGCGGGTTGCGGTTGTTGACGTTCGACGGCGCGCGGCCGTCAAACTCGAAAACCCGTTCCGAGAACATCGGATAAAACTCGGGGAAATCGGAGATGATGAGGTTGGCCAGCAAGACCAGATCGCGCATCGACATGGCGTGCCCCTGCGCGGGCCAACCAGAGGCGTTCTTGAAAGTCGAGGAAGTCATGCCAAGCTGTTGCGCGCGCTGAGTCATAAGACGGGCAAAGCCGCCCTCGGTGCCGTCGGGAGACAGCGCCTCTGCCAGCACGACACAGGCATCGTTGCCGGACAGGACAATGACGCCGCGCAGCAGATCCTCGACCTTGACCCGGTCGGTGGTGTCCAGAAACATGGTCGAGCCGCCAAAGGACATGGCGTGCGCCGAGACCGGCAACCGTTCGTCCCGTTGCAGGCGGCCATCGCGGAGCGCCTCAAACGCGATGTAAAGTGTCATGAGCTTTGACATGGACGCGGGCGGCAGCGCCTGATCGGCCTCTTTGGTCAGCAAGACCGTGCCGGTGGTCTGATCCAGCACAAAGGCGGCCCTTGCGCGTGTGTCAAAGGCCATGGACGCCGTGGCGGCAAAGACCAGTGCTGTGGCGGCCAGGAGGCTGCGGGACATGATGCTCATGGATACCCCTTTGAGTCGGTTGTGCGTCACCCTTGGCGCTTATCGCCCATGTGGCGCGCGCTGTCATCCCGATGGGTGGTCAATCGGTGGGGATTTGCGCGCAAGAGCCCGCGCCCGGGGGGCTTTTGCGTGTTCCTCTGCCCCAGCTGCCCCAGGGCGCAGGTGCGTCAATCCCGGTCCGTCACCCTTTTTCCAGTAGCCGTTCGATCGATCCCAGCAGTTCCACCCGCGGGACCGGCTTCATCAGGCGGATATCGTCGGCCCGCAGGCCATTGCCGTGCACTGTTGCCTCACTGGCGTAGCCAGACATGAAAATGACCGGTAGGTCGGCCTCGAGCGCCCGGCAGGCGCGGGCCAGGTCCGGGCCGCGCATCTCTCCGGGCATGACCACATCCGTGAGCAGCAAATCATAGGATCTGTTTGCCTTGAACAGGTCATAGGCATCCTGGCCATTAGTGGCCGCATCGACCGTGTAACCGGCAGAGGTCAAGGTGCGCACGATCATCGAGAGCACCTCGAGCTGATCCTCGGCGATCAGAATCCGCGCCAGCCCGGTTGCCTCTGGCTGCCCGCTGTCGGGGGGGGCGGATTGCGCAACCGGCTCTGCCTGATCCGGAGAATCGAGCGCGGGGAAGAACATCTTGATGCTGGTCCCGACGTCGATCTCGGAATAGATCCGGACAAATCCACGGCTTTGTTTGACAAACCCCTGAACCATGGAAAGTCCAAGACCGCTGCCGACGGAGCTGTCCTTGCTCGAGACAAAGGGTTCGAACACGGTTGGTAAAAGATCCTCGGGGATGCCAGTGCCGGTGTCTGTGACCGCCAGCATCACATACCTGCCGGGCGGCACGTCTTCTTCGCGGTCGATGATATAGTCGGAATCGATGCGGACATTACTGGTTTCGATGGTCAGTTTGCCACCGTCGGGCATGGCGTCGCGGGCATTGACGACGGTGTTGACCAGCGCGCTTTGCAGGCTGGCCGGGTCCAGTTCGGCCTGCCAGAGCCCGTGTTGCAGATTGGTTTCCATTTCGATGCTGGACGGGATCGCACGGGCCAGCCACGTCTCGGTTTCCCGCACCAGATCGTTGACCTTGATACGTCTGGGTTCCAGCCGCGACATGCGCGCAAATGCCAGCATGTTGCGCGTCAGCTCACCGCCGCGCCGGGTCGCCGAGATCGCGCTGGTAAGAATGTCGGCCCGTTCGCTTTCGGGGAAGTGATGTTCGTCCTGATCCTGCAGCAGCAGTTCAAGATTGCCCTGAATGACGGCAAGAAGGTTGTTGAAATCATGGGCGACGCCGCCGGTCAGCTTGCCGATGGCGTCCAGCTTTTGTGCTTGGGCGGCGACCCTTTGCGATTGCAACAACGCCCGGTCCTTGGCCTCGGCGCTGGTCAGGTCGACGTTTGCCCCGACCACCCTGATCGGTGTGCCTGCCTCATCGCGCTGAATGATTGCGTTTCCCTTCAGGTGGCGGATTGATCCGTCCGGGTGGATGACACGGTAGGTTGTGTTGAAGGGCTCAGTTTCGCTCAGCGCGGCCTCGAATTCCTTTTGAACACGGGGCTGATCTTCGGGATGCAGCGTTTTGGCCCAGTCGTCGAACGTCCCCTTGCCGTCCTTCAAGGTGAGGCCGTGCAGGTTCTGGTTGATGTCGTCCCATGATGCGACCCCGGTCCGGGTGTCGATTTCCCATATGCCGATCCCGCCTGCGGATTTGGCGAGTTCCAGCGTCTTTAGCGCTGAGATGAGCTTTGCCTTGCGTTCGGCGAATTCGATCGCAAAATGCACCACATATCCGGTCATGATGATCGACAAAGTGTTCGCCACCGCGATCACCGGAAAATCCTGCGTGATCCAGTCTATAGCGACGCTTTGCGGGGTGATCAGAAAGTACATGAGAGACGCGGCGAAAATGCTCAGGGCCGAGGCCGCCGCGATGCGCAGTGGGCCCAGTCGCGTGCCGAGGGCGTTTGTGAAATAGCGCATGGACAAGGCCGACCCTGCCAGTGCGTATGCCGCATAGGAGACGACGCCAGAGAACACGAAATACCCGCCAAAATAGCCGCGCGCCAGCGCACCAAGCAGACCGGCGATAATGGCGGCGACCGGTCCGCCGACGATGCCGGCCAGAATGACCGGTCCGGCGCGGGCGTCGATCGTGGCCCCGTCCGGCAGAACGACAGGCGTTGCGGTGACAAGAAAGGCGACAAAGCCGAAGCTGAGACCGATCAGCAGCTTTCCGACAAGAGACCGCGCCAATTCGCCGTGCCGCCAGACAAGGTGCAGTCCAACAGCTGCAAAGCAAAGCAACGCGGTGTTCTGAAGAATTTGAATAAACATCAGGTGTCCATCGCAAACCATGCTCTGAAAATCAGGCTAACCTACGTCAGTTGACGGCGCAAATTTAATGTCCTGTTAATTGACCTGTCGAAAGGCGGTTATACCGTATTGGCCGATTGAGAGCGGAAAATGGCGGCAATCACTTGTGTGATCCGCAATTGATCCGTGTCCCAAGGGCACCAGCGACCCGCACGGCAGTCTGGCGTGGCCGGGGATCGGTTTGCCCCGGACGGTGTCCGCAAACGGCACAGATTGGCGGTGCGGCTCGTTTGTCAGCCCAACGCCTTTTCGATGGCCTGAAACAAGACGGTTCTTCCGATAGGCTTCATCAGTCTGATGTCTTCGGGGCGCAACCCGTTGCCGTGGACGGTGGCCTCACTGGCGTAGCCGGACATGAAGATGACCTTTAGGTCCGGGCGAATTTCGCGCAGGGCCTTGGCCAGGGCCGTGCCCTGGAGCGCGCCGGGCATGACGATGTCGGTGAGCAGCAAATCAAAATCGGGATTTGCCTCGAATATGTCGCGGGCCAGATCGCCGGAACTTGCGGTTTTGATGTCATATCCCGCTCTGGTCAGGGTGGATCGCAACACGGCAAGAACCCCGGTGTTGTCCTCGACCAACAGAATCCGCGCAGCCCCCTGCGCCAACGGCAAGCCGGCGTTCGGGACGTCCGAAATCAGCGTATCTGAGTGCAAGGCCTTGAAAAAGAGTTTGAAAGTTGTTCCGACACCTGGCTCTGAATAGACCCGCACGCTGCCGCCGGATTGCTTCATGAACCCAAGGATCATCGACAGGCCAAGCCCGGATCCGGACCCGGGCGGTTTTGTCGTGAAGAACGGCTCAAAGATGTCGTCCACAATGTCCTTCGGGATTCCATGACCATTATCGCTGACCGCCAGCATCACATAGCGACCGGGTTCCATGTCCTCGAACCGGTTTTCGATATACTCTTCGTCTATGCGCACGTTCGACGTTTCAATGGTCATCTTGCCGCCGTTGGGCATGGCGTCCCGCGCGTTCAGAACGAGATTGAGTATGGCGCTTTGCGTCGCGCTGGCATCGGCCTCGATTTTCCACAACCCGGCCAGCAGAGATGTCTCGACAAGGATGTTCGCCGGAAGCGTCCGACCAATCCAGTTCTTGGTCTTTCCGGCCAGACTGTTGAGGTTGAGAACCTCTAGTTTCAAGGGCGACTTTCGCGCAAACGCAAGCATGTTTCTGGTCAAGTCGGCGCCGCGTCGTACAGCCTCAATTCCCGCGTCGATCAGGTCAATCTGACCGGGTTTTTCTGTCTCATCCCGCAATAGTTCCAGATTTCCCAGAATGACGGCCAGCAAATTGTTGAAATCATGCGCAATGCCGCCGGTCAATTTGCCAACCGCTTCCAATTTCTGCGCGTGTGCCAGAGCGTCCTGAGCCGCATGTTTCTCTGTGGCATCAAGCATGATACCTTCAAGTTCGATTTCGCCGTCAGACGTTTCGACCGGTCGGCCACGGTCGGACACCCACCGCTGTGATCCATCGCGCAAGGTGACGGGGTATTCGACCGAATAGCATTGATTGAGCAATACCGCGCGCCGCAAACTTTTTTCGACGCGGTCGCGATCTGCTGCGGGTATATCCAGCGTCGGAAAGTTCCGGTCTTGCTGCCATTTGACAGGCGGCGTGTTCGGGTCGACAAAATGCGTCAGGTACCCGCTGCTGTGGTACACGTTGGTAAAGGTCGCATCGTATTTCACGCGGTAGGCCGCACCGGGTATATTGTCGATGATGTTTTTCAGCCGGTCTTCCTGAATCATTAGCCGATCTTGCAGTTCGACCTTATCGGTGATGTCCAGAAGGACGCCCATCGTCGCCACGAATGCCCCCGATGAGTCGAAAACAGGCTCTGTGGTTTCGTGCACCGTGCGGATTGTGCCATCGCCAAGCACGACACGGGCAATGATGTCGTATCCGGACTGTGTTGCCGTGGCCGACTCTGAGGCCTGTGCATATCTTTCCCGATCGTCCGGGTGATACCAGTCCAGATCCTTTTCCCAGGACGTGGATCGGCGTAGGAATTCATCGACCGTGACACCGAACATCTCTGCAAGTTCGGGCGAACAATAAGAACACCTATCTTCGACCTTGTCCCAAGTCCAACTGGCGAGTTTCACCAGCCTTGCGGCGGTCTTGTCTCTTGTCTGGCTTTCGGCAAGATCCAGTTCATGCTGTGTGCGTCGGGTGACATCCTTTGCGGTTCCCCAGTAGCCCTCAAACTCCCCTGCGGCATTGAATTTGGGCAGACCGGCGATTTCGGCATAATGTCTGTCGCCAATCCCGTCGGATGCAGACACCACGAAATCAAAGATCCGTTTTCTTTGGTCGACCCGTTTCTTTAGCGCGTCCCATGTTCCCTCCAAAGGCGTCAGAATGGGGACATCCCACAATTTGTGCCCTAGGTAGTCTTTGGGGATTTGCCCATCGCGTGCCTGTTTTCCATGCAGCCTTTGAAACCTGAAGTCGGAGTCGGTTTCCCAGAACCAGTCGGTTGCCAAGTCGGTATAGACCTTCAGCCTGTGTTCATGATCGCGGGCGTCCTTTTCGGCGACAATCAGGTCATGGCGTTCGATCGCCAGAGAGATCAGGCCCGCCACCGCAGCGGCAAAGCTGATGTCCTCGGCGGTCCACTTTCTGGGCGCGCCTCTGTGCCCGATGCTTACCACCCCTGCTGGTCCGGCGGGGGTGCGCAGGGGGCATTCCAGCACCGCGCGCAATTCGGTGCTGTACATGGCGTTCGGGGCGGAGGCCGCCCACCGGGGATCGGTCCGGATGTCGGCGATGGCGACAATCTGGTCTTGATCGACTTCCGAGATGGGCCGGTCTGCGGTCCCGTTGGGCAGATCGGCCCCGTTTTCGGCGTCGCAGGTGTCACGGTCCCAATAGAATTTGGCGTCTAAAGCGCCTGTCGCCTTGTTCAGGGTCCAGAGGCCCGCCTGATGGGCGTCCAGCGTGGTTGCCAATGTCTTGCACAACTGCGCAAGCGCCTGTTCAGGGCCAAGGTCGCGATTTTCTCGATTTGTCAGCAAATCCCGGAGGATTTGATCGTAACCGACGTCGGGTGCTGACGGGACGTGGGGCACTGATCTCTGTCTCGTTGCTCATCCATCCCATCCTTCATCGCAAATGAGGGCCGGGCTGTCGTGCAGAAAGATTAGGCACCTGTCCGAGAGTGGCGGCATGAGACGAAAGACCTCCCTGTCCGGGGCTGCGACGGCTGTGGTATGCGGCAGCCACTGGCTCAGGCGCTGTGTTCCTGATGGCCGGTCAGAACGGCGGTCAGATTATCCGCCAATTCATCGCACAGATAGCCGCCCTCTTGCACAAAGAGACACGGCAGGTTCAGCCCGGCAATCGCGGCACCAATGCGGGAAAAGCCGGTGGTCGTGACGGCCAGTCCCTTGAACGGATCGTCAACAAAGGCATCCAGCCCCAGCGCCACCACAACCACATCCGCGCCAAAGCTGCGGATGCGCCGCAGGGCCACGTCCAGTGTGGCAAGATAGGCGTCGTCCGTTGTACCGCGCGCCAACGGCAGGTTCAGGTTGTAGCCCAGCCCGGGACCGGTGCCGCGCTCATGGGCCTGCCCCCAGAAGAAGGGGTAGAACCGCTCTGGGTCCGCGTGGATCGACACGGTCAGCACGTCGTCGCGGTCATAAAAGATGCCTTGGGTGCCGTTGCCGTGATGCACATCCACATCCAGAATGGCGGGGCGCAGACCCTGCGCGCGTAACCGCTCTGCCGCGATGCCGGAGTTGTTCAAAAAGCAAAAGCCCCCCGCCAGATCGCCAAAGGCATGGTGGCCGGGCGGGCGCGACAGCACATAGGCGGATGTCTCGCCCCGAAGGATCAGATCGGCCCCGGTCACGGCGCTTTGCGCGGACCAATAGGCGGCCTCCCATGTGCCTGCGGCAATCGGGCAGGCGGTGTCGGCCTGATGATAGCCCGCCTGACCGACGGCGGATTTGGGGTAACTGTCGGTGCGGTTGGCGGGGTGGATGTTGGGAATGACCTCATCGCCCGCGCCCTCTATCCGGCGCCAGCGGGTGTGGATGTTCTCCAGAAAGGTGAGGTATTCGGGCGAATGCAGCGCGGCAATCGGGGCAAGGCCCGCGTCCTTTGGCGCCTCGACGGTACACCCGGCGGCCTGTGCGCCGGTCAGCAGCCGGTCAATGCGCTCTGCCTGTTCGGGATTCGGCAGGATCGCGCCATTTGCCATGAAATGGCGCGGCTGATGTTTCCACTGGCGGTCGTCGAAGATGGCTTTCATGTCGGTTCTTTCAGGGGGCTGTGGGCAGAGGTCTGTGGGCAGGTCGGGAAAAGGGGCGGATTGGCCCGTGCTAGATCGCGGTGCGGTCCGCCCCCTTGAGGTGCAGCATCTCGCGCGCCTCATCGGCGGTGGCGACAGTGCGGCCCAGATCCTCGACGATGCGGCGGATCTTGGCCACCTGTTCGGCGTTGTTCCGGGCCAGCACCCCGCGTGAGATCATCAGGCTGTCCTCCAGCCCGACGCGGACGTGACCGCCCAGAATGGCGGACATGGTGACCAGAGGCATCTGGTGCCGTCCTGCGGCCAGCACGGAAAACGTATAGGTGTCACCGAACAGCCTGTCGGCGATCATCTTCATGTGGGTCAGGTTCTCCGGGTCCGGCCCCATGCCGCCCAGCACGCCAAAGACGAACTGGATGAACAGCGGCCCGCGCACCAGCCCGCGATCGACAAAGTGTTTCAGCATGTAGAGATGGCTGAGGTCGTAACATTCAAACTCGAACCTCGCGCCGCGTTTTTCGCCCAGCTCATGCAGGATATAGGCCATGTCGCGCGGCGTGTTCTTGAACACCAGATCCTCGGAGTCCTCCAGAAACGGCTTTTCCCAGTCGAATTTCCAATCGGTGATCTTGTCCACCGCCGGGAAGAGGGCAAAGTTCATTGTCCCCATGTTGAGCGAGCACATCTCCGGTTCGGCCTGTTTCGGCGCGGCCAGCCGGTCCTCCAGCGGCATCGTTGCGCTGCCGCCGGTCGAGATGTTCAGAACCGCGCCGCAGCGCTGTTTGATCTGCGGCAGAAAGGCCATGAAATGCGCCGGGTCCGCAGAGGGGCGGCCATTTTCCGGGTCGCGGGCGTGCAGGTGCAGGATCGTGGCCCCGGCCTCGGCGGCACCGATGGCATTGTCGGTGATCTGTTGCGCCGTGATCGGCAGATGGGGCGACATCGAAGGCGTGTGGATCGACCCGGTGACAGCGCAGGTGATGATGATCTTGGACATAAAGGCTCCTTACGCTGCGCCGGAAAACTGCGGGATTTCCGCCATGTAGCTGGCCAGAGACCGGTCCAGCCGGTCGGTCAGGTCATCCAGTTGCGCCGCATCGACGATCATCGGCGGGCAGACGAGAAAGTGATCGCCGGATGTGCCGCCGCGTGTGCGCCGCGAATAGATGATCAACCCGTTGTCATAGGCGATGTCGACCAGCCGGGCGTGGGCGTTCAGATGGGCGGGCAGGGGGGCCTTGGTCGCGCGGTCGGCCATCAGTTCGAACGCCATCAGCAGGCCCTTGCCGCGCACGTCGCCTATCAGCGGATAGCGCTGCATCAGCCCACGCAGCCGGTCGGCCAGCGCGTCACCCATCCGCGCGGCATTGCCGATCAGGTCATGTTCCGCGATCTGGTCCAGCACCGCGCAGCCCGCTGCACAGGCCAGCGGGTTGCCCGCGTAGGTAAACCCGTGGATGAAGCCGCCCGCGCCCATTACGGCATCGACGATGTCATCCCGCGCGATCATCGCGCCCAAGGGCACATAGCCACCGCCGAACCCCTTGGAAATCGAGATCAGGTCCGGCGTCACGCCCCAGTGCCCGGCCCCGAAAAAGCGCCCGGTGCGCCCGCCGCCGGTCATGACCTCATCGTGGATCAGCAAAACGCCGTATTCGGTACAGATCTCGCGGATGCGCTGCATGTACCCGGCGGGGGGCACCAGCGCGCCGGTCGATGCGCCGCCCACGGGTTCGACGATAAAGGCCAACACGGTGTCGGGGCCTTCCTCAAGGATCTTGGCCTCCAACATGTTGGCGTAATGCAGCCCGGTGGCCGGGTCCGTCGGGTCCAGCCCGTCCAGATAGGCGCGCGGGGCGGGCACCTTGGGCATCCGCATCATCATCGGGTCAAAGGGGGCTGTCATCGGCGCATAGCCGGTGATTGCCAGCGCCCCCAGCGTGCAGCCATGATAGCTGGGATAGCGCGAGATCACCTTGAACCGCTGCGGCTGGCCTTGGGTCAGCGCGAATTGACGGGCCAGTTTCAGCGTGCTTTCCACCGCCTCTGACCCGCCGGAGACAAAGAACACCTTGTTCAATCCGTCGGGGGCCAAAGCCGCTGTTTTGGCGGCCAGTTGTTCAGAGCTGTCGGTCTGGAAATGCAGCCGGTAGCCAAAGGTGGATTTGTCCATCTGGGCGCGCATGGCGTCCAGCACGGCGGGGTTGGAATGACCGATATTGCTGACCATCGCGCCGCTTGAGCCGTCGATGTACCGCTTGCCGTCGGTGTCCCACATATAGATGCCTTCGGCCCGGTCGAGCGTGGGGCGCGGCGATTTGGTCTGGTAGAACAGGTTGGTCATGTCTGTCAGGCTTTCAGCGACTGAGATGTTTGCGCAGAAAATTGCGCGTGCGTTCGTTTTCCGGGTTCTGAAAGATCACCGAGGGCGGCCCCTCTTCGACCACAACGCCTTGATCCATGAACAACACGCGGTCACAGACGGAAGCGGCGAAATCCATCTCGTGCGTGACGATGATCATGGTCATGTGCTCTTCGGCGAGTTGCTTCATCACAAGGTTGACCTCTTCGACCAGTTCGGGGTCCAGCGCCGAGGTTGCCTCATCGAACAGCATCACCTTGGGTTTCATCGCCAGCGCGCGGGCGATGGCGACGCGCTGTTTCTGGCCGCCCGACAGGCGTGAGGGGTATTCATCAATCTTGTCCGACAGGCCCACCTTGGCCAGTTGTTCCTCAGCCAGTTTGTTGGCGTCGGCCTCAGACAGACCTTTGAGCATCCGCGGCGCCAGCGTGATGTTGCCGCGCACCGTCAGGTGGGGGAACAGGTTGAAGTGCTGGAACACCATGCCGATGTCCTGCCGCACCTGATTGACGTGGGCCTCATATTGGCGATGCGGCAGTGTCTTGTTGATCTGCACATCCTCTAGCCAGACCTCCCCCGAGGACAGCGGATCCAGTTCATTGATGGCGCGCAGCAGGGTCGATTTGCCAGAGCCGGACGGCCCGATGATGGCAACGATCTGACCGCGCTGGACGGTCAGGTTGATGTCCTTGAGTACCTCAAGCGTGCCATAGCTTTTGGCGGCGTTCTTGATGGTGACAAAGGCCTGATCGGACATGGATGGGTTCCTTTCTCAGCGCGAGGCGGCGATGCGGCGTTCCAGACGGCGCAATCCCGCCTCCAGCGCGAGGTTGACGATGTAGTAGCAAAAGGCGGCGGCAAGGTAGAATTCGAACGGGCGGTAGGTGCGGCTGATGGCCTGCTGTGCGGCAAGGGTCAGTTCCATCACGCCAATGACGGAGACCAGTGCGGAATCCTTGAGCAGGGCGATCATGTTGTTGCCCATGGGCGGCACCACGGCGCGCACCGCCTGCGGGATCACGACCTTGCGCAGGGTCTGGCCGCGCGACAGGCCCAGCGTGCGCGCGCCCTCATACTGGCCCTTGTCCACCGCCAGGATAGAGGCCTGGATCAGTTCGGAGTTGTAGACCGCAAAGTGCAGGCCCAGACCGATCACCCCGGCGACAAAGGCGGGCAGGTCGATGCCGATCTGGATCAGCCCGAAGTAGATCAGGAACAGCTGCAACAGCAGCGGCGTGCCCATGAACAAAAAGGCAAAGGCCCGGAACGGCCAGCGCAGTGCCCAATGGCCATAGAGCGCGATAACCGCAAAGACGATGCCGCCGAAAAAGCTGAGCAGTCCAGCGCAGATGGTGATGGCCACGGTCCATCCGGCCCCCATCAACAGCACGCCGAAAAAGCCGGGCACCACGGAGAAATCAAGTCCCATGGCGGGCTCCTGTCATGTCAATCAAACCGCCGCTCATGTGATCCGCGCCCGGCGGTCAAGCCAGTGAATGCCCTGACCCACCACATAGATGATCACCATGTAGAGCAGCCCGGACAGCAGGAACATTTCGAACGGTTTGTAGGTCGATCCGATAAACCGTTGCGCGGTGTAGGTCAGTTCCACCACCGAAATGGGCGCGACCAGAGCGGTGCCCTTGATCAGCGCGTTGATGTTGACGCCCAACGGGCGGATCATCAGGCGCGCGGCCTGTGGCAGAACCACCTTGCGCATGGTCTGCCATCGGCTGAGTCCTAGCGTGCGGGCGGCCTCGGACTGGCCCTTGTCGACGGATACGATGGCACCACGAATGGTTTCGGTCATGTAGGCGCCGATGTTCACCCCCAGCGCGATGGTGCCCGCGGCAAAGGAATCCAGCTGGATGCCCACCTGTGGACCGCCGAAATAGAGGATAAACACCTGAATCAGCGCGGGTGTGCCCCGGATGACGCTGACATAAACCGCTGCGATCCAGCGAAAGACTGCCAGACGCGACAACCGCGCCGCAGCCCCCAGCGCGCCACAGGCCAGGCCCAAGGCTGCTGTCAGCACCGACAGTTGGATCGTCACCCAGGCCGCTTCGAGGAAAAAGGGGTAGACCCGCAGGATCAGTTCTGTGTCCAAATCGGCGGCCTTTCCGTGAGGGCCATGACGAGAAACGTCATGTTAATGGTGATCATGGCGCGGCAGAATGGGCAGCGCGCGGATTTCGCGGATCAGGGCGGTGGTCTCCTCGATCGCGGCGTCGAGGAATTTCTTGCCCGTCTCGGCATCGGCCACCGTCGGATCGCCCATCGTGCCGTCGGGCGACACCTCGGACCACCAGCGCATCAGCATCGCGCCGCCGCCGCCGCCCGCCAGATCAAGGTTGAAGAACTTGCTGTCCGGGTTGTGCAGGTTCTGCGACGTCGATTTCTCGATATGCACCCGGTCGGGGTGCAGGTGCATGTACATCGCGGCCTCAAACTCTCCGGCGTGGGCGATGCCGCCGATGTCGGATTTGCGGACCTCGTTGATCCGCGCCGACATCAGGTTCCAGTAGGAGGCGGAGACGCAGATGATGCCGGTCTCGATCACCGTCTTGCGCGCGGCCAGATCAAGGCAGGGATGGTTCGACCCGTGCGAGTTCAGCAGCAGGATGCGCCGGAACCCGTGATGGGCCAGCGATTTGGTGATGTCGGTGACAAAGGCGATCAGCGTTTCGGGCTGAATCCAGATCACGCCGGGAAAGTCCTTGTGATGTTCGTTGAACCCGTATGGCACGGGCGGCATCACAAAGACTTCGTCCGGGGCGGCGCGCGCCACGCCGGTCGCCACGGCCATGCCCAGCACCGTGTCGGTGTCCAGCGGCATGTGGGGGCCGTGATCCTCTGTCGCCGAGACGTTCAGAATGACCACGCGATCCTTGTCGGCATCGCGCACGTCTTCCCATGTCAGATGGCCATAGGTGGTGGTTGTCATGTGGGCAGGTTCCGCAAGAGAGGGGGCCTGCCGGGACTGGCCCGGCAGGCGAGGGGGCGATTAACGGATGTCGCCGCCAACCCATTCATTGGCGATCTCAAGATAGGTGCCGTCCGCCATCATGGCGTCCAGAGCCTCTTGCATCGCGGCGGCCAGATCGGGGTTGCCCTCACGGATGGCGATGCCTGCGCCGATGGGTTCGGCGGCGGGGTCTTCGACCATGGCCAGATCGTACTGACCGGCCTTCATCGCCAGCATGACCGGAATGGAATCGTTCACGATGGCATCAACCCGGCCATTGTCCAGTTCCAGCAGCAGTTCCGGCAGGCCCTTGTAAGTGTTGATGTCATAGCCCTGTTCGCGGGCCCATTGCTCATGCGTCTCACCCAGCGTCACGCCGACCTTGGCATCGTCCAGCTGTTCGACGGTGGTGATGTCAGAGCCGGCCTTGGTAAAGATCGCCCGCTTGGTGTTGTAGTAGGGGCCGACAAAGTCGATCACCTTGTCGCGCTCTTCAGTGATCGACATGGAGCCGACAACCGCATCGTATTTGCTGGCCAGCAGGCCACCGATGATCCCATCCCATGCGGTAGTGACAATTTTGACCTCCAGCCCCATACGCTTGGCGATTTCGGTCCCGATGGCGGGGTCAAAGCCGACGACCTCATTCTGTTCGTTGACAAAGTTGAAGGGGGGGTACTGTCCGCTCATGGCGATGCTCAGCACACCGCGTTCCTTGATTTCGGCCAGTTCATCGGCGCTGGCCGCAAACGGCGCAACGCTCAGCCCCATCATGGCGACGGCTCCGGTCAGGACGCTGCGGCGCAGGATGTTGAGTGTTTTTGTCATGTCAGTTTCCCTGTTGTTGTCACGGTTTTGCCTGCGCATTCAAAGGCGCAGTCCAAAGACACAGTGACTCACAGGTTGCGCTGCGTCAGATCATAGGGCAAATAGATATTAACAATCCCTAAGATAGATGTGAGCTATGCTTAAGCCATACGCGCAACGCTTTCCGTGGAACCTTGACTGGAACCTGCTGCGCACCTTCATGGTAGTCGTGGATGAGGGGGGCATCACGCCCGCCGCGCATTTTCTGGGTCTGAAACAGCCGACAATCAGCGTCGCGCTGAAACGGCTTGAGGACATCATGGGCCGCAAGCTGGTCAACCGGTCGCCCAAACATTTCAGCGTCACGCCCTGGGGGCGGGTGCTGTACGCGGAGGCCAGCACGATTTTCGGCGCGGTTGCGCAACTGCCGGACCTGATGGGCGGGCTAGAGGACGAGGTGACCGGCCAGATCAGCATTGCAGTGGCCAGTCATGTGGTGTCGTCGCACTTCGACAGTGTGCTGGAGCGGTTCAACGCCCAATATCCAAGGGTGAGTTATACGATCTCGACCATGGACAGCGCGGATGTGATCGCGCATCTGCAACAAAATCAGGTCACTTTTGGCATCTGCCTCATGCAACAGGACCCTGTCGGGCTGGAGGCGCGGGTGATGTATCGCGAATTCTTTGGCTTTTACTGCGGGCCGTCACATCGTCTGTATGGGCAGGACAACATCGACGTCGCTGAATTGAGGGACGAAGATGCGGTGTCGTTCCAGACCGATGAGCTGGAGGGGTCTCTGTCCGGTGTGGCCCGGCTGCGCCGCCGGTTGGGGATGCGGTCCGAACCCAGAGGGCTGTCGTCCAACCTGCCCGAAGTGCGCCGCATGATCGTGGCCAATATCGGCATCGGTGCCCTGCCGGTGCATATCGCGCGTAAGGACGTTCAGTCCGGTCTGTTGTGGCAGGTTCCGCCCTATGGTGCGCTGCCTGCGGTGGATATTCACATGCTGACCAACCCTAAGCGCAGCATGAACCGGGCCGAAATGGCTTTGCTGGACATGTTGCAGACCGAATTGGATACCGTCCCGCTGACAGAGCGCACCTATCATGTTTAGCGGCCTGTAAGGGACCGGCCTATTGGGCGCGGACCTCGCGCACCCAAGCCACGATGGAGCGGCGATCTGCCTCCTCCATCTGGATTGCATTCGGCGGTGGCATGGCGTGACTTAGCCCGGCCTGAAGATAGATCTGATCGGCGTGGCGGGCGACATCGCTTTCGGTTTCGAGGATGATGTTCTTGGGCGCCCAGTACATGCCGTCCCAAGACGGTTCACGCGCGTGGCACATCGAACAGTTGCCGACGACCGCAAAATAGGCGTCTTCAAACCCCTCGGCCTCGGCGAATTTCGCCTCATAGGGTGTCAGGGCGCGGGCCTCGGCCTCTTCGTAGGTGTCGCCGCCGGGGACGGTGGACAGCCAGGCAATCACGACCATCAGCAGAACGGTCACAATCCATGTCCAATGCGGGCCTTTGCCGGTCTTGTGCATGGTGTTGAAATAATGCCGGATCGTCACACCGGTCAGGAACACAAGGCTGGCAATGATCCAGGCATAAGCGGTGGCAAAGGCCAGCGGATAGTGCGTCGACAGCATCAGGAACACGACTGGCAGCGTCAGATAGTTGTTGTGGGTCGAACGGACCTTGGCGATCTTGCCGTATTTGGCGTCCGGGGTGCGCCCGGCCTTGAGATCCGCAACCACGATCCGCTGGTTCGGCATGATCTGAAAGAACACGTTTGCGGTCATGATCGTGGCGGTAAAGGCCCCAAGATGCAGCAGCGCGGCCCGCCCGGTAAAGATCTGGTTATAGCCCCACGACATCACCACAAGGATGACAAACAGCAGCAGCATCAACAGGGTCGGGTGTTCGCTCAGCTTTGACTTGCACATCGCGTCATAGGCCAGCCAGCCAATGGTCAGTGATCCGCCAGAGATCAGGATGCCCTGCCACAGCGACAGATCCGCCTTGGTCGGGTCCAGCAGGAACAGCTCTCCGCCAACCCAGTAGATGATCATCATCAGGGCCGCGCCGGACAGCCAGGTCGAATAGCTTTGCCATTTGTGCCAGGTCAGATGCTCGGGCGTCCGCGCCGGGGCCACCATGTATTTGACCGTGTGGTAGAACCCGCCGCCGTGGACCTCCCATTCCTCGCCAGAGGCGCCGTCCGGCAGGGCGGCGTTGGGCTTGAGCATCAGGTCAAGCGCGATGAAATAGAACGATGCCCCAATCCAGGCCATCGCGGTGACGACATGCAGCCAGCGCACGGAAAAGGCGATCCAATCCCACAAGATTGCCAGATCATACATTGTCTTCCTCCCGAGATTCGAATTTTCATCACTCTAGTCGTGACACCTTTATTCTGGTATCGCCGGGAAAGACCAAGCAGCATCAAAAAAATCAGAACAATGTCCTATCTCGACAACATCCGCACCTTTGTTCGTGTCTATGAATTGGGCAGTATGTCCGCAGCCGGGCGCGATTTGCGGGTCTCTCCGGCGGTGACCTCGTCCCGAATCTCGCAGCTTGAGGAACATCTGGGTGTGCGGCTGTTCCAGCGTACGACACGCAGCCTGACGCCGACAGAACAGGGACAGTCATTTTACCGTGGCGCGACCGATGTGCTGCAAGCGGTCGAAAGCGCCGAGGCGCAGATCGTCAACATCACTGAGAATCTCAAGGGCTCGCTGTATGTCGCCGCGCCGTTGGGGGTGGGACGACGGTTGATCGCGCCGCAGGTGCCCGCGTTTCTGGCCAAGTACCCAGAGGTGAACGTGCGACTGCGGCTGACCGACCGAAAGGTCGATCTGACCACCGAAGGGTTAGACCTGGCCTTTTTCCTCGGCCAGCCAGAGGACAGTAACCTGCGCATCCGAAAGATTGCGGATGTGGACCGGATCCTGTGCGCCTCACCGGACTATGTCGCCGAACGTGGGATGCCCGTCAGCGGTGACGATCTGGTCTCCGATGCGCATGAATGTCTGAGCCTGCGGTTTCCTGGCGCGACAGAGTTCCAGTGGCTGTTGCGCACCCCGGCGGGGCCGAAACGGTTCCGCGTGGCGGGCCGGTACGAATCCGACGATGGCGATGTGCTGACCGACTGGGCGCTGGCGGGTCATGGCATCGCGATGAAGCCGGTGTTCGAAATCGCCGACCATCTCAGGGCCGGAACATTGATCCCGGTGGCCAAGGACGCATCGCCGGAACCGATCCAGATGGCGTGTCTGTTCACCCATCGCCGGATGCAGGACCCCAAGACGCGGCTGTTCATGGAGTTCATGATTGACCGCATCGCCTCAACGATTCGTGCGACGTCTGGGGTTCTTTGAGGGTGTTTCAGCTTCCTCTGTATGTTGCGTATCCGAAGGGGGAGAGGAGGAGGGGGACGTGGTAGTGTGTGGGGTGTGACATGCCAAATCGGATCGGGATGATGTCGAGGAACCGGGGGTCTTCGGGCGGGGTGCCGCAGGCGTCGAGGTAGGCTCCGGCGTGAAAGACCAGCTCGTAGGTGCCGGTTTCGAACTGGTCTGCGGGCAGGATCTGTGCGTCGGTGCGGCCATCGGCATTGGTGATCACTGTCCGGAGCAGGCTGCGGGTGTCGCCGTCGATGCGCAGCAGGTCGATGCGCATGCCCTGCGCCGGGCAGCCGCGTGCGGTGTCAAGAACATGGGTGGTGAGATAGCCGGTCATGGTGTGCGTCTCCTCAGATCATGTGCAGTCTTAGGCCAACTGCGCTGGCAGAGACAAAGCCGGTCTGCCCGAATGGTCCTTTTTGTTTTTCTTGAAAAACAGTGAGGATTTTCTGGTTTATTCATGAGTTCAAGAAAAAGGATACACCTGTGACACGTTACCCACGAGACATGATCGGCTATGGTGCCCAGGCCCCGGCGGCGGCCTGGCCGGGGGGCGCCCGGATCGCGGTTCAGATCGTTCTGAACTACGAGGAGGGCAGCGAAAACAACATCCTGCATGGCGACGCGGCATCCGAGGCGTTCCTGTCAGAGATCACCGGCGCGCAGCCCTGGCCGGGGCAGCGGCACTGGAACATGGAATCGCTGTATGACTACGGCGCGCGGGCCGGGTTCTGGCGTCTGCACCGGCTGCTGGGCGATCTGCCGATCACGGTGTTCGGCGTGGCCAGCGCACTGGCGCGGTCGCCGGATCAGGTGCGGGCGATGCAGGGCGCGGGCTGGGAGATTGCCAGCCACGGGCTGAAATGGGTCGAACACAAGGACATGTCGGCCGAGCAGGAGCGCGCGCAGATCCACGAGGCGATCCGCCTGCACACAGAGGTGACCGGCAGCGCGCCGCGCGGCTGGTACACCGGGCGCTGTTCGATGAATACGGTCGATCTGGCGGCAGAGGCGGGCGATTTTGCCTATATTTCGGACAGCTATGCGGATGATCTGCCCTATTGGGCCCGCGCGGGGGGCAAGGACCAACTGATCGTGCCCTATACGATGGACTGCAACGACATGCGTTTTGCGATCCAGGCGGGGTTCACCAATGGCGACCAGTTCGAAAGCTATCTGCGTGACAGTTTCGACATGCTGTATGCCGAAGGGCAGGCGGGCGCGCCGCGGATGCTGTCGATCGGGCTGCATTGCCGCATCGCGGGCCGGCCGGGGCGGGCGATGGCGCTGAAGCGCGCGCTGGACCATATGCAGGGCCATGAGGGCGTCTGGTTCGCCACCCGCGAACAGATTGCTGATCATTGGGCGCAGGCGCACCCGCCGGTGCCGCGCGCGCGGCCCTCAACGATGGATAAGGTGCGCTTTGTCGCCGAATTCGGCGGTGTGTTCGAACACAGCCCGTGGATCGCCGAAGGCGCGCACGATCTGGAACTGGGGCCTGCGCATGACACGGCGACAGGGGTGCATTCGGCGCTGGCGCGGGTGTTCCGCTCTGCCAGCGAGGAGCGGCGGCTGGGCGTGCTGACGGCGCACCCGGATCTGGCGGGCAAGCTGGCGGCGGCGGGACAGCTGACCGCCGAGAGCACGGCGGAACAGGCGGGCGCGGGGCTGGACCTGCTGACCGACGATGAGCGCGACAGCTTTACCCAACTGAACGACGCCTATACCGCCCGGTTCGGCTTTCCCTTCATCATTGCGGTGCGCGACCACACCAAGGCGTCGATCATGGCGGCGTTCCAGCAGCGGCTGGCCAACAGCCGCGACGCGGAGTTCGCCGAGGCCTGCCGTCAGGTCGAACGCATCGCCGAGGTGCGGCTGATCGAAAAGCTGGGCGCATGAGCGCGCGCATCCCGGTACAGCCGCTGACGGCGCAGGGGTTTGCCCCCTTTGGCGATGTGCTGGATGTCAGCGGCGATGCGGATAAGATCATCAATCAGGGCCTGTGCGGGCGCTATCACGACCGCGCGGCGCTGGAGTTTGTCGAGGGCCGCGCCGGGATCAGCCTGTTCAAGGCAGAGCCGCGCGCGCTGCCACTGAGGCTGGACATGATGGAGCGTCACCCGGACGGCAGTCAGGCGTTCCTGCCAATGAGCCTGGACCCGTTTCTGGTCATCGTGGCGCCGGATCAGGGCGGTGCGCCGGGGCAGCCCATCGCCTTTATGACCGCGCCGGGGCAGGGGGTGAACTATCACCGGGGCGTCTGGCACGGGGTGCTGACGCCGCTGCATGCGCCGGGGCTGTTTGCGGTGGTCGACCGGATCGGCGCGGGCGCCAACCTGCAAGAGCATTTTTTCGACACGCCCTATCACATCGAAGGATAAGACCGCGCCGCGCAAGACCGGCGGGTGCGGAAGGACACATCAGAGGGGACTGGAAATGGCTGACACAAGCATCGGAACGCCAGAGCAACTGCGCGATCCGGATTACACACCGCCGCTGATCAAGGCGGTGCCGCTGGGCATCCAGCACGTTCTGGCGATGTTCGTCTCGAACGTCACTCCGGCGATCATCGTCTGCGGCGCGGCGGGGTTCGGCTTTGGCTCGAACTCACCCGACTTTCCGCAGATGATCTACATGATCCAGATGTCGATGTTCTTTGCCGGCATCGCGACGCTGTTCCAGAGCATCGGTGTCGGTCCGGTGGGGGCGCGGCTGCCGATCGTGCAGGGCACCTCGTTTGCCTTTATCCCGATCATGATCCCGCTGGTGGCGGGCAAGGGCGTGGATGCCATTGCGGTGCTGATGGGCGGCATCCTTGTGGGCGGTCTGTTCCACGCGGTCCTTGGCCTGTTCATCGGCAAGATCCGCTTTGCGTTGCCGCCGCTGGTGACGGGGCTGGTGGTGACGATGATCGGCCTCGCGCTGGTCAAGGTCGGCATCCAGTACGCCGCCGGGGGCGTGCCTGCGATTGGCACGCCGGAATACGGCTCGGGGCTGAACTGGCTGATGGCCGGGACGGTGATCCTTGTGACGCTGGGGCTGAAGTTCTTTGCCCGCGGGATGCTGTCGGTCTCGGCGGTGCTGATCGGCCTGCTGGTCGGCTATGGGCTGGCTTTTGTGTTGGGTCAGGTGAACCTTGGCAATGTCGGCCGCGCGTCCAGCTTTGCACTGCCCAACCCGTTGCATTTTGGGCTGGAGTTCTCGGTCGCGGCGATTGTCGGCTTTTGCGCCATGTCCTTTGTGTCGGCGGTGGAAACCGTCGGCGACGTGTCGGGTATCACCAAGGGCGGCGCGGGGCGTGAGGCGACGGACAAAGAGATCCAGGGCGCGACCTTTGCCGACGGTATCGGCACGGCAATCTCTGGCCTGTTCGGCGCGTTGCCCAACACCTCGTTCAGCCAGAACGTCGGGCTGATCGCGATGACCGGCGTGATGAGCCGCCATGTGGTGACCATCGGCGCGGTGTTCCTGATCCTGTGCGGACTGGTGCCCAAGATCGGCGCGATCATCTCCTCGATCCCGATCGAAGTGCTGGGCGGCGGTGTGATCGTGATGTTCGGCATGGTCGTGGCGGCCGGTATCTCGATGCTGTCGGACGTGACCTGGAACCGCCGCAACATGGTGATCTTTGCGATTGCGCTGTCGCTGGGCCTTGGCCTGCAGCTGGAGCCGGGGGCGCTGCAATACCTGCCCGGCACGATCAAGGTGCTGGCGACATCCGGCATCCTGCCCGCCGCCGTGATCGCCATCGTGCTGAACCTGGTGCTGCCCGAAGATCTGTCCGACGAATCCACCGAAGAAGTCTCCGGCGGTATGGCCGGACATGGCAAAGGGTCGTTGGGACAGAGCGGTCAGGCCTGACGACACCCGGTGGCGTTGACCCTGCCCAAAAAACAGGCGAAGCGGCGTGCGAAAGCGCGCCGCTTTGGCTTTTGGGGGGGAGACCAAAAAATGAGCCCAGACTATGTTATTCTGATACTTGCGGGATTTGGCGCGGGTGTCGTCAATACCATCGCGGGCGGGGGCACCTTTTTGACCTTTCCGGCGCTTGTGTGGGCGGGTGTCCCGCCGGTGGCGGCCAATGCCACCAGCACAGTTGCGGTTTTCCCCGGATACCTTGGCGGCACGCTGGGTTATATCGCCGAACTCAAGACCCTGTCGCGCCGACAGTTGATCCGCCTGACGGCAATCACGCTGGCCGGAGGATTGGTCGGGTCGCTGTTGCTGCTGGTGTCGTCGAACGAAGCCTTCTCACTCATCGTGCCCTTTTTGTTGCTGTTCGCCACCACGGCCTTTCTGTTCGGCGCACGGCTGAAAGCATGGGCAGAACATGCGGCGGGCGGCTTTCGCCCCGAAGGCGCGGTTGGCCTGTTTCTGGTCAGTCTGTACGGCGGGTATTTCAACGGCGGCTTGGGGATTGTCTTGCTGGCGCTTTTCGCGCTCTGGGGCTGGCGCGACATTCATCTGATGAACGGCGTCAAAAGCGGGCTGTCGTTTGCCCTGTCGGCAATTTCGGTTGTGACCTTCGCCGTGGCCGGGATTGTCGTTTGGCCGATGGCCATGGTGATGATGGTTGCCGCGATCATCGGCGGCTACGCCGGAGCGCATGTCGCCAAGGCCATCCCTGCATGGGTCGTCCGCGCCATCGTTGCTACCATCGGCTACGGGATGAGCGTGATCTTTCTGCTGCGCCTTTTCTGAACGCAACCGCCCCGGTCCCATAGGGGCCGGGGCGGTTGGAAGCTGTCACTTTCCCTGTCGGGAGCGGCGTCAGAAATCGACCTCGATGGCGATGCCCTGTGCGACCGCTAGATCGACCACCGCCGCGGCAACCGCGAGATCCTGAAGACCGACGCCGGTGCCGTCGAACAGGGTGATCTGGTCGTCCGACGTCCGTCCCGGATGGCTGCCGTTGATCACCGCGCCAAGCTGGGCGATGTCGCTGTCGCGGATCAGACCCTGCGCCACGGCGTGCTGTGCCTCGCCGATGCTGACCGATTGCGCGACCTCGTCGGTGAAGACGGCGGCGCGGGCCAGCAACGCCGCCTCGACCTCTTGTTTGCCTTTGGTGTCGGTGCCCATGCAGGCCACATGCGTGCCGGGACTGACGTGATCGGCCATCAGCGACGGGCCGAAGGCCGAGGTGATTGAGATGATCACATCCGCCGCGCGCATCCCCGGCAGGTCCACTGCCTCAAACGGGACACCGGCCTCTGTCGCGACCTTTTCGATGTTGGGCAGCATTTCGGGGTGGTAGTTCCAGCCGATCACCTTGTCGAATGTGCGCTGCTCCAGTGCGGCGCGCAGTTGGAAAGTTGCCTGATGGCCCGCCCCGATCATGCCCAGCACCTTGGCGTCCTTGCGCGCCAGATGTTTGATAGACACCGACGACGCCGCCGCGGTGCGCAGGGCCGTCAACAGGTTGCCGCCCACCATCGCCTTGACCATGCCGGTGTCGGGGTCGAACAGGAACACCGTGGACTGGTGATTGATCAGCCCGCGCTTTTCCAGATTGTGCGGCCAGTAGCCACCCGCCTTCAGACCTAGCGTCAGACCGGCGCGGTCAAAGCCGCCCTTAAAACCGTACAAGGCGTCCTCGTGGCCAATGGCCTCTCGCACGACAGGAAAGTTGTAGGCGTCATCAGAGGCCATGGCGGCAAACACCTGTTCCACCGCGTCAAAGGCCACGTCGCGGGTCATCAGATTGGCGATTTCGCGTTCGGGTACGATCAGCATGGTAGTCTCCCAATGGGGGTTTCGACCTTGGCCCCGCTGTCGCGCCAATGGCCGCCGGGACGCAGTGCGCGACAAGGGGGCAGACGATCAGCGGGGGGCCGAAGAGTATCAATGATTTCGTGCGCCCATGTGCCATTGCCGGAAGGCGAGCATACACACGGGCGTCTCTCCGCCTCCTCCCGAGACGGACCTTCCTTACCCAGCGACAGGCTTAGTAGGCGTGACCGCGCGCCGACACCGGCCAAACGGTTTCGACCTTGCCGTTCCGCACGCCGACGTACCAGTCATGCACGTTGGCGGTGGGGTCGCAGTGGCCCGGAACCAGCTTAAGCTTGTCATTGACTTGCAGCGCGCCGGTCGGGTCCATGACGACGCCGTGTTCGTCCGAGCATTTGACGTATTCCACGTCCGTGCGGCCAAAAATCACCGGCAGACCGCTGTCGACTGACTGCGCCTTGAGGCCCGCGTCAACGATGGCCTTGTCGGCCTTGGCGTGGGACATGACGCTGGTCAGGATGAAAAATGCATTTTCCCATTCGCCTTGGTCGATGCGGTTTCCGTCTTTGTCCAAGATGCGGCCATAATCGGCATCCATGAAGGCGTACGATCCGCACTGCAGTTCGTTGTACACGCCGCTGGTCGACTCAAAGTAGTATGACCCGGTGCCGCCGCCGCCGACGATGTCGCACTCCAGCCCCTCGGATTTTAGCGAGTCTACGGCGTCTTTGACCATGGCCACCGCGACATCCAGCTTGGCCTTGCGGTCGTCGTAGCTGTCCATGTGCTGCATCGCGCCCTGATAGGCCTGAATGCCGGAGAATTTCAGGCCCTCGGCCGTGTCGATCGCCTTGGCGATGTCCACAACAGCCGGTGTGGTGGTCACGCCGCAACGGCCCGCGCCACAGTCGATTTCCACCAGACATTCGATTTCGGTGCCGTGCTTGACCGCCGCCGCCGACAGATCTGCGACATTGGCCACGTCATCCACGCAGACGATGGTGCGCGCGCCCAGTTTGGGCAGCCGCGCCAGACGGTTGATCTTGGCCGGGTCGCGGACCTGATTGGAGACCAGAACATCCTTGATGCCGCCACGGGCAAAGACCTCGGCCTCGGACACCTTCTGGCAGCAGACGCCACATGAGCCGCCAAGGCTTTCCTGCAGTTTGGCCACGTCAACGGATTTGTGCATCTTGCCATGCACCCGGTGGCGCATCCCGTGGGACGCGGCGTAATCGCCCATCTTTTTGATGTTGCGCTCCAGCGCATCCAGATCCAGCACAAGGCAGGGGGTCTGGATGTCGGCCTCATCCATGCCGGGCTTGGCCGGAATGTCATAGCCTACTTCGAAATCGTCGAGATTGGTCATGTCTTTCATGTCCGCGCTCCTCTGTCGGAATTGATGGTGTTCGGGTCGGTCAGGCGGCGTTGAGCCAAGGCAGCTTGTCCAAGTCGACGTTGCCGCCGGTGATGATCAGGCCAACGCGTTTGCCGCGAAAGGCGTCGGGGTTTTTCAGGATCACGGCCAGAGGCACGGCACTGGACGGTTCCATCACGATGCGCAGGTGTTTCCATGTCAGCTTCATCGCGTCGATGATTTCCTGATCGGACGCGGTGTATATCTCGCTCACATAGGTGGACACGAAATGCCATGTCCGCTCTTTGAGGGGCACCAGCAGACCGTCGGCGATGGTTTTGGGCGCATCATCTGCAATGATGTGCCCGGCCTTGAAGCTGCGATAGGCGTCATCGGCCTGTTCCGGCTCTGCCGCGATGACCTGCGTTTGGGGGGCCAGCGTCGACAGGGTCAGGCAGGTGCCAGAGATCATGCCACCACCGCCGATAGGGGCGACAACCATGTCCATCCCGTCGGTCTGTTCCATGAACTCTTTGGCACAGGTGCCCTGACCCGCGATCACACGCGGATCGTTGTAGGGATGGACAAAATCGCCCCCGGTCGCGGCCTGTACCTGAGCAAATGTCGCCTCACGCGAAGACGTTGACGGGTCGCATTCGGTGATGTTGCCGCCGTAGCGGCGCACGGTGTCCTTTTTGGCCTGCGGGGCGGTGCGCGGCATAACCACGTTGCAGGGGATGCCACGCCGCATGGCGGCGTAGCTGAGGCAAGACGCGTGGTTGCCCGACGAATGTGTGGCCACGCCCTTCTTCGCCTGATCCTCATTCAACCCAAACACCGCGTTGGCAGCGCCGCGCACCTTGAAGGCGCCCGGCTCCTGAAAGTTCTCGCATTTGAAGAACAGTTGCGCGCCTGTAAGCTCGTTCAGGTAGTCCGACACGCGCACCGGGGTGCGGCGGATATAGGGTTCAATCCGCTTGTGCGCGTCCAGCATGTCCTCATAGGTCGGGATATACATGTCGCCCTCGGTCATCATGCGGCGTCCTTTTGGGCAGCGATCCCGTGATTGCGATAGTAGTCCTGTGCCGCAGCGACGCCAGAGCCCAACGTGATGTCCAGACCAAGGTCGGCCATGCACATCTCCGCCGTGGCAATGCCGGACAGCATCATGACGTCCGTCAGGCTGCCAAGGTGGCCGATGCGGAACACCTTGCCCGCGACCTCACCCAGACCGACACCAAAGGCGACGCCGTATTTTTTGGCGGCGTGGGTGACGATGTCGGTGGCGTTAAAGCCGTCCGGCGTCCGGATCGCGCTGACCGTGTCGGACCAGACTGACGGATTGGCGGCACACAGCTCCAGTCCCCAGGCCGCGACGGCGGCGCGCACACCCGATGCGATCCGGTTGTGACGGGCAAAGACATTCTCCAGCCCCTCGGTCAGCAGCATCCCACATGCGACATTCAATCCGTTCAGCAAGCCGACGGCGGGCGTGTAGGGGTAGGCGTTGTTGGCATAGCCCTTGGCCATGTCATGCACGTCAAAAAAGGTGCGCGGGAGGGTGCCTGTCTTGGTGGCCGCCATCGCCTTGGCGCTGAAACCGACGATGCCCAGACCGGCAGACAGCATGAACCCTTTTTGTGAGCCGGTCACGGCAACGTCGACGCCCCATTCGTCAAAACGGAAATCCATTGACCCGATCGAGGACACGCCGTCAACGAACAGCAGGGCAGGGTGGCCCGCCGCATCCAACGCCCGGCGGACCGCCGCGATATCGGATTTGACGCCGGTGGCGGTTTCGTTGTGGGTGGCCAAAACGACCTTGATCTGGTGGCTCTTGTCGGCGGTCAGGATTTCCTCGTAGCGGTCGGCAGGCAGGCCCTCGCCCCATGGGGTTTCGACTATCTGCACGTCCAACCCGTGACGTTGACACATGTCGATCCAGCGGTGGCTGAACATGCCATTGCGGGCCGACAGCACCTTGTCACCCGCCGACAGTGTATTGGTCAGCGCGGTTTCCCAGCCACCCGTTCCGGTCGAGGGAAAGATGAAGATCTCGGCGCTGTCGCTCTTGAGAACCTTACGCACGCCCTCTCGCGCCGGATGCAGGATCTGGCCGAACAGCGGCGAGCGATGGTCGATCGTCGGCATGTCACAAGCCTTGCGGAGGTTTTCCGGGATGTTGGTCGGACCCGGGATGAAAACGGGGTTCTGAAAGCTCATGGGTGGTCTCCTTCCATCGTTATGTGCACCATACGAGGGGGGCGGAGTGCGCGATACTATTTTGAAAATGACCTGCACAATGCGTGAAGTCCGGATTAATCTTTGTTTGTCAGAGGGTTGTTTTTTTCATATGATGAATTCGCCTTTCACTGAAAAACAAAGGGTTCTTATGGATTCTCAAGGTAATGACGCGGGACCACGCCGCAAGGCGCGCGGCAGGCCCCGGGGTTGGGAGGACAAGACCGCCCAGAACACGATTAAATCTCTGGATCGGGCGATGGAGGTGTTCGAGTATCTGAGCGAAGCTCAGGGCAAACCGCTGACCCTGCTTGCAGATGAAATGAGCCAGTCGCCCGCCACGGTCTACCGCATCCTTGTCACACTGGAGGGGCGCGGACTGGTCGAGTTCGATCCCGAGGAACAGCTGTGGCATATCGGGCCACAAGCCTTTGTCATCGGTGCACGGTTCCTGCGGCGCACCTCGCTGGTGGATCGCGCGCGCCCGATCATGCGTAAATTGATGGAGGCGACCGGAGAGACCGCCAACCTTGGCATCGAAAAGGAGGGGGCGGTGCTGTTCCTCAGCCAGGTCGAGACGCACGCCAACATTCGCGCCTTTTTTCCGCCGGGAACCCTGTCACCGATGCATGCGTCGGGCATCGGAAAGGCTCTGCTGGCCCATATGGATGAGGATCGGTTGGACCGGCATCTGGCCATGTCCGAACTGATCGCTTTCACCGAATGCACGCTGGCCGATCCCGAGGCGCTGAAGGCGGATTTGCGGACAGTGAAAGCACAGGGATATTCCGTCGACAACGAGGAAAAGAACTCTGGGATGCGGTGCATCGCGGCCCCTGTGTTCGACATGAACCAAGAGGCGGTGGCGGGGATCTCGGTGTCCGGGCCAACCAGTCGGGTCAGCGAGGCACATATCGAACGGCTAAGCCGCCCCGTGATGGAGGCGGCTCGGCACTTGACCTTTGCAATCGGGGGGGCGGTTGCGGCACCCCCGACCTGAGGCGCGAAGGCGGCGGTCTATCTGCGGCCAAGTCGCAAGGGCATGTGCCGGTTCACGTCCTTGTACAGCAGATAACGGAACCGACCGGGACCGCCCGCGTAACAAGCCTGCGGGCAGAAGGCGCGCAGCCACATGTAATCCCCTGCTTCGACCTCGACCCAGTCGTTGTTCAGCCGGTAGACCGCCTTGCCCTCCAGCACATACAGCCCGTGTTCCATGACATGGGTTTCCAGAAACGGGATCACGGCCCCCGGCTCGAACGTGACCACGGTGACGTGCATATCATGGCGCAGATCGGACGGGTCGACAAAACGGGTTGTCGCCCATTTGCCGTCTGTTCCGGGCATTACGGTCGGCGCGATGTCCTGCTCATTCAGGATCAGCACATCGGGGGTATCCAACCCCCCGACCGGCTCATAGGCTTTGCGCACCCAATGAAACCGCAGGGTTTCCGGGCCGTCGTTGCGCAGTGTCCAGCCGCTGGAAGGCGGCAGATAGGCATAACCGCCCGGTGTCAGTTTATGGGTCTGGCCATTGACACGCAGTGTGGCGGTGCCCTCGACCACAAACAAAACGCCTTCGGCCTCTGGGTCCGCCTCTGGGTGATCGGACCCGCCACCGGGTTGCACTTCCATGATGTACTGCGAAAAGGTTTCGGCAAAGCCGCTGAGCGGGCGTGAGATGACCCAAAGCCGGGTTAGATCCCAGAACGGCAAAAAGCTGGTCACGATATCGCGCATCGTGCCTTTGGGGATCACTGCATACGCCTCTGTGAACACTGCGCGGTCGGTCAGCAATTGGTCCTGGCCGGGATGGCCTCCGTGTGGGGCATAGTACTTGGTGCTCATGGATGCTCCTGAAGGCAAAAAAGGTGTTGTCCGGAATATGCGTCGCAGAGTGGCCATGGACCACCCGCAATGAAGAAACAGCTCTTTTCCGAAAGATTTGAAAATGCTGTGAATCTGCGGAAAGATTGGAAAAATGGGACGGCGGGTGCGTGCGCTCAGCAAGTGTTCGCTGTTGCGATTTGGGGTGTCGGCGCTTTTCCGAAACTCTGCCGACATCGACGAACATCCCGGTTGCTTTTCAGGCTGGGTGCCCGAAAATGGCCCGATACCTTGGGAGGGGGCGGTCGCATGACGACCAGATCGACATTCGTGCAGACGCGCGAGACGTTGAGCACGGGCAGTGCTCTGGCGTCTGTCGCCATTCGGCAAGAGATTTCCGCAAGCTGGCAAAGGTGCTTGCAAAGTGGTCTGGACCCTTGCGGCATGCCCGAGGATGCGGCGGTGTCCAATCAGTCGCTCAGGATTGCCCGGCAGGCGCGAGAGCGTCTGATGCGACTTGTCCGCCCAGAGCTGGAACTACTGAGTGCGCAGATCGCCGGGGCCAATTTTATGTGTGCCTTTGCCGATGAGACCGGTGTCGTGCTGGACACGATTATGGACGCGGACTTTAGCGAAGGCCCGTGCGGACGCTCTATCCGTCCGGGATCGATCTGGCTTGAGGAAAAGCGCGGCACCAATGCTCTTGGGTTGGCGCTGTTGTCTGGACGGTCCAGCATGGTGATGGGTGGAGAGCATTTCTTTTCGTGCCATGGTGGGGTGTCTTGTGTCGCCGCGCCAATCATGGCCTCGGATGGCCGGATCGTCGGGCTGCTGGACGCGTCGTCAGAGGTGACGGAGCGGCAGTATCACACTCAGGCACTGGTCACTCTGGCAGCCACGAACATCGAAAACCGGCTATTTGCCGAGGCACATCAGGACGATTACATCGTCCAGTTTCACCAGCGTGCGGAATACCTAGCCACGCAAAGCGTTGGTTTGATCGGCATCGATGAGGGCGGGAGGATCACCGGGGCGAACCGCATGTCAGCAAGACTGTTGGACGGAGAGCATCTTGCCACGGCCAGTCTGTTCAGTGACTTGTTTCGGGGCGATGTGCAGGCCGTCCTGCGCACCTTGGCCCGAGGGGAAACCGTGCAGCTGTGGGATCGGTCGAATGCCGGGTTTTTCGCGCGCCTACACCCGGGATCATTGCAGCCGCAGGTGGCGCGTGGGTGGCGCTTGCGGGACGTTCCGGCGGCCAGGCGGGTTGCCCCGCAGACGGGGGCTATCGTTCTGGACGACGATATGGTGCGTGAATGCGCGCGTGTGGCCAAGCGGGCCGTGTCGTTGGGGCAGGCGGTCTGCATCCGGGGACTGTCGGGCACCGGCAAGACCCGGCTGGCAGAGGCGGTGCATCGTCATGTCCATGGGGAGGGCACCCTGATCGCGGTCGACTGCAACAGCCTGGGCCCTGCAGCGCAAGGCATTGCGGCGGTCCACGCGCTCTTACAGGGGTATGTGACCCCCGATCTGATGGCAGAGTCCGGCGGGACGCTGGTGCTCGAGAATATCGCGAGTTTGGAGGATCTGGGGACGGATGCCTTTGCCGGTCTTCTTACTACCCTGCGCCACGCAATCACGGAACGCCAATGGTGTGTTCTGGCGACGGATCGGACCGATTCCGAAAAGGTGGACTGGCATCCAAGGGCGATTGGCGAATTGCGGATGTTGACCGTCGAACTGCCCAGCCTTGCGGCGCGCACGGACTTTCCCAAGATTGCCCGCAGCATGCTGGCAGAATTGTCACCGGACCACCGGCTTTCAGCGAAAGCCATCAAGGCGCTTGGCAAAATAGACCGGCGGGACAATCTGAACGACTTGCGGCACCACCTTCAGGTTCTGGCTGCGCAGTGTCCTGCCGGGGTGCTGCGCGATGTGCATGTTGCCCGATTTCTGACGATTCAGGACGCCGCGGATCAAGTCTGCCCGCGTTGCGACGGTACGTCCATTCGCAGGCAACGCTGTCTTGAGATTCGTCGCATGTACCGGGTCTGCCAGTGCAACGTGGCGCTGACGGCGCGGCGGCTGGGCGTGTCGCGCAACACGGTCTACACCCATCTGAAAGACTAGATAGGGGCCGGCCATTGGGTGGCAAGGGACGCCTCGATCCGGGTGCGATGGCGGGTCTCATCCTCGGCAGACAAGAAAAGCAGCGCGGTGCGACCATGACTTTCCAACGCCATGCCGATGCTGCGGCGATTGTTGTCCACGATCACGAATAGCCCCTCAGGGCGGCCACGGTAGCGATGGGTTTCGATAAAGGCCGTCAAGGCCTCTGCCGCAGGCCAGGGACCGGCCCCGGTGCCGGGCAGCATGTGGACCAGCGCGGCCGCATCTGTCTGCCGCGCTGGACGCAGCAGAGCCGGACCGGCCGCGATTTCGGGCGGGTGCAGTAGGTGCCACTGTTCGGGGGCCAACAGATAATCACGGCAGGGTTCCGCTGTCTGCGTGCCTTGAAAAAACATGCGCCTGCCGACCGGGTAGGGCGCAAACCCCAACCGTGCCAACAGCGCGCGGGAGGCATCATTGTCTTCGTGGCAGGTGGCGATAAGCGGCGGGGCCGGTCGCGCAAACCGGGTGCGGATCGCCAAACTGAGTGCGCGGTGCATAATGCCCTGCCGCCAATGATCCGGGTCCAGCCAGTACCATAACGAGGCACCCAGACACAGCGCGCCGACCACGCGGTTTTCCCGCTCGATCAGGCGGAACGCCTCGCCGGGATGTTGGCCGTGGATCAGCAGGGCGCGGGCCTGTTCGGGATCGACCGGATGCGCCACGGTGGCCAGCCAGCGGGCCGTGCGCTGGTCGCTCAACTGGCGTGCGATTTCGGGCAGATCCGCATCGGTCGGCAACCGCAACGTCAGATCGTCTTGTTCCAGAAATTCGGGGAAATCGTCCATCTGCCTGCATGGTGTAACTGCGGATCATCGCCATCAAAGGGCGATACGCGTCATGAAATCAAGTGATTGATTCGCTTCTTTTGCAAGTGCGGCGCATCTTTCTGCGACGCAGAATAATTATTGTGAAACAGAGCGTTACAGGCCGCGATTCCAAACGTAACGCAAATTTACACTTTTCGGCCACGGCACAGCGCAATCGCCGAATCCCGCCTGAATTCATTGTGTCGTGGGGTCGCTCTGCTAGCCTTTACGACACTCGAACGACCGGGCGCCCAGGGGAGGGGGAACCCATGTACGAACCAGAACAGATTTCACCGGCACGCAAGCGCCGGAACGGATCAATTCGGCCGTTGCCTGCCGGGAGCGCCGGACATGGCATCCAGTATCGCCGTCAGGTCGGTCGCCATGCGCTGGTGAACCTGCCGCATCACCTGATCCCGGGTTCTTTGATCAAGGTTGTCCACCGCCTGACGCGCCGCCCGCAAGTCGTGTGGATCGCCGGTCTTGATCGCGTGACCGATGGCGTTCTGGCAACTCTGATCAACGCCGTCGGTTTGGCGGCAGACCTGCTGCAACGCCTGAAAAAAGCGGATGTCAGCGGGATCAATCATCGTGTTGGCCTTTCGGGTCGAACATGGGCCGTCGTTTACAGGGGGCAGTCATGAGCGGTCAATCACGAAGCATCGAAGCAATCCTCAAGGATCGGTTGGAGGTCACACTCCAGATCGCCGAGGCGAACACCACGCAACTGCGGCTGAACCAGAAAGCCAGCGGGATGATGGTGCTGGACCTGAAAGACGAACGCGACGGCGTGGCCGACAGCGCCCACGAGGACGAACAGGCCCGCAATGACGCCGCGCGCGACGCCAACCTGAACAAGATCTCCGATCTGGAAAAGAAGCTCTCGGCGCTGGACGAAGAGCTTGAAACCGTCATCACGAAGGAACGCTAAATGACAATGCACAAGCCGCCGCAGGCGATGACGCTGTTTGATCTGATTGCCCGGACATGGGTTCTGGATACGGATGTGCGCCATGTTCTTTTCAATGGCGCGGGAACCTCTGTGGTCGCGGTGTTGGGCGATGGCCGCATGGCCTTTTTCTCTGTCAATGACGCCGAACATCCCGAAAGCCGTGTCCGGGTAGAGGCCGACACCGGACGTCCCAGTATCCGCCCCCGGACCAAGCCGCTGCCATTGCCGGTGATCAGCGAAGAGCCTGTTGCGCGGCCTGATGTCCAGCTTTGTCGGCTTGGCGAACAGGGATTTGCCTTTTCTCACGCCGATAGCGGTGCCTTGTGGCGGGCCACGGGGCGTGGGCAGACCCTGCGCGTCTCAGCCGCGCCGATCGATGCCGTTACGGCGCTGGCCGCCGCGCCGCGCAATGGCCGCATATTGATGGCCAGTGGCAAGGTGCTGGTGCTGGCCGTTGCCGAAGGCGGCGCAGAGATTTGCAACGCAACCCTGCCGCACGAAGTCTCGCGGATCGTTGTCTCGCCGGATGGACGTATGGCAGGATGTTGGGGCGGCGGGCAGGTTAGCCTAGTGTCGACCGAAGATCTCAGCGTGCGCAAAACCGTCGACTGTGACGGTCAGGTGAGCGATATGGCGTGGTCGCCCTGTGCGCGCTGGCTGGTGGCTGGCTGTGAGGACAAGGCCATGGTGTTGGTCGATGCTCAAGCGGGTACCTCTGACCGGATTGTCGATTTCCCAGCCGCCGTCCGAACTGTGGGTTTTAGCGACAAGGCCAGGGCAATGGTCGCGTCGGGTGCGTTCCGGGTGGTGGGCTGGGATCTGCCCGACCTGCCATTTGGCGAGCACGAAGGCACACCGATTGAAACCGGCAAACCGGGTTTGACGATTGTCGACCGGATTGCGGTGCACCCCAAGCGGGATCTTTGCGCCGTCAGTTATGTGAACGGGCTGGTGATGATCTGCCGGATCGGCCACCCGGATGAGATGCTCTTGCGCGAAGGTACGGGCGCTGCGGTCAATGCGCTGGCCTGGTCCGACGATGGTGCGCATCTGGCGATCGCGGGGGAGGACGGATCGCTTTCGATCACGACGTTCCCCAAGAACATGTTCAAGTAACAACAACTCCAAGGGAGAGAGATCCATGACACAAGCCTTGTCCACAGAAGAGCAAAGCAAGGACCGGTATTTCCAGCAACTCGCGAAAGTTGCAGAGGAAATGGTCGACGAACACGGCAAAGATTTTGCCGCCGGAGCGCTGGTGCTTGCCGCGCGCTGGGTGGCCGAAAACCGTCTTGGCCAGACGGATAACCGCCCGAACTAATGCGGTTTGGCCGCCTGTTGCGAGGCAGCAGGCGGTGCCGACAAGCTGGCAATCTGATTGACGAGAATACCGCTTAGCGGACCGGCCAGCGCGCCAAGCGTGCGGGCCGTGGCCTCTGCTGTGCTGTCCGAACGGTATGCACCTTGCAGTACGTCGATCAGGTCCGGCTCGATCAATTGCGCAAAGGCACAAAGCTCATGGATACGGAAGGCCGCAAAGTGCAGGCTGTCGCCATTCAACAGAACATCGCCTTGTTGACGCGTCGAGACGCTGGTCTTCAGGGCGTTGCTGTGGACTGCGGCCCCCAGCGTGGTGAGCACGGATTTGCGCCATTTCGCATAAGCGGTGTCGGCCGAATGATCGATGCCCACGGAATACAGCCGTTCGGAAATGCTGCGAAAGGCGCGGCCTCCGGCGATGTGGCGACGCCAGAAATCGCTGGCCTCATCAACTGTGCGACACTCGGCAAAGCGTTGGGCCAGCTTGGGGCGGATCAACAGCACCAGCGCCATGTCCACGTCTTCGGTGATCGACCGGGCAATCTGCATTGCGGGCATCGGCAGATCGGTCAGGGCCAAAAGACGCAAAGCCGCAAGCTGTTCGGTCAGCCGGGCCGAAATTGCCGCCAACCCGTGCCATTGCGCCGGGCTCAACCCGCTGCTTTCCCGCGCCTTGCCGGCATTTGTTGCCTCGTGAAAGGCGCGCACCCAGATCACGCATTGATCGAACAGGAAAATAAGATCCACGTCGGTGCTGCTGGCAGAGGCCTCAACCCGAGGAACTGCGCGGAACCCGGGCAGACTGCGCAGGCCGCCGCGCCAGGTGCTGTCAAAATCCAGGCCCGCCGCCGACCACAATTGTTTTACGCGGGCCAGCAATTGCGGAGACAGGCCGGGATAAGACAATTCCGGCGCTGCGCCAACAAGCGGGACAATACTGCCAATCGGGGGTGTCTTGCTCATCACACTGCAATTCAAGGGCTTCTTCGGTCAACGATAGACCGGCCCCGCCGTTCAAGGCCAGCAATTTGTCTGCGCCACGTCGTCCGGATGTTGCCATGACGCTAGGGTTTCAACTGCGTACAAAACAAGGTCAGGTGTTCCGGTTGGGACAGGTGGTCAGCGTTCTGCAAATGTCGGCGGGCGAATTGGACGCGCATCTGGAAGACGCGGCGCGCGACAATCCGATGCTCATCTTGCGACGCAGGCCGATGACCACATCCGGTGCCACGGATGTGCTGGAAATGGCCGCCGTGGCAGAAGCGGGCAGTCTTTACGATCATGTCTCTCGAGCGTTGGCGGGCTTGCTTGCCGAGGGCGGAATGATGGAACGCGTTATCACCGCTCTGATAGAAGAACTTGAACCTTCGGGATGGTTGGGGCGCGCGACCGACGAGATCGCCAAGAGCCTTGGATTCCCGACCAGATTGGTAGACGCAGCGCTGCAGGTTGTCCAAAAACGGGTGGAACCGGCCGGGTTGTTTGCACGGAACCTTGAGGATTGCCTGCGTCTGCAACTCGAGGATCGAAATGCGCTGACCGATGACATGGCGCGTGTCTTGTCGGCCCTTTCGATCGTGGAGGCCAAGGGTATGGCGGGCCTTGTCGCGGCGACGGGACTGGACGAGGAACAGGTGCAGGACTGCCTTGGACGGATCCGCTGTCTTGATCCCAAACCGGGCAGCGCCTTTAGCAATGATCCCACCCTAGTGCGAGAGCCGGATGTTCGGATCACACCTCAAGGCGCGGGTTGGGACATCGACTTTCTGTCGGCCATGCAAAGAGACATCCAGATCGTCCAGCTGCCAAGACATGGCCAGACGGCAGAGACCCGCGAGGCCCTAGCCAAGGCGCGGGCGTTAAAGCAGGCGCTGGAGATGCGCCAATCGGCCTTGCGTCAAGTTGTGCGCGTATTGGTCGACCGTCAGGGGGCGTTTTTCCGCCTCGGTGCGGCGGCCATGGAACCGCTGACCATGTCGGACATTGCGCAGGCTACGGGGTTTCACCTCAGCACGGTCAGCCGTGTTCTCAACGGATTGTTGATCGAAGGGCCGAACGGGATTGTCGCTGGCCGAACGCTTTTTGGCGGCACGGCTTCGTCCCGGACGCAGGTGTCCAAACCTTATGTGCAGGCAAAAATCCGGGCGCTCCTTGCCAAGGAAGATCCGAAAAGACCGCTATCTGATCGGCGGGTGACGGCATTATTGCAGGCCGATGGCATTGCCG
The DNA here is from genome assembly GCF_002237555.1 of Antarctobacter heliothermus. Lineage (NCBI taxonomy): Bacteria > Pseudomonadati > Pseudomonadota > Alphaproteobacteria > Rhodobacterales > Roseobacteraceae > Antarctobacter > Antarctobacter heliothermus. The sequence continues at coordinate 4,308,006 of NZ_CP022540.1, read as the reverse complement.
TCTCGCGGCGCGTGGTGTCCAGCTACCGTCAGGAAATCGGTATCTCGCCAGCTGCAAAACGCCGCCGCCACGCCTGACTCGGGCCGGAAAGCCCGCGGCGTTTTTCTCGGACCGATTTGCCGAGTCTCACACCCCCTTCCAATCCACAAAATTTTCACCGACAGAGGCCCCAATCGGGGCCTTTCTGCGGGCTGTTTCACAGGATTGCGCACCTCGTGCGGGACGGTTTTCCGGGTCGATACCACCAGAATTACCGTCCAGAGATTTCTGCCAAATCGGACAGTGTAACGCTTTGTAAAGGCGTCAATGAAACGCCTGTAACGTTATGCGACAATCCGTCTCTGCGTCAGGATGTGCGTTTCCCGGGTTTCAGACGTCACGCAAATTTTTTCTACAGAAAATATACTCTGAAATCAGTTGGTTGGTGGATTTGTTGGCGAAAAAATCTGTGTCTCCTCAATTTTGGAACCAGCCTTGCCAGAAGAAGGACACAAGATGCGGGCGGCCAGCCAAACGGTCGGCTCAAAGAACGAAGGACAGGGAGTAAGGCACCAGCCTCCAACTACGTCGCTACCGTGAACTAAGGCGACATCGGGCAGTGTCCAGCTTTTCAACCTTTGCCGAGAACCGGCGCCTGACCGTCAGGCGCTCAACGACGCAACGGCAAAAGCCGCCAACAGGTGGCCGGGCAACCGGCTGCAGAGCTTTAAGGAGGCTCATGACATGACTTTGACGCTTAACAAGATCACGTCTCAACGTGGTATCTCGATCGGGGAGGCAACCAAGAAGATTTCGGATCTCGGCTGGAATCCTTCCTATGTTCAGGAGGCCAGCACCTACCCGACGGACTACAAGATCACCAAGGCCCCGCGCGACCCGATGAAGCAGGTCCTGCGGTCCTATTTCCCGATGGAAGAGGAGAAGGATAACCGGGTTTACGGCGCGCTTGATGCGGCGCTGCGCGGCGACATGTTCCGCAACGTGGAGCCCCGCTGGATCGAGTGGATGAAGCTGTTCCTGGCGATCATCCCGTTCCCGGAAATCTCGGCTGCGCGCTCGATGGCCATGGTGGCACGCTTGTCACCGGGCGAAGACCTGCGCACCGGGTTTACCATGCAGATGGTCGACGAATTCCGCCACTCCACGATTCAGATGAACCTGAAAAAGTGGTACATGGAAAACTACATCGACCCGGCTGGTTTCGACATCACCGAAGAGGCGTTCGGCAAGTGTTACGCCACCACCATCGGCCGCCAGTTCGGCGAGGGGTTCATCACCGGCGATACCATGACCGCCGCCTGCATGTACCTGACGGTGGTTGCGGAAACCGCGTTCACCAACACGCTGTTTGTGGCAATGCCGTCTGAGGCTGCGCGCAACGGTGACTACGCCCTGCCGACCGTGTTCTTGTCGGTTCAGTCGGACGAAAGCCGCCACATCGGCAATGGTCACTCCCTGCTGATGGCTGCTTTGAAAGAGCCGGAAAATCACCTGCTGCTGGAACGCGACCTGCGCTATGCCTTCTGGCAGAACCACGCCATCGTCGACGCCGCCATCGGGACGTTTATCGAATACGGCACCACCAACCGCGACAAGGACAAAGAGTCCTATGCCGAGATGTGGCACCGGTGGATTTTCGAAGACTACTACCGGACCTACATGCTGCCGCTCGAAAAATACGGCGTAAAGATCCACCACGACGACGTTCAAGAAGCGTGGAAGCGGATCACTGAAAAGAACTACGTCCACAAGGTCGCTCAGTTCTTCTCGGTTGGCTGGCCGGTGAACTTCTGGCGGATCGAAGCCCAGACCGAAAAAGATTTCGAATGGTTCGAAAACAAGTACCCGGGCTGGTATGCGGAATTTGGCGAATACTGGAAGTGGTATGCCAAACTGTCCAAGCCGGGCGAGACGGTCATGACCTTTAACCAGGATACTGGTTACGTCTATCCGCACCGCTGCTGGTCGTGCCTTGTGCCCTGCCTCATCCGCGAGGACATGGTGGTCGACGAAATCGACGGTCAGCTGCACACATTCGCGCACGAACTGGACCGCTGGACCGCCGTCGAGGCCTTTGCTGACGAATACCAGGGTCGTCCGACCCCGGCGATGGGCAAGTTCTCGGGCAAGCGCGAATGGGAAAGCGTCTACGACGGCTGGGATCTGGCGGATGCCATCAAGGATCTCAACTTTGTCCGCGACGACGGCGAAACCCTGGTGCCGCAACCGCACCTGCGGTTCGACGACAAGGACATGTGGAAGCTGGAGCACGTCCGTGGCCACACTCTGCGGTCGCCGTTGAACATGCTGCGCGGCATGAATGAAACCGACCGCGCGGCGCATATCGCCGAGTATCAGGCCGGATTCACCATCAATCCCTGCAACTGATTGCAGAACTGCGAGGGCCGTTTGCGCGGCCCTCGCCCCCAAGCGCGCGAAAGTCGCGCGACGTGGATAGGGAGGAAACGATGACGGACACATACACAGTCCGATTGGAGCCGGTCGGCGTGGAATTCGAGGTCGAGGAGGATGAAACCATCCTTGACGCCGCGTTCCGCCAGGGCATCGCATTGCCCCACGGATGCAAGGAAGGACAGTGTTCGGCTTGCAAGTGCGTCCAGTTGGATGGCGAAACGGAGATGCTAAAATACTCCACCTTCGCCCTGAACGACATGGAAAAGGACAGTGGCCACATCCTGATGTGCCGGACGCTGGCCTATAGCGATGTCGAAATCGAGCTGCTCAACTACGACGAAGAAGTTCTGGCGAAATCCATTCCGGTCAAGCAGTTCACCGGAAAGATCGTCGATTTCAATAAACTGACCCACGATATTCGCGGTGTCCAAATAGAGCTGGATGCGCCTCTCAAATTTTGGGCGGGTCAATATGTCGACATCACGGTCAAAACAGAAATGGGGGAGGAGATTACACGCTCGTTCTCCATGGCAAATCCGCCGAGCGAAACCCAAAAACTTGGCTTCATCATCAAAAAGTACCCAGACGGACGGTTCTCTAACGAACTCGACGATGGAGGCATCAAAGCCGGTGCCGAAGTGCGCGTCGAAGGACCCTACGGGATGTGTTTCCGACGGGAAGAACGACAAGGACCGGTGATCCTTGTGGGCGCCGGGTCCGGCATGTCGCCGGTCTGGTCGATCCTGAACGATCAGGTCACCAGCGGAGAGGATCGCCCGATCTATTTCTTCTATGGCGCGCGCAGTCAGAACGACCTGTTCAAGCTGGATGAAATCGGCGCGTTGACCGCCGCCCATCCGAACGTCGAGTTTATTCCGGTCCTCAGCCATGCCGATGATGACGAAAGCTGGACCGGCGAACGCGGCTTTGTTCACGAGTGTGTCGATACCCGGCTCAAGGCACTTGGGATTGACGGTGAGGGCGATGTCTATGCCTGTGGTCCGCCGCCGATGATCGATGCCCTGTCGCCTGTGCTGTTCATGCACGACTTCGAAACCGACCGCATCTTCTACGACAAGTTTACGCCCACTTCCGGTTCTTCGGGCCACTGATACCGGCCCGGACGCTAGTGACGTGAACAAAAGAAACCAAGGGAGACTACCATGGTAGCTACATCCAGCTCAGTCGGATCCGGTGCCGCCGGTGCCGCGCAATTCGTTGGCTCTACCAGCCGCAAGTACAACTACTTTGAACCGCGCGGAAAGCGAGCGACCCACTACGAAGACGTCACCGTTGACGTGCAACCCGATCCCGAGCGCTATCTGATCCAGAACTGGATCATCGAGTTCGAAGGCGGCAAGGGCGGTGGCGCTTATCAAAAGGACTCGACCGCTGCGTTGTCATCGAATTGGCACGCCTTCCGCGCGCCCGACCAAGAATGGGAACGCACCCATTATCAGCGCCAGTCCAAGATCGAGACGATGGTGCAGAACGTCATTACCAACGCTCGTAAGGCAGGGGCGCACAAGGTCTTTGACAAGAACTGGCAGAGCATTCTGCAAAAACACCTGGGTGCGTGGAAACATGCGGAATTCGGCCTTGGCACCTCGCTCATGCAGGCGCAGCGCTACGGCTATACCCAGATGATCAACAACGCCACGTTGACCAACTCGTCCTACAAGATGCGCCTGACGCAGGACGTCACGCTGTATCTGGCCGAAATTGGCATGGATATCGACGGGTGGAACGACGAACTGGGCAAGAAGACGTGGCTGGAAGATCCGATCTGGCAGCCGACCCGCCTGGCGGTCGAGACGATCATGGGCTGTGAAGATTACCTCGAACAGTACTTTGCCATCAACATCGTGTTCGAACCGCTGGTGGGTGAGTTGATCCGCTCTGGCTTTTTCATGCAAGCGGCCGCAGCCAACAATGACTTCATCACGCCGCCGGTGATTTCCGCTGCAGAGGCTGACTATGAGCGCAATCTCGCGAACACGGTCGACCTGATCTATCTGCTGGCCAACGATGAAAAGCACGGCGCACATAATAAGGCGCTGTTCAAATCCTGGCTGACAAAGCATCGCGACCTTGCCGACAAGGCCGCCGCCGCGCTGCAACCCATCTGGTCGCAGCCGCATTCCAAGCCGGTCTCTTTCGAGGACGTCAAGGCCGTCTCTCATGAGCGCCTGAACCACATCGTTGCCGAGCTGGGCCTCGAATAACCTCCTGAAAGGAATAGAAACATGTCTAGCGTAGCGCGCAATGCAACCAAGCAGAACATTTTCAAAGAGATGAAGGACATCGACCTGACCTCGCGCGAAGTTTCGCACCAGTGCGGCGTCACCATGAACGACAGCGTCGAGGCACGCGCCATCGCCGAGTTCATGGGTCAGGATCCGAAAGTGACCGTGACCTACAACCCGGCAACCATCCGGATCGACGGCGAAGGCAAGCTGATCTTCAAGATGGATGAGATCACCGAATTCCTTGGCCGCGAAATGACGGCCGAGACCTTTGAGGTCAACACCTCCACCCACTACGGGCGGATGGTCCGGATCGACGACGATACGGTGATCCTCTTCGGCGACATGAACGAGGTCATGGAATACATCTGACCCATTTTGACATCCTCCGGGGCCCGCACCGCGCGGCCCCGGAGACAGTCCAGACACACATTTGACGATCTAGGGAGGACACCATGTTCAAGACACCGCAGGGCAAAGAGGTATTCGTACTCGATGGCCACACCCATTTCTGGGACGGGAGCCCGGAAAATCAGGCCAACGTGCACGGCAAACAGTTCATTGACTGCTTTTATGCCTATCACACCAACCTCAGCCCGCCCGAAGAGCTGTGGGAAAAGGCCAAATTCGACAAGCAGTCCGAGGATGACATCTATCGCGACCTGTTTGTGGACGGTCCCAACGACATGGCAATCATCCAGACCACCGTGCTCAAGGATTTCTACAAGAACGGCTTTGGCTGTCTGGAACGGTCGAACGAGATGGCCAAGCGTCATCCCGAACGCTTTATCGTCAACGGATCTTTCGACCCGCGCGATGGTGAGCAGGCGCTGGAATACATCCATTACATGAAGGAAACCTACGACATTTCCGGCGTGAAGATGTACACCGCCGAATGGAACGGGGACTCCAAGGGCTGGGCGCTTAACGATCCTGCGGCTTACAAGTGCTTTGAGCTGTGCGACAAGCTGGGCATCAAGAATATCCACGTCCACAAGGGCCCGACCATCATCCCGCTGTCCAAGGACGCCTTCAGCGTCGATGACGTGGACTATGCCGCCACCGATTTCCAGAACCTGAACTGGATCGTTGAACACTGTGGTCTGCCGCGTCTGGATGATTTCTGCTGGATCGCGACGCAGGAAACCAACGTCTACGCTGGTCTTGCGGTGGCAATGCCCTTCATCCACTCGCGCCCGCGCTATTTTGGCGAAGTGATGGCTGAACTGCTGTGGTGGATTGGTGAGGACAAGATCCTGTTCGGCTCGGACTATGCGATCTGGACGCCGAAATGGCTGGTCGAAAAGTTCTGGGACTATCAGATCCCCGAGGACATCTCTGCCGAGCGTGGTGGCGTGCAACTGACCGATGAGATCAAGGAAAAGATCCTCGGGTTGAACGCGGCCAAGCTGTACAACATCGACGTCGAGGCGAAGAAGTCTCAACTCGCCGGTTCCCCTGTTCAAATCGCGGCGGAGTGATCCAATGCTGGTTGCCAATCTACAGGCAGAACTGGAGATCGAAGTCTGGGAACGTCTCGATGCGGTGACGGACCCGGAACTCGACGAGCCCATTACTGACATGGGCTTTGTCGAGCGGATCGAGGTGACGGATGCAAGACAGGTGAGAGTCGATTTTCGGCTCCCCACCTACTGGTGCTCGCCGAATTTCGCCTTTCTGATGGCGTTCGGCATCCGGCGCGAGGTGATGGCCCTTCCGTGGGTGGTTGAGGCCAATGTGCACCTGAACGACCATTGCTTTGGTGACAAGGTCAACGAAGGGGTCAACAGCGGGCGTGAGTATCACGACGTTTTTGCCGAGTACTGTGATGGTGCCCGGCTGGACGAAGTGGTGCAGACGTTTCTGGCCAAGGCCTTCGATCGCCGCCAAGAAACCGTGGTGCTGGGGTTGCAGGCGATTGGTCTGTGTCCGGCAGAGATCGTGACCATGACGCTGGGCCAATTGCGCATGGTGCGGTTCGACGGCGAGGAAGAGCTGCGTCAGCTGCCGCGTTACATCGAGCTGCTATTGGATCAAGGGCTGGCGAAAGCCTCGGCAGATCTGGCCTTTCCCACTTGGGACGGGCAACCGATCCAGCCGATGGCCTTGTCAGAGCATCTGGCCCGTCTGCGCAGCACGCGGATCAACATGGAGTTCAACGGCGCGCTGTGCCGAGGGCTTGCAAAAACACGCTACAAAGAGGTCGAGATCGGGCCCGACGGTCCGACGCTGGTCGATTTCATCGCCGGGCGCGTGCCGCCCCGCGACGACGTCGGCGCGCGCCGCTAGGTCGCGGAACCACCAAGAAACTTTAGGGAGGACGCCCGGGTCAGGCCCCGCGGCGAAGGAGGAAGATATGGCTAAACTCATGGTACACGGCAAGGTTGCTCGCAACTGTCTGGCTCGCGGGGTCGCCCGGCTGGCCGCGGCGGTGGAACCCACCCTTGGCCCCAAGGGGCTGAACGCGATGATCGACCGCCCGGTGGGCACACCGCTTGTCACCCGTGACGGCGTCAGCATCGCGTCCGAGATTGCGTTGCGCGATCGATTTGAAAACATGGGCGCGCAGGTTGTCCGCGAAGTGTCGATGCAGACCAACGATGTGGCAGGGGACGGCACCACGACGGCAATTGTGCTGGCCAACGCACTGATCCAGCGTGGCGTTGATCTGACTGACGCTGGCGCGAAACCTGTGGACCTGTGCAAGGGGATCGACCTTGCGGTGTCGCGGGTCGTCGCCGCAATTGATGCCTCATCGCTCAGCTGCGACGACCACCCCGAATACCTGGAGGCGGTGGCGCGGGTGTCGTCGACCGACCCCAAGCTGGGTGAACTGGTCGCCGAGGCCTATAGCCGTGTGGGCCGGGATGGCGTGATTTCTGCAGATTTCGGCGTGACCATCGAGACGACGATGGAAGTGGTCGAAGGCATGTCCTTTGAGCGCGGCTACATCTCGCACCACATGGTCACCGACCGCGAGAACATGGAAGCGGTGCTGCGCAATCCGCTGATCCTGCTGACCGACCAAAAGATCCTCAAGCCCGAGCTTCTGGATCAGGCAATTTCTATCGCGGATGGCGAAAACCGGCCCCTGCTGATCGTCGCCGAAGAGATCGCGCCCGAAGTGGTGGTCAAACTGCTCGAACACGGTGGGGCAGGGAAATACCTGATTGTGCATCCGCCAGAGTACGGCAACTGGCGCACCGCCATGATGGACGATCTGGCCATCCTGACCGGCGGCGAGGTGCTGGCGCGCGATCTGGGCAAGAAGATCGAGAATGTCACCCGGGCGCAGCTTGGCGGGGCGGAAACTGTGCGGTCTCACGCCTCTGGCACATCTATCCTGCGCGGAGAGGGTGATCCGGATGCCATCACGGCACGTCGTAATCAGGTGCAGCGTCAGCATGACAACGCGCCGCCCAACATCGACAAGGACAAACTGCGCGAGCGCCTGTCCAAACTGACCGGCGGCAGCGCGATCATCTACGCGGGCGGGTTCACCCCGGTGGAACAGAAACGGACGATCCAACTGATCGAAGATGCGCTGTGCGCGGTTCAGGCGGCGGCGGAGGACGGTGTGGTTGCCGGTGGCGGCACGGCCTTGGCACAGATCGGCTCCTGTCTCGACAACCTTGATGCGCTGGGTGACGTGGCCAAGGGCATTCAGCTTGTCCGGTCGATCCTGACCGACCCAGTGCGTCGCATTGCGCGCAATGCGGGGGCGGATGTCGCCGCTGTGGCGCAGGCGGTGGCCGAAGGCGCGCCGGGTCATGGTTACAACGCCGCAACGGGCGTCTTTGGCGACATGTACGAGGCCGGGATCATCGATCCGGCGCGTGTGCCCGCCAGCGCATTGGTCAATGCGGCCTCTGTCGCAACCCTGATCCTGACTACCGAAACCCTTGTTGGCGATCTCGACGAAGGTGAGGCCGATCCGACCGAAGGACCCGCCCTTGGTGGTGGCGCTGAACTGCTGGGCCGGGCCTGACCGCTCTGTGACATCACGGGGCCGGTCCATATCGGAACCGGCCCGATCAGACTGAAGGAATGAGATCATGAAAGCAGCAAGACTATACGAATACGACCCCGCGATGAACGTCCAACTCAGGATCGAAGACGTGAGCGCCCCTACGATCACTGCCCCCAACGAGGTGATCGTCAAGGTCGGTGCGGCCGGACTATGCCGCACCGACCTGCATATCATCGAAGGCGTCTGGAAAGACATCATGGACGGAGAGGGCAGCCTGTTGCCCTATACGCTGGGTCATGAAAACGCAGGCTGGGTCGAGGATGTCGGCAGCGCCGTGACATCGGTCAAGCCCGGCGACGCGGTGATCTGCCACCCGTTCAACAGCTGTGGCATCTGTCTGAACTGCCGCTACGGGCACGACATGTACTGCGACCATGGGCTGTTTCCCGGCCTTGGTCTGGACGGCGGCTTTGCCGAGTATTTCAAGACCAGCGAAAAATCCCTGATCAAGCTGAACACCGGCATCACGCCGTTGTCCGTGGCACCGATGGCCGACGCGGGCATCACCGCCTACCGCGCTGCAAAGAAGGCCGCCAAGCTGGTCAATCCCGGCGGTTACATCCTGCTTCTGGGCATTGGCGGGCTGGGGCACATCGCGCTTCAGGTGCTCAAGCACACCTCTGGTGCGCGGATCATCGCGGTGGACCGCGAACCAGCGGCGCAGGAACTGGCGCGTGAACTGGGCGCCGATATCATTCTGGACGGCGGCCCGGATCTAATTGAGCAGGTCAAAGAGGCCACCGGCGGCGGCGCGCATGTGGCGATCGATTTCGTCGGAGAGCATGGTACCGAGAACATCTGCTGGAAACTGCTGCGCCAAGGCGGTGAACTGATCATGGTTGGCTACGGCGGCACGGTCGAGGTGCCGACGCTGGAGCTGGTCGCCAATGAGATCAAGATCGGCGGCAGCCTTGTGGGTGACTTCGTCGAACTGGTCGAACTGATGGAGCTGAACGCCGACGGTTTGGTGAAGATGCACCAGACGGAATACAGCCTTGCGAACATCAATCAGGCGATTTCCGACTTCAAGGATCGCAAGTTTACCGGGCGGGGCGTGATCGTCCCCTGATCGCCCGTCTTGCCATCCGGATGCGCCTTGGGGGTCTAATCCTCCGCCCAATGCGCCCGCCCTGCGGCACGCTCCTCCTGTCTTCGCCGCAGGGCCTCAATTCCAATCAAAACCGCCGAGGACGTAATGGCCAAAGCAATACACTCCATGATCCGCGTGCTGGACGAAGACCGTTCTGTCGCCTTTTATCAAAAGGCTTTTGGACTGACCGTCGCGGACCGGATCGATTTTGACGGGTTCACGCTCGTTTATCTGTCCAACGACGAAACCGGTTTCGAGCTTGAGCTGACAATCAACAAGGGCACAACCGAGCCGTATGATCTGGGCAACGGCTACGGCCATCTGGCCGTCAGTGTCGAGGATGTGGCAGCAGAACACGCCCGGTTCGAGGCCGCGGGCCTCTCCCCACGCAAGCTGGTCGATTTCAAACACGACGGCCGATCGCTGGCCCATTTCTTTTTCGTTCAGGACCCTGACGGGTACGAGATCGAGGTCCTGCAACGGGCCGGTCGCTTCAAATAACGCCAAATCGAAAGAGGGAGGACACCATGTCAATTCGTAAACAAACGCTGACGCGGCGCCAACTGTTGTCGCAAAGCGCGATGATGGGCACCAGTTTTGCCATTGGTGCCAGCTTTGTCGCTGGTCGGGCCGATGCTGCCAACTGGGCGCTTGAGGTTGTGCATCTGAAACCGGAGACGATGGCTACGCTGATTCAGATGGCGCGCGACATCTATCCACACGATCAGGTGTCGGACGAATTTTATGCCATAGCGGTCAAGGGCTATGACAGCGCCGAGGCCGCCGATGCGACCGAGACCGGTATCGCCGCATTGAACGCCGCCGCGCAGGGCATCGGCTACGCCAGCTACATCGACGTTGGTTGGGAACGGGACCGGGTGGATCTGTTGCGCGGGATGGAAAACAGCGCGTTCTTCCAACAGATCCGGGGCGGGCTTGTCACCGGTTTGTACAACCAGAAAGCGGTCTGGCCGATCTTCGGATACGAGGGCGAGAGCTATTCCCAAGGCGGTTACATGTACCGCGGCTTTGACGACATCAACTGGCTTTGAGGGGGGGCTTGACCAATGAGTGCACCATTTGACCTGAACGACGACAACGTCGTTGTCATTATCGGAACCGGCGCTGGCGGCGGCGTGTTGGCAAATGAGCTTGCCCAGAAAGGCGTGTCAGTTGTCGCGCTTGAAGCAGGCGGGCGGTATTTGCCAGAGGACTACATAAACGACGAATGGGACAGTTTTGGCCAACTGGCCTGGACCGATCCGCGCACCACGTCGGGCGACTGGCGGGTGGCCAAGGATTTCAGTGGCCTGCCTGCGTGGATCGTCAAGGCGGTGGGCGGCACCACGACGCACTGGGCGGGTGCCTCGCTGCGCTTTCAGGATCACGAATGGAAGGCCAAGACGAACTACGGCGATGTGCAGGGGGCCAACCTGCTGGACTGGCCCATCGACCCGCGTGAGATGGACGATTACTACACCAAAGCCGAAGACAAGCTGGGCGTGACCCGCACGGGCGGTCGTGCGGGCCTGCCGGGCAACAACAACTACAAGGTCTTCGAAAAGGGTGCCAAGGCGCTGGGCTATGAACATGTCCACACTGGGCGCATGGCGATCAATTCCGCGGACAATGACGACCGGATGGCCTGTCAGCAGACGGGGTTCTGTTTTCAAGGCTGCAAATGGGGGGCCAAGTGGTCGTCCGCCTACACCGACATTCCGCGCGGCGAAGCAACTGGAAATCTGGAAGTGCGCGAGCGCTGCCACGTCATGCGGATCGAGCACAACCAGCAGGGCAAGGTGACGGGCGTTGTCTATGTCGATGCCGATGGCAATCAGCAACAACAAAAGGCGCGCGTTGTCTGTGTGGCGGGCAATTCGATCGAAAGCCCGCGTTTGCTGCTCAACTCGGCGTCTGCGATGTTCCCGGACGGACTTGCCAACAGCTCGGGTCAGGTGGGACGTAACTACATGCGCCACGTCACCGGATCGGTCTATGCGACGTTTGATCAACCGGTGCGCATGTGGCGCGGCACCACCATGGCGGGCATCATTCAGGATGAGGCGATCAACGATCCATCGCGCGGGTTTGTCGGCGGGTATGAGTTGGAAACGCTGGCGCTTGGCCTGCCGTTCATGGCGGCCTTCCTTGATCCCGGCGGTTGGGGGCGTGAGTTCACCACCGCGCTGGACCACTACGAGAACATGGCCGGGATGTGGATCGTGGGTGAGGACATGCCTCAGGAAACCAACCGTATCACGCTGAACCATGCAGTGACCGACCAGCATGGTTTGCCTGTCGCGGATGTGCATTTTGACGACCACCCCAACGATGTCGCCATGCGCAACCACGCCTACAAGCAGGGAATAGCGGTCTACGAGGCGGTCGGCGCCACACGGGTGTTCCCGACGCCGCCTTATCCATCGACGCACAATTTGGGCACTAATCGCATGTCGGCCAACGCGCGCGACGGTGTGGTCAATGCCCACGGCCAGACGCATGACATTGCCAACCTGTTTGTGTCCGATGGCAGCCAGTTCACCTCTGGCGCGGCGGAAAACCCGACGCTGACCATCGTGGCGCTGGCGATCCGTCAGGCGGATTTCATCGCGGCAGAGATGAACAAGCAGACGCTTTGATCTGACTGATCCGAAAACACTCAGGGCATTCCGCGTCGCGGGATGCCCAACCCCGTGGCAAAGGCGCGGGCAACAAAATTCCAATATCCGACTGAGGGAGACCGACAAAGATGGACGGAAATGACATGCGGCAGGGGGGCGGATGCCCCGTCATGCACGGCGCGACAAACACATCCGGGCGCAGCAACCGTGACTGGTGGCCCAACCAACTGAACCTTGCCATCCTGCATCAGCATGGGCCCGCATCGAACCCGATGCCTGCAGGCTTTGACTATGCCGAGGCGTTCAAGGCGCTGGATCTGGACGCGGTCAAGGCGGATCTGACCGCTCTGATGACCGACAGTCAGGACTGGTGGCCCGCAGATTATGGCCATTATGGCCCATTTTTCATCCGAATGGCGTGGCACAGCGCGGGCACCTATCGCACCGCCGACGGACGTGGCGGCGCCTCGACCGGTAGCCAGCGATTTGCGCCGCTGAATTCATGGCCCGACAACGGCAATCTGGACAAGGCGCGACGTCTGCTATGGCCGATCAAGGAGAAGTACGGGAACGCCCTGTCGTGGTCGGACCTGATGATCCTGGCCGGGAATGTCGCAATTGAAAGCATGGGCGGCAAGACATTTGGTTTTGCCGGTGGCCGCGAAGACATTTGGGCGCCAGAGGAAGACATCTATTGGGGGGCCGAAGGGGAATGGTTGGCCACATCCGACAAGGCCAACAGCCGCTATTCAGGGGACCGCGCGTTGGAAAACCCGTTGGCCGCCGTGCAGATGGGGCTGATCTATGTGAACCCCGAGGGGCCTGACGGTAATCCAGATCCGCTGGCCTCTGGCCGGGACATTCGCGACACCTTTGGCCGCATGGCAATGAACGACGAGGAAACCGTGGCGCTGGTCGCAGGGGGGCACACCTTTGGCAAGGCGCATGGCGCGGGCGATCCCGGGCTGGTCGGCTCTGAACCCGAAGCCTGCGGGTTGCAGGATATGGGCTTTGGTTGGAAGAACACCCACAAGACGGGTAAGGGCGCCGATACAACTACCTCTGGCATCGAGGGACCGTGGACAGCAAACCCGATCCAATGGGACATGGGCTATTTCGATGTGCTGTTCGGCTATGACTGGGCGTTGACGAAAAGCCCCGCTGGCGCACACATCTGGCACGCCCAAAAATTGCGGGACATCGACCACGCACCACAGGTCGATGGCTCTGCCGCGAAGGTGCCTGTGATGATGACCACCGCCGACATGGCGATGCGGATGGACCCGATCTATGGGCCGATCTCAAAGCGGTTCCACGAAAACCCGGACGAGTTTGCCGATGCCTTTGCCCGCGCGTGGTTCAAGTTGACCCACCGCGACATGGGGCCAAAGGCCTGCTATCTGGGCAAAGAGGTGCCTGCCGAAGACCTGATCTGGCAGGATCCGGTGCCCGCGGTCGACCACCCCCTGATCGACGACAAGGACATCGCCGCACTCAAGGCCGAGATCCTCGGCTCTGGCCTGTCGGTTGCCGATCTGGTCTGGGCCGCTTGGGCCTCTGCCTCGACATTCCGTGGCTCTGACAAGCGCGGTGGCGCCAATGGCGCGCGCATCCGTCTGGCACCGCAAAAGGACTGGGCGGCCAATGAACCCGCCCGCCTGTCGCGCATTCTGGATGTGCTGTCCGGTATCGCATCCGATTTCAATGGCGGTGCATCGGGTGGCAAGAAGGTCTCGCTTGCGGATCTGATCGTCCTTGGCGGCAACGCCGCAATCGAAGAAGCGGCCCGCGACGGCGCACACAACATCGATGTGCCGTTCTCACCCGGACGAGGTGATGCCACCGCAGCACAGACAGACGCGGCCTCCTTTGAGCCGATGGAACCGATTGCCGACGGCTTTCGCAACTATGAAAAGGCGGCCTATACCGTCCCGGCAGAGGCGCTGCTGATCGACAAGGCACAGCTATTGGGCCTGAGTGCGCCGGAGATGACGGCGTTGGTTGGCGGTCTGCGCAGTCTGGGTGTGACCTGCGGCCAGTCCGGCCTTGACGTTCTGACCAAACGACCCGGCACGCTTAGCCCAGACTTCTTTGTCAACATTCTCGACATGGATACAGAGTGGCTGCCGGTCGATGGCGCAGAGCGTGTGTTCGAAGGGTGTGACCGCGCAAGTGGGGCAAAGAAATGGACCGCATCGCGGGTCGATCTGGTCTTTGGCTCCAACTCGCAACTGCGGGCTCTTGCTGAGGTGTACGCAAGTAAAGGCAACGAAGGATTGTTTGTCCGCGACTTCGTATCTGCCTGGACTAAGGTCATGAATGCTGACCGTTTCGACTTGCACTAAGACCTCGGGACCGGAGCAGACGAAAAAACTTGTGTTGAGTTTTTGAACAGTCCGAGGGCCGGTGTTCTGGCCCTCGGTCGTGCAGTGTGACTACGAACCTGTTGACCCTGTGGGGAAAACGACGCGGTTCGAATTGGACGGCCCGAAAACACCCAGAACAGGCCTGTGCCCGCAAAAGGTGTTTTATGGGAATAACATTGGATATTGACCTGCCTGCTTGGTAGGTTCTTGCAACGGGAGGAAACAGCGGTGGACATATTCTCAAAACGCGATGGTCCGCGTCTAGAAGACGTGAAGGCCAAGCGCATATTGTCCGAAAACGCGGGTACGATCCGCAAGCTGGCTGATCAGATCAGCGGTGGTGGCTATTCCAAGATGCGCGCCGATGAGGCGCGGCGTAAGGAACCCCCGAAACCAGACGGTCTGATCATCCACGACCTCAAGGCGCGCACCCGGGTCGATGTCCCGGAACCGTATGTGAAGGTCAGTCTGAACAATCGCGTTGTTTTGGTCGACAAGGCCAGTGGCCTGCAACTCCAGATGCTGGGAGAAATCCGGGGCAACTTTATGTCGAAGCGGTTTGCGTTGTGCACTAAAGAGAATGGGTTCTTTTCTCCGGTCGATGCTGAGATGATTGATCTGATCGGACATCTTGACAACGTCGAGCTATCAGATGCGTTTACCGAAGCGGATCTTGCGTCGAAACTGGAAGCTCTGATTGTTCCAACAGAGGCCTGACCGACCGGCCGGGTGGTGTTCAGCTTAACGAGTCAAAGGAAAAGACGTATCGACCCTAAAACGGGTCAACCCAACAGGATCGAAAAGCAAGGGGGCCAAGTGATTGCCTGACAACTCCAGCTATTCGGAAACCGACACCCGTGACGCTTGGGAACGCTTTGTTTCCTCCGGAACGGCTGTCGATGATCGGCCCGTAAACGTGCGCGAAGAGATCTTGGATTCCTGGAAACGCAGCAGAGAATTGGGCGTCGATGCCTGCATTCCAGCATCGCGTAAGATCGTCGATGAGAACCAGATTTTTTTGCGACGTGAACGTAATGCCGCCTTACGTCAGGCAGCGTCCGCAGCCTTTAGACGGCTGGAGCCCCATCTGACGGATGCCCAGACGATCCTGATCCTGGCTGATGATCAGGGCGTCATTATCGATGCAATCGGGGATGAACACGTTCTGGACGAAGGCCAAGAGATCCATCTGGAGATCGGCGGCGACTGGAACGAGAACATGATCGGCACCAACGGGATCGGAACCGTTCTTCGAACCGGGAAACCGGCCTATGTTCATGCCAGCGAACACTTCGTCGAGGGTGTGCAGTCTTGGACATGTGCCGGTGCCCCGATCCATGACCCGTTGACCCAGATGGTGATCGGAGTAGTCGATCTGTCCGGCCCGCCACAAATCTTTCAACAACACAACGTGGCCCTAGTCCTGGCCATGGCGCGAGAAATCGAAATTGCGCTGGCTGAACACAGACAGGCAGAACGCACCCAATTGCTCGAAGCCTTTCTGATGTCGGACTACAGCCGGGCGCATGATGGCGTTATTCTGGTGGATCAATCCGGTCGGGTTTTATTTCGCCGGGGGATAGAGGATGGCCCACTGCGCAGTGCCCGCGAGCTGTCGGTCGGGCACAAGCTGCTTCCCAAACTCGAAGGTCTGTCAGATCAGGATATCCCCAAACTTCTACCGCTCAACGTCGAGGCCGAGGGCATCGAGAGGCTGAAACTCGAAGGCGTGTTTCGCGGCGCGGCGCTGTTCCTGAAGGACAGGCGCAAGCTGCCACAACAGACCGGGGCAAGTTGCAAGATCAAGCCGCGCGCCAATGTCGCCGAGGCGCAAATCCAGATCGTCGGGTCTTCGCCGAAAATGGTCGATGCGATCGGTTTGGCGGAACGGGCTGCGATGGCCAATGTGTCGGTTCTGATCCACGGCGAAACCGGCGTCGGCAAAGAACTTTTCGCTCGGTTGATCCATGACCGGCTGGCGAACGCCAAGGCTCCTTATGTGCCAGTCAATTGTGCGGCAATTTCCAGCGACCTGATCGGCGCTGAGCTATTCGGCTACGCTGACGGCGCCTTTACAGGCGCGTCGCGTGGTGGACGCGTCGGTAAATTCGAACTGGCTAACAAGGGCGTGCTTTGTCTCGATGAAATCGGAGACATGCCGATTGAGTTGCAGCCCTATTTGCTGCGGGCTCTGGAGCAGCGCGCCATCTACCGCGTCGGAGATAACCAGCGCCGTCCGGTCGATGTGCGCCTTGTCGCCATGACAAACCGTGATCTGCGCACCGAGATCGAAAAGGGCAACTTTCGTCGTGACCTGTTCTATCGCATCAGCGTCATGACAATCGAGGTGCCGCCGCTACGCGAGCGTGGCCGCGACATCGTGGAACTGGTTCACCATTTCTCTGCGTTCTTTGCGCAAGAGACCAACCGCCCACCGATCATCTTCACGGACACAGCGCTGGAGAAACTGAGCGGCTATAAATGGCCGGGTAACGTGCGCGAACTACGCAATGTGATCCAGCGCTTTTATCTGATCAAGACCGACAACGTCGTGACGGAACGCGATATGCCGCCCGAGATCATGGATGACTACGAAGGCAGCGATGCGGACTCGCTAGAGCATATCCTAGGCGGTAATTCGGGCGATCTGGAAAGCATCGAGGCGAGCGCCATTCGGCGCACTATCATCGCCGAAAACGGCAACCTGACACGGGTGGCGGCAGTGTTGGGCATTTCGCGTCCGACTCTTTACCGCAAGATGAAGCGGTATCACATCCGCAAGACCTGATTGCTCATTGGCAAATCCCTGTCCCAGTCGGGAAGGGGGGCTGAGGGCGGTTCATTTTGACCGCCCCTTCAGCTAATGGTGTCAGACAACCTTGACCGTGAGTGTTCCCAGCCCGTCGATTGTCGCCTCCATCACGTCGCCACGCGAAATGGCATCTACCCCCGACGGCGTGCCAGCCATAATCACGTCTCCGGCCCGAAGCTCAAAGTATTCTGACAGGTAGGAGATCATCTCTGGCACCTTCCAGATCATCTGGTTCAGGTCGCCTTCTTGACGCAGGTCGCCATTGACCTTCAGCGTCACCTGACCGTGATCGGGATGGCCAACCTTGGAGACCGGGTGCAGCGGGCCAACCGGGCCGGAGCGTTCAAAGGCCTTGCCGATTTCCCAAGGGCGGCCCATTTTCTTGGCTTCGCCTTGCAGATCGCGCCGTGTCATGTCCAACGAGACACCGTAGCCCCAGACATGGTCCAGCGCCGTGTCCACCGGAATATCCGTGCCGCCGGATTTCAGACCGACCAGCAGTTCAACTTCGTGGTGAACGTCGGAACTGTGCGGCGGATAGGGAAACGAGCCCGAAGCATCGAGGTTGTCGGGGTTCTTTTGAAAGAAGAACGGCGGTTCCCGGTCGGGATCGTGGCCCATTTCGACGGCATGTGCCGCAAAGTTTCGCCCGATGCAGTAAACCCGCCGCACCGGGAATGTGCCGCCATCGCTGGTGGGAATGACATGGACCTGTGGCACGGGAATAACGGTGTCTGACAATGGTTTTCTCCTGGGCGCTTGTCTGACAGATCTGTAAGTGCGGGGAGGCGTGAAATCAATGTGGTGCGATGGCGAGAGTGGAGGTGCACACACTTCCCTAGGTGGCCATGAAGTCGGCAACATGCCACTTGGACTTGCCCCGAAAATGCTGGAAATTTCCGTCAGGCTTTTAGCCACCCGTCTATGAATGCGATGTCGTCTGTGTTTGCCAGGTTTGCGATCCGCTCCAACTCGGCGCGGAGTCCGGCCGTGCGTGTCTTGCCCATGCGAATGCCTGGCTCTGGCCAGAACGCCCGGACCTGCAGCGTCCTTCCTTGGCGTTTTACGTCCATCCGGCCGATCATGCGGTCGCCCTGCATCACCGGAAACACATAGTACCCATAGCGGCGCTTGGGTTCTGGCACGAAGATCTCGATCCGATAGTGAAATCCGAACAGCCGTTCGGCCCGCGCGCGATCTCGCAGCGCCGGATCAAACGGCGACAGCAGACGGATACGCGATGACGGGTCGGGCAGAGACGCGATGTGATCAAGCGTGGCCTCAGTGGTATAGCTGTCCCGTCGCGTCCCGTCGCAGAGTTCGATGTCCGTCGCCATGATGCGACCAGTGACAAGCGCTTCGGCGCACCAGGTTTTGGCCTCGTCACGGGTTACGATGTCGAAAAACGCCGCCAGTTCCCCGCTTGTGCCAAACCCCAGTCGGGTCAGCGCCTCTGACATCGCCCAATCCACGGTTTCGGCGGTGGTGGGGCGGGCGTTCAAACGCTCTGCCGGGATCACCCGTTCACTGAGATCGTAGAATTTCCGAAAGCCTTCGCGGTGACAGATCGCCAGACGACCGGACCGCCACAGAAACTCCAGTGCCGTCTTGGACGGGTGCCAGTCCCACCACCCGGTCGACCCCTTTTTTTCGTGCGTACCAACGTCCTGCGAACAGGTCGGGCCGTTGTCCGTGACATGGCGCAGGACGGTGTCTATCTCGGTAACCCAACCGTCGCGCCGCCCCTGTGGCCAGCGTGCCTGCATCCGTGCCTCGTCCCGTGCAAACTTTAGCCGCCACATCGGATAGCTGGGCATAGGGATAATCGCAGCGTCATGGGTCCAGTGTTCAAATGCGGTGCGGTGCCGGGCAACCAGATGTTCTAACGCCTTTGGCCGGTACTGCCCGCGCCGGGACCACAGGATCAGGTCATGCGCGCGGGCCAGTGTGTTGACGCTGTCGACCTGCACAAACCCAAGGCCATGCAACACCTGATCAAGATCGCGGCCCTTGCCGGGGCCAGAGCTGGGACGCAACAACAGGTGCCGGTCCAGAAACAGGCGGCGGGCCGTTTGGTTATCGACAAGAGGGCGAGTCATCGGGGCACCGTACCGCGAAATCGGGCCGGGAACAGTGAAATCTCAACGGCCTGCGCTGGTGAGAAACGTGCTGCAGGCAAAGGGCGCGCGCCGCTGTTGGGATGAACAGTCGGAACAGGACTTTAGCGACGCCAGAGGGGCCACACTGCCACCAAATCGCAAATTGCGCCAAATTGACGAAATCGACGCGCTGCGTTTGGAGACAAACCTTGTCGCGCAGTTTGCCGACGAAAAGGCGGCCAGAGAGCCCACCGGACCGGGTGGTTGGATAGGCGACATCTAAGGCGGCCAACCAATCTTGTCCCGCTATGCGCGCCATTCAGTCCCGGGCGCGCTGAAGCATCCCGAACAGGTCGCGCGGATCGTCGGGGTCGGCGATCATGTCCAGATTTGCGAAGAACTCTGTGCCCTCGATAGCGGCCAGAACATAGGACAGCGCGCTAAAGTCCTCGATGGCAAATCCGACGCTGTCGAACAGGGTGATCTGTCGCGCTGCCGTGCGGCCCGGCACCTGACCGGAAATGACCTGCCACAGTTCTGTCACGGCATGGTCGGGGTCAAGCTGCTGAATCTCGCCCTCGACGCGGGTCTGCGGCGGATATTCCACAAAGATTTCCGAGCGTAACAGAATGTCGCGGTGCAGTTCCGTCTTGCCGGGACAGTCGCCGCCGATGGCATTGATGTGCACGCCGCTGCCGACCATGTTGTCGGTCAGGATGGTGGCATATTGCTTGTCGGCGGTGCAGGTGGTGATGATCTGGGCCCCCTCCAACGCCTCTTCGGCACTGCGGCAGGCCACAACGGTCAGACCGCGCTGGGCAAGGTTGGCCGCGCAGCGGTCCGTCGCCGATGGGTCAACGTCATACAGGCGCACCGTGTCGATGCCGCAGATCGCCTTGAAGGCGATGCACTGGAATTCGGACTGCGCGCCGTTGCCGATCATGGCCATGGTCTTGGCCGCCTTTGGGGCCAGATGTTTCGCCGCCATGGCAGAGGTCGCCGCCGTGCGCAGCGCGGTCAGCAGGGTCATCTCGCTCAACAGCTTGGGGTATCCGGTGTCCACATCCGCCAGCAGGCCAAAGGCGGTCACGGTCTGCAACCCGTCCTTCATGTTCTTGGGGTGGCCGTTGACGTATTTGAACCCGTACATTTCCCCGTCCGAGGTCGGCATCAATTCGATCACGCCCACATCGGAATGCGACGCGACGCGAGGTGTCTTGTCGAACAGCTCCCAGCGGAGGAAATCGGCCTCGATCCGGTCGGCGAGGTCGGTCAGGACCCTTTCGATCCCAAGGTGATGCACCAGCCGCATCATGTTCTCGACAGAGACAAACGGCACATAAGCCAGTTCAGAGGGCAGGGGGGACATGGTCAGTCTTTCACATCAATAGCTGCGGGTGGGGCGGTCAAGCACTTGCCGACCGAACAGGCTGGCGGTCAGATCCAGCATCAGCCGGGCGGTGAGGCCGCGAATGTCCAGAAAGGGGTTCAGTTCGACGAGGTCGAGCGAACTGACAAGCCCGCTGTCGTGCAGGATTTCCATCGCCAGATGCGCCTCACGAAAGGTCGCTCCGCCGGGAACGGTGGTTCCGACGGCGGGGGCAATCTCGGGGTCGATGAAATCCACGTCAAGGCTGACGTGCAGCAGCCCGTTGGCGGCGGCGACGCGGTTCAGAAACTCCTTCAGCAGGGTCGCGATGCCGTGTTCGTCGATGGCGCGCATGTCATGGGCGGTCACGTCCGAGGCGCGCAGCAGGTCACGTTCGACCCCATCCACAGAGCGCAGCCCGATGATGCAGACGTTGTGCGGGTCGATGCTGGCCGGCAGGGGGCCGCCCAACATACTGTCGAACCCCTCCTGTCCACAGGCAAAGGCCAGTGGTGTGCCGTGCAAGTTGCCGCTGGGCGAGGATTCCAGCGTGTTGAAATCCGCATGGGCGTCCAGCCAGAGAACGAATTGCGGGCGGCCCAGCTCCGCAGCGGCGGCGGCGTGGCCCGTGACCGTCCCCATGGACAACGCGTGGTCACCGCCCATGTAGATCGGCAAGGCCGGTCCGCGCGCCAGATCCTGCGCATGACGGTGCAGGCTGCGGGTCCATCCGGCCACGGTCGGCAGCGCCTTGAGATGGGAAAACGGCGCTTCGATAGGGCCGGTGTCGTCCGGCACGGCGTCGCCAAGGTCGGTCACTGTGTGACCAAGGGCGCGCAGATCCTCGGCCAGTCCGGCGGTCCGATAGGCCGCCGGCCCCATGGCACAGCCACGACGTCCGGCTCCGGCCTCAATTGGGGCACCAAGAAGGACTATGTTGGCCATTGGTTTGCTCCTGTCGGGGTTTGTGTTCTGTTCGGGTGGAGGCTCAGGTGTAGGTCCGCGATCATGCAGCGCACTGATCCGTCCGCCATTTCAATGTTGGGAATGTCCAACGGCAAGACGGCCACTTGCCCGCTCGCGTGGGACGAAAACCAGTTGTTTGGAACCCCTGAGTCTGGCATCGCCGCGCCGATAACCTCAAACAGATGGACGTTGACGCCGGGCGCGGGCAACGTCTCGGCGACATGGATCAATTCGTCATGGGCCGTCTGCGCGATGCCGTCCCCGGACGGGACCGCAGGCAGCGACTGAAAAAAGGTGTCGCGCGCGGTTCCCCCGTCGGGGGTAAAGTGTCGGGGACTGATCATGACGACCGACGCGGGCGCCTGAAGCGAGGTATTCGACATGGCGGATTTGTCCGTCTGGCAGGCAAGGGTGAGGAGGCGACCCTGTCAGGCTAGAGGGAGCGTTTGCTGATTTGCATTGCCTTCTTGATGTTTTTGCGCGCTATGATTGTACAAATTGCAACCACTGACAGCGCAAAGTGATATGCAGCTCTTTGATGACCTCGACAAACGGCTGATCGCCATCCTGCGTGAGGACGGGCGCGCGCCGGTGTCCAAACTGGCCAATGTGCTGGGTGTCACGCGGGCGACGGTGCAAAACCGGCTGGACCGACTGATCGACAGTGGTGCGGTACTGGGCTTTACCATTCGCGCGCGAGAGGAATACGGACCGGACGTGGTGCGTGCCATCATGATGATCGAAGTGTCAGGCCAGTCCACCACGCGCGTGATCCGCAGCCTGCGGGGCATTGCCGCCCTTCGGCAGCTGCATTCGACCAATGGAAAATGGGATCTGGTGGCGGAACTTAGCGCCGACAGCCTTGCGGATTTCGACCGGGTGCTTCGGGATGTGCGCGGCATTCCGGGCATCACCAACAGCGAAACCTCGATCCTGCTCAGCACGGTTTGAGACCAGCCAGCACGCTTTGACAGCGGCGCATGGCCGTGCCGAACCTGCGATGGCGGTGGTCAAAGTCTCTGTTGCAGAAATCCCGTGAGGGATCCATCGCGTGAATCCAGCGTGGTAGCTGGGATGCACGAGCAGACCGACATCCCCAACGTACAAGACCAGGAACTGGCCGACTTATAATGAAGCACTCAAGCGCTGTGGCTCGCTGACGATCTTGTTTGCCCCAGAGATGATCTGGGAGGCTGCGCCGACCGGCAAGCACGGTCGACAGCAAGCATACAGCGATACCGTCATCCAAGGCCTGCTTGACGATGAAGGTGCTGTTCGGCATGGCGCTACGGCAGAGGACCGGGTTCGTCGAGAGCCTGTTGCTTCTGATCGGTTTGAACTGGACGGCGCCCGACTGCAGCAAGCAGCCTCGGCGCTTCCTCAATCGTCCGGTACGAGGCCCGCAGGATCCATCCCGCGCTTCTCGGCGCTGATACGCACCGCCTTGCGAAGGGCTTGGCTTCGCTGGAGCAGGCGACGAAAACGGTCTTCATCCAGGACAAGCAACGTCGTTGGCGCAATAGCGCGGACATCGGCGCGGCGGGCCTTGCTCGTCAGTATAGCCATCTGGCCGAACATCTCGCCGCGGCCCAATCGCCATATCTGGCCAGCGCTCTCAAGTTCGACAGCACCAGTAGCGATAAAAAACACCCGTTTGGCGACGCTTTCCTTGCGCAGGATCACTTCGCCGGCATCGACATGGCGCGTTGTCAGAGATCGCGCCAGTCGCTTTATTGCGCCGTCGTCGAGATCGGCAAACAGTGGGAATTGTGCGACGAAAGCCGCCCGGCGCACCGCCACATCCAGACGCGGCCGACGCTCGGCAGCCACTCTGCGTGTAGCAAGTTCCTGAATCAGCGCGGTATAGACCTCGGAACCGATCAGGCCATCTTCGCGCATGGCGACATATTCTCGCTCTTCCATGCGAAGCGCTGTACGGCGGATGAAGCGACGTTCCAGCTCTTCTGCATAGCCGGGATACTGCAATCTCAGGCCTTCCAGCGCTGTTTCATGGGCCTCAATCCGCCGGGCCAGAAGATCGTGCAGCAACTCGGCCACCCGTCGTCCGTGAATGCGGCGTATACGCCCGTCTATGAATGTCCCGAGATCGCGCAGGATCAAACGTTGTGACAACAATTGTTCGAACCGGTCAGCCGTCATGCGGGCAAGTGGGCCTGACACTCCGAAACGACCGTGCAGCATGACCGAGGCCCTAAAGGCCCGACTATAGGCGATGCTTCGGCGTGCGGCGCGCTGGTATCCGCTGCGACCCTGCGTTCGGGCGCCTTCGATAAGGCGGTCTGCATCCGACAGCACCACTTCCGCCATTCGGGCAGAGATCGTCCGATCGCGCATCCGCGCAAGAATCGTGTCGCGTTCGTGGCCCGCAAGCGCGATCAGGCCCAGGGCGATACGGTCGCGGTCCAGGATGTCGGCGCTTTCCTCAGCCTTCGTCACTGCCAGATCTAGGCGTTCGCCAAACCGCTTGGCCTCTGACCTTACGGTATCGCGATTGAGTTCGTAGTTCTCGGTCGTGCGCGCCACGTCTTCGCGCACGGTCTGCAAGGCAACGGCGACGACCTGCCGGGACAGCGCCTCGTCAATCGGAGACAGCCGATCCAGCCCGATACGCCCGATCACCCAGCGCAGCGTGGTGCCCTGCACCAGAAGCGTGAACAGGGTAAACCCGGTGGCGAGAATGCCGACCACGCGCTGAATGCCGTCTGGCACGCGAACACTTTCGGTCACGGCGAGGGCCAGTGCGAGCGTTACAGCCCCCCTGAGCCCGCCCCAAAGGATCGCAACCCGATAAGGGCGTTCGACATTCGGAGAGAGCTTCAAGGCCGTCAGTATCGGCATCAGCCCGAACAGGATCGCAGTGCGTGCAACGATGGCCGCAACGATGACCACGCCGACGAGCAGAAAATCCTCGAGCCGCACCTCTTCCAGCAAGCTGGGGATCAGCAGCGCGGCGAGGACGAAGATGAGAGCACCGGCCCAGTGCGCAAGGATGTCCCAGAGCTCGCGCAGATTGGTCCATGATTGAGGTGGCAGGCGTCCGGGGGCCGTCAGGTTTAGGGTCAGCCCGGCAACGACCACGGCAATCACGCCCGATGCGCCCACACTCTGCTCAGCCACGATGTAAGCTAGGTACGGCAGTGCGACCGAAATCGACAGCTGAGCAAGGTCGTGACGGGAAAACAGCGCCATCACCCAAACCGCAACCCGCGCGGCCAGCCAACCGGTCAAGGCGCCGCCCGCGATGAGGATCGGGAACCGCGCCAGAGCATCGCCAAAGCCCGGATCAGGAATACCGAACATCACGAAGCCCATGAAGAGGCCGAACAATGCAATCGCCGCTGCATCGTTCAGAAGGCTCTCGCCCTCGATGATCCGTGCCAGACGGCGCGGCGCCGAGATCGAGCGAAAGATGGAAACCACCGCCGACGGATCGGTCGTCGACACGATGGCCCCGATCAGCAGACAGGCTGCCAAGGGCAGCGTACTCGCCCAAGACAGCGCATAGCCGACGGAGACCGTGGCCACCACGACAGCGACCACCGCCAGCACAAGGATCGGCACCCAGTCGTCCAGCATCCGCCGAAGGTTCATCCCCAGCGTCGCCTGAAACAACAGCGTGGGCAGGAATACATAGAGGAAGGCATTCGACCTGATCGGCAGATCCAGGATCGCCTCGGCAACGGGATTGAGCGCGTCCGTCAGTTCCGTTCTAAGAAAAAAGGTCGCCCCGGTGCCGATCAGAATGCCAAGGATCGCAAGTATCACGCTGTATGGGAGACGTATGCGTGCAGCGAAGGGCTCGGCAGCGCCGATGACCAGAAAAAGCGATGCAATGATTGTAGTTACAAGAATGATGTCCATGCTTCGGAAATATCACAAGACTGTCGGGACGCACCCAAATTGTCGTGTTTGGAGATCAAGAACTTCTTACCCCGCTTCAACTCATTGCTGAACCCGTTGCAGCTCAGCATAACCACCTGGCTTCAAAGCTGGCCCAGTTGCACAAATCGGCTGTTGGGCATGGTTCCCCTTGCCCAGGACGGTCCTTTTCCACGGGTTCCGTGACTGGTATGCCGAGAGCGGTGTAGCCGTTCAGAATGGCGATGCGCACCTGAAGCTCCGCAACCGCTGGCGGTATGTCGAGTCCGACGCAACGGTGTTGCGGAATTGCTTTGTGTCCATTTATGTTTGCTCCTGTTCTTGTCGGTTCTCATATTTTGCGCCGGTGATGGCGAAAGACACGGCCCATTTTTCGAAAGGGGGGCGTGCATCTCCATCGCCAAGGATCGTCCAGCGAAGAACGCCATCAGTGAACGCCAGTTGCCTCGTAAAGCTTCCAGATGTGCGAATAGGACTGAGGACTTGACCGAGGCCGCCAGGGCGTTGGTGAAGGTCACGCTAGCCTGAAAAAAGGCGTTCGATCTGTGCACCTTTCAGCCACCGTTTCAAGAGGCGCGCGCGCTTTACGGCATCGTCATCCACAAACAGCTCTTTGCCATCATTTCGTTTCAGATCGATGCGCACAAGCACGTGCTCGTGGTCCCGATTCCGCAGGCGTGGAAGGACGTCCGCCAGTCGATACCGCCGCTGACCGTAGACGCTGCCCACATGCGGCAGGCCTCGCGTTCGGAGCGTCACGGTATTCCGCGATAGGTCCAGACCGCGCGCCAGATCATCATGACCCACTGTCATAATTTATTAAGGTGCCAATATATAAAGGTATCTTCACCTTGCCTTTTCAATGTTCATTATGACCTTCAGATCAGGAGGATGCGGTGAGGCAAGTATCAGCGCAGAAACCGGTCACGCCTGCTGTCACACCGCTATCGCAGTCGCAAAACAAAAATTGCCGCCGATTCGCCGGGCATCAATCTGCCAAACTGGTTCGGGTCGAACAGTGGTACTCGGGCAGGCGATTATAGCTCAAAGGCGTACCATACAATTTCGCGGCCCGTGCCATGCATCGCCCTCTTGGTAGGGGAATTTGTCTTTAAACTTCAGGGGGGAATGGTGGGTGATGAGAGGCTCGAACTCCCGACATCTTCGGTGTAAACGAAGCGCTCTACCAACTGAGCTAATCACCCGGACGTCGCGGGATTTACACAAAGGTCCGGTCGGGTGCAAGCCTCATCGTTGCGTTGCCGGCATGTGCGCGTGAAAGGCACCGTCCACGCGAGATAGAGAACGCTTTGTACGCCGGGTTCAAGTGCCCCGGACCGGGCTGTTCCCTATGAGCGGGTGAATGCCTTGCTCGTGACGAAGGGTCCACGCACAGCATGCGGGCGCAGCACTTTTGGTGCGTGGACAGCCCACAAGCCAGCGCTTACAGTTTCTCGACTGAGGTCTGTTTTTAAATACCAAGGATTGCCATGCAGCTGAATTTTTTTGGCCCCAACAGCGAATTCATCCGCGATGTTTTTTACGATGCAGACGGCGCGCCGGTTCAGCTTGAGCTCATATCCGAAACATCAAGGGAGATTGTTCTTTACAACCCGGAAACGGACATGACTTGGCGGATTGAAGGGTTAGCCCTTCATTTCAACGCGCCGCGAGAGTTATCGCCCTACGGTACTTTCGTCGCCGGTGTCATCGATACAATGCACTTTGAACAGGGCGGCGTTCTTCAGGCGACGATCGGGGGGATGCGTGGCCACGCAGTCAAATTGGCTAACACCATGGAATATGTGCAACGGGGAGAACTGATACGTCTGGGTCTGTGGTTCGTCGATGACACGACAATGAACGTGGATGCCACGGCGGCCGAAAGCTTTCAGATGACGTTGAACTGGTACGACCTTATTTGGGTACATGGGGATCCCGTGATCGTTCAGGCACAAGGGACGCCGGGGCGGTATAATGGCGGCGGCGGCGATGATATGTTTTTGTTGGGCACCGACCTTCCGACGTACACAGTCACCTCTGTTCTGGGCACCCGGGGAAATGACACCTATGATCTGACCGGAACCGGACCGATGGCGTATTACGGCCTCGATTTTTTACAGGTTACGGGCCCCCTTGAATTGACGGCCAACGGGGTGACCAATACCGGCGGAGTTCTGGGCCCCGCCATCAATCACACGATCCTTGGAACGGCCGAGGCAATGTACGCTGACGGCCTAGGCCTATTTGCGGGCACCGGGAATGATATTTTCAACATAACGGTTGCAGAGGGACAATTCATTCGGCTGCGGGGGTTCGAAGGCAACGACACCTTCAACCTTGACCTGTCGTCTTACGCCTATCTGGAATATCTCTATGGCGCATTCGCGCTGCCCACGACGGGGATAGTTGCCGATCTGACGGCGGGCACGATCGAGGATGGTCTCGGCTATACCGACCAGATCACCTACCTGACCGATGGTCAATATGGTATTGAACTTGCCGGCACGGCCATGTCCGACCTGATCACCGGATCATTCCGAGACGAAAGTTTTCTCCTGTTCGGGGGACAGGACACGGTGGATGGCGGTGGCGGAGAAGACAGGCTGCGGCTCAGCGTTGGCACCTATTCCGACGTTCAAGTGGACCTTGCCGCTGGAACGGCCACGGGATTTTGGAATGGACAGGCGTTTTCCCACAGTATCCGCAACATCGAATGGGTAAGCGGTTCTGAAGCTGCCGACACGCTGCTCGGCAGCGCGCAGGATGACATTCTGGCCGGATATGGCGACGATGATCTGATTGTCGGTCTGGACGGTGAGGACAGTCTGTATGGCTTTGCAGGCAATGACACCCTTATGGGGGGCGCGGGAGGCGGTTATCTGTCCGGCGGCGAGGGCGATGATCTGCTCGATACCGGCAGCGTTGAAGATTATGAGCAGATTGACGCCGCAGACTCTGGCGCGGGGAACGACACGGTCATGGTTGGCGGTGGCGGTCCGGGCTATGTCTATGTGACCAACAGGTTCCTCGACGCGGGCGTGGTGGTTGATGTCGATGGCGCTACGGGCACGGCGGAGGTGGACAAGGGCGCGCAGGGTTTGACCACCATTCTGGGCGCAGACGTTGCCATGGCTGCGGGTGGCCTTGGCATCTATGGCACCGGACAGGACGACACGTTCAACGTCACGGCGGCTGATGGCGGTTTGATCGTGCTGTCGGGCGGCGCTGGCAATGACGTTTTCAACATCGGTGCGTCAGGTGGCATTGTTGATCTGTTCTTTCGTTCGGCCGATCTGACCGGCCCGGCGGGCAACGGCATCCGGGTTGATCTGGCGGCCGGGATGGTTCTGGACGATGGCACCGGCGGACAGGACGTGATCAACGGAATCGGCAACGCGCGTATCCAGATCAACGCCACGGGTCTGGCCGACACTCTGCTGGGCAGCGGGTTCGACGATCTGTTTGCTCCGCGCGGCGGCGACGACATCATCGACGGGCGCGGCGGCGTGGATCTGGTCCTGTACGACCGCGTTGCGCATCAAAGCGGGGTGAGCGCGAACCTGACGCAGGGGGTGGCGACCGGAATCTATGACGGTACGACGTTCCGGCACAGCCTGACCAACATCGAACATCTTCGCGGCGGCAGCTATGACGACATGTTCATCGGCAGTGCCGGAACCGGGGAAACCTTTGAGGGCGGGGGCGGGTTCGATGTGCTGATTGGCGCGGATCAGGGGCTTTTTCATATCGTTGCCTCGGCAGAGATCTACCGCCTGTACGACACTGTCTTTGGCCGTGAACCGGGGGTGGCCGGGCATCATGGCTGGGTGCAAAAGCTGGCTTCGGGTGCCAAAACCCTGCAAGAGATCGCGGCCGCGTTTGTCGCCTCGCCCGAATTCCAGGGCACTTATGGCGATGCCACTGACGCGGATTTTGTGACCCTGCTATACGCCAACGTGCTGGCGCGCGCGCCGTCTCTGGCAGACCGGGACTATTGGGTTGGCCGGCTAGAGACTGACCTGTCGCGCGAGCGCGTCGTACTGCTGTTTTCCGAAACGCCAGAACACAGGTCCAAGACCGCCATCGCGCAGCAGAGTTTTGACGACACACGCGACATCACGAACTGGGCCGATGATGTGTTCCGGCTGTACAGGGCCGTCTTTGATCGTGACCCGGAAGAGAGCGGTTTCCAAGGGTGGACCCAAACGCTTGCCAGCGGCAACATGACCCTGCCAGAGGTGATCGAAAGTTTCATGGGCGCGCCGGAATTCCAGAGCACGTATGGCGACACGACGGACACGCAGTTTGTAACCCTGCTGTACCGGAACGTGCTCAAACGCGGCCCCGACCCCAATGGTCTGTCAAGCTGGCTCGATGCGCTGGACAACGGCATGGAGCGCTCTGAAGTGGTCGGCCTTTTCATGGCGTCGGCGGAGTTTGTCGCCAATACTGATGCGGATCTGATGGCCTACATCCAAAGCCACGGCATGGATGATCACCTCGACCCCGGAGCGGGTGATGGTCTGATGTCCGGCGGTCTGTATATGGACAGCTTTGTCTTTATCAACGATGGGCAGGCCAGCACGGTGACGGTTACCGACCTTGAGATCTGGGATGATCTGCATTTTGACGGTTTTGGCCTGACCGGCCAACAGGTGCTGGATGCCATGGTACAGACGGGTAACGATGTGGTCTTTTCTGATGATGGTGAGACGGTGATCCTTGCCGATACCAATCTTGCCGACATCACCCTTGAGATGATCTTGGTCGGATAGGTCCAGACTGCGCGCCCGTCCGGCACGATGGGCCGGGCGCGCGCGCAGCGGCGCTATCTGGGCCGGGACAACTCCCTTAACGGTCTGTCGCCACGGATGCTGTTGGCTCTGCGTCTTCCCCATCGAACTGTTCAATCCATTTCCGCACGCTCACCACGTCAAAGTAGATGGACAGGACTGACGGGAACACCAGCACAACCAGCACCATCGACGCGACAAGGCCAAAGGCCACCGACACCACCAGCGGTACCAGCGTCTGCACCTGCGGACTGTTGTCCAGAATGATCGGGATCAGCCCCATGAAGGTGGTCGAGGTAGACAACAGGATCGGCCGGAACCGATCTCTGACCGCGTTGAGCGAGGCCGCGACATAGTCGTCGTCCTGTAGATGGGTCTGGAAAAAGGTCAGGAACAGGATCGCGTTATTGACCACGATGCCCGCCAATGACGCAAAGCCGATCAGGCTGGGCATCGACATGTCCATGCCCAACCCCCAGTGCCCCAATATCGTGCCGATCAGCGCAAAGGGGATCGACAGCATGACCACCACGGGCAGGCTGTACGAGCGGAACTGAAAGGCCAGCACCATGTAAACTCCGACCAAGCCCAGCAGCAGCGCCGACATCATCGAGGACTGCGATTTCTGCTGTTCCTCGGTCGCGCCCCCGATCTTGATCTGGACACCGGGAAAGGCTTCGGCCAGCTGTGGTGCAAGCTCATCCACGACGACATTGGAAATGGCGGTCGAGGTGGTGACGCTGCGGTCGATCTTGCCCTGAATGCGGGCCACGGCCATGCCGTTCTTGCGCGTCACGGTAGGATACCCCGCTGAATGGGTCAGATCCGCCACCGTTGTCAGGTTGGTTAGCGCCCCCCCCGGCAGAACAATGGGAAAGCGCTCTAGCTCGGTCAGGCTGGTGACGGTGTCGGCCAGTTGCACCCGCACCGTTCGGTCACTTGCGCCAAGGCGGAAACTGTCGGTTTCAGACCCCTCAAAGGCATCGCGCAATTGCGCCGACAGCGATTGCGGCGTCAGTCCGATGGAATAGCCGTAGTTGTTCAGCCGGATCTGCACCTCATCCCGGCCGCCGTAGAGATCCTGAAACGCCTCTGTCACATCATCGCGCGCCAATAGTTTGGTCAGCAAGACGCTTGACGCCTCTTCCAGATCCTCCAGATCACGACCCAGCAATTCGACATCCAGATCAAGACCGCCGGGGCCGGTTTCGGCTTGGGAAAAGCTGATCTGGACAATGTCGGGCAGGGGGCCTGCGGCCACGCGCCATGCCTCCAACACATCGTCGGCCAGCACATTGCGCAATGAACTTTCCAGCAGGTCGACGGTGATCGTCGCGGTGTTCGACCCATTGTCCGACACATCGGCGTTGACGGCGTATTGCACCAGAACCCGCTGGACCAAAAGCGCGCCGCCTTCGGTGCCGGGGGTCAGGTCCGCGTTCACCTGCTCCAACCCGAGCAACAACTGGTCCACCGTTGCCACGGTACGCTCCCGCGCGATGCCGGAGGTCAGCGACACCCGCGTGACAATCGTATCACTTTCCGTCGCCGGAAAACCGATAACCTTGATCTGGCCAGAGGCAATCAGTCCGATCGACAGGATCAGGGCGGCAATCACAGAGCCAAAGGTAAGGTAACGCAGCCGCACAAGGGCCGACGCCAGCGGCATCACCAGCCGCTCCTTGAACCAGTCCAGCGCGCGGGCGGCGGGGCGGACTTTAAGCGCGTCGGGATCAGCCTGACCCACATGGCTGAGGTGGTTCGGTAACAGCAGGAAGCCCTCGACCAGTGACAACGACAGGGTGATCAGCAGAACCATCGGAATGAACTTGAGGATCTGACCCATCTCTCCGGACAGGAACATCAGCGGGCCAAAGACGCAGGCGGTGGTCAGAAAAGACGAAAACACGCCCGGCAGAACCTCCATCGTGCCGCGAGCAGCGGCCTCCAGAGGTGGTGCCCGGCGGCGCCATTTGTCGATGTTTTCGGCGATCACGATGCTGTCGTCCATGATCAGGCCCACGGCCATAAGCAGGGCGATCAGGGTGATCATGTTGATGGTGATGCCCAGCATGCTCATGACAAAAAGCCCGCCCAGAAAGGACACCGGCAGGGCGGCGGAAATCCACAGCGCCTCGCGCAGCGAAAAGAACAGCCACATGGTCACAAAGACCAGCACCAGCCCCATGGCGATGTTTTGCAGGATCAGCGTCAGACGTTCCTCGATCAACTCTGTCATGTTGTTGATCACGGTGATCTCAAACGGATCGGGCCATGTGGCGCGTTCTGCCTGTAGGATCGCATCAACGCGTTCATAGACGCGGATGCTGTCCTCATCGGCGGATTTGGAGATCGAGATGATCGCCGTCTGCACGCCGTTGATATAGCTTTGACGGTTCTCGTCGCTGTCCACCAGTTTGACGCTTGCCAGATCTGACAGCCGCACCAGCCCGCCATCGGCGTTTTCGATCACGATCAGGTCTTCGAGATCGGCAACGGTGCGGCTGGCCCCGACATAGCGCAGGATCACGCTCGAGTCGCTGAGATCCGCGCTGCCCAGCGGCTGGCGCAGGCTGCGCGCTTCGATGGCATTGACCAGATCGCGGCTGGACAGGCCAAAACGGCGCAGTGCCTGCTGGTCAAATGTTACCTGCAATTCGCGCCCGGTGATGCCCGACACGGTGGCATCGGCCACCCCCTGCAACGCCAACAGCGTATCTGCCAGTTCGTCCGCATAGGCGATCAGTCCCTCTTTGCCGGTGATGCCGGAAATGGCGATCATCGCCACCAGATCGCTGCGCGAGGCGATCTCGACCGCCGGAGTATCGGCGTCGTCAGGAAAGTCGCCGATGCCCGAGACGGCAGAAAACACGTCGTTGAAAAACTGGATGATATCACCGCCTTCTTCCAGTTCGGCTGTGGCGGCGGCGCGTCCGTCGACAGATAGACACTGAAAATCCGCCAATCCGGACAGGCCGCTCAGCGCGTCCTCCAATGGGGCGCAAACTTCTTCGTCAACATCCAGCGCCGACGCGCCGGGATAGGCGACAGAGACAGAGACGCTGTCGGCGGTAAACTCGGGAAATGTCTCACGTTCGATGTTGCTGATGACGGAAATGCCAAGAATGCAGATCAGCGCCATCAGCAGGTTGGCCGCCACAGGGTGGCGCACGAAAAAAGAGATCATCTGGCGTCTCCGTCCACATCGACGGGGCTAAGTGCCATGCCCGCGATGGGCGGGCGCGGGGCCGACAGGATCAGCCGGTCACCAGAAACCAGCCCGTCACGCAAAAGCACGTTTTCGTCCGCGACCGGGCCAAGCACGACCGGAGTGATCGCCAGCCGGTCTTCGGCGTCGGCGACATAGACAAAGGGCGTGCCGTCGTCGCCCTGATGGACCGCTGCGCGCGGAACAGCAATGGCGTCGTCGGGCGATGTGGCCTCCAGCGCCACGGATACAAACCCACCTACGCTCAGCGGCGGCCGCCGTGCCGGTCCTCCGGCCAGAAAGGGATCGTCCACGCGCACCGCAATGCCGATTGTGCCTGTCGCGCTGTCTATGGTGCCGCGAAACCGGATGATTTCTGCCGGATAGCGGGCCTGTGCTCCGGCAAGATCCAACCGGACGCTGGCGGTGATCCCGGATTGCCGGAACAGCTCCACGACGCGGGTCGAATCGATCTGGGTGGTTTCCGCTATGGTTTGTCCCAGTGACGTCTGAACCACAGATGCCAGGACCTGCGGCTGAAAAGAGGCCACGACCTCGACCGCGTCGATGGCGTCCAGCGACAGCAATACCTCGCCGGTGCGTACGAACTGACCGACCTCGACGTTCGCCTCGGCGACACGCCCCCGGAAGGGGGCCGACAGGGTGGTATTGTCCAGCGCACGTTCAGCCTCTGCCAATTCAGCTTGGCGCACCGCCAGTGTCGCCTCCGCCGAGGCGCGTTGCGCCGGGTACAGGTCTAGCGTGTTGTTCAGTTGCGTGACGGCGTTTTCCTGCGCCAACAGGGCCTTGCGCACGGTGTCAAGCGCCGCTGCGGTGCTGGTGCCGCGGTCGACTAGGTCACGAACCCGGTCAAATTCCGCCTGCGCCACAATGCGGATGTTCTCTTCCAGCGCCAGCACGCGACGCGAGTTTTCTTCTTCACGCTCCAGTTGGATCAACGCTGCTTCGGCGGCGGCGATATTGGCGCGTGATTTCTGGATTGCCAAATCGAAATCGGTCTTGTCGATCTGGACCAAAAGGGTGTCCTCATCGACCAGCGTTCCCTCGGCCAGATCGCTGACCAGTTCCAGAATGCGCCCGTCCACCTGCGAGACGGCCGTCCAACTGTGCATTGCAGCAACCCTGCCATAACCGGTCGCCGACAGGGGCAGAGCACCTTCCTCTACCGTCATTACCCGCACGGCAAGCCTGGCCTCTTCGCGGGTTTGTTGTGGCGTGTCCTGACCTTTGGTCATCCACATGAAACCGGCAACACCAAGCACGAGGGGCGGCAGTACAAGCAAGGGTTTCAAATTCATCAGTCTTGGCTCCAGTCTGGCCCGGGCAGGCCCTCGGCAATGCATAACAGGGGTAGAGCGAACCGGAGGGCAACTCCTGTCTGGCAAGCGAAGCACTTTTGCGCGCGTAGCGCAAAAGGTCGAATTGCCGCCACATGGGGGGCGGCAACTCTGATGGGCGGGATGCGGGCAAAGGGTTCGACGTGGCGCGGCGCCGACGGTGACAGGGATCAGCGCCCGGCAGCCGCCGAAGATCTTGACTTCAAACTGAATGATTTGTCTACTTGGAAACAAATGCTAAGTCGCAAGCAGTGCAAAAGGGGGGATGGATGCGCACAGCCAGTTTTCACGCGAGGGACACGGCCGGTTGCAGTGGATCGCCCGACCACCCTGCCATCCCCTCTGTCCGGGGAGGTGGCTATTGTGCGCAAGGTGCCTGAACCTGCCAGAGATGCGGTAGTGCGCTATGGCCATCTGTCGGATTCGCTGGGCTTTTTATTGCGACTGGCCCAGTTGCAGAGCTTTGCCGATTTCTTTCGGGCATTCGAAGGAGAAGAGGTCCGCCCGGGAGAGATTTCAGTGCTGATGGTGCTGTATGAGAACCCAGGCATCCGGCAAGGCCTGCTGGCCCGCGCGCTTAGCATCAAGCGGGCGCATATGACCAAGATGGTCCGCCAGATGGAGGCAGACGGGCTTATCACCCGTCGCGTCCCTGAGGATGACAAGCGCGCGATGGAACTGCGTCTGACCGCTTTGGGACAGGCCCGGATCACGGCGTTGATGCCGACCTTTGTTGATCACGAGTCGCGCGATGCCGGGTGCCTGGACGGGGCCGAGGCCGCAGAACTGAAACGGCTCTTGCGTAAGTTGCTGGCTCTGCCGCTGGATAGCAAAGGCGGCACGCCGGACGAGTGACCGACGTGAACGCGTGCGATCGTCAAAGCGCTCAGATCACTGCCGTTTCTACTGCGCGGCGTGCGCTCAGGATGCGGTCGAACAGCATCGGTGTCAGGTCAAGGCTGCGGAACTCGCCATAGGCGATCAGTTCTGCAATGGCCCGTCCCATTGCCGGGGCCTGCTGAAGTCCGTGACCGGAAAAGCCGTTCTGAAACAGCAGGTTTTCCACCTCCGGGTGCGGTCCGACAATGGCATTTTGATCCAGCGTGTTATAGGCATAGTGCCCCACCCATTCGGTCACCACACGGATCGACTCGAACTGGGGGATGCGGTTGGCGATGATCGGCCAGACGTGGTCCTGCCAGCGGTCGTGATCCATGCGGAAATCATCCGGTTCCACCGCCAGATCCTCTGCCGGGGCGGCGCCCGCCATATAGGTTGACGGGCCGTCCTGCCGGGTGTGGACCCCAGACGGGTCGATGGTCAGCGGCAGTTCCCGAACCAGTGGTTTTTCCGCCGTATAAACCCAGTTGAAGCGGCGGCGCGGCTCGACCGGCAGATTGATACCCGCCATCGCAGCTGTGCGCGCAGCGCGCGGGCCAGAGGCGTTGACCACATGGCCACAGGCGATTTGCTGCCCTGAGGCCAGCGTGACAGAGCGGGCGCGGTTGCCATCCTTGGTCATGCCCGCGACCTCATTGCCGATGTATTCCACACCCCGGCTGCGTGCGGATCGTCGCAACCAGTCGAACAGGGTGCCGCCGTCCCAATACCCTTCGTCACGGGTGTTGATCGACCCCAGCAGGATGTCGTCCAGTTGGTAAAACGGATAGCGCGCCGCGATCTCATCACGGGTCAACAACTCGGTCCCGGCTCCGGCGGCGCGTTGTATCTGCGCGTTGCCCCGCAGTTGATCGGCAAAGCCCTCGTTGTCGGCAAGATAGAGATAGCCAAAGTTCTGAACCGACAGGCGCGGCGCGCGGGCATCGCCGATCCGGTCGGGCAAATCTTTGATGAATTCGGCGGTGAATTGCGAGATTCGCACATTCAGCGGATCGGAAAACTGTTGCCGGATGCAGGAATAGGTATGCGCGGTTGAGCACATGGCATAGCTGGGGTCGCGTTCGACCACCAAAACGCTGCCGTCGAAATCCGGGTTTTCAGTCAGGAACCACGCGGTCGCCGATCCCATGATCGCCCCGCCGATGATGATGACATCGTAGGAACTGCGGGAAGGCGCAGAGGGAAACCCAGATATGGCCATACGGCATTCTCCGCATTTGGTGCGTACCCCAGACAGGGCGCAACGTGTCGGTTGACCGGCCCCGCGCATGGGGTGGGACGATTCCTCCTTAACCGGCGACGTGACTCTTGACCATATCGGCGCGGCGCAGGCTTGACCGGCCCGTTCGGCTGCGCCACTCTGGCGACGATGGTGACCGCGTTCTGCGCGGTCGAATAGGGAATACGGTGCGGGGCAGGGCCCCAATGCCGTGACTGCCCCCGCAACTGTAAGCGGCGAGCCATCCCGTAAACGCCACTGGACCCTCGGTCCGGGAAGGTTCGGGACTGTGCCTTGACCCGCAAGTCAGGAGACCTGCCATCGTCGGGCCCATCCGGGTCCGTTTTTCACTCAACCCGGGCGGGGTGCTCCGGAGATGCGAGGCCCCATGGCGTTTCACCGCCCGCTGACATCGCTGATCCAAACCGCTTCCCGCCCTTGGCGCGGAGGGCGCGATGTCGATCGAACTAATCCTGACACAATTGCAATGCCGGGTAGAGACCCCGGAAAGGGCGTTTGAATTGGCCTGCATGGGATACATGCAATGGCTGGGCGGCCTGCCCGGATGTGCCAGCTATGAGGCAGAGGCAGTGCGCGCTTGGTTACGGGCGCAGCCCTTTGTTCGAACCGATCCGGCGGTGGCGGTCTTTTGCGGGCTGCTGGACACATCGCTGCGCCATCCGGGGCGCGCGCTGGATCTGACATTGCCGCGCCCACAGCGGCGCGGAGGGGCGCGCAATCGGCGTCTGTTGCTATGAGAAAGGGGAGGGGACACCGCTGCGCGTGTGCCCATCACGCGTGGGCATCTTGCTCCGACGTGGGTGGCAGCGCCGCCAGATGCACCATTCGCGTGGGAAAGGCAAAGTCGACATTCATCTCCTTGGCCAGCGACAGGATGTCGAGGATCAGCGCCTGTTGCGCGGCCACCTGCGCGTCATAAGTGAAAACCTTGAAGTGGCCCCAAAGTTCGATGTCGACGCTTTGCGGTCCTAGTGACTTTATCCCGATGGTGACATCGTCGGTGTCCGCATCGGGCTGGTTGCAATATACCTCCTTCAACCGCGCGACAAAGCCTTCCAGCCGGTCGCGCGGGGTATCAAAGGTCAGCCCGATTATCATTTGAACCTTGCGCCGCTGTCGGTTGTCCCAGTTGACGATCACCTGATCCGACAGCTGCGCGTTGGGCATGATCATCAGCGTGTTGTCCATCGTCCGCAGCCGGGTCGAGCGCAGGCCAACCGTCTCTATCACCGCGAAGACGCCTGCCGCCTCGATCATGTCGCCCTTGCGGAAGGGGCGGTCCGACAACAGGATCGCGCCGCCCAAGATGTTCGACACGGTCTCACGCGCCGCAAAGGCCACTGCGACGCCACCGATGCCCAAACCCGTCAAAACGCCCTCATAGGGCAGCCCCACCACATCCGCGCAGGCAATGATCGCCCCCACGATGATCAGCAGTTTCAGCAGACCCTGCGCGAGCGACAGGACAATCTCGTCGGTATAGGCGCGGGTCAGCGTGGCGCGCGCCATCAGCGCGTCATGGATCAGCGACACGGCTCGATAGGCCAGTGCCGCTATGGCGAGGATCAGCAGGATCGCCGACAGCGCCGACACAGGGCCAAAGGCCCGCAATGTCAGTCCCAACCGTTCACTGGCGTCCAGAAACAGCAGCGCAACCACCAACATCCCCGCCGGTCCGGCCATCCGGGCAACAGAAGACGCGATGGTCCCCCGGTCGGTTCCCAGCGTCCGCGCCGCGTGCCAAGCCAACGACAGTGTGCCGGCCATCGCCAGCAGATAACCCGCCAGCCCGACCCATTGCCAGATTTCCAGCCCGAACATGCGGCGCTGCAATCCGTCGACTCGCGCTAGAACTGCCTGCCGGGTGGCGAAATACCGTGACAGCGGCTGCGATGCCGTCTGTCCGGGGGCCAGTGGCATCCGCTCCAGTGCCTTGTCCAGCGCGGGCAGGGACTCCAACGTGTTGCGCGAAAACCGCCAGAGCCTCGAGACCGGACCGCCGTCCACGTCCTTGATGCGCGTAGGGGCGATGGTGAGGCTGCCCAACGGGTGCTTGTAGTACACATAGGGTTGCGGGCGGGCCGGATCGTCGGGGATCTCTTGCCAGTAGACAATGCCAATCCGGTCGATTGTCCGACGGAGATAATCGGCCATCAGCGCACCCTCGGCCCGGCGCAGCTGGTGGGGCACATGATCAAGGTCCAGTGCGCGCAAGGCCCGCGCGCCGCCCGCGCCGTCCCAGTCCCTTGCCCCAAGGAGAAAGTCCATCATCACCATGCGCGGCGATCCGGCGCGGGCCTTGTCCAGCGCATCCAGTGTGTCGTGCCCACGGGCCTGAACCAACCGCGACAGGTCGGCCTGCAAGGCAGGCCCGGGTGGCACCAACAGATGCCAAAGCTGCGTCTCGTCCAGCCGAAACACCAACTGGTACGTTGCGCTTGTGCCCGCCGGTCCGATCTCAAACAGCAGTTCGGTGCCCGGCTCTGCCGCTGGGGGCGGCTCCGGCGCGTCCAACAGCCGAAAGGTCGAGATGTCAAGAATATGCCAGAGCGCGCGTTGCCGTCGATCCCGGTCCGACGACCCGCTTTCGGGGCCGTCATAGGTCAGCAGCGGGTCGATCCAGCGCATCTGCCCCTCACGCTCACGATACTGCGCGTCGTTCCCGGCCGCGAGGATGCTGCTCAGGGTGGCGCGCGGGGTTGCCCCGCTCCACCAGTCGGGGCGGTGTTGCTCGGCCAGTTCGGTGCGATGGCCGTTCCACCAGTCGCCAGTGCCAAAGCGCCCGGCAAAGCTCTGCCCGTCGTGCGCCAGCACAAAGGTGAACGTCCCGCGTTCCGCCATCTCCTGCCAAGTTCCGCGCAACACGCCGTCCGGCGAGATGGTGCCGGTCAATCGGCCGTCCCCCGGTTGATAGGTGCCGGACACCGTGTCTCCGCGCCGTTCCAGAAGGACAACAGCCTCACCGGCGGACCAATAGGTCTGCCAATCGCCAGCCCATCCGTCTTGCGCCGCGCCGCTGCGGGGCAGGGCGGTACACAGGAGGAACAGCAGCAACAACAGCGAAATCGGGCGCAGGTTCAACGACATGGGAATGTCCATTTAGGGGTGTCGCCAGCTTAGGAACATTGCGGGCCGCATCAAGCGCGCGGCGTGCGGAATTTGCCCGGTTTTTCCCTGATTCGTGTGCTTTTGCACGCCGGGACGGGCTACAATCACGCGAATTGCCCGCCGACGGTGGGCGGCGCCATTCAGGGCAACGGATTGAAATCAAGACGTTTCAGACGAATTTTAAACCCGTTGACACAGTGTTTCCCGGTTTGCGCCGGAATCCCTGCCCGCGGTAGGCGTATGGCGCTAGATTGTTCCTATCTCGGTTAAAGCTGTTTTGTGACAAAAGCGCGGTGTTTTCTGCGCCAAGCCAATAGGAAAATAGAGCGATGACGCTGTCAGCGCCGAACGGGACATTCACCGGACCTCTGCGGATCGATATTGCTGTGCAATACGACAGCCTTGGCGCAGGGCCGTCGCAACCTCTGGTCGCGCTGGGCACCGAAGCGGGGGACGCGCGCCTGACCCTTGGCCAACTCAGTTCCGGCGACGATCTGTACTTTGAACTGTCTCAGGGCGGGTCGGTGTACCGGCTTGTGGCCGAGGATGCGCTGATCTCCGG
The DNA here is from genome assembly GCF_002237555.1 of Antarctobacter heliothermus. NCBI lineage: Bacteria > Pseudomonadati > Pseudomonadota > Alphaproteobacteria > Rhodobacterales > Roseobacteraceae > Antarctobacter > Antarctobacter heliothermus. Next base: position 4,266,920 of record NZ_CP022540.1, on the reverse strand, counting down.
TGAAACTGCCAGCTTTGCCGCCGTGATCGACGCCGAGGGCGTCATGGCGCTGTACAAGGACGACACGCTGTTGGCCAAGATGCCCGCCGAGGTGCCACTGGCGCTGCCGGTCGCGGATCTGCGCGGCCCGGCGACGCCCAATGACGCCACGGTGATCGACCTGACAATCGAACCGATCAGCCCGACGATGGCAGGCGGCGACATGGCGATTGTCGCGCACCCCGACGATGACCTGTTGTTCATGAACCCCCACATCGCTGACACCATCGCAGACGGCGACCCGATGACCACGGTCTTTGTCACTGCCGGCGATGCCGGGGACGGGTCCGCCTATTGGGAAGCGAGAGAAATGGGGGCCAAGGCGGCCTATGCCCAGATGGCCGGTGCCGATCCCGCCGATTGGGTGGATGAGACCGTGACGCTGGATGTCGGCGGCGTCGCGTGGGAAGTGCAAAGCAGTTATCTGGCCGATGATCCGCAAGTGCGGCTGTATTTCCTGCGCACGCCGGACGGGATCGACGGCGGCGGCACCGACACCTATGGCTTTGGCAGTCTCGAACGCCTGCTGGAGGGCGATGCCGACCAGATCACCACGGTGGACGGGCTGGTCACTTATTCATCTGACGATCTGACACAGGTGCTGGGAGCGATCATGACCCGGCACACGCCTGATGACATTCTGTTGCAGGACGATTCCAGCGAGATCGAACACAGCGACCACGTCCACACCACCGAACTCGCCGAAGCGGCCCTGCCGCTTTACGGAGAGGACGTGACAGTCACGCATTTCACTGGCTACATCAGCTGGGCCGAGGAAGAGAACCTGACCCCGGATCAGGTCGCGCTGGTCACCGGCGTGTTTGAGACCTACGCCGCCTTTGATCCGTTTGTGACGGATGATGCCGGTGCCCTGCGCGAACCCTATACCGACTGGGTGTTGCGGGAATATGTGACCGAACAATACAGCATCGTCGATGGAGAGCGGGTCGATGGCCCCTTGCCGGAGGACGATCCAGAACCGGTCGATCCAGACCCCGAAGACCCAACTCCAGTTGATCCCGATCCGGTTGAGCCTGACCCCATTGACCCCGCACCCATAGATCCGCAACCCGATCCGCCAGCGCCTGAAGAGCCCGCACCGACGGGCGGCGATCTTTTCGGTCCAAATGGAACGTATTTCCAGTTCCTCGCCGGAAATGCGGGGAAATGGGAGGTTGCGGCCCCAACTGAACCGGCACCAGACCCCGTTGACCCAACGCCGATTGATCCCACGCCAGTTGATCCGATCCCCGATCCTGCCAGCGATCCTTTCGGTCCCGGCGGGCTGTATGAGCAACTGATGCTCTCGGGCGGCGCGAAATGGGAAACGCTCGACCTGCCCGACGAAGACGATGTTTTAGACGATTCGGTTGAGGTGCTCTGACCGGCCCGCCCGCCGCGCAACACCCCCTGATTGCCCTGCCCAAACGGCAACAGATCATGCCACATGTCGCCTTTGGAACATGCTCTGGACATTTCTGTCTAGTCCGATCCGGACCCGCCGCCTAGCCTGACTTCAAAGCATTGAAGCCAAAGAGGGTAGGACATGAACACTCATTACCGCGTGGTTGTTATTGGCGGGGGCGTCGTGGGCGCGTCTGTGCTGTATCATCTTGCGAAACTCGGTTGGCGCGATGTCTGCCTGTTGGAACGCGCGGTCCTGACCGCCGGGTCGTCGTGGCACGCGGCGGGCGGCATCCACGCACTGAACGCGGACCCGAACATGGCCGCGCTACAGGCCTATACCATCGACCTGCTGCCGGAGATCGAAAAGGAATCCGGCCAGAACATCGGTCTGCACATGACCGGCGGTCTGACGCTGGCGGGCACGCCCGACCGCTGGGAGTGGCTGCAATCGGCCTACCGGGTGTTCCAGTCTATCGGCATCGAGGATTGCGAGTTGCTGACTCCGGAAGAGGCGCAAAAGCGCTGTCCGATCATGTCGACCGACGGCATCCTTGGTGCCATGTGGGCCGATCGCGAGGGCTATCTGGACACCACCGGCACGGTGCACGCCTACGCAGGTGCCGCCAAAAAGCGGGGGGCCACGGTCCACGAACACACCAAGGTGCAAGCGCTGGAACAGACCGCCGATGGCTGGAAGGTTGTGACGGATAAGGGCACGATCACCTGCGAACATGTGGTCAACGCCGCTGGCCTGTGGGCCAAACAGGTCGGCCGCATGGCAGGCATAGAACTGCCGGTCTCACCCCTGAAACATCATTATTTCATTACCGACACCGTGCCCGAAATCGCCAAGCTGGACTTTGAGGTGCCAATGACCGTGGACCTTGAGGGGTTCACCTACACCCGGCAGGACCAGAACGGCCTGTTGGTGGGCATCTATGAGGTCGACCACGAGCACTGGGCGATGGACGGCGCGCCGTGGGATTACGGGATGGAGCTGTTTCAGGAACAGACCGACCGCATCGAAAAGGAGTTGATCTGCGCCTATGAACGCTATCCCGCGCTGGAAAATGTCGGGATCAAGACATGGGTCAACGGCGCGTTTACCTTTTCCCCCGATGGCAACCCGCTGGTCGGCCCGGTGCGCGGCAAGCGCGGTTACTGGTCCGCCTGCGCGGTCATGGCGGGGTTCCTGCAAGGTGGCGGTGTCGGCAAGACGCTGGCCGAATGGATGATCCACGGCGAACCAGAGGCCGACGCATGGTCGATGGACGTGGCGCGCTACGGCGATTTTGCGCAGAACAAACGCTACATCCAGGAAACCACCGGCCAGTTCTATTCGCGCCGTTTCGTGATGACCTACCCGAACGAACAACTGCCCGCCGGTCGCCCGTTGAAAACTGCGCCGGCCTACACGGCCATGTCCGATGCGGGCTGCAAATGGGGCGTCAGTTGGGACTTGGAGGTGCCTTTGTACTTTGCCCCCAAGGGGTTTGAGGAAACACCGACGCTCAAACGGTCCAATGCCTTTGACATCGTGGGCGCGGAATGCCGCCATGTGCGCGACAAGGTGGGCCTGATCGACATCACCGGCTTTTCGCGGTTCGAGGTCACAGGCCCGAACGCGGAACACTGGCTGAACCGCATCATGGCGTCGAAACTGCCGGCACCGGGGCGCGCGAGGCTGGCCCCGATGCTAGCGCCGGATGGGCGGCTGAAAGGCGACCTGACGGTGTTCAACTGGGGCGACAGGACATGGTGGATCATGGGCAGCTACTATCTGCGGGCATGGCACATGCGCTGGTTCGAGGATCACATGGACGCGGGCGTTTCGGTGCGCGATCTGGGCGATGAGGTCTGCGGCTTTGCCCTGACCGGGCCGCGCTCGCTGAAGGTGCTGGAACAGGTTTGCGCCGGGGCCGCCGATCTGCCCTTCATGGGCTGCGCGGCGCTGGATGTGGGCCTGTTCCGGGCGCGCGTCGCGCGCATGTCTGTCGCTGGTGAACTGGGGTACGAGATCAACGTCCGCTACGGCGACCATATCAAGCTGCGCGAGTTGCTTCTTGAGGTTGGGGCGGATCAGGACATCCGCGAATACGGGTTCAACGCCATGCTGTCGCTGCGGCTGGAGAAATCCTTCGGCATCTGGTCGGCGGAATTCACCCAAGGGTATACGCCCGGTGAGACCGGCATGGACCGCTGGATCGACTGGGACAAACCTGATTTCATCGGCAAAGAGGCGGCTCTGGCGGAACGCGACACCGGGGCCAAACGCCGGATCGTGACGTTGGAGGTGGACAGCATAGACGCCGACGCCAGCGGGTATGAGCCTGTCTGGATGGATGGCGAAAAGGTCGGCTTTGTGACCTCGGGCGGATACGGCCATACCATGGGCAAATCCTACGCCTTGGCCATGGTCAGTGCCGACTCGGCGGCAGAGGGCACAAACCTGTCCGTGCACGTCGTCGGCGTTGAATGCCCGGCCCGTGTGATCGCGCCCTCACCCTATGACCCGGCGGGCAAGGCCATGCGCCCAAAGGCGGGCGCGTCGTCATGAGCACGCTTACCGAAAACACCGGTCGTCGTCGCCGCAAACGCGGTGGCGATACGCCCACCGCCAAACGCACCGTCAACTATCGGCAGCTCAAAAACCCCTTTACCCCGCAAACCGTCTTTACCGAGGACCGCGTGGCGGCGATCCACGACACTTCTCTAAAGGTGCTGGAGGAACTGGGCATCAAGGTGCTGCTGCCCGAGGCGCGCAGGCTGTTTGGGCAAGCGGGCGCGCGTGTCGATGAGGACAGCCAGATGGTCTACATCGGGCGCGATATTGTTACTGCGGCGCTGGCCTCCGCCCCGCGTCAGTTCACCCTGCACGGCGGCGCGCCGGACCGACATATTGACATGCAGTTGGGCAGCCTTGCGTTCCAGTCCGGGGCAGGGGCACCGAACTGTTCCGACATGTTGCGCGGTCGCCGCCCCGGCACCCTGCGCGACGTCGAGGAACTGACCAAGCTGGTTCAGCATTTCGACGCCATCCAGATGCTATCACCGGGGGTGGAGCCGCAGGACATCCCCGTCCACCTGCGGCACTACGCCTTTACCCGGATGCAGCTAAGTGTCTCGGACAAGGTGCCGTTTGTCTTCTCACGCGGGACCCCACAGGCGCTGGACGCGTTTGAAATGATCGCCGGGTTTCGCGGCCTATCTGACGACGATTTCCGCGCAAATCCGCATTGTTACACGATCATCAACACCAACTCTCCGCGCCAGATCGACATTCCCATGGCGCAGGGGTTGATCGATTTTGCGCGCCATGGGCAGCCTTCGGTGGTGACGCCGTTTTGCCTGATGGGGGCCATGGCGCCGGTCACGGTGGCGGGGGCGATCACCCTCAGCCATGCAGAGGCGCTGGCCGGGATCACCCTGACGCAATTGGCCAACCCCGGCGCGCCGGTCTGCTACGGGGCCTTTGCCTCTAACGTCGATATGAAAAGCGGCGCGCCCGCCTTTGGCACGCCGGAACAGGTCAAGGCCAGCCTTGCGGCCGGGCAACTGGCGCGGCTGATCGGCCTGCCGTGGCGCAACGCCGCCGGATGCGCCGCCAACACCAACGACGCTCAAGCCGCGCATGAGACAGAGATCAGCGCTTGGGGCGCGTTGTTGTCGGGGGCAAGTATCATCATCCATGCGGCGGGCTGGATCGAGGGCGGTCTGACGGTCAGCTATGAAAAGCTGATCACCGACATGGAGATGGTACAGGTCATGGCGGAACTCTGTGCCGCCACCCCGGCCGAGGACGCCGACATCGGCTTTGACGCACTGGCAGAGGTACAGCCGGGCGGGCATTTCTTTGGCTGCGCGCATACGATGGACCGCTATGCCACCGCCTTTTACGAACCCTTGGTGGCGGATTGGACCAACTTTGGCACTTGGACGGAACGCGGCGCGCGCGACGCCAACGACCGGGCGCGTGACCTCTGGCAAAAGATCCTGTCAGACCACCGCGCGCCCGCCAATGCCACCGGCGACCGTCTGGACGGTCTCGACGCTTTTATTGCCAAACGCACGGGTGAGGGCGGCGCGCCGCCCGCCGACTGATGGCGGAAGACGACCTCCCCGGCAATATCAAGGTCACGCGCGCCGACTGGCTTGGCGCGGCTAGGGATCTTCTGATTTCGGACGGCGTGCAGTCGGTCAAAGTGCAGACCATCGGCGCGCGTCTTGGCGTGTCGCGCTCATCCTTCTACTGGTATTTCCAGAGCCGCCAGGACCTGCTGGATCAACTGCTGGCGGAATGGGAGCGCAGCAACACCGGCGTCATGATCCGTCACGCAAACATGCCCGCTCCAACGATCACCGCCGCAGTCAATAACTTCTTTCGCTGCGTGGTCGATCCCGATGGGTTCAATCACCAACTGGACTTTGCGGTGCGCGAATGGGCGCGGCGTGATCCAGCCGTGCGTAGTGTGATCGACCGGTCCGACGCGGCGCGCCAGCAGGCCATCGCGGGCATGTTTATTCGTCACGGCTATGACCCGGCAGAGGCCGACATTCGTTCGCGGGTGCTGTATTACCAGCAGATCGGCTATTACGCGCTGGAGCTGGCCGAAACGGTCGAGGACCGCCTGTCCCGGGTCGAGGGCTACCTGTACTGTTTTACCGGCGTTCACCCCTCTGTTGCAGAGGTCGACGAGTTCAAACGCTACGCCCGCAGCCGTGAGACGTGATCCCGGCGCGCCTGTCTGACTGGTCAAATACAGGGCGGGACGGCCTGCATGGCAAGTCCCCGCCGAAACCCGCGTAATTGTGACTCACCTTTGCAATTTGCTTCTTTGCGCCCGCGTAACATCTTATAGGGTGGAAGCATGAAAATAGGGCTAGATATACCATTGCGCGCCGACCGGCGTCGCGGCACCGCGCACGTCGATCTGCGCGGGCGGGCGCTGCTGCGCGGCACAGTTTTTGCCGCGTTGACCGGCCTTTGTCTGGCGCTGCCGTTCCCGGCGCAAAGTTTTGACAGCCTGACGTTCAGCGTCGCGGGCCCGGATGAGGACACGCTGACGCGCAGCCTGCGCAGTGCGTCGATTCTGGCGCAGCTGGAGCAGGATGAGGACAAGGCCCCGCAAGACGTTCTGGCCGCCGCGCAAGGCGACTATGCGCGCCTTGTCGAGGCGCTATATGCGCAGGGCTACTATTCGGCAGTGGTGCGTATCACGCTGGACGGGCAAGAGGCCGCAACCATCCCGCCTTTCTCCGTACCCAAACGGATCGACAAGGTGCGGGTGCGGGTCGAACCGGGGGAGTTGTTCACCTTTGGAAAAACGCAGGTCGCGCCGACAAATAAGCGCGTACCATTGCCCGAAGGGTTCGTCGCTGGCGCACCCGCTCAGGCCACAGTGGTCCGCGACACCGCGCAGGCCGCGATAGAGGGGTGGCGTGCCGCGGGTTACGCCAAGGCCGAAATTGCCGACCAAAGCATCACTGCCAGACACGCGGCTGCCAAGCTGGACGTGGCATTGGCTGTGGCCAAGGGGCGTCAATTCCGCTTTGGCGAGGTTCTGATCACGTCAGACAGCGCTGTGCGTGAGGCGCGTATTCGCCAGATCGCCGGTGTTCCGCGTGGCGAAACCTTTGATCCCGTCGCGGTTGAGGATGCCGCGCAACGTCTGCGGGCTACCGGCACCTTTCGGTCCGTGACTGTGACAGAGGCCGATGAGGGCGGACCGGACGACACGCTGGACCTATTGATCGAAGTGACCGACCGCAAGCCGCGTCGTTTTGGCTTTGGCGCGGAACTGTCGTCGTCCGAGGGGGCAATGCTGTCGGCCTTTTGGCTGCACCGGAACCTGTTTGGCGGGGCCGAACGGCTTCGGGTCGAAGGGGAGGCCGCGCAACTCGGCGGCTCGGGCATGAAACCCGATTATGACGTCACCGCGCGTTTTGAGAAGCCGGCCGTCTACGGCCCGAATACGATGTTCTTTGCCACCACTGGCCTCAGCTACGACGATGAAGATGACTACATCGACCGAAACTTTACCTTCGGCCTAGGGGTGACACGCGCGTTTTCCAAGCAGGTGACCGGAGAAGTGGGCATCTCCTACAGCCGCTCGAATATCACCGACCTGTATCTGCCGGGCGATCCGACGCGGTTGCTGACGGTCCTGTCACTGCCGACTGCCGTGACCATCGACCGCCGCGACGACAAACTGGACCCGACAGAAGGGCTGTATCTGCGCGCAGAGCTGGAACCGTTTGCCATCGTCAATACGGGCGAAAACGGTGGGCGCTACGCCTTTGATATTCGCGGCTACCGCGCCTTTGGCAGCGAAGAGTCCGTGGTGCTGGCAGGCCGGTTGCAACTGGCGGGCATGTTTGGGCCAAGCGCGGCTGACGCGCCGCCTGATTATTTGCTCTATTCCGGCGGGGGCGGCACCGTTCGCGGCCAGCCTTACCAGTCGCTGGATGTGGATTACTCTGGCACCCGGCTGGGCGGTCGCAGCTTTGCGGGGATCTCGACAGAGGTGCGCGTGGATGTGACCGACAGCATCGGCGTCGTGGGCTTTGCCGACGCGGGCTATGTCGGCGCAGAGAGCTTTCCGGATGGCAGCGGAGACTGGCATGCGGGCGCGGGTCTAGGCATTCGCTATGCCACTCCCGTTGGGCCAATCCGCTTTGACGTGGCCGGGCCGGTGGCGGGCGACACAGGCGAAGGCGTTCAGATTTATATCGGGATCGGGCAGGCATTCTGATGCGTTTTTTTCGAGTTCTCTTGGTGCTGGTCCTGTGGCCGGTGGCTCTGGTCGCGCAAAGCGATGATCGTGGCTATATTCAGGGTCTGCTGGAGGACGCGCTGTCCGACGCAGGCCGTGAGGTGCGGATCGAGGGGTTCGCCGGGGCGCTGAGTTCACGCGCCACCATCGACCGGATCGTCATTTCCGATGAGGACGGCGTTTGGCTGACTGCCAGCGACGTGGCGATGATCTGGACCCGCACCGCACTGGTGCGCGGCGCGGTCGAGATCGACGAGATTACCGTCGGCCGGATCGACATGCCGCGCCTGCCGGTGCCGCTGGCCACGGATGCGCCGCCCTCGCCAGAGGCACGCAGCGCGTTCAAGCTGCCGGAATTGCCGGTCTCGCTGAATCTGGCACAGCTGGACCTGAAAGAAATTGCGCTGGGCGCGCCGGTGGCAAAAGAGGCGCTTGTTCTGCGGGTGCAGGGCAACGCGCAGCTGTCTGGCGGTGAAGGTGACGCCACCTTGCGGATCGACAGGTTGGACGCGGGCGGCAACCTGCGGCTCGCTGGGGCCTATAGCAACAGCAGCCGGGTGCTGCGCATCGACACCGAATTTCAGGAACCGGCGGGCGGGCTGGTGGCCAGAATGCTTGGCTTGCCGGATGAGCCTTCGGTGGCGCTCAGCCTCAAGGGCGACGCACCGATTGATGATTTCGCTGCGGAACTGGTGCTGGCCACGGATGGCGAGGAACGGCTGGCAGGCGACATCGTGCTGCGCGCCAATGGCGATGCGGACACACAGCAGGTTTCACTGGATATTGGCGGCGACCTTGCCCCGATGCTTGCCCCGGCCTACCGAGAGTTTCTGGGTGATGACATCCGCCTGCGGGCCGATGCGACACGTCAGGCCGATGGGGCCGTCGCACTGGAACAGTTGAGCCTGCGGGCCGATGCGCTACGCCTGACCGGCTCTGCCGCCATCGCGGGCGATGGCTGGCCGCAGAGGTTGGCATTGTCGGGACAGATCGTGCCACCCGATGGCGAAGTGGTGTTGCTGCCGCTGCCGGGGCAAAAGGTCTATATCGCGGGCTCGACGCTGGAGGGCAGCTTTGACGCCGACGCGGGCAATGGCTGGCAGTTGAGCCTTGATGCCACCGGGGTCACGGCTGATGCCGGGCGCGCCGACAGACTGGTGCTGAGCGGCACAGGTGAGATTGACCGCGCCGCGTCCCGTGTGACTGGCGGGCTTCGTCTGGCCGCCGGTGGTCTGGCCCCGGCGGAACAGGCATTGGCCGAGGCGATTGGCACGGCCCTGCGCGGCAATTTCGATTTTGACTGGCAACCCGGCGCACCACTGGTGCTGAGCGGGCTGGACCTGTCTGGGGCGGACTATGGTCTGACCGGCTCTGTCACCGTGGGAGAGGCCGAAACCCTGAACCCGCGCGTGACCCCGGACATTCGTCTGGCGGCCGAGGATCTGTCGCGGTTTGCCGCGCTGTCCGGCATCGCGCTGCGCGGCGCGGCCGAAGTGGCAATCACCGGCGCGGTCCTGCCGGTCACAGGCGGTTTCGACCTCAACATTGATGGCACCACGCAGGGGTTGGGCACCGGCATCGCGCAGGTCGATCCGCTGATTGCCGGGGTTGGCAGCCTGCAACTGGCCGTCGTCCGCGACGAGACGGGACTGCGCGCCGATCGGCTGTTACTGATCACGCCAGAGGCCCGGATCGAGGGCAGCGGCACGCTGGCCACCGGCGCCAGCAGCCTGCGGGCTGACGCGCGCATTCGTGAAACTGCGTTGGTCCTGCCGGAATTGTCCGGCCCGACTACGCTGGACCTCAGCGCCGATCAAAACGGTGATCTGTGGACGCTGGAGGCGGATGGTGCGCTGGCGAATGCGGGGCGTCTGATCTATGCGGGCACCGTCGATCTTGGGCCCGAGGTGCCAAAACTGTCCGGACGGCTAGAGGCGGCGATCTCACGTCTGTCGGCCTTTTCTGACCTCGCCGGGCAGTCGCTGAACGGCTCTGCGGATCTGACTCTCAACGGTGAGGGCCGTCTGGATGGCAGCGCCTTTACCGTCAGCGCAGAGGGGCGCACGACGGACCTGCGCCTTGGCCTGCCGGACATCGATCCATTGTTGGCGGGTCGCACTGCGGTGAGCGTCAAGGCGGCGCGCACCAGCGGTGGGCCGATCACCATCGACCCACTGACGCTGGACGGGGTGATTGACGCGCGCTTTGTTGGTACGGTCACGCCCGGCGGCCTGCAGGGGCCTGCGGTGGACGGCCGATTGACGGCGGATATGGCATCGCTGGCGCCTTTGACACGGTTGTCCGGGATGGCCCTGCGCGGCGCCGCCCAGATCGAGGTGCAAGCCGCGGGCGGAGTGCTGAATGGCCCGCTGGACCTGTCGGCGGTGGTGCGCGGGCAGGGGCTGGGCGTTGGGATCGCCACCGTGGACCCGTTGCTGGCGGGCAATACGCGGCTGGACCTGACTGTCGCACGGCAGACCAATGGTGCCTACAGCATCAGTGAGGCCATGCTGGACGCCAGCGGCATCGACGGGCGCGTGACCGGCAGCTACGGACCCGGGGCGGCGGCGGATTTGAACCTTGTGATTGCCTTGGCCAACCTAGGCGCCTTGGTGCCAGACCTGCCGGGGTCCGCACAGGTCACCGGCAGCGCACGGCGTGATGGTGGCCCCTGGCAATTGTCGCTGGACGGGTCCGGTCCGGGGGGCATCGGCGCGCGGGTGAACGGTACGGCGGCAGAAGATTTCAGCCGGTTCGACCTGAACCTGAACGGCTCTGCGCCGCTGGCGCTGGCCAATGGGCGGCTGGCCCCACAGGTCGTAAACGGCATCGCCAGTTTCGATCTGGGTCTGAACGGACCGCCGCAGTTGTCGGCCCTGTCAGGCGTGATTTCGACCGAGAATGCGCGCTTTGCTGCGCCAGCGCAGAATATCATCCTTAACGATCTGACTGGGCAGGTGCGCCTGTCAGGGGGGCGGGCCGAACTGGGGTTCTCCGGGGCCTTGGACAGCGGCGGGCGAGTCGCCCTGGAGGGGCCCGTGACGCTGGCAGCCCCGTTCAATGCGGCGCTGGTGTTGCGCCTGCGCGACGCGGTGGTGCGCCAGCCCGATCTGTTCGAGACGACGGCCAACGGAGAGGTGCGCATCGACGGCCCGCTGACCGGGGGCGCGCGGATCGGCGGCGTTGTGGATCTGGGAACGGTCGAGGCGCGGATACCCAACATCGGTGCCAGCTATGCGGCGCTGGACGGGCTGAAGCATCAGGGTATGCCGCAAGACGTGGCGCTGACCCTGCGCTTTGCCAGGATGGACGGGGCCGCCGATGCGGCAACCGGGCCAGCGGTCAGTTATCCTTTGGATCTGACCGTGCGGGCGACCAACCGGATCTTTGTGCGCGGTCGCGGACTGGATGCGGAACTGGGCGGAACGCTGCGCCTGCGCGGCACAACGTCGGACATCGTGCCGGTGGGGCAGTTTGATTTGATCCGGGGCCGTCTGGACCTGCTGGGCCGTCGGTTGGATCTGACCGAAGGCTCTGTTGCGTTGCGCGGCAGTTTTGACCCTGTGGTGCGCTTTGTCGCCACCACGCGGGTAGAGGATACAGACATCACCATCACCATCGAGGGGCCTGCATCCTCGCCGGAACTGGTGGTGGGCTCTGTGCCGGATCTGCCGCAGGATGAGGCGCTGTCGTTTTTCCTGTTTGGCCGCTCGGTGACAGAATTGTCGGCTCTGCAGGCGGTGCAACTGGCCTCGGCGGTACGCACTCTGTCGGGGAGCGGCGGGCTGGGCCTGACGGAATCGCTGCGCAGCGGGTTGGGGGTGTCAGATCTGGACATTGGCACCGCCGACGACGGCACGATCGAGGCCCGCGCGGGGGCCTATCTGGGTGAAAACCTGTACAGCGACGTGACGGTGGACGCCAAGGGCAAGAGCGAGATCAACCTGAACCTGACGGTGAACCCCAACGTGACCGTACGCGGGCGGCTGGGGTCCGACGGAACCAGCGGCATCGGCGTGTTTTTTGAGCGCGATTACTGAGCGGAATTGGTGAATTGGGGACGGGGAACGGCGCTCGACGCAGCCTGTGGCTGCGACGTCGCCCCGCCCACCGTCCCCGGCCACAGGTGCGTTTGCGGTCGGTGTGGCAGCCGCGATGTCGCTGGCTCTTTGGATTGATGGCAGTCTAAACGGACTACGGCCGGCGCTCTTGCGAGGCGCCGGCCGTTGGTTTGTTTGGGTATCAATGACGGTACCGGGGAGCCGTCATCAGGGGCAGGGGCTGCGCCTGTCAGCGCACCACCAGCACCGATTGGTTCGCATGGCGGACCACACGGGCGGCATTTGGCCCGACAAGGTAATCGCGCAGTTCCGGACGGTGCGCGCCGACGACAATTGCGTCGGCCTTGATTGCATCCGCGGTGCGGATGATCTTGTCATAGACCGTGCCCTGTTCGATGTGCAGATGGGCCTCCATCCCCAGTACCGTGTCCACCCATTTGTGCAGGGCGACCCGCGTTTCCTCTAGTACGGATCCGGCGAAATCACCGCTGAAGGCGGAACCAACCAGCGCAAAGCCCATGTTGGGCACCACGCTGATGACATGGACCTCTGCCTGGCACATCCGTGCCAAGCCAGTGCCGTATTGGGCGAGCTTGGCGGCGCCCGTTTCGTCGTTCAGGTCAACCGCCAGAAGGATCTTGCTATACATCTTGTCTCTCCTTGGGTTGGGTCAGAACGGGGCTTGGGTGGCGCGGCGGCGCTGGATCAGCACGATGCCTGCCAGCAACAGCAGCGCCGGGATAAAGAAGATCTCTTTGGGAATTCGATCTGCCTCTACCTCGACCCGGGTGATGATCACCGGGCTGTCGCCATAGTAATCGTACTCTGTCCCACCCAACGGCTGGATCAACTCCGGTCCGCCAAAGGGTTCGTCCAGCAGCAGTTTTCCGTCCTCCTCGAACACCGACAGGCTTTGATCAGACAGGGTCGACGCACCGGCGGCAGGCACCAGAACGGTAACCGGGCGCACCTTGGCGGTGTCGAAGTCCGGCCCCTCGACCGTGATCCGCACGTCTTTGCCTTCTGCCGTTTCCTCGATCAGTGTCAGGGCGGCGGGCCCTTCGGCGGTGACGTATTTCTCTGTCACCTGATCCAGGAAATAGCCCGGTCGGAACAGCATGAAGGCAATCAGCAACAGCACGCCGGTTTCCCACATCTTCGACTTGGCAATGAAATACCCCTGCGTCGCAGCGGCAAAGAGCAGCATCGCGGTAAGTGATATGAAGAAGACGAAGATCGCTTTGAACAGCCCGACATCAATCAGCAGCAGGTCCGTGTTGAAGATGAACAGGAAGGGCAGCAGTGCCGTGCGGATGTCATAGGCAAAGCCCTGTATACCGGTCTTGATCGGATCGCCCCGGCTGATCGCCGCCGCCGCATAGGCTGCTAGGCCCACAGGTGGCGTGTCATCCGCGAGGATCCCGAAGTAGAAGACAAACATGTGCACCGCGATCAGCGGAACGATCAGGCCCGATTGTGCGCCGACGCTGACAATGACCGGCGCCATCAAGGAACTGACAACGATGTAGTTGGCGGTTGTGGGCAGGCCCATGCCAAGGATCAGCGACAGCACCGCCACAAGGAACAGCAGCACCATCAGGTTCCCGCCAGAGATCACCTCAATCACTTGGCCAATGACCTGATGCGCACCGGTGAGAGAGATGGTGCCGACGATGATGCCTGCGGCACCGGTGGCGACCCCAATGCCGATCATGTTGCGCGCGCCAAGGATCAGCCCATTGACGAAATCACGCCAGCCCGCGACCAGCTCTGCCGCGTGGCCTTCGCCGCGAAAGAACGCCTTGAGCGGGCGGTGCGTCAGCGCGATGATGATCATGAAGATCGTGGCCCAGAAGGCCGACAGCGCAGGCGACAGGCGGTCAAGGTGTTCGGTGCGCACCATCAGGTTCCACACCAGAATGAAGATCGGGATCGAGAAGTAGAGCCCGCCGAGCAGGGTGGGGGTCAGGCGCGGCGCGGTGGGCGCGCCATCGGTGTCTTTGTCTTCTTCGATGTCGGGATAGCGAGCGGACAGCGACACCAGTGCCACATAGAGCACCGCAATCAGCGCCACGGCGGCATAGATCGAGTCGCCCATGATCGGGTCAAGGATGCCGCGCAGGCCAACCATCAGGAAGGCACAGATGCCAAGGAAGATGAAGCCCGACAGGAACAGGATCAGGATCATCAGCACGCCGATGCGGCGGCCCGGCTTTTCCAGACCCTTCAGGCCCATTTTCAGCGATTCAAGGTGCACGATATACAGCAGGGCGATGTAGGAAATTACCGCCGGAAGGAAGGCGTGTTTGACCACATCGATGTAGGGAATGTTGACATATTCCACCATCAGGAAGGCCGCGGCGCCCATGACGGGCGGGGTCAGCTGGCCGTTGGTGGATGATGCCACCTCAACCGCGCCGGCCTTTTCCGCCGGAAAGCCGATGCGTTTCATGAGCGGGATGGTGAAAGTGCCGGTGGTCACCGTGTTAGCGATGGAAGAGCCCGAAATCATGCCAGTCAGCATGGAGGACAGCACCGACGCCTTGGCCGGGCCGCCACGCAGCGCGCCCAAGAGGGCGATGGCGACTTTGATGAACCAGTTGCCACCTCCCGCGCGGTCCAGCAGCGCGCCGAACAGCACAAACAGAAAGATCATGTCGGCAGAGACGCCAAGGGCGACGCCAAACACGCCTTCTGTCTGCATCCAGTAGTGACCCAGCGCCTTGGTCAGTGAGGCACCGCCGTAGTTGGTGATGTTGCGCGCCCATTCGGAATAGCCCCCGAAGAAGGCAAACAGGATAAAACAGGAGGCGATGATCACCAGCGGCAAGCCCAATGAACGATAGACCGACACCATCAGGACAGACATGCCGATGGCGGACATGGCGACGTCAGAGGTGCTCCACAGGCCGGGCCTGTCGGCGATCTGAAAGCGGAAGACCACAAGGTACAGACAGGCCGCCACACCAAGCACCAATAGCGCCCAGTCGTAGGCGGGGATGCGGTCGCGAGGGGCGGATTTGGACAGCGGAAAAGCCAGCGTCGCCAGCATGATTGCAAAGGCCAAGTGCACATAGCGCGATTGCGCCACGACATTGGCAAAGAAACTGATGCCGGTGGAGGTGGCCAGAATGCTGGGCACCTTGGAGGCGATGTAAAGCTGGAATAGCGACCAGACGATACAGGTGCCGATGATCAGTTTTGCCTGCCATGCGGCCGACGGATTGCGCGCGCCTGTATCGGCCTCTGCGACCATGTCGTCGGCGCTGCGGTCCTGTGCCTTTGTCTCGGCCATGGTGTCCCCCTGTTTTGTTGTTCTTGGGCAAGGCTGTGCCAAAGCCTTGCAAATGTCTTCGAAGGCATTTGTCGGCGCTCGGTCGGCCGGGCGATCTGCCTGTTTATCGGTCAGAACGGTGCCGCCGGGCGCTAAAAGCCGCAGATCCTGCGTCTCCAAATATCTTCGAAGAAATTTGACAGCCCAAAGGAAATGCGGCGGCGGGAATTCCCGCCGCCGCAGATCTGGCCGTCGTTATTCAATCAGGCCCAGTTCTTTGTAGGCCTTGGCCGCACCGTCATGCAGCGGGGCCGACAGGCCGTCCTTGACCATCTGCGCCGGGTCGAGGTTCTCGAAGGCCGGGTGCAGCTGGCGGAAGTCTTCGATGTTTTCCATCACGGACTTGGCCACGACATAAACCACGTCTTCGGACACGTCGGCCGAGGTGACAAAGGTCGCGCCCACGCCGAACGTGGTCACGTCCACGTCGGTGCCGGTGTACATGCCGGCGGGGATGGTTGCGACGCGGTAGTAGGGGTTGTCGCCAACCAGCTTGTCGATGGGCTCACCCACAACGTCGACCAGTTTGACGTCACATGTGGTCGCGGCCTCTTTGATGGCGGCGGCGGGGTGACCGATGGTGTAGATCATCGCGTCGATGTTGCCGTCACACAGCTGCTTGGCCATCTCCGAGCCTTTGTACTCGGTCGCCAGAGCAAAGCTGTCCATGGTAAAGCCAAAGGCGTCCATGACCACTTCCATCGTGGCGCGCTGGCCGGAGCCTGCGTTGCCGATGTTCACGCGCTTGCCTTCAAGGCCCTCAAAGTTTTCGATGCCGCTATCCGCGCGCACGATCAGAGTGAACGGTTCGGGGTGGACAGAGAACACCGCGCGGATTTCCGGGAACGGGTTGTCGGAGAAGGTCGAGGTGCCGTTGTAGGCGTGGTACTGCCAGTCGGATTGGGCGACGCCGAATTCCAACTCACCCGCCTTGATGGTGTTGATGTTGTAGACGGAACCGCCGGTCGATTCCACGGCGCAGCGAATGCCGTGCTCTTTGCGCGACTTGTTCACCAGACGGCAGATCGCTCCGCCGGTGGGATAGTACACGCCGGTCACGCCGCCGGTGCCGATCGAGATAAATTCCTGAGCCGAAGCCATCGGTGCGCTGAGTGCCACGCCAACTGCCGCCATGGCTGCAATTTTTCCTTTGATATACATACTTACTCTCCTGTTGGTCTATTGATCGAGGGTTTAGTCCGCCCAGAAATCTCCCAAGCGTTCGTTTCTTTCCTCTACCAGGCGAATCTTTTCGCTGACGTTATCTTGGGATTGTGCGACGAGCATCGCAACCAAAGTTTCCAAAAACGCCAGAGTCGCCACATAAGATGAAAAGAACTGCGGGCTGTCCGACGGCACGCGAAAGCCGATATCGGCATGCATCAACGCCGGGCTGGCGTGGCTGTCGGTCAGAACAAGGGTTGTCGCGCCCTGTTCACGCGCCATGCGGGTCGCAAGAACCGCCCGGCGCGCGTAGGGCGTCTTTGTGATCACTAGCAGGACGTCCTGCGGGGTCAGGGTCTCCAGACTGGCGGCCAGCGGGGTTCCCGCGCGCGATATCACCGTCCAGTCGGACTGAATATAGTTGGTCAGATAGGCCAGATGTTCGGCCACTCCGTGTGAGGCAAATGCCCCAAAGACCAGAACCCGGCGCGCCTGGGCCAGCCGGTCCACCGCCTCTTGCAGCTGGGTGCGGTCGATTTCCTGCGTCAGGGATGCAAGATTGGCCATGCAAGCGCCCACTTGTCGGTCCAGCATGGCGGCCTCGCCCTCGGCGGGCGCGCGCAACTGGGCGGCTTTCTCGGCAAAGGTCACGATCTGCGCGCCGACCACCTGACGCGACATCTCGCGCAGGGCTTCGTAGCTGTCGAACTCCAGCGCACGGGCGAGCCGGGAAAAGGTCGCAGGTGAGACACCGCTGGCGGACGAGATGGACCGCAAGGACCGCGTCGCCACCTCAACCGGGTGGGCGATGACGTAATCGGCTGCCACCTGCAACTTTTGGCTGAGACTGCCATAGCGGCGGGCAATGCGTGTCTCCAGACGCTCGACCGACATTGTCCCCCCTAGAAAATCCAAGTGTTTCAAGGTGTTTCATGTGTTTTATTTGTTGTCAATATGGGAAACATGTGTTTCAGTATGGGTTGCCGCAAGGTCAGCGGTGTGTCGAGAGAAGCAGCAGCGCCATGGCGTTCAAACCGCATTCCTTGCCCTTGTCCCCCATCATCACGGCTGTCCCCAACGGCGCGAGACGGGTCAAATCCGGCCATGCCGGATTGTCCCTGACCGCCTATGAAAACATCCGCAAGGCCCGCGCCAAATCGGTGCGGATCAGGGTGGCGAACTCCATCGCCCTGTTCCGGGCGGCGTTGCCGGAGCAGGTCGCCATTCATCCGGACCCTCAGCCGACAAGGACACCCGGCGCATGACACATGTCTTTCACCGCAGCAGCACCCATATTCCGCCCACGGTCGCCCGGGGCGAGGGCGCCTATCTGTACGACACCACAGGCAAGGCCTATCTGGACGGGTCGGGCGGGGCGGCGGTGTCCTGTCTGGGGCATGGCGACGCGCATGTGACCCAGGCCATTCAGCGCCAGCTGGGCGAGATCGCCTTTGCCCACACCGGGTTTTTTACGTCTGAGCCGGCAGAGACGTTGGCGGCGCGGCTGACCGATCTGGCCCCGGGCGCGCTGAACCGGGCCTATCTGGTCTCTGGCGGGTCCGAGGCGATGGAGGCGGCGCTGAAACTGGCGCGTCAGTACCATCTGGAACGCGGCGACACAGGCCGCGCCCGCATCATCGCGCGGCGGCAAAGCTATCATGGCAACACGCTGGGCGCGCTGGCGACCGGCGGCAACGCATGGCGACGCGCGCCATTTGCGCCGTTGTTGATGGAGGTCAGCCACGTCGCGCCATGCTATGCCTATCGCGGACAGCAGGACGGCGAGAGTGAGGCCGCGTATTGTGATCGGCTGATCGCCGAGATCGAGGCGGAAATCACTCGCGTTGGGCCGGAGAAAATCATGGCTTTTGTGGCAGAGCCGGTGGTTGGCGCGACACTGGGGGCGGTGCCGCCGGTTGCGGGTTATTTCCGGCGCATCCGAGAGATCTGTGACCGGTGCGGCATCTTGATGATCCTTGATGAGGTGATGTGCGGCATGGGTCGGACGGGCACTTTGTTTGCTTGCGAGCAAGACGGGGTTGCGCCGGATATCCTGTGCGTCGCCAAAGGGTTGGGGGCGGGCTATCAGCCGATCGGCGCGATGCTGTGTACCGAGGCGATGCATGAGGTGATCGCCGGTGGCAGCGGCTTTTTCCAGCATGGCCACACCTATGTCGGCCACCCGGTCGCCTGTGCCGCCGCTGGCGCGGTGCTGGACCGGCTGGTGGGCGATGATCTGGTGGGGCGCGTTGCCCCTATGGGTGCGGTGCTGCGCGGAATGCTGGAGGACCGCTTTGGCCAGCACCCGCATGTCGGTGACATCCGTGGGCGTGGACTGTTTCTGGGGCTGGAACTGGTGCAGGACCGGGACACCAAGGCCCCGATTGATGCGGACCGTAAGATCCATGCGCAGATCAAGGCGGCGGCCTTTGCCGACGGGCTGATCTGCTACCCCGGAGGCGGCACTATCGACGGCAAGGACGGCGCGCATGTGCTGCTGGCACCGCCTTTTATCCTGAGCGAGGATCAGGCGCAGGAACTGGTGGACAAGCTGGCCCGCGCCTTTGTGGCGGTCGGTCTGTAGGTGTGGGCGGGGCAGGGGGCGCTGCCCCCTCGGCCTACGGCCTCACCCCGGGAGTATTTGGACAAAGAAGAAGCGACAAGTCAGCCGCTTTGCCCGCCAGCGGTGCGTGACCGGGCGGGAATGCTGGCGTGTCTGGAAAGGCTGAAAACGGCGGCCGCCGGACGGATCGTCAATCCGGGGTGTCAAACCCGGCCCGAAGGGGCGTCGCCCCCGTGGTCTGCGCAGATCAAAGGGCCCCCGAACGGGGGGATGATCCGGTTTTCAGTGGTACCGGCGCTGGGTTTACCGGTGGACCCTTGATGAAATGTAACAGCACCGTGCGGTGCCCCGGTCAGCGCGCCCACGCAAAAGCATGATCGAGCACCTTTGCGGCGTTGCGTTCGACAACCGGGCCATGCGCCATGACGATCTGCTGCACTGGCAGGCGACGCAGTTTGGCGATCCCGGCGCGCAGAGCACGGCGATTGCGAAAGGCGATGCGGAACTTGCGGGGGACCGAGGGCAGCTCTCCGGTCATCAGATCGGCGCGGGCCACCAAGGCGCGCCAGCCCTTGTACCACCCTGAGGGCATTTGTTGCAGCAGGTCGGTGAAGATCAGCGTGCTGCTGGGGTTATGAAAGAACACAACCTCTGTCGTGATCATGTTGCCGCCAAAGATCACCTGCTGGAACAGATCTGCCCAGATCGCGGGCGGCTCTGGTGTCAGAACGTCATCGACCACGACGCCGGGGCTTTTCTGCGCCACGCCGGGGGCGGCGTGGACGATGGCCGCCGGAAAGGCGGCGGCCCAGTCGGCCAGGAACCTGTGGTGCAGATCATTGGGTGCGACAAGGTGCCGGATTGGGCCCAACTCGTCGATTTCGGCCTTTAGGCGCGCAGCGAGAGCGATGGGGGAATGCACCCAGAGGCTACCATCGGTCAGCCGGGCAAGGCACATGCGCGTGGGGAAATCAAAGCCGCCCGCGCCGCGGACTGGGGGGCCTTCGGCGGTCCAGAGGTCATGTCCAAGCAGGATGAGCGACGTCATGAGAGTCGGTCCAGGGCGTTGGGTGGGCGATGCGTTCAGCCTAGACGGGCATTTGTCTCAAGGCAAATGCACGGCCACTGCGACATGTAGCGCCCGCCCCGATTACAGGGGCGGGCCTGCAAGATCGCGGGCCGGGGTCAGATTGCCGCCAGTTCTCCCTCTAGGTCTTTCATCTCGGCCCCGCCGGCCATCAGGCGGCGGATTTCGTCGTGGCTGAGTTCCCCCGCCTTGCCCGCGCCGATCACCTGCCCCAACGCGAGAAAGGTGTAGCGGTCGGCCACCAGCTGCGAGTGGATTTCGTTGTGGGTGATGAAGATGATGGCAATGTCGCCACGCTTGCGCACGCGTTTGATTGTCTTGAGCACTTCCATCTGCTGCTTTTGCCCCAGTGCCGAGGTCGGCTCATCCAGGATCAGCACCTTGGCACCGAAATAGATGGCGCGCGCAATGGCCAGCGTCTGGCGTTGACCGCCCGACATGGTGCCCACCGCCTGTGTCGGGTCGGAAAAGTCGATGCCGATCTTGAGCATCTCGTCATGGGCGATCTTGTCCATGACATCCATTTTCATGGTGCCAAGCGGCCCTTTGAGTTCGCGCCCCATGAAGAAGTTGCGCGTGACGCTCATCAACTGGTTGACGGCGAGATCCTGATAAACTGTGCCGATCCCAGCGTCCGAGGCATCGCGCGGGTTGCGGAAATCGACCGGCTTGCCCTCGATGTACAACTGCCCCGAAGTGGGGCGGTGAACGCCTGCCAGTGTCTTGATCAGGGTTGATTTCCCGGCCCCGTTGTCGCCCAACAACGCATGAACCTCACCCGGATAGACCTCAAGGTTGACGCCGTTGAGTGCGATGAAGGGGCCGAATTTCTTGACGACATTTTCAACGCGCAGATATGGTTCTGTCATATCAGATACCCCCCGTAATGCGTTTGCGAATGCGCTCATTGGCAAAGACGGCGGCCAGCAGGACGACACCCACGAAGACACGGTAGAACGACCCGTCGAGCCATGGGATGTAGAACACTGCGTTGGCCACTAGGCCAAAGGTCACCGCACCAAAGGCCACCCCGATCACAGAGCCAAAGCCGCCGGTCATCAATGTGCCGCCCACAACCGCGATGGCAATGGCGTTCAGCTCCATCAGGTTGCCCTTGGCCGCATCGGCGGTGTTCGTATCGAACACCTGGCAGGCGGCGAATATGGTCGCGCAAAAGGCGGTAAACATGAACAAGCAGGTCTTGACCCGATTCACCGGCACGCCATTGGCGCGCGCGCTGTCCTTGTTGTCGCCGGTGGCGTAGATCCAGTTGCCCAGTTGCGTGCGCGACAATACGAAATAGGCCAGTCCCGCGATGATCAGCCACCACAAAACGCGGGCGTCAAAGCCGTCGACCCATTGTTCGCCCCGGCGGTTGATATTGCCGCCCAATGCAAACCATGCGTCATAGATCCAGCCAAAGACCTCTCCGCCAAAGGCCCATGCGATCCAGCTTTCTTCTTTGAAATCAGGCAGGCCCGAAATCTGCGTCGACTGGTTGATCAGGCGAAACGACACTTCTGTGGTGCCGCGCAGGAAGAATAGGAACGCAAGGCTGACGATAAAGCTGGACAGGCCAGAGCGCACGACGATGGTGCCGATCAACCAGCCCAGCGAGAGGGTCATGGCGAGGGTAATGATGAAGGCAAGGAACGGCGTCGCCTCGCCCAGACCAAAAGGCAGGCCCCATTTCAGCATCATGGCCATCGACATGCCCGCAAAGCCGATCATAGAGCCGATGGATAGATCGAATTCGCCGCCGATCATCAGCAGCGCCGCGCCGGTGGCGATGATGCCAAACTGGGCGATGATGGCCAGATTATTCTTCAACCCCAGCGCGTTGAACGCCTTGAAGTCCGAGGCGAAAGTGATCATCGTCACCACGACGATCATGACGATGAAGGCACCCGCCTCCGGGCGGCGTACAAGGCGCGCCAAGGCAGATTCCTGAGCCAGTCGGTCCGCTTCGCTGCGGTCAGACATGAGACCCCCCAATGCTGTTTGGATGTATCAAAAAAGGGGACAGCCGTTGCCGTCTGTCCCCCCAAATGGTCCGGTGGGAGTCCGCGTTCAGCGGTTCACGCCCGCCTGAGATTTGACGTCACCCGCATTGGTTGCGTCGACAAAACCGGGACCGGACGGCACGTTTGAGCCGGGCAACATCCCTGCGTTGGTGTTGTAGAGGTGCAGGACAATGACCGGCATGTAGCCCTGAAGGCGTTGTTGCTGGTCGATCGTGTAGGCGACATTGCCCGCCTCGATCAGGTCCATAACACCGGGTGACAGGTCAAAGCAGGCCAGATGGATGTCGGCACCCACTTCTTCGATGGCGGCCCAGGCCGCTTCGCAGACGTGGGGACCAGCAGCCAGCAGGCCGTCAATGGACTCGTCCGCCTGAAGGGCGGCGGCGGTACGGGTCTTGATCTGGGTGACGTCGTTCGACACGTCGATCTGGTTGAGCTCGGCGCCGAAGGCGTCGAAATAGCCGGTGCAGCGATCCACCAGCGCGGTGTTATAGGCTTCTTGGTTGAGGCACAGGCCGTTGGTCACGCCTTCGGCCTTGGCGCGTTCACCGGCAGCCTTGCCTGCGTCATATTCAGGCTGGCCCACATGCATCAGGGCACCGACGTCCTTGGAGAATTCAAGGCCGGAGTTGATGGTGATGACCGGAATGCCGGCATCGACCGCATCACGGATTGCGCCGCCAAGCGCGTCGGCGTCAGGCAGCGAGACAATGATGCCATCGGGCTCTGTTGCGGCGGCCGCTTCGATCAGCTTGGCCATGCCGGACATGTCGCCAGAGGGGTCAAAGTTATACTCGAGATCGGCGCCGATTGCGGCGGCTGCGTCCTTGGCACCCTTTTCAACCACCGGCCAGAACGGATCGGTTCCCTGCGTGTGGGTGATCAGGACGTAACGCTCGGCGGCGGCGGCGGATGCCATGACTGCGAGGGCCGCTGAGGCCAGCAGAAATTTTTTCATTGATGTCTCCTCCATTGGACAGAATGCCCAGATTCCCGGGCTTATCTTGACGGATCGGCCCTGTCCCGGACCGTGTTCCGAGGCCAAGCCTAGCAATGCACCGGGGTTTTGTCAGCAGAGTTTCTCTGCGCCTCCTCCCGCCCCGGATCCGGATCGTTATCGCTAACAAGTCGTGCCTTCTGCGTCGAGCAAATGGCGTTCGGGGCGGGCCGGTTTCCGTCATTCATGATGGAAACTTGCAGAAATAATGATGGAAAACTTTCAGGTTTCGGTCTGTGGGCCGATTGTCCTTGCGTCCTTGGGCAGAGTCGGCGGGGCGGCGTTCAGCGCCTCGATGGCAAAGCCCGCGGCGGCTTTGTAGTCGGCCAGAAAAGCCGCGCGTTCGGTCGCGGGCAGCACGGCGTCAATGTCGTCGAAATGGCCGCCGCAGCGTTCATCGACGATGTCGAGAAGGCCAAATGGGCCAGCGCCACGGTTGCGCAGCACCAGTTTGGACACTGGGCCACACAGCTTGTCGTCATATGCCTTTAGCGCGGCCTGTCCGACGCCATGCGCCACGAGACAGGCCCCCAGCGTGCGGGCATCGACCACCGCCTGACTGGCACCGTTCGATCCGGTGGGATACATCGCATGCGCCGCGTCGCCCAGAAGGGCCACACGCCCCTGCACCCATGTCGGGATCGGGTCGCGGTCGATCATCGGGTTCTCGAACGCGCGAGAGGCCCCCCGGATCAGGGTGGGCACATCCAGCCAGTCATAGCGGAACCGGTCAAAATGATGCGCAAAGCTGTCGATTGGCACCTCGTTGAACCAACCGGTCTGTGACCAGTCCTCGCCAGCGTCCAGCGTGCGTTCGGCGATCCAGTTGATCTCTGCCAGTCCGTCGGCATCAGGACGCGAGATCGGGTAGATCACCATGCGATGGCGCGAGGTGCCAAGCCCGACAAAGCTGGACCCGGTGCGGATGGGTTTGGCGCGCGTGGTGCCACGCCACATCAGCGCGCCGCCCCAGTGGATTGGCGGCTGGTCGGGATACATCTGCGCGCGGGTAGGTGAATGGATGCCCTCGGCCCCGATCAGCAAAGCGGCGGTTTCGGTCGCCGGACCACTGGCTGTCTGGAGGTGGACGATCACACCGACGGCGGTCTGGTCGTGACCCGTGACCCGACAGCCGGTGCGGATGGCCTGCGGTCCCAGTCGATCCTGCACCGTCTTGTAGAGCATCATGTGAAAGCGGCCCCGGTGGACGGCGTATTGCGGCCAGTGATAACCCGCCTCCAGCCCGCGCGGCTCGGCGTGGATCTCGGATCCGTTCAGGCCGACCAACGCCCATTCGCGGGCGGGCAGACCGACCGTGTCGAGCTGGTCCGCGCCGATGCCCAGATCGAATAATTCGCGCACGGCGTTGGGCTGCAGGTTGATGCCGACGCCCAGCGGTTTCGGATCACGGACGGATTCAAGCACCGTGCAGGGCAGGCCGATCTGGTGCAGCGTCAACGCCGTTACCAGACCGCCGATGCCGCCACCAGCGATGAGGATGTGGGGAGGGGTCATGTGGGGCCTCGTGTGGGGGATGCAGTGGGTTCTGCGGTGGCTTGCTTGGAACTTGGGTGTTTGTGGTGGGTGCGGGAGGGGGCGCTGCCCCCGTTGGCCAGGGGCCAACGCCCCCGGGATATTTCAGGACAGAAGAAACATGGGGGACAGCGCAGTTAGGGGGCAGGGCGTCAGATCTTGAGCAGGCGGCGGGCGTTGTCCTTGAGGATCAGTGGGCGCACCTCTTCGCGGATGTCGAGCGCTTCGAAGTCCTTGAGCCAGCGGTCGGGGGTAATCGCGGGCCAGTCGGAGCCGAACAGCATCTTTTTGCGCAGGATCGTGTTGGCGTATTGCACGAAGATCTTGGGGAAATATTTCGGCGACCAGCCGGACATATCGATGTAGACGTTGGGTTTGTGCTGGGCGACCATCAGCCCCTCTTCTGTCCAAGGGAACGAGGGGTGGGCCAGCACGATGGGCGTGTCGGGGAAATCGACCGCGACGTCGTCGACGTGCACCGGGTTGGAGTATTTCAGCCGCATTCCCATGCCGCCGCGCATGCCCGATCCGACGCCTGTCTGGCCGGTGTGAAAGAGCATGATTGCGCCTTCGTCGGCGATGGCCTCGTAGAGCGGGTAGGCCCAGCGTTCATTGGGATAGAAGCCCTGCATCGTGGGGTGAAACTTGAACCCCTTTACGCCGAACTCCTTGACAAGGCGGCGGGCCTCTCGCGCGCCAGCCTTGCCC
Organism: Antarctobacter heliothermus; assembly: GCF_002237555.1. Classification (NCBI taxonomy): domain Bacteria; kingdom Pseudomonadati; phylum Pseudomonadota; class Alphaproteobacteria; order Rhodobacterales; family Roseobacteraceae; genus Antarctobacter; species Antarctobacter heliothermus. Next base: position 4,241,230 of record NZ_CP022540.1, on the reverse strand, counting down.
TTGGCCGGATCGATGCTGGCAAAGGGGATCAGAATGTCGTCGTTCTCGGCGGCGATCTGGGCCACTTCTTCGTTCGAGTAGCGCCGGAAACCGGTTTCGCGTTCGGCATCGACCGGAAAGATCACCGCGCCGATGCGGCGCTCGCGGAAGTACTCGGCAGTTTGCTGAACGGAGGGCAGCATGCCGGAGGCCCCGGCGGGGTTCTTGAAGTATTTCGCCATACCGGCCTGGAAGTCGTCGTAGCCATCGTCGCGCGGGCCGCAGCAGGGTTCCTCGGCATGGGTGTGAAAGTCTATGGCGATCAGATCGTCGGCGTTTAACATGGTAAATCCTCCCGGTGGGCCTTAGTGCGCGTCGGGCGCTTGCACCTTGGGGCTGCGTTTTTCCAGAAAATCCTTCAGGCGTTGTTTGGCCTCGGGCGTCATGGTGGCCAGTGAGGCCACCATTGCCTCTGTGAACAGGCCGCTGTCGGCGGACATGTCGGCGATGCGGGGCAGTGCGTTCAGGATGGCGTAGTTGGTGAATTCAGCGTTCTGCGCCATGCGGTGGGCGATCTCTGTCGCGCGCTCCAGCGCGGTGCCGGCGGGCACGACATAGGACACGCCGCCCCAGCGTTCCATGTCTGTAGCCGACACCGACCGGCCCGTCAGCATCATGTCCCCCATCCGAGCGGACCCGATCAACCGGGAGATGCGGACCGATCCGCCGCCGCCGACAAAGATGCCGCGCGTGCCTTCGGGCAGGGCAAAGAACGCCGTTTCTTCGGCCACGCGGATATGGCTGCTGGCGGCCAGTTCGAACCCGCCGCCCACCGCCGCCCCGGTAATGGCGCAGACAAACGGGATCTCTCCCATTTCGATGGTTTCGAACGTGCGGTGCCAGAGACGCGAGCCTTTGACCGCCTCAAACAGCGGCTTTTCCGAATGTTCGGCAAGGTCCAGCCCGGCGCAGAAGTGTGTGCCGTGGCCATGCAGGACAGCGGCGCGGGCCTCTGCCGTGGCGCGGGCCACCGCCGCGCCAAGGGCGATCACGAAACGATCCGACAGGGCGTTGCGTTTGTCCGGGCGGTTCAGACCGATCAGCGCCACGTCACCGTCAACCGAATAGGTGATCAGGCCGTCGCCCATGGTCTGCGGATGCGCTGTCATCGCGGAATGCTCCTGCTGTTCGGTCGCCAGAATTGTCGAGAATTTGGTTTCCAAGTAAACAATATTTGAGGAGCGAGTCAATCTCGAGGTGGCGCAGCACCCGGAGGCTTTGTCGCTTTTCCTCGCCTGCATTCCGGTATACCAAAATTGCAAACGGGGGCCCGAGGGGGCCGGGGAGGGACCATGACCGAACTGAAACTTGCTGCTGGATTGTCGCGGCTGGGCACTGAATCTGCCTTTGTCGTTCTGGCACGCGCTGGCAAATTGGCTGCAGAAGGCCACGACATCATCAACCTTGGCATCGGCCAGCCGGATTTCCAGACACCGACACATATCGTCGAGGCCGGGATCAAGGCGCTGCGCGACGGCCATCACGGCTATACCCCCGCCAACGGTCTGCCCGCGCTGCGGCAGGCGGTGGCCGCCGATCTGCACCGTAGGCATGGCGCCGAGGTGAACCCCGACAATGTGGTGGTGGTCCCGGGTGGCAAGCCGACCATGTTCTTTGCGGTGTTGATGTTCGGCGAACCGGGGGCAGAGATCATGTATCCCAACCCCGGTTTCCCGATCTACGAGAGCGTCATCAAGTATTCCGGCGCGACCCCGGTGCCGATTGCACTGAAGGAAGAAAACGGCTTTGCCTTCAACGCTGAAGAGGTCCTGGGCCAGATCACTGACAAAACGCGGTTGATCATCATCAACTCACCCGCCAACCCCACCGGAGGCGTGACCCCCAAGGCGGAGATCGACAAACTGGTTGCCGGTCTGGCGGATCATCCGCAGGTCGCGTTGATGTCGGATGAAATCTATTCCAACATGCTCTATGGCGGGCGCGAACACACCTCACTGCTGAACTACCCGGAAATCCGCGACCGGTTGATCATGCTGGACGGCTGGTCCAAGACCTATGCGATGACCGGCTGGCGGTTGGGCTATGCGGTCTGGCCGGACGCCTTGGTGGACCACGCCACGCGGCTGTGTATCAATGATCATTCCTGCGTCAACGCGGCGACGCAATACGCCGGGATCGCGGCACTGGAGGGTCCGCAGGACGCGGTGCGCGACATGGTTGCCGCCTTTGACGAACGGCGTCAGGTCATCGTGCGCGAACTTAACGCGCTGCCGGGGATACGCTGTGCCGATGCGGCGGGGGCGTTTTATGCGTTCCCGAACGTCGAAGGCACCGGCATGACCTCCAAGCAGGCAGAGACGCGGTTCCTGGAAGAGGCGGGCGTGGCGACGGTGGCGGGCACCTCTTTTGGCGCGTGGGGAGAGGGCTATCTGCGCTTTTCCTACGCCAATTCGACCGACAACATTCTGGAGGCGCTGTCGCGCATCCGCAAACTTCTGTGACGAAAGGCCGACCCATGAGCGATACGCATCTTCTGATCTGCGGCAATAGCTTTAACGACGTTGACCGTGACCGGCTGAGCACGGCCTACCCGGCCGTTTATGTGGATGCGCCTGCGGATATGGCGGCGCTGGAGTCGGGATTGCGCGCCAGCATGCGGGCGGTGGCCTTCAAGGGGCACACGCCCTTTGGGGCCGAGGCGATGGATCTTTTCCCGCAACTGGGTCTGATCGCCAACTACGGTGTTGGTTACGACGCCATCGATGTGGGCGCGGCCAGCGCGCGCGGCATCGCCGTAACCAATACGCCGGACGTGTTGTCCGATGATGTGGCCGATCTGGCGGTGGCGCTGATGATCACGCAGGCGCGGACGATGATCCGGGGCCATGCGCATGTCGCCTCTGGCCGCTGGGCGACGGAGGGGGAGATCCCGCTGAACCGCAAGGTGTCGGGCTCGACCGTGGGGATTGTCGGCCTTGGCCGCATCGGGCGTGAGATCGCGGATCGGCTGGCGGCGTTCAAGATGGACATCCATTATACTTCGCGCTCTGAAAAAGAGACGCCGGGCTGGACCTATCACAACGATGTGGTTTCGCTGGCGGGGGCGGTGGATTTCCTTGTCGTCGCGCTGGTCGGTGGGCCGGACACCAAGGGCCAAGTCAGCCGCGAGGCGATCGCGGCGCTCGGGCCGCGCGGCGTGGTGGTCAATATCTCGCGCGGGTCGACCATTGACGAGGGCGCGCTGCTGGATGCGTTGGAGGCGGGCAACATTGCGGGCGCGGCGCTGGACGTCTTCGAGAATGAGCCAAACCCCGATCCGCGTTTTCTCAAGCTGAGCAACGTGGTTCTGCAACCGCATCAGGGGTCGGGCACAGTCGAGACGCGCACCGCCATGGCAGAGTTGCAACTGGCGAATGTGGCGGCCTTTCTTGAGGGGCGGGATCTGCTGACGCAGGTGAACTGACCGGGTGTCGCGGGGGCGGGTCGAAAGCCCGCCGCCGGCTGGTGGCCCCGCTTCTCACAATCGTATCCGCCCGCACAGGCACATTTGTGGTAGTCTATCGCTGAACAGAACGCCCAGTGTGCAGACCTGCGCGCGGCTTTTCAGGGAGAAGACCCACCATGACCCAACGGACGACAGAGGGGCGCGGTCAGCGCTACGACAGTGTGCTGGACACCATCGGCAACACGCCGGTGATCCGCCTCAACCGGATCGCGCCCGACCATGTGACGGTCTACGTCAAGTTCGAGGCGTTCAATCCCGCCGGATCGGTCAAGGACCGGCTGGCGGTCAGCATCATCGAGGCGGCGGAACGCGACGGCAGCCTGAAACCCGGCCAAACGGTGGTCGAGGCCACATCGGGCAACACCGGCATCGGGCTGGCGATGGTTTGCGCTGCCAAGGGCTATCCGCTGGTGGTGACTATGGCCGAGAGCTTTTCGGTTGAGCGGCGGCGTCTGATGCGCTTTTTGGGGGCCAAGGTGGTGCTGACGCCCAAAGAGCTGAAAGGCTTTGGCATGTACTCCAAGGCCAAGGAACTGGCCGAAACAAATGGATGGTTTCTAGCCAGTCAGTTTGAAACCGCTGCCAATGCCGACGTCCACGAAAACACCACCGCGCGCGAAATCCTTGCCGATTTCGACGGCGACAGGCTGGACTACTTCGTGACCGGCTATGGCACCGGCGGCACGGTCACGGGCGTGGCGCGGGTGCTGCGCCAACAACGCCCGGACACAAGGATTATCCTGAGTGAACCTAGCGATGCACAGATTGTCGGGTCCGGCTATGTCAACACCCGCAACGCCGAGCATCAGCCAACCGAGGGTCACCCCAACTTCAAGCCGCATCCGATCCAGGGGTGGACCCCTGATTTCATCCCGCATGTGCTACAGGAAAGCATCGACAACGGGTATTACGATGAACTGTTGCCGGTCAGCGGGCCGGACAGTATCGCCTGGTCGCGGCGGCTGGCGGCCGAAGAGGGGATTTTTACCGGCATCTCTGGTGGGGCCAGCCTTGCCGTGGCAATGGACGTGGCGCAGCGCGCGCCTGAGGGATCGGTGCTGCTGGTGATGCTGCCCGACACCGGAGAACGCTATCTGTCGACACCGCTGTTCGAAGGCGTGGCAGAGGGTATGACGGAAGAGGAAATGGCGATTTCTCAATCGACGCCGACGGCCCAGATGGCGAAAAACTGACACGATTGGGGTTGCCGCTGCCCCCATGCGACCGCCCCCTTTCGCCCTCTCAGATGGAACCGGCCTCGACCATGAAATTGCTGGCTGAACACATGGCGCTGTCGTCAGAGGCCAGAAACAGCACCATCCGCGCAAGATAGACCGGCTCTATCAGGTCGGGCAGGCACTGGCGCTGGCGGTGTTTGTCGATGGCCTCGGGCGTGACCCACAGATCCTTTTGCCGCTCTGTCATGATCCAGCCCGGAACAACCGCGTTGATCCGGATGCTGTGGTCGCCCAGATCGCGCGCCATGGTGCGGGTCAGCCCATGCACGGCGGATTTGGCGGTGGTATAGGCTGGCATGCCGCCGCATGCCTCCCACCAGCTGTTTGACCCCATGTTGATGATCGACCCGCCGCCCGCCGCGATCATGCCGGGCGCCACTGTCTGGATGGCAAAGAACATGTGGCGGATGTTGGTTGCCATGCGTTCGTCCCAGTATTCGGGGGTGACGTCCTGCCAGTTGTGCCGGTCGTCGCGGGCGGCGTTGTTGACCAGAACGGTTGCGGGGCCAAGCCTGTCTGCCAGAGCGGCAAAGGCGGCTTGCAGGCTGTCGATGTCGCGCAGGTCGCAGTATTCAAAAGCGACCTCGCCGTCGGTATCGGCGGCCAGTGCCTCACCGGCCTCGCGGTTGAAATCGACAAAGCCGGTGCGCGCGCCTTGGGCTGCAAAGGCGCGTACCATCTCCTCGCCGATGCCCGAGGCGCCGCCGGTGATGAAAACTGTCTTGCCCTTGAGACTGGGATAGATCGCAAAGTCAGGCATTTGTGAGCTCCTGTAGGGTCGGGAAGGGCGCGCTGGCCCTGTTTGCAAACGGGTCGATCCTTGATGACGGATAACCGCTTGGTCGGGCTACTCGGCGGCCGAGCCGGGGACTCGGCTGATCGGATACATGTCCGGGGACGACAGACAGATGTCGGCGATCCCGGAAAGGACGGCCCATGTAGCGTCAGATGATTCAGCAGAGGATTGCAAGAGATCCGTGATGCGCCGTGCCCGTGACCCACGGTCAGAGCCTTGTCTTGGGTTGACTGACCGGACCAGCCGCGCCCCTACGCCCGTCAATGGTAGACTATCTGTCCAATAGGCGATTTGGACAAAGAAGACGCCGGAAAGGCGTTTTCGACCCTGCCGGGATAGCGCTATGGTCCGGGCAAAGCACAAGGGGGTGACATGGCAGGGATTGCCTACGTTGAAGGGCCGCGCGGCGATAGGCTGGCCTATGCCAAGACCGATGGAGCGGGGCCTTGTGTGGTGTTCCTGTCCGGGTATCGGTCCGACATGGGAGGCACCAAAGCGGTGCATCTGGAGGCATTGGCGGCCGCGCAGGGGCGCGCCTTTCTGCGGTTGGATTATTCCGGCCACGGACAATCAGGCGGTGTGTTCGAAGAGGGCTGTATCGGGGATTGGGCGGCGGACGCCGAGGCAGTGATTGCCCATGCGGCGCCGGGGCCGGTGGTGCTGGTCGGGTCGTCCATGGGCGGCTGGATCGCCGCGATTCTGGCCCGACGTCTGCCGCAGATCGTCGGGTTTGTCGGTATCGCCGCCGCGCCGGATTTCACCGAAGACGGGTTCTGGGCAGGTTTCTCCGAGGCTGAACGGCGGCAGGTCAAGGAAGAGGGGCTGATATTGCGGCCATCGGCCTATGAAGACCCCTACGTTGTGACCCGCAAGCTGATCGAGGATGGGCGCGCGCAGTTGGTTCTGCGCAGCCCTCTGGTGATGGGTTGGCCGGTGCGGCTGTTGCAAGGAACCGAGGACGAGGCGGTCAAGCGGGAAACCGCGCTGCGATTGCTGGATCACATTGACGGGCCGGATGTGCGTCTGACCTTGGTCAAGGGCGCGGACCATCGGTTTTCCACCCCGGAATGTCTGGTCCAGATCGAGGCCGCATTGACCGAGGTTCTGGGGTGAGGCGGATTTTCTTCGTAACCCATGCGGATGTGATCATGGACCCGGTTGTGCCGGTGACGGACTGGCAGTTATCGGCACGCGGCACCGCGCGTCACCGGGCCTTTGCCCGCGCCTGCCCGCCAGTGGGCAGCGTGTTTTCCAGTTTCGAACGCAAGGCGATGGACGGCGCGGACATTCTGGCCGAGGCGCAGGGACTGGTGGCACGGCGGGTGGCGTCGCTGCATGAAAATGACCGTTCTGCGACCGGCTATCTGCCGCCCGCAGAGTTCGAAGCCATGGCCGATGCTTTTTTTGCCCATCCCCGTGACAGCCAGCGTGGCTGGGAGCGGGCCATCGACGCGCAGGCGCGGGTGGTCATGACGCTGCGCCGTGTGGTGGCGGAGGCCCCATCGGGCGACATTGCGGTGGTGGCGCATGGTGGGATCGGGGCGCTGTTGCGGGCGCATTTGCGGGGCGTGGGGATCGATCGATCCCATGACCAGCCGGCCGGCGGGGGCGGTGGCCATCTGATGGTCGTGTCGTTGCCGGATTGGCGATTGCTGCAGGACTGGACCCGGATAGAGGATTTCGCGGAGGCGCAGGCATGAGCGTACTGCTGTGGGGTTTGGGCGCGCTGGCCGTCGCCGGTGGGGCCTTTGCCGCGTTTGCGCCGCGGGAGCCGGTCAAAACCGATCTATGCTTTGACGCGGATCAGTTGGACGGCGGCGTCGATGCGTGGCTGGCGGCGGCAGAGGCGCGGGTGCCGGGTATCCGCGCGGGCGCGGAGAAACGGGTGCTTTGGGCAGGCGCGCCAGAGGCACGGACCGACTGGGCGGTGGTCTACATCCACGGGTTTTCCGCCGCCCCGGATGAGATCCGGCCGGTGCCGGATCTGGTGGCGCAGGGATTGGCCGCGAATCTGGTGTTCACCCGGCTCAAGGGGCATGGTCGGGATGGTCCCGCCATGGCAGAGGCCACCGTCGCGGGCTGGATGGAGGATGTCGCAGAGGCGCTGGCCATCGGGCACCGCGTCGGGCGGCGGGTGCTGGTCATGGGCACCTCTACGGGGGCGACACTGGTGTCGCTGGCGCTGCACGAAAGGATGGGCGCGGATGTCGCGGGTGTTGTGCTGGTCTCTCCCAACTTCAGGGTGGCTGATCCCAAGGCGGCACTGATCACTTGGCCCGGCGCGCGCTGGTGGTTGCCGCTGTTGGCCGGACGCGAGATCGGGTTTGAGCCGCGCAGCGCGGCGCACGCGCGCCTGTGGACGACGCGCTATCCCAGTCTTGCGGTGCTGCCGATGGGGGCCGCGGTGCGTGCGGCAAGCGGACGACGGCATGAGGATGTGACCACGCCAGCGCTGTTTGTGTTCGATCCGGGCGATCAGATCGTCGACCATAGCGTCAGCCGAAAGATCGCAGCGCGCTGGGGCGGTCCGGCAGAGGTGCATACGGTCACATTGGGGCCAGAGGATGATCCCTCGCGGCATCTGGTGGCCGGTGAGGTGCTGTCGCCGCGTATGTCGGTCCCGGTGTCCGAGGTGGTGCTGGATTGGACGCGGCGTCTGTCAGTCAACGGAGGGTAACATGGACCAAAGAGTAAGCTTGATTACACTGGGGTGCCGCGACATGGCGCGCGCGCAGGCGTTTTATGAGGCGCTTGGCTGGCGGCGGGTCGACACGCCAGACGGTATTGTGGTTTTTGACCTCGTGGGGCAGGCGCTGGGTCTGTACCCGCTAAAGGATCTGGCGCGGGATATGGGCTGTGCGGCGGGCGATCTGGGTACCGAGGCGGCCACGCTGGCCTGCAACACGCGGACCCGAGAAGAGGTGGCCGAGGTGCTAACCGCCGCAAAGGCTGCGGGAGCCAAGATCCTGAAACCCGCGCATGATGTGTTCTGGGGTGGGCACATTGGATACTTCGCCGACCCCGAAGGTCACGTCTGGGAGGTGGCCTATAACCCGTTCTCTAAACTGGGACCGGACGGGGCGTTTCGCTGGGATGGCTATGCCTGAGGCACGGGGATGAGACGCCCGGGGTCCATGTGGTCACTGGAAACGCTAGGGCGCGCGCGCCTGTCGCGGCATTTCTGGATGCGCGAGTTCCTGCATTCGGAAATTGGAAACTTTCACGAAATCAGCAATATACCCGATGATCCTGATCTTGCACTGGAACGCGGTCGCGCCTTTGCCACCACGTTGCTGGACCCGCTGGAGGAAACTTTTGGCCGGATCTTTGTGCGGTCGGGGTATCGGTCGGTGCGGCTTAACGCCTTTGGCAATGCACACAAACTGAACTGCGCGCGGAACGACTATCCGCTGGAGTGCCATATCTGGGATCTGCCGGACCGGCCGGTGGCGGGGGCCTCCATCGTGATCCCGTGGTTTGCGGATCGCTATGCACAAGGCCGCGACTGGCGCGATCTGGCGTGGTGGCTGCATGATCATCTGGACTATTCCGACATTTGGTTCTTCCCAAAACTCTGCGCCTTTAACCTTGCGTGGCGACCCGTGCCGTTGCGACGGATCGACAGCTATATTGTGCCGAAAGGAACACTGTTGAAGGCAGGGGCCGACCCGGCTGAGACACGCGACCAGCGCGCGGCGCGCTACGCCGATTTCCCTCCCTTTCGGGGGATCGCCCTCCCGGCCTGAGCGGCGCTGGACACCCGCAAAGCGGGGGGCTAGCTTGCGGCTGATACAACCACAGAGTGAGGTTCCCAAGCGTTGACCCGTCGAGAGTGCACCCCCCAAGACCCTGACCGGGACGCCCCGTGATGGACGGTTTCGATCCCGAAGCCCGCGATTTCCCTGATTTCCTACTGGCTGCCACCAGCGACATCTGGGAGGGACGCGGCCTCACGTCACGGGTGCAGGCGCACTATCACCCAGAGGTCATCCTGCGCGGGGCCGAGGGCATCCAGTTCGGCGCGCGCGCCTTGGCAGAGGATGCCATGGCGACGCTGGTCAGCCTGCCGGACCGGCAGTTGCTGGGCGAGGATGTGATCTGGTCCGGTCATGCGCGGGTAGGGATGTTGGGCTCTCAGCGGATCCTGACGCGGGCGACTCATACCGGGGACGGGGCGCTGGGGCCTGCCACCGGGCGGACGCTGTTGTACCGTGAGATTGTCGACAGCTACGCCAAGCGCGATCAGATCAGTGATGTCTGGCGGGTGACGGACACTGGCGCGGTGCTACGCCAGCTGGGACAGACGGCAGAGGAATGGGCGCGCGCCCATCTGCCCGATCTTGACCCCGACAGCCAGCCCTTTACCCCCCGTGTCGATGTAACGGGGCCGTACACCGGACTGGGCAACACGGATCAGTGGGGCGAGGGGTTTGCCACCCTTGTGACCCGGATGATGGAGGGCGACCTGTCGGTGATCCCCGACCAGTATGACCGCGCCTGCCACTTGTTTTATCCCGGCGGGGTAGAGGCGCATGGCGTTGAGGCAGCAGACCGGTTCTGGCTGAGCCTGCGGGCGGCGATGCCCTCTGCCCGGTTTGAAGTACACCACCGTATCGGCATGGAAGAGCCGCTGATGCCCGCGCGTGCCGCGCTGCGCTGGTCCCTGAAGGGCCGTCACGAGGGATGGGGCGCGTTTGGTCGGCCCTCTGGAGCGGATCTGTATGTCATGGGGATCAGCCATGCAGAGTTCGGCCCCCGGGGACTGCGCCGCGAATGGACCCTGTATGATGAGGCCGCCGTCTGGACGCAGATCGTGGCACAGACCGGATGAGCAACTGGGAGGTCTATCAGCGGCAGGCCGATGCCTATGCCGCATCGCGCAACACCTCCTTGTTTGAACGTCCCTGGCTGGACCGTGTTCTGGCGGACGTGCCCAAGGGCGGCGCAGTGCTGGATCTTGGCTGTGGCGCGGGCGCGCCGATTGGCGTGTTCCTGTCTGACGCGGGATATGATGTGACTGGGGTGGACTATGCGCCCGCAATGTTGGCGCTGTATGCCCAACGACTGCCGAAGGCGCGGGTGATCGAGGCGGACATGCGGTCGCTGTCGCTGGATCGGCAGTTTGATGCGATCATCGGCTGGGGCAGCTTCTTTCACCTGACCCAAGAGGCGCAGCGCGCCGCTTTGCCGACAATCGCGGGGCATCTGGCCCCGGGGGGACGTCTGCTGTTGACGGTTGGTCCGGGTGCCGGAGAAGTCTGGGGCACGGTGGCGGGAGAGCGTGTCTATCACGCCTCCCTGTCACCTGAAGACTACGCCGAGATCCTGACAACCGCAGGTGCCCCGGTAGAGGCGATTGTGCCCGAAGATCCCGAGGCCCATGGCCACACGCTGTTGATGGCCCGTCGTGCAGTCTGATCTGCCGCGATTCTTTGGATAGCCCTTTGGTTGTGTTCGTTCTTGAACGACGGACAGGGCTTAGAGAAATTCCGTCTAAGTGCCTGACAAGAAAAAACGAACCTGGATCTTCTATATCCGGCGTTGACCAGTGGCACAGGATGAGGGGCGCTTGTGCCGGATTATTGGGGCTAGGCAATCGATCAAATGCGTGCGGCGGCGTCCATGGCGCTTTCGGCAGAGACATGTGTCGGCAATTTCAATGTGCGACCGGGGGATTCACCGTTGGCGATTGCCGAAACGCATTTCCGGGATGCCAGCCAGTGGACGCTGATCTTTTACGCCAATGAGGACAGGCTACGGTCGAGCGTGTTTCAGGTCTCACCCGGCGATGCGCTGAACTTGCCCTGTCAGGAGGGCGGATGTGTGCGCCGACGCCACTCCGCTGCGGCAGGGGCCGGAACATAACGAGATGAAACTGATAACCGGATCAAACTATGCGCCGTTCACCGTCCAAGAATGGCCGGGGCTGGGTTCGGGTTTTGCCTATGACAGGACGCGGATGTGATTGGCAAGAGGCTGTGCCGATCGAAGGGCTATTTCATCTATGAACTGGACCGCCCGAGGCGTGAGTGGCTGAGCCGGGGATTGATCACACTGGTGCAGGCGGACGATCCGCAGGCGTACTAATCGCGAATAGATGGCGGGACGGGGGGATGCGGTGACCGTCAACGTGTTTTTGGGATCGGATCAAGTTCAACTGACGGCTTGCCGGGGACGACAGCGCCGGGAACGACAGACGGCGCTTGATCCGGCCTTTGGCCGGAACATCGCCCCGCCCGCCGTCCCCGGCCCCTGCGCCCACTTTCGCCTGTCGCGCCATCTGTTAGGGTGCCGCAAGACAGCAGCGGTGTGCGGAGTGAGCGAAGTGGCAGGCAAAGTGGTTGTCGGGTCTGGGATTGTCCGATCGCATGAGTGAAACGGTTGTCTTTCTGCCAGATCAGATGTGCGATGCCCGCTTGTTTGGGCCGCAAATCGCCGATCTGTCGCGCGATCAGGCGGTGATGACCGCGCCAATCACCCAAGGCGATCGCATCGAGGAAATCGCCTCATCCTTGCTGGACCTGGCGCCGACGCGGTTTGCGCTGGTCGGGCACGGGATGGGCGGGATTGTCGCGATGGAGGTCTATCGCCGCGCGCCCGAGCGGGTGACACGGCTGGCGCTGGTCGGCACGACGCCGCTGGCCGAGACGCCGCAGGTGGCGGCCTTGCGCGATCCGCAGATGATACGCGTCCGTGCGGGGCGTTTCGAAGAAGTGCTGGCCGAAACCTTTGCACAAGGTGATCTTGCACCCGGACCGCATCGGCGTGAGGTTCTGGCGCTGGTTTTGGACATGGCGCGCGGATTGGGCACAGAGGTCTTTGTCCGCCAGTCGCGTGCCCTGCAACGGCGGCGCGACCAGCAGGGCACCCTGCGGCGGATCAACGTGCCGACGCTGATCTTGTGCGGCGCGGTGGACACGTTGTATCCGGTCAAGCGCCACAGCTTCATGGCCGAGATGATCCCCAAGGCGGACCTGCGGGTGATCGACGACGCGGGCCGCATGCCGACGCTGGAACAGCCCGAGGCGGTGACGCTGGCCCTGCGCGACTGGCTGGCGCAACCCTTGCTCTTGCGCTGAACCGGGGCATTGCCTAAGGGACACGGGCGCGGAGGGCCGGACGGCCGCTTGTGGAGACATGAGAGGAAAGTCCGGACTCACCAAAGCACCGGTGCCGGGTAACGCCCGGGCAGGGCAACCTGACGGAAAGCGCCACAGAAAACAGACCGCCCGTTCGTTCGCGTTCGGGACAGGGTGAAAAGGTGGGGTAAGAGCCCACCGGGGGGCTGGCAACAGCGCCCGCATGGCAAGCCCCACCGGGGAGCAATGCCGAATAGGGATCACGCGCACCTTCGGGTGCAGGGCCGCTTTGGCCTTGGTGATCCGGGTTGGCAGCTAGAGCCGCGTGGCAACGCGCGGTCCAGAGGAATGGTCGTCTGAGGGCCGGGAAACCGGCCCAAGAACAGAATCCGGCTTACAGGCCCTCCGCGCAAATTCAGGCCCCGAACGGAGTCGGCCCGGCCATGGTCAAGAAGTGGTTGACTCGGGGCGTCCAAGAGGTAAAAGGCGGGCTTCATACGGATTTCACGCGCGGGCTCCCGCGTGTTGCAGGAGAAGACCCATGGCGAAGCCGACCACAATCAAGATCCGCCTGAACTCCACCGCGGGCACGGGCCACTTTTATGTGACCAAGAAGAACGCTCGGACTATGACCGAGAAGATGTCCATCAAAAAGTACGACCCCGTCGTGCGAAAGCATGTGGAATACAAAGAAGGCAAGATCAAGTAAGCCATTACGGCTGAACGCGTTTTCGGGGCCGTGCAGGATTGATCCTGCACGGCTCTTTGCGTTTTGCTGCGGGTGACTGAGACGGTGACTGGGCCGATTACGACTCGGACGCTGCGCGCGCCGGAGGAGGCTTCGCACGGAAGGAGACGGTTTTCGGGCGCAGACGGCGGACATTTCAGGCACCCACTTGACCGCCAGTGACATCAGTCCCCGGTGCCTGTGCGTCGCCGCCGTTTCGGCGAGTTAACACGGTGCGGTAGGTCTTGCTACTCGGGCAGGGGGTCCGCAGGCGCGCCATTTAGATGTGTCCAACGACGCTCATCGCTGGTGCGTTCGATTAATTGTACACGGTCCTCACCGGGATAGTGGACACGGTCGCGTGGGGCGCGTGTGCCCACCACCAAAATCCGCGCCGGTGCGTCCGAGCGATTGACAAAGTTGTGCGCGGTTTCCGTTCCGGCAACGAATGTCGCGGCGGACCCGGCAGAGATCACCTCTTCGTGGTCGCCTTCGATCAGGGTCAGGGTCCCCTCCAGCACATAGACCATCTCATCCTCCGATTCGTGCCAGTGGGGGTAAGACGAACTGGCACCGGGCGACAGAATCTCCACCCGCGCGCCAAATTGCGTCAGGCTGCCCGAGTCGCTGAACAAGAGTGATTCATAGCGTCCCAGCGTCCCATCGCCGGATTTTCGCTGCACGGTATCTTCGGTAATGATCGGCATGTTGTCTCCCACGGCCCCCCAAGGCCCAACACGAAAAAAGGGCCGGTCAAACGACCGGCCCTTTCCCTATAGCACGAAAATTGCTTTGCGTTACTCTGACTGACCCATGAACATCAGCAGAAACTGGAACATGTTCAGAAAGCTGATGTAAAGGCTCAGCGCGCCGTCATAGGCGGCCTTGTCCAGCCATTCCTGATCGCCATGTGCCGCGTGTGCCACATAGGTGTTCTTGATGTCCTGCGTGTAGAAGGCGGTGAGGCCGGCAAAGATCAGCACACCGATCGCCGAAATCGCCATCATCATAATGCCAGACTGCAGGAACAGGTTGATAACCATCGCCACCAACAGACCGATGACGCCCATCATCAGGAAAGTGCCCATGCCACTGAGGTCACGCTTGGTCGCATACCCGTAAAGCGACAGGCCACCAAAGGCGATTGCCGTCACCAAAAAGGTCTGAACGATGGAAAACGATGTAAAGACCAGAAAGATCCAGCTTATCGAGACGCCCATAGCTGCGGCAAAGGCAAAGAAGCCTAGCTGCACCGTGGCCGCAGAGCCGCGCCGCATCAAAGCGCCCCAACCAAAGAGGATAAAGGCCAGCGGGGCGAACATGACTACCCATTTCAACGGCGTGGTATACAGCAACTCACCCAGACCGGTGAGGAACTGTCCGTCGCGCAAGGCAACTGTCGCGCCAGACGGATCCGACGTTACGGCCAGACCCGCAATCGCCCAAGCCGCGGCGGCGGTGATCAGCATGCCCACGGACATAGTGCCGTAGACCTTGTTCATGTGGGCGCGCAGCCCCTCGTCAATCTGAGCAGTGCGTGCGCCGGAGACGCCAGCTGCCCGGACCGTTTGATAATCTGCCATTTAAGCCTCCGAATAATCCCTGATGGTCCCTCGGACGACGCACGCGCGCGCCCGGAGTTGTGATAGATATTGGCGGAACGGGGCCGATTTTCAAGAACTTCACGTCCATTTGGCAGCAATAGTTGTGCGTTATTGTCACCAATGGTGTTCTGGCTCTATCCAATGCGCCGGCGCGTCCCAGCGTGGCTGGTCCTCTGGGCGTGCTTTTGCAGGGGCGCCAACGCGCGAAGGGACCAGGTTGACCCGCATTTTGCTGCCCAGACGGAACAGGAATGCGGGAAATAGCGGGTCTGAGGTGCGGATCATGATGGGGTCCTTCACAAAGGTTGATGGTTTGTCTCTGTGCCATGTTCGACATTGATCAATGTGGCGATCCGTGGTTGATTTGGAAAACGAATGTATGTGACGAAACCCATCACGAGGAGTGATGTATGCGGAATCTGGATCTGACCACGCTGCGCTCTTTTGCGGCGGTGGCGCAGTCGGGCGGGGTGACTCGGGCGGCCGGCTTTCTCAACCTGACGCAATCGGCGGTCTCGATGCAGATCAAGCGGCTGGAAGAGATGCTGGATCAACAATTGCTTGACCGCACAGGGCGCGGCGTGACGCTGACCCCGGCGGGGGCGCAGCTGCTGACCTATGCGCAAAAGATGGTTGAGTTGAACGATGAGGCCTATGGGCGGCTGACCGACAAGGGGTGGGAGGGCGAAATCCGTCTCGGTGTTCCGGTGGACATCGTCTATCCGGCGATTCCGCAGGTGTTGCAGCGCATGGGGCGCACCCATCCGCGGGTCAAAATCCAGTTGGTCAGCTCATTCACACGGGTGTTGAAGGCGCAGTTTGCCCGTGGCGAAATGGATGTGATCATGACCACGGAAACCGGGGTGGAGGCCGGGGGTGAGACACTGCTAGAGGTGCCGATGCGCTGGTTCGGGGCACCGAACGGGCAGGCCGTGCGACTGCGGCCCCTGCGCATCGCCTTTGCCCGGACCTGCGGGTTTCGCGAGGAAACCATGCGCAGGCTGGACGCGGCGGGGTTGGACTGGGAGCTGGCGGTGGATTCGGACAGCGAAACCACCATCGACGCCACTGTCAGCGCCGATTTGGCGGTAACTGCGCGGCTAGAGGGACATTCCGCCTCTTATCTCATCCCCATTGATGGCTGTGGGCTGCCGGAACTCGGGATGCAGAAAATCAACCTATATGTCGGTAGCGGTCAGCCTGCCATCACCCATGCGCTTAGCGATGAGATCCGGCAGAGCATGTCCGCGCTGGCCTGACAGTCACACGCCCACGTCGGGGCCGTGGCACAGCATCGGCTTGTCGTCTTGCAGGGCCTCATACAGCACTGTGCTGGCGGGATCGTTTTCAAACACTGCGCGCAGCCCGGACCCTTCTTTGAAAAAGCTCCAGCATTGCGGATCGGGATTGTCCTCATAGACAAAGCAGATCTGGCTGGCTTCTTCATACCAAAAGCCCTCCTTGCATTTTCCGTCCAGAAAGGACCAGGTCACTTGCCGGTCAGGCAGGTATTTCTCGACCCCGTATGCCTCTCCGTTGAGGCCGAAATACAGGGTCTTTCCGGTCACATAGCGTTCAAATTCAGAGGCCGACATCGGCTCTGCCGCCAGCGCGGGCAGAGCGGTAAGGCAGGACAGGGCAAGGGCGAAAATGTGTTTCATACGGCACAAATTGCCAGAATGCGGCTGCGCCCGGAAGTGGGGTATTCATGAATGGTTAACCGTAAGCGGGCTCTGGCCGGTACCGTGCCTCCGCCCATTTGCGGGCGCGTGGGTCCATGATCCTGCGCCAAAGCGGCGGGATCAGGGCGATGACCGCCATGGTGGGCAGGGAATAGGGCAGGATTGGCATGGTTTGGCGTTCAATCTCCAGCCCCGGATAGGGCTGTCCGGGGCGGACATGGTGATCGGAATGGCGCGGCGCATTGAGCATCAGGGCAGAAGTGAAACTGTGCGGCGCGTTCCAGCTATGCTGTGGGCCAACCGGCTCTGCCTTGCCGGGGGCGATTTCGCGACGCTGCAACCCGTAGTGCTGGACATAGTCGGACAACAACAGTTGCGCCTGCGCATAGGCCGATATGGCGATCAGGGCCACCACACCTTTGAGGCCGGCCAGCATCAGGGCAAGGGTAAGAGACGCAGTCGCGCCAAACAGATAGCCCACATAGGGGTGTAGCCCGGCCCCCCGGCGCAGCCGCGATTCGGCGCGGTAGCCTGCGCGAAAGGCACCAACCCAGGCCCGCAGGGCAAAGGCATAAAAGCTTTCCCCGGGACGCGCAGAATTTGGATCGCGGGGGGTCGCGGCGTGAACATGGTGTACCCGCACATGGGCCGAGGCATGATGCCCGAACAGGATAGAGGCATAGACCGCGACACCCAGCCGCCGCAGGCTACGAGCTCCGCGATGGATCAACTCATGCGCATTAGAGTTGCCTACTTGGCCGATGAACAGGGAAAGAGCGATAAAAGTCAAAGCCTTGTCCAGCGTCGTTGCATCGCCCTGCGCCAGAAACCACACGCCGCCGAACAACAGAGGAAAATGCACCAGCGCAAGTGTGATGGCCAACCCATCTCCTGCGGGAAACTCTTGCCCCGGATGATCCGGGGCGGCGAGGGCCGACAACCGGTCCATGAACCAGGCGAACAGGGTTACATAGGCCAGCGCAAGCGCGGGGAACGGCGCGCCGATCAACATTGCCGCGGCGAGAAGTAAGATTAGTCCATGCGTAGCCAAGATAAACCGTTGCATGAATGCTCCCATATGGCCCGGAGTTTAACATATCGGAACTTTCCGTTCCTGATGCGACGAAACCGGGCGTTTTTCTAGGCGCGGCGACGCGGGAATGTGTCGCTTTTCGGTCTCTGCGCCCGGCGGAACGGATATATGCTGCGCCACAGGCAAGGGAGTTATTCATGGCACTCGACGAACGCAAAGGCGTCTGGAAATCGGGCAAGGGCAAGGGGCGGGTCACGCCCAAGGGCCGCCAGGTCGAGGATCAGGCCTGGGAAGAGGTCAAGGCGCTGCTGGGCGAACGGGCGCGCGACCGCGATCAACTGATCGAATTCCTGCATTTGATTCAGGACGCTTACGGTCACCTGTCGGCTGCGCATCTGCGGGCCTTGGCCGAAGAGATGCGTCTGTCGATGGCCGAAGTCTATGAAGTCGCGAGCTTCTACGCCCATTTCGACATCGTCAAAGAGGGGGAAACCCCGCCGCCCGCCTTGACCATCCGTGTCTGCGACTCACTCTCGTGTGAGCTGGCTGGGTCCGAACAACTGCGCGCCGCACTGGAAGAGGGCATGGACCCGGCGGAGGTCCGTGTTGTGCGCGCACCGTGCATGGGGCGCTGCGATACCGCACCGGTGCTGGAACTGGGCCACAACCACATCGACCATGCCACCGTGGACAAGGTGCGCGCCGCGGTCTCTGCCGGTGATACGCACGCACATATACCGGAATATCAAGGGTTTGACGCCTACTCCTCAGATGGTGGCTATGCCGTCTTGAAAGACCTGCGGGCAAATGGCGACTGGGAGGTTGTGCAGGAAACTGTGCTGTCCTCTGGCCTGCGCGGGTTGGGCGGCGCGGGCTTCCCCTCGGGGCGCAAATGGGGTTTTGTCCGCGCCAACCCCGGACCGCGCTATCTGGCGGTGAATGGCGACGAAGGAGAACCGGGAACCTTCAAAGATCGCTTTCACTTGGAACGGGAACCTCATGTTTTTCTTGAGGGAATGTTGATCGCCGCATGGGCGGTAGAAGCAGATCGCTGCTACATTTACATGCGCGACGAATACCCGGCCCTGCTGGAGATCCTGCGCATCGAGATTGCCAAGATCGAAGCCGCGGGCGTTGTCGAAAAAGGCTATATCGACCTGAGACGCGGCGCGGGTGCCTATATCTGCGGCGAAGAGAGCGCGATGATCGAATCGATTGAGGGCAAGCGCGGTATGCCCCGCCATCGGCCGCCTTTTGTTGCGCAGGTCGGTCTGTTTGACCGTCCGACGCTGGTCCACAATATCGAGACGCTGTTCTGGGTTGCCAAGATCTGCCGAGAAGGGCCAGAAATCCTGTCTGGAGTGGAAAAGAACGGCCGCAAAGGGCTGCGGTCCTACTCTGTATCCGGTCGCGTGGCGCAGCCGGGTGTGCATCTTTTGCCAGCCGGGTCGACCATCCTTGACGTGATCGAGGCGGCGGGCGGCATGGCCGAGGGGCACACCTTGAAAGCCTATCAGCCGGGCGGACCGTCATCTGGCCTGTTGCCCGCGTCTATGGACGACATCCCACTGGATTTCGATACATTGCAACCCCACGGCACCTTCATCGGATCGGCGGCGGTTGTCGTGTTGTCCGACAAGGACAGCGCCCGCGATGCTGCACTGAATATGTTGCGGTTCTTTGAGGACGAAAGCTGTGGCCAGTGTACGCCGTGCCGGGTGGGCTGCGAAAAAGCGGTCAAGCTGATGAGCGCCGAACGCTGGAACCAGCCGTTGCTTGAGGAACTCTGCGTGGCCATGGCAGATGCCTCGATCTGCGGTTTGGGGCAGGCGGCGCCAAACCCGATCCGCATGACCATCAAGCATTTCCCTGATGAGGTCTGATCCGGGCGGCAGATCGCATTTTGTCTAGAAAACTTGTCCACAGCCGCTTGTGGACAAGTTTTTGGCTGGATTTGGTCAAGCGAAACACTCTGCGTGAGGCGTGGTAGGCGCGATGTTGTCGGCCGCTGGCCCTTCCTTTGCTGCAAGCTGCCTTCCATTGCAGGCTCAGGCGTATTAGGTGGAGGAAACCGCAGCATCAGGCGACCCTCATGTCCTTTTTCGGCAAGCTCAAGAACCGGTTGATGAAATCCTCGTCCAAACTGGACGAGGGACTCGACGCTATTGTTCAGGACGGGGGCGAGGACGCCGCTTCGGAGGTCGAGGCCGCGACGAACCAGTCCCCGCCTCCATCTCCCCCGGCATCCCAGGCCCCTCCGGCATCTGACAGACCGCCGGAACTGGCAAAGTCGGCGGCAAGCCCTCAGGAACTGTCGCATGCCCCTCACCCCGCTGAGCCCCCGAAAGCCGAGCCTGCGAAACCGCAAGGTGGTCTGCTTGGGCGGCTGCTGGGGCGTCAGGCCGAAAGCGCGCCAGTGGCGCGTCGGGTGCTGGACGATGACATGTTGGAACAACTCGAGGAACTGCTGATTGCCTCGGACATGGGCGTGGACACGGCCTTGCGCGTGACCGCCAACATCGCCGAAGGTCGGTTTGGCAAGCGGCTGTCGGTCATAGAAATCAAGCAAGCGCTTGCCGCCGAGATTGCCCGCGTGATGGACCCGGTCGCGCGTCCGCTGCCTTTGTATTCAAAGAAGCCGCAGGTTGTGCTTGTTGTCGGGGTGAACGGGTCGGGCAAGACCACGACCATCGGCAAGCTGGCCAGCCAGTTCAAGGCGGCGGGCAAGAAGGTGGTCATTGCTGCGGGTGACACATTCCGCGCCGCCGCGGTCGAGCAGTTGCAGGTCTGGGGCGAACGCGCAGGCGTGCCGGTCCTGACCGCGCCCGAAGGCAGTGACCCGGCCAGTCTGGCGTTCGATGCCATGACGAAGGCGCAGGCCGAGGGCGCTGACCTGCTGTTGATTGATACCGCCGGTCGGTTACAAAACCGCGCCGACCTGATGGAAGAACTGTCCAAAATTGTCCGCGTGATCCGTAAGAAAGACCCCGACGCCCCGCACAACACCTTGCTGGTGTTGGACGCGACCACCGGACAAAATGCGCTCAGTCAGGTCGAGACGTTTCGCAAGCTGGCCGATGTCACGGGTCTGGTGATGACAAAGCTGGACGGCACGGCGCGCGGTGGTGTGCTGGTGGCGCTGGCGGACAAGTTTGGTCTGCCGATCCACGCCATCGGTGTGGGGGAGCAGATCGACGATCTTGCGCCCTTTGACCCTGAGGAATTTGCCGCCGCCCTCACCGGGCTGGCCGTGGAATGAGCAGTCTAGCGACCGCGCGCCAGCACTTCGACCCATTTGAGCAGGGCCAGAACCATGACAACCATCGCGGTTGCCATTGCAGCCAAGGTGATACGACCGGCACCGCAGCCCAGCCCCACGGCACCGGCAAGCCAGAGCGAGGCGCCGGTGGTGATGTTGCGCACCTCGCCCTGCGCGGTAACGATCAGGCCGGCGGCCAAAAAGGCAACGCCTGCGGTCACCGCCTCGATCATGCGCAGGGGGTCATTGCGTTGTTGACCGGCGTCGCCAAAGCTCAGCGCGCTCAACTCTTGCCCGATGATGACAAAAAGGCAGGCGGCCACGGCCACCAGAATATGCGTCCGCAACCCGGCAGGTTTGCTGCGCCACTCCCGTTCGATGCCGATCACCGCGCCCAGAAGAAGCGCGCAACTCAGCCGGAAGAATGCGGCCCAGGCCGGGACAGCGGAAAAGTCGCCTTGGATTTCATTCAACAGGCTTTCAAACATCACAGACTCTTTCAGCGGCTCACAAGGTCAACGTGCTGGGGAAAGCCGGGTTCCCTGTCGGATGTGCCCCGGTGAGCGATTGGCTGATCACACTTGAAGGCACCGAAGCAGGACATCAGGCGGCGCTGATGCTGGCCCTGCTGGCGGCCTTTTTGCACGCGGTCTTTGGCGCGCTGCAAAAAGGACGGCACGATCCATGGGTGTCGCGCGTGGCGATCGACGGATGGCTGGTCGTGCTGACCTTTCCGATGATTTTTCTGGTGCCCTGGCCGGAACCACATATGTGGCCGCTTTTTGCGGGCATGGTTGTGATCCACTTTGGCTACAAATACCTGCAAGCCATGGCGTATATGAGGGGGGCCTACACGGTGGTCTACCCGGTGGTGCGTGGCACCGGACCCTTGTTTGCCGTCATCGGTGCCTGGCTGATCTTCGGCGAGACATTTACCGCTGTGCAGTGGATGGGCTTGGGCGTTTTGCTGGCGGGTATCTTTGGCCTGGCGGTCTACAACCTGATCTTTTTGCAGACCGCGCGCGAGACTCTGGTCCCGGCACTGGGATACGCGCTGGCGACGGGTCTGTTTGTGGCGTTCTACACCACCTATGACGCTTATGGCATCCGCGCGACGGCGAACCCGTTCACCTTTCTGGCGTGGTTCTTTTTCCTCGCCTCGCTGGACTTTCCTCTGATGATGCTGGTGACGCCGATGCGGCAGCGACTGGCAGGTGTGCCGCTGAAACCGCTGCTGACGCGGGGGCTGGCCGGGGCTTTGATCGCCTATGGCAGCTTTGGGTCGGTGATGCTGGCCACCCGGCTGGATAAGGTTGGCGAGGCGGCGGTGCTGCGCGAGACCTCGACAGTGTTTGCTGCTGTCATCGGCTGGTTGGTGCTGCGGGAAACGGTGGGGCCACGGCGGATTGCGCTGATGACCCTGATCGCGGCGGGGGCGGTGATTGTTGAGCTTGGTGGCTGAAGCCCCTAAGGGAGGCTGAAACAGGATGGAGACGCGCGGCATGGAAAAACGGCAGGTCAACCCGATGGTCAAGACGGCGCTGGAGTTCGGCCCGATCCTGGCGTTCTTCGTGGCCTACTTGTGGCTCAAGGACCGAACTTTTGTCATCGGGGGCACCGAGTACGAGGGGTTCATTGTGGTCACGGCGGGGTTCATCCCGGTCTTTCTGCTGGCCATGGGCGCGCTGTGGTGGCTGACCGGACATCTGAGCCGGATGCAGTTGGTCACAGCGGTGTTGATCGTGGTTTTCGGCGGGTTGAGCGTCTGGTTGAACGACGACCGCTTTTTCAAGATGAAGCCGACGCTGATCTATCTGCTGTTCGGTGGTGCCTTGGCTATCGGACTGATGCGCGGTGAAAGCTGGCTGCAATTGGTGATGGAGGGGTTGATCCCGCTCAAGCATGAGGGCTGGATGATCCTGACGCGGCGGGTGATGGTGCTGTTCTTGAGCCTTGCGGTTCTGAACGAAGTGATCTGGCGCACGATGAGCACGGACACATGGGTTTATTTCAAGACTTTCGGGCTGACAGCGGCGGTGTTCCTGTTTTTTCTGTTTCAGGGGGGGCTGTTCAAGGAACACGGCAGCGAGGAAACGGACAGCGAGTGAAGCTGGACAGGTTACCTCGTTGATGTGGGGCGGGGCGTCGTACGGGACTCGTTGCGGCCCTACGGGTCGCAACATCGCCCGCCCGCCGACCCAGTGGGCACGCCTGACGGCGCGTTTGCCGCTTCGCCATCCACCCGTGAACGGGCTGGCGGCGTTAACTGCCCCGGTCAATCCGTGTGCTGAGGTGGATCAGGCTTTCTGAGGCTTTGACGCCTTTGGCCTCACCGATGGTGTCCAGTGTGTGATCAAGCGCCTCTGTTGTGTCGGCGCTGAGCGTCGCGATCATGTCAAATCGGCCAGATGTGGTGTGGACGGTTTCGACAGCTGTCAGCGACTTCAGGCGCGACAGCACGGCGGCGGTGGCGCGCGGTTCAACAGAAATCAGCACCGTGGCGCGCAGGGCCGGGTGCAGGCCGGGCCCACGTTTCAGGGTGTAGCCAGCGATAGCGCCCTGTGCCTCCAGCCGGTCCAGCCGCGCTTGAACGGTCGTGCGCGCCAGACCAAGACGGCGCGCCAAATCGGCCACTGGCAGGCGGGCGTTTTCTGACAAGCTTGCGATTAGGGCGCGATCTGTTTCGTCTATTTGCATGGTTGTCTTGTCTTTTCGCCCGGTCTGCCAATGTCTTTTGTCCAGTTTGACGGGTGAAACCGCCCGTATCAAGCCTCAGACTATGAGGGTTGGCGAACAGGAGGCAGCAACATGGCGCTACAGCAGGCATTTCAACGCGATCCCGCGCTATGGTTGGCGCGCATGTGTCCCGATGAACCGGTCTTTTTCTACGATCCGGCACGGTTGCAGGCCACGGCAGCATTGTTCATGGACCACTTTCCCGGTGAGGTGACCTACGCGGTCAAGGCCAATCCCGATACGGTGGTTTTGGACGGGTTGGTGGCGGCGGGAATGGCGGCGTTTGACGTGGCCTCCCCCGAAGAGATGGAACAGGTGCGGCGGGCGGCACCGCAGGCCCGGTTGCATTACCACAACCCGATCCGGTCGAATGCAGAGATCGTGGCGGCGCGGAGCTATGGGATCACGTCGTGGTCGGTTGACCGGATATCGGAACTGGACAAGTTGGGACCGTTGGACGGCGCGGAAATCGCTGTTCGGCTGAAGTTGCCAGTTGCCGGGGCGGCCTATGATTTCGGGTTGAAATTCGGGGCGGGACCGGAGGAATCCGGCGCGCTGTTGCGTGCGGTGGTTGCGCGCGGTGGCGTGCCGTCGCTGACCTTTCATCCCGGAACCCAATGTCGCGAGCCGCAAGCCTGGCAGAGCTATATTCGTGCGGCAGCAGAGATTTCCGGTGCGGCGGGCGTTCGACTGCACCGTCTGAACGTCGGCGGAGGATTTCCGGCCCATCGTGAGGATCCGGCCCCGGATTTGCCAGCGCTGTTTGCCGCCATCGACGGCGCGGTGGACGGAGCCTTTGGCATGAAGCGTCCGGCACTGGTCTGTGAGCCGGGGCGCGCGATGGTGGCAGAGGCGTGTGACCTTGCGCTGCGGATCAAGGCGCGAGACGGCGACACAGTTTTTTTGAATGACGGGGTTTATGGCGCATTGGGAGAATGGCGTGACATGCGGCCATCTACCCGGGTGACGGTGCTTGAGCCCGATGGAACTATGCGCGCCGGGGCTGCCCGTCCCATGACGGTTTTTGGCCCAACCTGCGATAGCCTTGACCGGCTGGCAGACAAGGTATCCCTGCCAGAGGGGGTGCAAGAGGAAGACTATCTACTCCTCCACGGCTGTGGGGCCTATTCGACGGCGCTTGCAACGAAATTCAACGGTTATGGTGTTCGGCGGATTGTGACCTTGGTCCGATCGGGTCCGATTGCCTGAAAGTCGACCTACGGAGACGATTGCGGGCGGATCAGAAGGCCGCGCCTCTGGACACCCGCGTCATGACGACTAATGTCCCGCGAAACACCATTCAGCGCGAGGGAGAGTCCCATGGACAAGTTCGGCAAGAGCCAGCCGGTGACGCGGGTCGAAGACGTCCGGTTTTTGACCGGACATGGCCGCTATGTTGATGATATTGCACCAGACGGATCGTTGCGCGCTTATGTGTTCCGCTCGCCGGTGGCCCATGCCCGGATCACCACGCTGGACGTGAGCGATGCGCGTACCGCAGAGGGGGTGCATCTGGTCGTGACAGCGGCGGATATGGTGGCCACCGGGATCGACATCAGTATGGCGTCTACATTGGCCGGCAACCGTGACGGCACGAAAGGGGCCAACCCCAAACGCCCGGTGCTGGCCGAGGACCGTGTGCGCTATGTTGGCGAACCCGTGGCCGTGGTCATCGCAGAGACGTTGGAGCAGGCGCGCGACGCGGCAGAGATGATTGAGTTCGACTATGACGAATTGCCGGTGGCCATGGCCATTGCCGCAGGAGAAAACACGATCCATGCCGAGGCGCCCGACAACCGCGCCTTTGATTTCGGGATCGGCGATGAGGAGGCCACCAACGCGGCCTTTGCGGCGGCGGCGAAGACCGTCAGCCTTGAGGTTGGCGACAACCGGATCATCGTGAACTCGATGGAGCCGCGCGGCGCCTATGCCGAATGGCAAGACGGGCGCGTGCATCTGGCCTTTGGCGGGCAGGGCGTCTGGGGCATGAAGGGTGAGCTGGCGCGCACCTATCATATGGAGCCGGAGCAGATCCGCATCACCAACCCCGACGTCGGCGGCGGCTTTGGGATGAAAGGTTTTCCCTATCCCGAGTATTTTGTACTGCCCTATGCCGCGAAGGAAACCGGCCGCCCCGTGCGCTGGATGTCGGACCGGACAGAGGCAATGCTGTCGGACAATGGCGGGCGCGATCTGGTGACGCTGGCCGAACTGGCCTTTGACGAAAACAACCGGATCACTGGCTACCGTTTGCACACACGGTCCAATCTGGGGGCCTATAACGGACATTTCGGGCAGATGATCCAGTCGAACCTGTTTGCCCGGGTACTGACCGGTACCTATGACATCCAGACGGCGTACTATCGTTGCGAAGGGTTCTACACCAATACGGTGCAGGTCGACGCCTATCGCGGTGCTGGTCGCCCAGAGGCGATCTATGTGCTGGAACGGGTCATGGACCGTGCCGCCCGCGAATTGGGTCTGGACCCTCTGGAATTGCGTCGGATCAACTTCATCAAACCGGACCAGTTTCCCTACAAGACCGTCACTGGCGAAAACTATGACGTGGGCGATTTTGTCCGGGTCATGGGACATGCCGAACGCTCTGCAGATTTTGCCGGGTTTGCGGCGCGCAAGGCCGCGTCCGAGGCGGCGGGAAAGTTGCGCGGCTTGGGGACTTGTTATTACATCGAATCTATCCTTGGCGCTCCGAATGAGGACGTGAAGGTGGAATTCACCGAGGACGGCGGCGCAAAGATCTATGTCGGCACCCAGTCGAATGGGCAGGGGCATGAAACCGTGTTCCGGCAATTCCTGTCCGACCAGTCCGGCATTCCGGCGGATCGGATCGAGGTGGTGCAGGGCGACAGTGACCTGATCGCCAGCGGTGGCGGCACTGGCGGGTCACGCTCTGTCACCGTTCAGACCAACGCGACCTTGGCGGCGGTTGCCTCCATCGTCGAAGGGTTCTCTGAATTTCTCGCGGGTGAGTTGGGCGTGGATGCCTCTGACGTGCGATTTGACGATGAAACCTTCCGCGCCGATGGGTCGAACGTGACGCCGACCATGCTGGAGGTGGCGCAGATGGCGCGTGAGGCGGGGCGTGACGACCTGCTGAGCTGGCAGCAAACTGCGACCCTGCCGGGGCGATCCTATCCCAATGGCTGCCATGTGGCCGAGGTCGAAATTGACCCGGAGACGGGTGAGGTGATCTGCGATCGTTTCAACGTGGTTGATGATTTCGGCAACCTGATCAACCCGATGCTGGCAGAGGGTCAGGTGCATGGCGGTGTGGTTCAAGGCATCGGTCAGGCGCTGACGGAACGGGTGGTGTATGACGAGGATGGCCAACTGCTCACCGCCTCGTTCATGGATTACGCGATGCCCCGCGCCGACAGTGTACCGATGATCGGGTTCGACTTTGAGCCGGTGCCATCCACCGCCAACCCCATGGGGATGAAGGGCTGTGGCGAAGCCGGGACAGTGGGTGCGCTGGCGGCGGTGTCGAATGCGGTGCAGGACGCGGTATGGGATCGCGGAATCCGACAAGTGGACATGCCCTTCACGCCGCAGCGCGTCTGGGCCATGCTGGAAGGCGATGCAATCGCGGCTGAGTGACACTCTGTTCGGCTGGTTCCGTCGCCGACCGGCGGCGGACCATTCGGCTTATGCGCTGCGGCGCGGGCCGGTCGATCATGTCATTATCCTTGACGGCACCATGTCCTCGCTCACGCCCGGGTTGGAAACCAACGCCGGGCTGACCTATCAATTGCTGCGTGAGGCGGGTCACGCCTCTTTGTTTTACGAGGCAGGGGTGCAGTGGACCGATTGGGGCACCACCCCGGATGTCGCGCTGGGCCGGGGCATCAACCGGCAGATCCGGCGCGCCTATGGCTATCTGGCCTCGCGCTATCGTGTGGGTGACCGTATCTTTTTGATGGGCTACTCGCGCGGGGCCTATGCGGCCCGGTCTCTGGCCGGGGTGATCGACATGGTCGGTCTGTTGCGGGCTGAAAATGCGACAGAGCGCAATATTCGCCAGATTTACCGGCTGTACCAATACGCGCCCAAGGGCGAGGCGGCCCGCGCCTTTGCCGCACGCACCTGCCATGACAGTGCCCCGATCGAGATGGTCGGCGTGTGGGACACCGTCAAGGCGCTGGGCCTGCGGTTGCCGCTGCTCTGGCGGTTGACTGAACCCGAGCATGATTTTCATTCGCACGCATTGGGGTCGTCGATCCGACATGGCTATCACGCGCTCGCGCATGATGAGACCCGCGCCGCCTTTGCGCCGGTGATGTGGGTGTCCCCGCCCGGTTGGGCGGGGAGGGTTGAACAGGTCTGGTTTCGCGGCACCCACGGCGACATCGGCGGGCAACTGGGCCATTTCGAGGCGGCGCGGCCCCTGTCCAATATCCCGTTGGTCTGGATGCTGGAAAAGCTGGAGGGCTGCGGCGTCGATCTGCCAGCCGGTTGGCGTGCCCGGTTTCCGTGTGATGCAACGGCCCCCTCGGTCGGCACATGGATGGGATTGGGAAAGATTTTTGTCCTGCGTGGCGGGCGCACAATCGGGCTGGACCCCTCCGAGAGCCTGCACCCCAGTCTTGTCCGCGTTCTGGCCGCTGCCGCGCCGCAAGTGGCCGAATAGTCTCGTCAAGAAAATAGTTCACAGTTTCTTTACAGGGCTTGGAACTGTGGCATTATCGCCTATCTCTTGTTCAGGACCACGGGATCGGAACCCCCGTGAGACCTTCACTGTCCCTCGTTCCGTGACTTGCGCCCGGGCTTCGTCCCGGGCGCTTTTTCTTTAGAGCGCGGCAGGCTAAGGCTGAGAGATGCAGTACGCAGACGATAAACTGAAAGCGATTCTCACCCGCACCAAAACGATAGCGGTCGTGGGCGTGTCGATGAATACGGTCCGGCCCAGCTATTATGTGGCGCGCTATCTGTCGCTGAAGGGGTACAGGGTCATTCCGGTAAACCCGGGCCACGCGGGCAAGGTTCTGTTTGGACAAGAGGTGCGGGCCACGCTGGCGGATTGCCCAAAAGAGGTCGACATGGTCGATATCTTTCGCCGCCCCGAACATGTGTTGCCGATTGTCGAAGAGGCGTTGGCAGTGTTCCCGTCGCTGGCGACCATCTGGATGCAGATCGGCGTAATCAACGACGCGGCCGCCGCGCTGGCAGAGGCGCGCGGCGTGGATGTGGTGATGGACCGTTGCCCCAAGATTGAATACCAGCGCCTGTTCGGTGAGTTGCGCATGGGTGGGTTCAACACCGGGATCATTTCGTCAAAACTGTAGGGACGCCGGACGGACGCTGTTTCGCGCGTACCGCGCGAAAGACGCCCCGCCCGCCGTCCCTTGGCATCAGCTATTCTGCGGCGGCGACGCGCAGGTGGCGATGGGTAAAGCTCATTTTCTTGCGCACGGGCGGCGTCAGGACAAAGGGGTAGAGGTCCGGCAGTTCCAGCGCCCGGTTCACATGGGTCACAGCCATCGACAACTGGATGGCGTGGTTGAGCACGGCATTGGTATCGGGGTCCGCATACGCATCATATCCGGGCACCGGGCCACCGGGCAGGGCCAGCCCGACCGCAGCGGCGCTGTCGGCCAGATCGACCAGGTGCAGCAGGTGCGCAACTGTTTCGGCCCAGTCCTCGTGCGGGTGGGCGGTGGCGTAGGGCGTGACATGGGTCTCGCCCGGATCGCGCGGCGCGGAATAGTGTCGTTCCAGTGCCTTGGCATAATCGGCGCGTTCGTCCCCGATCAATTGCCGGAAGGCGTGTAGAAAACCCTTGTCCTTTGACAGGCGCTCAAACAGGAAATGCGCGCACTCGTGGCGCATGTGGCCCAGCATGGTGCGATACAGCTCTCCCAACTGGTCCTGCCGTTCGGCGCGCAAAGCCTCGTTGGCCTCTGTCACGTTGATGGTGATGACGCCAAAGGCATGGCCCATGGTCACCTCGGCGTCGCCATGGGCGGTTTCCTCTGACAGCATGCGGAACACCGGGCGGTCGCCGGGGTCAGCGTCGGTGAACCAGCCCCAGCGCGCCAGATTGGCCAGCATCCAGCGCTTTGCCTCTTCGGTACGCGCCCAGAGCGGCTGGTTGTCGGTCTCTCGCAGGTCTGGAACGACCTCTGTCATGACACAGGATCGGCAAAGCCCCTCGGCCTCGGGGTCGGTTTCGGGCAGCCAGTTACAACCGATGGCCGCATGGTTGGCGCATCTGTCCGACGTGACGACCATGACCTGCGCCTCTGGGTCGAAACTGACCTGCTGCCCGCAGGCGCACCGGTCATTGTCAAAGTACAGCGGCGTTTGGCAGGTCGGACATTTGAAGATTTGCATCGGGGACCTTTCAAGGCGGTTTGACGGGCAACGCGCGACGATACGCTGTGGTTGCGTTGTGTCGTAGGCTTTTTTGATCAAATGGGCGCGCGGGTCGCTTTGATCCAGTCCTCACAGGCGGCTTTTGCAGCGCGCAGCGCGTCCGGGTCCGCGAAGGCGGGTGTTGGAATGACGATGTATTCCATCTGCCCGGTCAACAGCAAAAGTCCCTCGGGGTCTTCGATCACATCCAGAACCGCAGGCCAGCGGATCAGGCTTTCGATCAGGTCGCCGCGAATATGCAGGCCCTCGGGGGTCAGGTCGAACTGTTGCGGAGCGCTGCGGATAGGTGCATCGCGGATCGAGTCCCAGACATGGCGGCGACGCCAGCGGACGAGGCCGATCAGTACAGCGAAGAGGCCCGCCAGCGGTAAATACGACGACCAGCTTGGCAGGCGCATACCGGTCAGATTGGCGATGAGGACCAGCAGGATGAGCAGGACGATGTAGACGCCTACGCACACCAAAACGCCCCACCGCATCAACCACGGTTGATGCCGCTTGCGCAGACGTCCGCAAATGCGCGCGTGGTTCAACCCGGAAACCGTTCCGGTGAAACTGAGGTCGGCCATGGACGTCTCCGTTAGCGGGATGCTTTTTCGGCGATGCCCGATGTGCCTTGGCGGCGGGCCAGTTCGGCCATGACATCGGCCAGTGCCACATCGCGGGATTTCAGCATGACCAGCAGGTGAAACAACACATCCGCCGCCTCGGATGTCAGTTTCTCACGGTCGTTCTTCACCGCCTCGATGATCGCCTCAACCGCCTCTTCTCCGAACTTCTCAGCGCATTTTTCCGGCCCTTTGGCCAGGAGTTTCGCGGTCCAGCTGTCGTCAGGTGAGGCGGCGGCACGGGCGGCGATGGTCTGTTCCAGATCGTCTAGGGTCATGGTGCGGTCCTTCGATAGCGGCGGTCGCCGGTCAGGATGGTGTGTCAAGCCGGGGTCGATGCGGTTCCTTGGTCCACTCCTGCGTGACCGGGAAGTTGGTGATCACGCGGCGCTGTCAGATCCGCACCGGGATACCGGCGGCTGCCATGTGCGCCTTGGCCTGTCCCACAGTGAATGTGCCAAAGTGAAAGATCGACGCGGCGAGCACGGCGCTGGCATGGCCTTCGGTCACGCCTTCGACAAGGTGATCCAGCGTGCCGACCCCGCCACTTGCGATGACGGGAATATCCACCGCGTCGGCAATTGCGCGGGTCAGCGGCAGGTTGAAGCCGGCCTTGGTGCCGTCACGGTCCATGGAGGTCAGCAGGATTTCCCCCGCGCCCTTGGCGGCGATCATCTTGGCGAACTCTACCGCGTCAATGCCAGTGGACTTGCGCCCGCCGTGGGTAAAGATCTCCCACCGGCCCGGCTCTACAGTTTTGGCGTCAATGGCGCAGACAATGCACTGGCTGCCAAACTGGTCGGCGGCCTCTGCCACCACATCCGGGTTGGCGACGGCGGCAGAGTTGAACGACACCTTGTCCGCACCTGCGAGCAGCAAGGCGCGGACATCGGCCACCGTGCGCACGCCGCCACCGACGGTCAGCGGGATAAAGCACTGCTCGGCGGTGCGGGTGACCACGTCGAACATGGTGCCCCGGTTTTCATGGGTGGCGTGGATGTCGAGAAAACAGATCTCATCCGCGCCGGCGGCGTCATAGGCGCGGGCGGCGTCGACCGGGTCACCGGCATCGCGCAGATCGACAAAGTTGACGCCTTTGACCACACGGCCGTCAGCGACATCGAGGCAGGGGATGATACGGGTTTTCAGCATGAAGATCGCGTAGCGCGAATTGGCCGGGTTGGGAAGGGGCCGATTGGAATGGAACTCACGCGCGGATCACCGGGTTGTTCATGGGCAAAGGTGCACCAATGCCTCAGGCTGACGCCAAGAATCAATTCAAAGGAGTGACAGAATGCGCAAGATGATGACAGCAGCGGCGGTCGTACTGGCCGGACTTCCGGCCATGGTCATGGGCGAGACCCTGAAGGTAAAGGCCGATGCGCCAGTGCCAGAGGTCATGGACGCGCTGCAGGCCGCCGTTGAAGGGGCAGGGGCCACGGTCTTTGCCCGGGTCGATCACACGGGCGGCGCGATGAGCGTCGATATGGAACTGGCCCCGGCGCAGTTGCTGATCTTTGGCAATCCCAAGCTGGGCACACCTGCCATGCAGGATGACATTGAGGCCGGTCTGTTGCTGCCGCTGCGTGTGCTGGTCTACAGCGATGCGGACGGCCAGACGTGGCTGGCCTATGCCGATCCGGCAGAGCT
This sequence comes from Antarctobacter heliothermus, assembly GCF_002237555.1. Classification (NCBI taxonomy): domain Bacteria; kingdom Pseudomonadati; phylum Pseudomonadota; class Alphaproteobacteria; order Rhodobacterales; family Roseobacteraceae; genus Antarctobacter; species Antarctobacter heliothermus. The sequence continues at coordinate 4,208,920 of NZ_CP022540.1, read as the reverse complement.
GACCGCGCTGGAGGGGATTGCAGAGGACGCGCCCTATATCGCGATGATGCAGGGCGCGCTGAAAAAGCTGACAGGGGCGGCGGCGGGCATGTAGCCGCTCAGCCCTTGAGGGTATCCAGCGCCTCTTTGAGGTCAATCGCGCCGTCGTATAGAGCGCGGCCGGAAATGGCCCCGTTCAGCGGCGCGCCGCAATCGCGCAACGCCTTGAGGTCGGCGATGGAGGACACGCCGCCCGAGGCGATGACCGGGATGGTCACGGCATTGGCCAGCGCGGCTGTCGCCTCGACATTGGGGCCTTGCATCGCGCCATCGCGGTTGATGTCGGTATAGATGATCGCGGCTACGCCTGCGTCCTCATAGCTGCGCGCCAGATCGACGGCATCAACCTGCGTCACCTCGGCCCAGCCCTTGGTGGCGACGCGGCCATCCTTGGCGTCGATGCCCACGGCGACCTGACCGGGAAAGGCGCGGGCCGCCTCGCGTACCAGTTCGGGGCGTTCGACCGCCACGGTGCCAAGGATCACCCGTGCCAGCCCCTTGGACAGCCACATCTCGATGGTGGCCATGTCACGGATGCCGCCGCCCAGCTGGGTGGGTGTCTTGCACTGTTCCAAAATCGCCTCGACGGCGGCGGCATTCACCGGTGCGCCAGCGAAAGCACCGTTCAGGTCGACAAGGTGCAGCCACTCACAGCCCTTGGCGACAAATTCCAGCGCCTGTGCAGCGGGGTCTTCGTTAAAGACGGTCGCCTTGTCCATGTCGCCGCGCAACAGGCGTACGGCATTGCCGTCCTTCAGGTCGATCGCAGGGTAGAGGATCATGTAAGCTGCCCTTCCAGAGATTTCCCGCGCCTTATTATGACGCCACGACAGACGCAAGCCGACCCTGCGTCACGCTTGATCGGTGCGTCGCAGAGCCGTCACAGTCCAAACTGTCAAAACGGGAGGAGACCGGGATGAAGATTGTAAAGGTTGCAGCGGTACTGAGCGTGATCGCAGGGGTGGCCGCCGCCGACCCGATCGAGGGTGTGTGGAAAACCGAAACCGATGACGGCAGCTATGCCCACGTCACCATGGCTCCTTGCGGTGCCAAGCTGTGCGGCGTGATCTCGCGCACGTTCAACGCGCAGGGGGAGTACAATTCGTCGAACAAGGGCAAGAAGCTGGTCATCGACATGGCGCCCAGTGGCGGTGGCAAATACGCGGGCAATGTCTGGCGTCCGTCCAATAACAAGATCTACATCGGAAAAATGACCCTGAACGGCAACAGTCTGAAGCTGCGCGGCTGCGTGGCGGGCGGGCTGATCTGTTCGGCCCAGACATGGAGCCGGGTGCAGTAAGCGCCTCTGACAGGCCCGCCCCGAATTATTTTCATGGGCGGGTTTGAAGCCACTGGATTTTGCACTTTGCGGGGCCATATGCCAGCGAGTTGGTACTCTAGTGCAAAGGAATGTTTGCCCATGACCCGTTTTCGCCTGCTCGCCCCCCTGGTGTTCGTCAGCTTGGCGGCTCCAGCCTTCGCAGATCCGGCTGTTGGCCTTTGGAAGACTGAACCGGATCGTAAGAACCTGACAAGTCATATTCAGATTGCCACCTGCGGCGCGGCGCTATGCGGAACCGTGGTCAAGGCCTTTGACGCCCAAGGCAACGCGGTGAAAACCGCCAACGTCGGCAAGCGCCTGTTCTGGGATCTCAAACCCGGCAGCAGCGGGAATTATGACGGCGGAACCGTCTTTGTTCCGCTGCTGAACGTCACCGCGAACGCCAAGGCCAAACTGTCGGGCAACACGCTGCGCGTGACCGGCTGCAAGGCACTGGTGTGCGACGGACAGACCTGGACGCGCGTGAACTGATACCAAGGTGAAAGGGGATCATGCCAAAGGTGTTTGGCATGATCCGCCCCGCCTGCGGCCTAATTTTTTTTGTATTCCGACAGAGAAAAAACCGAATTCCGGCTCTGGTCCTCAGGGGCGCCACGTCAGGAAATTGGCGATCATGCGCAGCCCCGCTGCGGCGCTTTTTTCCGGATGGAACTGAAACCCGATCATTGTGTCATGCGCGACGATGGCGGTGACATCGCCCCCATAGTCGACATGCGCGACGCGCTGGGCGGCATCCTGAACACGCATCTGGTAGGAATGCACGAAGTAGGCGTGTTCGCCGGTGGCGATGCCGTCCAACACCGGATGCGGGCGGTCGATGACCAGATCGTTCCAGCCCATGTGGGGCACTTTCAGCGCCGCGCTATCGGGAGTGATCCGTTCAACCTCACCGTCGATCCAGCCAAGGCCGGGCGTTTCGGTGTACTCATGCCCCTTGCGGGCCATGAGTTGCATTCCGACGCAGATACCTAGGAACGGCCGACCCCGGGTTTCCACCGCCTCGACCATGGCCTGAAAACAGCCCGAGGCGCGCAAGGCGCTGGCGCAGGCGGGAAACGCCCCGTCGCCGGGTAGCACGATGCGGTCGGCAGCGGCGACAACGTCAGGGTCGTCAGTGACGCGCACCTCACCTGCACCGGTCTCAACCGCCATCTTTTGAAACGCCTTTTCGGCGGAATGCAGATTGCCGCTTTCGTAGTCGATGATTGCCGTCAGCATCGCGGGCTCCCGTGGAATGGTGCGCGTCTGGTTGCGCAAAGGGCAGGGCGGATCAAGCGGCCTATAGCGCGCCCTTGGTCGAAGGCACCGCATCCGCCTTGCGCGGGTCGGTTTCCAGCGCATCCCGCAGGGCGCGCGCAACGGCCTTGAACGCCGCCTCTGCGATGTGGTGGCTGTTTACCCCGTGCAACATGTCGATGTGTAGGGTGATGCCGCCGTGGGTGCTGAGCGCCTGAAAGAACTCGCGCACCAGTTCGGTGTCGAAGGTGCCGATCTTTTGCGTCGGCAGGTCCACGTTCCAGATCAGGAAAGGGCGCGCCGACAGATCCAGCGCCGCGCGCACCAGGGCGTCATCCATCGGCAACAGGCACGAACCGTAGCGCACGATACCCGTCTTGTCGCCCATCGCCTGCGTCAATGCCTGACCGATGGCAATACCGACATCCTCAACCGTGTGGTGATCGTCGATGTGCAGATCGCCTGTCGCGCGCACCGTCATGTCGATCAGCGCATGGCGTGACAGTTGATCCAGCATGTGATCGAAAAAACCGACGCCGGTCTGGTTGTCGTAGACGCCGGTGCCATCGAGGTTCAATTCAACATTGATGTCGGTCTCGGCGGTTGTGCGGGTGATCTTGGCGATGCGCATGGTGTGTTCCCCTGTGGTCCGCGCCTTATAGGGGCGGGCGCAGGGTAGGCAAAGGGGCGGCGGCGCGAATTGCGGATGCCGTGGCGCTTAGTCCCCGCAGGCGCGGGTCAGGACGTCGAGGGTGGCGGCGTCGGGCACCGTGCCGGTGGCGGACAGAACCATGAAGAAGTTTCGCATCTCGTTGGTGACAAAGCGCAGATTCTGGCCGGCGTGCCGGTATAGATCAACCGGCAGGTGCACCGAAATTGTATAGTCCGTCCCTGTCGGTCCAAGCACGGCAACATTGTCGAACGAGAGGGGAACAACGCGGTCGCCCAAAGCGATATGCATATCCGGCGCGCCTATTGTGCGGTCAGGGACGCCATTGCTCGCACCAACCCCGGTGTGCAGAACCGAGAGCAGCCAGCCGCCCTGCGCGCGTGAACAGCGCAGGCTCTGCGCGCGGGACAGGCTGCCGTCATCGTCCAACGCGTCCCAGCGGGCCACAAGCCCGCCATCGCCAACTTCCAGTCGCAGGGGGGACAGGCTGCTGGACGTGGCGATGCCCAGCCGGTCCAATTCCGCTTCGGTCAGGTAGTGCATCCGGTCGCCGGGGATCTTGCTGGCGAGGGTCAGAAATTCGGGGCTAATGCCCATTTCGATCAGGTAAAGGACGATCTGCCCCATGATCTGCTGCGTGGCCGCCGTGGGGATATTCGAGCCGGTGGGGGTATAGAACTGGTGGACGCCCAGTTCGCCGCCTTCGGCCCAACGGGTGCTACCGCCGAGCAGCGCGAAAACGCATGCGGAGGCGCAGCGGCCACCGTCACGCCGTTCGTGCCACTGCGGCAGACCTTCCATCGGAGCACTACGACCGACGGATGTGCGGGCTTGGGCTGCGCGCAGGATGCGCCCGACCTCAATCGCGGCCCCAAGGTTTCCACCGGGTGAGTCGAACATCACTTCGGCAAAAAGCCGATCCCTGTCGCCGATGTACTCTCTGAGCGCTTGAGGTGTGTCCGCCGTGATTTCACCTGTGGCGGCGATCCATTCGCAGCCGTTGCAATTGCCGCCATTGCCACGCAAGGCAAAGCTCATGGGCTCGGCATGCGCGGTTGCGGCAACCAGCGTGAGAAAGATGGCGCGGACAAGGGTTTTCATAAGGTGACTCCGGAGAAAAGCGCCCTGACGCTAACCAGCGACATGCGACTTGTAAACCGGACATCCTGTAAACCAGAGAGAGGTGGATGGAGCGGGCGAGGCGATTCGAACGCCCGACCCTAACCTTGGCAAGGTTATGCTCTACCCCTGAGCTACGCCCGCATATCCATCCTGTCGTCCCGGTCCCTTGGGTAAAGACGGTGGGTAACCGTCCGGAAAGACCGGCCATTTGGAGCGGGCGAGGCGATTCGAACGCCCGACCCTAACCTTGGCAAGGTTATGCTCTACCCCTGAGCTACGCCCGCGTGCCAAATGGTGAGCGGGGATTTAGCGTTTGTCGTCCGGGGGGGCAAGCGGAAAATGCGCCGTGTGGACGGAATAGATGCAAAGAGCCAGGACGCGTGCGTTAGTCTGCCGCCGCAGGTTCGATCAGGTCCCAGCGGTTGCCGAACGGATCGGTAAAAACGGCGACGGTGCCATAGGGTTCATGGCGCGGGGCCTCGGCAAAGGCCACACCTGCGGCGCTCATCGCGGCGTGGTCGCGGTCGAAATCGTCGGTATGCAGAAACAGCCAGACACGCCCACCGCCCTGCTGTCCGATATACGCGCGCTGGTCGTCCACGGCGCGCGCCAACAGGAACTGGGTCTGTGCTCCGGGCGGGGCGACCCGGACCCAGCGTTTGCCGCCGCCCATGTCGGTGTCCTCGATCACCTCGAATCCCAGTTGATCGACAAAAAACGCCAACCCGTCCTCATAAGTCGGCACAAGGATCGCAATCAGGGCAAGGTGCATCGTGTCATTTCCAAAGGGCGGGGACGGGATTGCCCACCAGCAGGGCGCGCAACTTCGCCGCCAGCGGCTCGTCCAGAGAGGGCAGACGCGCGCGGGTGGTGAAGTACCCGTAGTAGCGGCCGTCTTCGGCCTGTACCGCCCAATCGGCGATCTGTGGGTTGAGAAAGCTGATCGGCGCGCGCAGGCGATTGTCCTGCAGAAACCGCGCAGACCCGGCCAGTTTGCCGCGATAGCCCTTGCCATCGCGCTGGATGCTGTCGACCCAGACAAATTCGATCGGGGTGCCGGGCGCGTTCACGAAGACCGCGATATACAGCGCCAGCGAGGGCGAGAACCAGCCATTACTCTTTTCCGTGGCGGCCAGAGCAGCAGGCAGGGACGCGCGCGCCTGTGCAAAGGCGCGGTTCATCGCCGGATCGGAACTGCGCACATGCAACGTGGGCAACAGGCCCGGCGGCAGTGCGTCGTTCGGGATGATATGGACCGGGCCGGGATGGTCGTAGATGCGCGCCAGCGCCTCTTCTTCGGCCTCGGTGCGCGTTTCGCCAACGGCCAGTGTGGCCACTGAGCCAAGGGCGCAGAGAACAGCAATGACACGTCGAACAAGCATCCGGGAATCCTTCCCGATTCTGGAATAGCGGCGAGGCGTAGCATAGCCACCCGAACGGCAGCCCGCAACGTCATGTCATAACTGGAGAATTTGAGGGTTCTTCACAGGGCGACGGATCACTCTCTCGCTGTCCATCGTGCCGGTGCGCGGGGAATGTGGCAGTGCCCGTTTTTCGCGTAGTATCAAAAGGTTTTCGGTAAATTCTCGTGGAAAGGATCAGGCGTGGTCGGCCCCGGAGAATCCGGGGCCGACTGTCGGTGTCATTCCAACTCGATCAGCAGATCCTTGGCGTCGATCTGTCCGCCGGGCGCCACATGCACGGCTTTGACGGTGCCATCCCGCTCGGCGTGCAGGCCGGTTTCCATTTTCATCGCCTCGATGGTCAGCAGCAGATCGCCGTCCTTGACCGTCTGTCCGACCGTAACCGCGACGGTGGCCACAACACCCGGCATCGGGGCACCAATCTGGTTGGGGTTGCCCAGCTCTGCCTTGGGGCGAGCAACAGTCTTGGCCTTGGCATCGCGGTTGGGCACGCGGATGGTTCGCGGCTGGCCGTTCAGCTCAAAGAAGACCTTTACGTCGCCGTCTTCCTGCGTCTCGCCCACTGCCTGTAGGCGGATCTCCAGCGTCTTTCCGGGATCGATTTCTGCGGTGATCTCCTCTCCCGGCTCCATGCCGTAAAAGAAGGTCCGCGTGGGCAGGGTGCGCACCGGGCCATAGGTCTCGTGCCGCGTGGCGTAGTCGGTAAAGACCTTGGGGTACATCAGGTAGCCGTTCAGATCCTCGTCATCAAAAACCGTATCCTCGAACTTGGCAGCCAAATCCTTGCGCGCCTGGTCGATGTCAATGGGAGCGGCCTTCAGCCCCGGACGATCGGTAAAGGCCCTTTCGTCCTTGAGGATCTTTTTCTGGATCTTCTTAGGCCATCCGCCAGGAGGCTGACCAAGGTTGCCCTTCATCATGTCGATGACGGATTCGGGGAACGACAGGTCCTTTGACGGGTCTTCGACATCGGCGCGAGTCAGACCTTGACTGACCATCATCAGCGCCATGTCCCCCACCACCTTGGACGAGGGCGTGACCTTGACGATATCGCCGAACATCTGGTTCACGTCGGCATAGGTCTGTGCCACCTCGTGCCAGCGTTCCTCCAGCCCCAGAGAGCGCGCCTGCGCCTTGAGGTTGGTGAACTGGCCGCCTGGCATCTCATGCAAATAGACCTCGGACGCGGGCGCCTGCATGCCGGATTCGAATGCCGCGTACTGGCCGCGCACCGCTTCCCAGTAGTTTGAGATTTCGCGGATGGCGGCCATGTCCAGCCCGGTGTCGCGCTCAGTGAACCGCAGGCCTTCGACAACCGATCCCAGCGTCGGCTGCGAGGTGTTGCCCGACAGTGCGTCCATTGCTGCATCGACCGCATCCACGCCTGCGCGCACCGCTTCCATGATGGTGGCAATCGCCGCGCCGGACGTGTCATGCGTGTGGAAGTGGATCGGCAGGCCGACCTCTTCTTTCAGTGTCTTGACCAGCATCGCCGCCGCGTTGGGCTTGAGCAGGCCGGCCATGTCCTTGAGACCCAGAAGATGCGCACCCGCATCGCGCAGATCCTTGCCCATGGCGACATAGTATTTCAGGTCATACTTGGCGCGGTCGGGGTCGAGGATGTCGCCGGTGTAGCAAACCGTGCCCTCGAGCACCTTGTTGTTCTCCAGCACCGCATCCATCGCGACACGCATGTTTTCGACCCAGTTAAGGCTGTCAAACACACGGAACACGTCAACACCGGTCTCTGCCGCCTGTTTGACAAAGAACTGCACCACGTTGTCGGGGTAGTTGGTATAGCCAACCCCGTTGGCCCCGCGTAGCAGCATCTGGGTCATGACATTGGGCATGGCCGCGCGCAGGTCGCGCAGGCGCTGCCACGGGCATTCCTGCAAGAACCGGTACGCCACGTCGAATGTCGCGCCGCCCCAGCATTCCACGCTGAACAGTTTGGGCAGCATATGGGCGTAGGCGGGGGCGACCTTGATCATGTCATGGCTGCGCATCCGCGTCGCCAGCAGCGACTGGTGGCCGTCACGCATGGTGGTGTCGGTGATCAGCACCTGCTTTTGCGCCGCCAGCCAGTCTGCAACGGCCTGCGGCCCTTTTTCGTCCAGCAGGGTCTTGGTGCCTGCGGGCGGCGTCTCCAATGGCACCTTGGGTGCGCGCGCCGGTTTCAGGTCCGGATGGGGCAGGGCGCGGCCCTGCACCTCGGGGTGACCGTTCACCGTGATGTCGGCGATATAGGTCAGCACCTTGGTGCCCCGGTCCCGGCGTTTTTTGAAATCGAACAGCTCAGGCGTCGTGTCGATGAACTTGGTGGTGTACTGGTTGTTCAGAAAGACCGGGTGTTTCAGCAGGTTGATCACGAATTCGATGTTCGTGGTCACACCCCGGATGCGGAATTCGCGCAACGCGCGGTCCATCCGGCTGATCGCCTTTTCCGGGGTCTGTGCCTTGGCCGTCACCTTGACCAAAAGCGAGTCGTAATAGCGCGTGATGACGCCGCCGGCATAGGCGGTGCCGCCGTCCAGACGGATGCCCATGCCCGTGGCCGAGCGGAACGCCGTGATGCGCCCGTAGTCGGGGATAAAGTTGTTGGACGGATCTTCTGTCGTGATCCGGGTCTGCAGCGCATGGCCCGTCAAGCGCACATCGTATTGCGACGCCTTGCCGGTGGCCTCGGCCAGCGATTTGCCCTCTGCGATCAGGATTTGCGCCTGCACGATGTCGATGCCGGTCACCTCTTCGGTGACGGTGTGTTCCACCTGCACACGCGGGTTGACCTCGATAAAGTAGAACTTGCCGGTGTCCATATCCATCAGGAACTCGACAGTTCCCGCGCATTCGTAGTTCACATGGGCGCAGATCTTGCGGCCAAGTTCGCAGATCTCTTCGCGCTGGGCTTCGGACAGATAGGGCGCGGGGGCGCGTTCCACGACTTTCTGGTTGCGGCGCTGCACCGAACAGTCGCGTTCGTACAGGTGATAGATATTGCCCTGCTTGTCGCCAAGGATCTGCACCTCGACGTGGCGGGCGCGGATGATCATCTTTTCCAGATAACCCTCGCCGTTGCCAAAGGCAGCTTCGGCCTCACGCCGACCCTCCAGCACCTTGTCTTTCAGCTCTTTGGCGCTTTCGATCGGGCGCATGCCCCGGCCACCGCCACCCCAGCTGGCCTTCAGCATCAGCGGATAGCCGACCTCATCGGCCTCTTTGGCGATGGCGTCGAAATCGTCGCCCAACACCTCGGTGGCGGGAATCACCGGCACACCCGCCTCAATGGCAACCCGGCGGGCGCTGGCCTTGTCGCCAAGGGCGCGCATGGTTTCGGCCTTGGGACCGATGAATGTGATGCCAGCCTCGGAGCAGGCGTCAACGAAATCGGGATTTTCCGACAGCAGGCCATAACCCGGATGGATCGCGTCCGCGCCACAGGCTTTGGCCACGCGGATGATCTCGGGAATCGACAGATAGGCTTGGACTGGGCCCAGCCCCTCGCCGATGCGATACGCCTCATCCGCCTTGAAGCGGTGCAAGCCCAGCTTGTCTTCTTCGGCGTAGACGGCGACCGTCTTTTTTCCCATTTCGTTCGCAGCCCGCATGATACGGATCGCGATCTCGCCCCGGTTGGCAATCAGGATCTTTTCGAAATCAGCCATAAGTCAGGGGTCCCTTTTCGGCACAGAGGCGCGTTTGCGCAATTTTGTTACTTTGAGGCTGTGCCGCGCCGCAGCGCAAGGGGGTTTTGCAAATTATTCGGTCATGGCGGTCGCATTTGCAAATTTTGCGAAGGGCGGGGGTCGGGGCCCCTTGGAAAGGGGGGAATCGCCGATTTCGTAAGGTTGTGTTCGGACTATCATTTTAGCGTCGTCGCGCGGAAACGCCTTGTACTTTTGGGCCAAATCAACGGAGGACGCCGTGAAGCGGCTGATCTACCTCAGTTCTGCCGTAAGGCTGGCGACACGCGATGATCTTGCGCAGATTCTTGGCGCGGCGCGGCGCAACAACAGGCGCGATGGCGTCACCGGGTTGCTGATGTACCACGACGGGACGTTCCTGCAGATCCTCGAAGGGGAGGAAACGGCCGTCGATCGCGTCTTTGAGCGAATCGCCCGGAACGACCTCCACCGAGGCGTCCAAAGCCTGCCATCATCCCAAGTCCACGAACGGTTGTTTGCCGACTGGACCATGGCCTTTGCCAGACCGGACGCGCTTTGTGTAAATGACGATCTGGGGGCCAAGGCATTTGTGGCGGTCAGACAGGATCTTGACCGGATCGAGGCGTCGGACAAACGCGCGGCGACTTTTGTGCGAAGGTTCTTTTCGACGTTTCGCGATCTGGGGTCGCTCACGGGACGGTGAAACGGACTACCCTGCGGTTACCGCCTGTCCGCGCAGATCAGCCGGGCGCGCAACGTCCAATTGTCCGATGCAGGCCACCAGATCCCGGCGCAACATGTCGATCAGATGGGCCGGACCACGATCCCCCAGCGCGCAGACCGCGTAATGCCAGGCGCGCCCCATCATCACGAAATCCGCCCCCAGGGCGATGGCGCGCAGCATGTCCAACCCGCCTTCGATCCCGCTGTCAAAGATCACCGGCAGCGTGGTCGCCGCCCGCACGCCGGGCAGGTACTCTACCGACCCCGGCACACCGTCGAACTGCCGACCGCCATGGTTTGACACCCAGATGGCATCGACTCCTTCGTCCTGCATCCGCGCGGCATCGTCGGGGCGTAGCACACCCTTGACCACCAGCGGCCCATCCCATGCATCGCGCAGCCAGCGCAGATAGTCCCAGTCCGGCGCTGTGCGCAGGAGATAACCAATGTGGGCGGTGGGATCGCGCGGGGCATTGTCCTGGGAATACTTGTCCAGCGTTTTCATGCGGGGCATCCCGGCGCGCATCCGTGCCAGCGACCACGCCGGGCGCATGGCGCATTGCAGCGCGATGCGCGGCGTGATGCGCGGCGGTTGCACCAGTCCGCCCTTCACCTGTTTCTCGCGGCGCGAGGCGACGGGGACGTCGACAGTCAGGACCAGAACCTTGAATCCGCTGGCCTTGGCCCGCGCCAGCATGTCCCGGCGCATATCTACGTCGCGCGGGGGGTACAGCTGGAACCAGCCTTTGCCGCCGGTTTCGGGACCAATCTCTTCTGGTGTGGCATTGGCGACCGTCGACAGCGCATAGGGCAGACCGGCCTTGGTCGCCTCCTGCGCCAGCAACCGTTCCGCCCCGGGCCACAGCAGCCCGGACTGGCCCACCGGAGCCACGCCAAAGGGCAGGGGGTGGGTCTGGCCAAACAGCTCCACCGACAGGTCCGGCGTCACCTCTCCATGCAGGATCGACGGTGTGAACAGCACATTGTCCAGCGCGGTGCGGTTGCGGCATGCGCTGGCCTCTGTCCCCGTGGCCGAGTCAAGATAGGCCCAGGCAAAATGCGGAACGCGTCTGCGCGCGGCGCGACGCAGATCGGCGATGGTCAAATAACGACTGTGAAGATCCATGACGCTATCTGGCGCGGGACATGGCGGGACGCAAGTGACCTCACCGGCATTCTCGACAAATCTTCAACATATTTTAAGCGCCTTGGCGGAAGTTGATCCTCAGCGATAGAAAAGGACATCCCATGCACGCGATGATTGTCGACCTTGATCCCACACGCCTTGAACGCAGCCAGATCGCCTTTCTGGAATCGGGCATCCATGTCACAGGATCGGGCAGTTTTGCGGTGGCTGAGACCTGCCTGCGCCGGGCGGTGGTCGACGTGTTGGTGATCGACGCCGATTGCGGGGCAGAGCGGATTGTCAGCCTGACCGCGCTGGCGGAACGGCGCAATCCGCGGCTGGTCACCATCCTGTTGGCCCGCGACGTGACCGAGATCACGGATTTGTACTCTGACGCCGTGACGACGCTGCATTGCGTGCTGGATGGGCGTGTTTCCCCGCGTGTCGTGGCGCGCATGGCGCAGGCCTCGCTGGCGGGCCGCGCCGCGTGCAAGCTCACCCCGGCCCGCGCCGACAGCGCGCCGCAGGCCCCGGCGGCCGAACCCTCCGCGCCCAATCCGGTCTTTTTCACAACGCGCCGCAAACCGGCGGTGCACCCCGGCGAGGCTGTCCCTGCCTGACAGTTGAAAATTCGTCGTACGCGGGGCGAACATAGGGCGAACACGCCCTTCCCCTGACCGCGCGATGGCGCTAGATTGGCGCCATGAGCAGTTTCGACGAATTCGACGCGTTTGAGGCGTCCTCGCTTTCGGCGCGCGCCATGGCGGCGCGCCCCGCCCCCTATCTGAATGAGCTGAACCCGGCCCAGCGGGAGGCGGTCGAGGTACTGGATGGCCCGGTGCTGATGTTGGCGGGGGCCGGGACGGGCAAGACCAAGGCGCTGACCGCGCGGGTGGTCCACCTGCTGAACACCGGCCGCGCCCGCCCGAACGAAATCCTGTCGGTGACCTTCACCAACAAGGCTGCGCGCGAGATGAAATTGCGCGTAGGCCGCATGCTGGGCCAGACGGTTGAGGGCATGCCTTGGCTGGGTACGTTCCACTCGATCTGTGTCAAACAGCTGCGCCGCCACGCCGAGCTGATCACCGCCGAGGCCAACACCGATCAGGTGGTTGAGGGGCCCGATTCGCAGCCCGGCCTGCATCTGAAGTCCAACTTTACCATTCTCGACACCGACGATCAGTTGCGTCTGCTCAAGCAACTGGTGCGGGCGGCGGAGATCGACGACAAACGCTGGCCCGCGCGGCAATTGGCCAACATCATCGAGGGCTGGAAAAACCGCGCGCTGACGCCGGACAAGGTGCCGGCAGCGGACGGTGGGGCCTTCAACCATCGCGGGCCGGAACTCTACGCCGCCTATCAGCGCCGCCTGCTGGAACTGAACGCCGTCGATTTCGGTGATCTGCTAATGCACATGGTCACCATTTTTCAGACCCACCCGGACATTCTGGCGCAGTACCAACGCTGGTTCCGCTACATCCTTGTGGACGAATATCAGGATACCAACGTGGCGCAGTATCTCTGGCTGCGCCTGCTCGCGTCACAGCACAAGAACATCTGCTGCGTCGGCGACGACGATCAGTCGATCTATGGCTGGCGCGGGGCCGAGGTGGGCAATATCCTGCGGTTTGAAAAGGATTTTCCCGGCGCCCATGTGGTGCGGTTGGAACAGAACTATCGCTCTACGCCGCATATCCTCGCCGCCGCCTCGGGCGTGATCCGGGGCAACACCGGGCGTCTGGGCAAGGAACTGTGGACACAGGCGCAGGACGGCGAAAAGGTACGCCTGATCGGCCATTGGGACGGTGAGGAAGAGGCACGCTGGATCGGTGAGGAAATCGAATCGATGCAGGGCGGCACCCGCGGGATGCGGCCCTATTCGCTGGACGACATGGCCATTCTCGTGCGCGCCAGCCACCAGATGCGCGCGTTTGAAGACCGCTTTCTGACCATCGGCCTGCCGTACCGCGTCATCGGCGGCCCGCGATTCTATGAGCGGATGGAAATCCGCGATGCCATGGCTTATTTCCGCCTTGTCGTGTCCCCCACCGATGATCTGGCGTTTGAGCGCGTCGTCAACACGCCCAAGCGCGGCCTTGGCGACAAGGCACAGCAAACCATCCAGCGCATCGCCCGTGAAAACGGCGTCAGCCTTGTGGACGGGGCGGCGCTGGCGGTCGAACAGGGGGCGATCAAGGGCAAAGGCGCCAAGGCGCTGGGCGAGCTGATCGTGGGCCTTGCCCGCTGGGGGCGCATGACCGGCGACAAGGACGTCAGCCACATGGAACTGGCAGAGATCGTTCTGGACGAAAGCGGCTACACCGGCATGTGGCAGAACGACAAGACACCAGAGGCCCCCGGCCGGCTGGAAAACCTCAAGGAACTGGTCAAGGCGCTGGAAAGCTTTGAAAACCTTCAGGGGTTTCTCGAACATGTCGCGCTGGTCATGGACAACGAAAAGGATGAGGCGGGGGCCAAGGTGTCGATCATGACGCTGCACGCGGCCAAGGGGCTGGAGTTTCCGGTGGTCTTCCTGCCGGGCTGGGAGGACGGGCTGTTCCCGTCGCAGCGCAGCATGGACGAACCCGGAATCCAGGGACAAAAGAACTTGGAAGAGGAGCGGCGGCTGGCCTATGTCGGCATCACCCGCGCCGAAGAGGTCTGTACCATCAGCTTTGCGGGCAACCGCCGCGTCTTTGGTCAGTGGCAATCGCAGATGCCCTCGCGCTTTGTCGATGAACTGCCAGAGGAACATGTCGAGGTGCTGACTCCCCCCGGCCTGTATGGCGGTGGCTACGGTGCGGCGACCAGCGGTGGCATGGGCGGCTATTCCTCGGGCGTCGAAAAACGCGCGGCAGAGGCAAATGTCTACAATTCCCCCGGCTGGAAACGGCTTCAGGAGCGGCAGAACCAACGCCCCGTCAGCCAGCCCCGCGAAAGCCGCTCACAGGTGATCGACCTTGAGGCGGTGTCGGTCCACACGGTCGGCGACCGCGTGTTTCACCAGAAATTCGGCTACGGTGCGATTCTCGGGATCGAGGGCGATAAGCTGGAGATTGAATTCGAAAAGGCAGGCACCAAAAAGGTCGTCGCCCGCTTCATTCATACTGCCGACGACGTGCCGTTCTAGCGCGTCCCGTCACCCGATGGGCAAGGGCGCATCGGCCTTCGGCTGATCCATGACGATCTGGGAATGCACCCGCGCCACCACCGGATGCGCCAACAGAACCTCATGAATCAGCCGGTTGAGCGCGGCCAGATCCGGGCAATAGACCCGCAGCAGGTAATCCGCCTCTCCGGTCATGGTCCAGGCAGAGACGATCTCTGGTCGGACCCGCAGCAGCCGCGCAAAATCCGTGCCCTCCTTGGCCCCGTGCCGCGCCAGTTGGACCTGAACAAAGGCCTGCACATCCAGACCCAGCTTGTCCGGGTCCAACCGTGCGCGATAGCCTTGAATGACGCCCGCTTCCTCCAACCGCTGCCGCCGCCGACCTGCCTGACTGGGTGACAGGTGCAGGGTCTCGCCCAGTTGCTGCGCCGTGGCCTGACCGTCGCGCTGCACCGCGTCCAGCAACGCGATGTCCGTGGCATCCAGGGATGTGCGGCTATTCTGCATATATCTGTCTGTTCATGCGCATAATGCGCGTGTTGTGATCCGTATCGCTCAATAATGCGCAAACGCCGCGCCTTGGTAAAGGTACATTGACAGCAAGACTTTCACAGCAGGAGAGACGCATGGGACCCTTCCCGCACGACGCCCCGCAGGCCACGATCACCGAAGAGAACCCCGCCGGCACTGACGGGTTCGAATTTGTCGAATTCGCCAGCCCGGAGCCGCAGGAACTCCGCGATCTCTTTGCCCGCATGGGGTATGCCCATGTCGCCAACCACAAAAGCAAACAGATCGAACTTTGGCAGCAGGGCGACATCACCTATGTCCTGAACGCCGAACCGGACAGTTTCGCGTCACGGTTCGTCGCCGAACACGGCCCCTGCGCACCGTCGATGGCATGGCGCGTCGTCGATGCGCAGCACGCCTATGACCATGCCATCGCCAAGGGCGCGGAACCCTATGAGGGGACTGACAAGACCGTCGACTGGCCCGCGATCAAGGGCATTGGCGGCAGCTTGATCTACTTCACCGACCAGTACTATGACACCTCGCCCTACAACGCCGAATTTGACTGGATCGAACAGTCCAAACCGCGCGGCGTCGGCTTTTACTACCTCGATCACCTGACCCACAACGTCTTCAAGGGCAACATGGACAAGTGGTTCCAGTTCTACGGCAACTTGTTCAACTTCCGCGAAATCCGCTTTTTCGACATTGAGGGCAAATTCACCGGGCTTTTGTCGCGTGCGCTGACCTCTCCCTGTGGCCGTATCCGCATCCCGATCAACGAGGACCGCGGTGAAAAGGGCCAGATCGTCGCCTATCTGAAAAAGTACAACGGAGAGGGCATTCAGCACATCGCTGTGGGCGCGCGCGACATCTATGCCGCCACCGACCAGATCGCCGAGAAGGGCGTCAAGTTCATGCCCGGCCCCCCGGACACCTACTATGACATGTCCTATGACCGGGTGCAGGGCCATGATGAGCCGCTGGACCGGATGAAGAAACACGGCATTCTGATCGACGGCGAAGGCGTGGTCGACGGCGGCGAAACCCGCATCCTGCTACAGATCTTTTCCAAGACCGTGATCGGACCGATCTTTTTCGAGTTTATTCAGCGCAAGGGCGATGACGGGTTCGGTGAGGGCAACTTCAAGGCGCTGTTCGAGTCCATCGAACAAGAGCAGATCAACAGCGGTGAGCTGGACGGCGCGGCCTGACCACCGTCCTCAAACGCCCAAAACAGAAAACCCCACCGGACATCCGGTGGGGTTTTTCGTGTCCGAGGACGAGATTTCTCAGCCGCTCGGCATCTGGAGCGTCAGGTTCCGACTGCCCTTGGAATAGCGCAAGGCATCTTCGCCGATGGCCGTCACCTGACCGCCGTCCAGCCGATCGCCAACCTTGACCTTCTGGTATTTGCCATTGGCCAGACGCACCAGCGCGCGACGGTTGTCAGAGGTGCCATAAACGCCGATCAGGTTGATCTTTTTCAGGTTGATCGCGTTTTCCAGCGTGGCAGAGCGGGCGACGCTGGTGCTGGACGGAATGCTGGGTGCAACTGTGCGGGGGGCCACGGCAACGGCGGCTGTCTGCACCGGGCTGGGGGCGATGCTGCGGTCTGCGCGGTCGACGATGGCATCCATGTTGCGCGGACGACCCACCGGCACCAAGGACCGCACAACCGCCTGTTCGGTGGCGTCCGGGGTGTCGAGTTCGGCCTGCTCCTGCACGGTCTTTGGCCGCATGGTCGGTCGGATGCTGGCCAGTTCCGTGCGGGTGATGCCACGCAACTGACTGCGCTCACGCTGCTGAATGATGTCGCTGGGGCGGGCCCGCGGGCGCACGCGTGGCACCGGGGCTGCGCCATCCGGCGCGTCCGGGTCCGGCGCGGCCGAGGTGTTTTCGCCCCGCAGCGGCGGAATGACCGGCGGGCGGCCCGTAAAAATCCGCAGCCCATCCGGCGTCAGTGCGCCTTCGGGGGTCGCACGAACAACGTCGCGCTGGTCGAAATCGAAGGTCAGTCCGGCGGGCGGTGGCAGGCCGGGGTCCGCCAGTGCCGCTTCGCGCTCCAACTCTTTGGCGTCGGGCAGGGCGACCGCGTCAAAGATCTGGATGCTAGGATCAATCGAGGCGGCATAGATGTCCTCAACCCCGTCCGCAGGCGGCGTCATCGGCTTGACCGGGGAGCGCTGCCAGATGCCGGTAGCGGCATAGGTCGCAGCGGCCTCTTCGCTGGTCAACTGGCGCGGGTCGATCGGCACCGACAGCGGGGCAACCGGTGGCGCGTCCGTGACCTCGGGGGTGTCCAGCGCCGCCAGCCGCACGTCCTCGGCCGGTCGGGCAACCGGCCGCAAGGAGACAACTGGCGGAGACACAACCGCGGGCGTGGCGGATTCGAGCACAACGCCGGTGTCCGCACCATCGGGTAGCGATGCGACCGCGCTGGCCGGTGCGTCATCGTTGGACCGGAACAGCCGCGCCAGTCCTTCGTCCAGGAACACCGACGCCCAGGCCGCAACACCTAACAGGAACATCAAAAGCAAAGCGGTCAGCAACAGGCCCAGATAGCGTGGTTTGCCGCGGGTGGCGTCGCGGTCGCGCGCGCCAAAGACGGTCATCCGGTCCCGTTCCTCCGACGATCCGAACATCGCATGGCCGGGGGACGCCGTGGCAGCCGCCGCGCCGCCGGTCGCAAAGGCCGGTCCGCCGATTTCGGCGTTGGGGCGCGGTCCGCGCAGCGCGGCCAGCTTGGCCAGCGGGTTGGGCCGGGGGCCTTTGCGCGCAGGTACCGCAATTGGCGCTGCCTCACGGGCGGCCACGGGCGGGGCGATCCCCTCATCCGTCTTGGGTTTGCGTGTCGGGGTGGCGGCCAGACCGGCAGCCCGGGCTGCGACGGTTTTGGGCAGCGCCTTGAGGCCGGATTTTGCCGGGGCCTTGGCTCTGGCTTTCAGCCGCGGCGGCAGCTCGGTGCGTTTCGGGGCCGCGCCTGCGGCCGGTTTGCCGTCAGGCCCGGTGGTTGCGGCGGCCTCTGTCGCATCAACAGCAGCAGCGGCCTGCGCCAGCAGCGCCGAGGCGGTCGGCGTTGCGAAAAAGCCGGTTTTGCCAGACGGTTTCGGATCGGCGGATGTCGGATCGGCAGGCTCTGGCATGCCAGAGCCGCGCGGGCTGACAGGTGTGAACCGGGGTTTGAATTCTCCGGTCAGGGCAGGGGCGGACCCTCCGGGCAGGCTGCGCCCGGCGCGGATCGTCGAAAACGCCGGGGGCCTGTCGGATTCTGCGCCGGGGCCAGACGGCGCTGCGGCAGGCGGGGCGGCCTGTGACAGCTCCGGGGTTTTCGGCGTCGCGGCAGCGGGCGGGGCCAGCGGGTTTACCAAAGGTTGCCGGGGAACCTGTGGCGCGTCCATCGACGGTGCCGCCAGCGGTTTCGCAGCGGCTGGTGCGGCCGGCGGGGCGATCGGCGCGCGCGGCGCGGCGGGTGCCTTGGGCGCGCCCGGATCAGGCTGCGCGGCATCCTTTTCGGCGGGGGGTGGCGTCGATTGCACCTGTGCTGCCGGGGCAGGGTCCGGTTTCAGGTGAAATTCCGGCTGAGGTGTCGGTTTGGGGTGGGCAATGGGCTTGGGGGCCAGAACGTCGGAGATCTGATCGTCAGGCTCCGAGGCGTCAGAGTCCAAAGCATCCAATGCAGAGTCCAGACCCGTTTGATCCTCAACACCCTGTTCCTCAACAACCGGCTCTTTCTCAACAACCGGCACGTCCTGAACAACCGGCTCAGGCTCAGGCTCAGGCTGTTTGACCGGTTTCGGCGCAGGTGCGTTTGCAAGTTCCGGCTTGGGCAGGGGGCGTAGCGCGGCCGCATCCGCCGGAACAATCTCAATCGCACGGGCCGGGCGTGTCACCACACGCCCCCAGTTGGCCGCCTTGCCAAAAAACACCGGCCCGTCAAAGCTGTCGTCAGGCGCCTTTGCCAGAAAACAGACCGGTTCAAACCCGTGTTCGCGGGCAAAGCTTTGCGCCTCATCCAGCGTTTCGTTGGCCACTGCCGCAACTTGCAGCCGCCCGCCGCTCACCACATAGTCGAAATTCAGATCCGACACCGCATAGGGCGTTGCCCCGTCCAGTGAGGCGCGGATGGCAGTGTCGCGGGTGATCTCATCGCCGCCAAGATCAAGCTGATCCAGATAACGGATTTGTTCGTTGGGGATGATCAGCGCCACCTGTGCGCCGGTCGGATCAAGGCGTTCGGCCTGATCGCGCAGGTTCAGAACCTGCGAATCAAAGTCGTCGTGATCCAGCGGGACATCATCAATCAGGGCCCAACGTGGACCCATCCGCCGGAGCAGGGCGATACCTTCGAATGAGAGCGAGAGCGCAAAATTTGGTGTCATGTGCGGTTCTTATCAGGCCTGCCATCACTGCGGGAGTCCTAGCGCAGCGTCTCAATTATATAAGGCAACTCTTTGCCGAAGAAAAGAAAGCCGCTGTTGCACCCTTGCCGATTTTGTCACTTCGCGAGACAGTCGTTACAGAATCCTACAGATTGTGAGGTAATTTATGCGAATTTTGGCATTCTTGACGGTGGTGGCTTTCGCCATGCCACTTGTCGCGGTGGCCGAGGGCCGCCTGACTGTCTCGGGCGAGGGCCATCTGGCCGTGGTTCCCGACATGGCGGTGATCACTCTGGGTGCTGACGGGCGCGGCCCCACGGCGGTCGAGGCCATGAACGCCACGTCCGAGGCGGTAGAGGCGATTCTTGCCCGACTGAACGGCCTGGGGGTCGAAACACGCGACATCCAGACCACCCAATTGCGGGTCAATGAACAGACCCGCTGGGACAATACCCGCAACGAGGACGTCTTTCTGGGCTATTACGCCACCAACACGGTCAGCGTGCGGGTGCGTGATCTTGACGGGATCAGCGCGCTGTTGTCGGCGGTGCTGGATGACGGCGCGAACCAGTTGCAGAACCTGTCGTTCAGCGTGCAGGAACCGCGCCCGATCGAGGATGAGGCCCGCCGCCGCGCGGTGGCCGACGCCATCGCCAAGGCCAAGCTGTACGCCGATGCGGCAGGGGTGACGCTTGGCCCGCTGCTGGAACTGCGCGACACCGCAGAGCCGCTGGTGCGGTCCATCGCCGGGGCAGAGGCCATGATGCGTGAAGCGGCGGTTGTCGCCAAGGACGTGCCCGTCGCGGCGGGTGAGCTAGAAGTGCGCGCCGAGGTGACAATGGTGTTTACCATCGCCGAGTGACGCGGCTGATGCCGGGAACGCGACAGACAAAGGGCGGGGAAATCCCCGCCCTTTGTCGTTTTACTTCGCCTTGTTCAGCGCCTGATCAAGGTCGGCAATCAGATCGTTCGCATCTTCGATCCCGATGGAAATGCGCACCACGTTGGGGGCCGCCCCCGCCGCAACCTGCTGTTCTTCGGACAACTGCCGGTGCGTGGTCGAGGCCGAGTGGATCACAAGGCTGCGGGTGTCGCCAAGGTTGGCCACATGGCTAAAGATCTCCAGTGCATCGACAAACTTGATGCAGGACTCGTAGCCGCCCTTCAGTGCCACGGTGAACAGGCCACCCGCGCCCTTGGGACAGATCCGCGCCACCCGGTCGTTATAGCGCGAGGACGGCAACCCGGCGTAGGTCACAGCCTCTACCGCGTCATGGGTTTCCAGCCAGGCGGCGATCTTCATCGCGTTCTCGACGTGGCGATCCATACGCAGGCTCAGCGTCTCGATCCCCATCAGCGTGTAATGCGCCGCCTGCGGGTTCAGCGTCATGCCCAGATCGCGCAATCCGATGGCGATGCCGTGAAAGGTGAACGCCAGCGGGCCAAACGTCTCGTGGAACTTCAGCCCATGATACGCGGGCTCGGGCGCGGACAGAGACGGGAATTTGTCGCTGGCGGACCAGTCGAACTTGCCCGAATCCACCACCACACCGCCGGTCACGGTGCCATTGCCGGTCAGGTACTTGGTCATCGAATGCACGACCAGCGTGGCACCATGCTCAATCGGGCGGCACAGGTAGGGCGTGGCCGAGGTGTTGTCGACGATCAGCGGCAAGCCCGCCTTGTCGGCAATCGCCGAAATCGCGTCCAAATCGGTGATATATCCGCCCGGATTGGCGATGCTCTCACAGAACACCGCGCGGGTGTCGTCATCAATCGCCGCTTCCACCGCGTCCAGATCGTCGAAATCGACAAAGGTGGCGGACCAGCCAAAGCGCTTGATGGTCTGGCTGAACTGGGTGATCGAGCCGCCATACAGCCGCGTCGACACCACCACGTTGCGCCCCGGTGCCATCAGCGGGAACAGCGCCATGATCTGCGCCGCGTGACCGGACGAACAACAAACAGCACCCGCGCCGCCCTCCAGCACCGCAACCCGCTCTTGCAGGGCGGCAACGGTGGGGTTGGTCAGGCGCGAATAGATGTATCCGACTTCTTGCAGGTTGAACAACGCGGCGGCGTGTTCGGCGTCGCGGAACACATAGGCCGTTGTCTGGTAAATCGGCACCTGCCGCGCGCCGGTGGCCGGATCGGGCCGTGCGCCTGCGTGGATCTGAAGGGTGTCAAAGCCGTAGTTGGGGTCTTCCTGAGTCATGGTACTCTCTCCCTGAAATGCGATGCGTTCAGCATTAGGGGATTGAGAACCGTTCTTCCAGACGGGTTCGACAAGAACCGGCAATGCCGCGCCACAGAGCATTTCACATCGGCAATTTCATTGAGATTTCGCGCGTTTTGAGGCAGAATATGGCCTGTTCCGGCGCAATTTCCGCGCCACCCCTGGAACCTTTCAAAAGGCGAATTGATATGCGTTGTCCCGCAGGTGTCCGCTATTCAACAGTCACGCTTTCTGCCGTCTTCGCAATTTGCGCGCAGCTTGCAACGGCAGAGAAAGAAACCGAATTTTACCCCATTATCTACGACACCGACACACCGCATATGCTGTCACTGGTCGATGAAATCGACATCCGCACGCCGGTCATGCTGAACCGCGCGCTCAAATCCTATCCTCATGTCACGCAACTGTCGCTCTCCAGCCGCGGTGGATCGGTCCATTCGGCCCTGACAATGTCCTATGTGGTGCATGAGGCAGGGCTGAGGACGCTGATCCCCGGCGGCGCTGTCTGTTTCTCAGCCTGTTCCTACCTGTTTTTCGCCGGGGGCGAACGCGTGGCGCAGGGCACGCTTGGCGTACATCAACTGTCCTCGACCAGCGACAGCCTTCGTTCGGGGCAGGTCGCGCTGGCGAACATCATGTCGGCCTATGACGAATTTGGCGTGAACGGTGCGGTGGTCAACAAGATGCTGCTGACACCGGCGGACGACATGTATGTGTTTGACGCCGATGAACTGACGGCGCTTGGCATCGTCAATGCGGCCCCCTGCGCCGGGGCCGACGCGCATCTGGGCCGAGTCAGCCCGCTGGGCGCGCAGGAACTGCGGCTGCATGTCCAGACCTACCCCAATTGCCCCTCCGCCCAGACCGCCGAAACCCTGTTGGCGAACCTTGCCGCAGCGGACGCCAGCGAGACGCCGGTTGCGGCTGTCACTCCACCGCCGCAGGCCGGGCTACATCGGTGTACCGATGCAAAGGGCTGGGACCAGATCCTGCGCGTATGCCGGGCCGCGCTGGCCTCGCGCGACTGGGAGGACAATGACGCAGCGGCGCTGCAAAACGCCATCGGGGCGGCGTTTTTCGCCACAGGAGACGCCTTTGCCGCGCATGAGGCGTTTCAGGCCGCCCTGTCACTGCGCCCAGAGACCCCGGTTTTGCTTGAAAACCGCGCGCTGGCGCTGGACGCCCTTGGGCAGCACGCGGATGCGGCGCTGGAAATGCGCGCCGCCATAGGGGCCACCTCTGCCCCGCCCGATAGATTCTTTGCCCGGCTGGGCCTGTTCGAACGCTCTGCGGACAAGGTGAACACCGCCTTTCAGGTCTGGGACACCCTGTTGTCTGACGACGGGGCAAGCGAAAGCCTCATCCGGTCATGGCAAGAGGCGTTGATCAGCAGCGGGCACTTGGATCAGGTGGCCGACGGGACGTACACAACGCTGACCCGCATCGCGGTGCAGCGATGCAGCTTTGCGACGGATTGCCTGCCGCCGGGCACAGGTGCCGCGCCTGACCTGTTGCCGGTGCCGGTCTCGGACACCTCATTGGATCTCAGTCGCAGCGCCTCCAGCAGTCTTCTGGTGGCATTGGGAGAACCGGACGGGCAGGGCAGTTGCAATCAGGGTCAGCCGGAAATGAACATCCACATGTGTGAGGCGATGTTGCAGGCGGGTGATTTCGACGCTGTTGAACGCACGCAAATCGAGAATTTCCTTGCCGTGCAATATGCGGAAATCGAGGCGTTTGAAGAGGCCGACGCCGTCATGACCCGTGCGATCAATGCGGTGGCCCCGGACCACAGTCTTTTCAAGAACCGCGCCGCCATCCGTTACCGCAAAGGTGACTACGCGGGCGCGCTCGAAGACGTGGAGGCGGTGCGCGCCGTCACCAGCCAATGGTCGCGCTCCTTCTTTCAACGTGAGACAGATGTGGTACGCGGCAATATTCTTGCCCGCCTCGGGCGCGCGGATGAGGCGGTCGAGGCATGGATGGGGGCGATCTTCGAAGAGACAGAGGACATCGGCGATACCAGCGCCCAAGACCTGCAACGGTTATTGCAAAAGGCTGGGGTCTACTCAGGCGCGATTGACGGCAAGTTCGGTGCCGGATCGCGCGCGGCCCTTGCGGCCTGCGCTGCCGCCACCGACTGCGTCATTTCCGGTCAGATCGGCTATGGCGACTACAGTGAGGCGTTTGGCCTGTCCTATGTCGTAAATCTGCCTGAGGGGCCGCTATATTATGACACCGCGCGCCGAGAGCACGCCAAGGCCGCCGCCCAGACCTGCGATACCTATGTCGAAGACGCGATCGAAAAATGCACGCGCGCCATCGACACCGGATGGTTGGTGAAAACCGAAGCAGCCAAGGCGTATACTGCGCGGTCTTACGAATACTATCAGATCGACGCGTTTGAGGCGGCGTTGCGCGATTATCGCGCCTATATCCGGTTTCTCGGGTACAGCGGCTATGACAGGGGTTGGTATGTGCGCCTGTTGTTGATGGCGGATCAGCCAGACGATGCTCTCGCGCAGACAGAGCGTTTCAGAGACACTCAGAAGGAAGAGGCCGATTTCTATCGCGGACTGGCGCTGGCCGCGCTGGGTCGCAATGCCGAGGCAGAGCGGATCTGGCTGGCCCACTACGACCGGCTGAACAATGTCACCAGCGATTTTTCCGCCGATGCGCGGGTGTTTGAGCTGTACCAGCATCAGCTTGAACGCCACGACATGCTGCCGGGCGGGTACAACCAGTATCAGGACGGCAAGTCACCGGCCCTGCGCGCCGCCATCGGCCGCTGCGCCTCTGATCCGGCCTGTTTTTCCCTGAACTGAGCATGGAAAATGGCCGGATCGGGCGGCGCGCCTGAACCGGCCATTCGTTACCCAAAGGTAAAAACGTCTCTGTAACGCATTGATTTTTATAGGGGCGATCTCTGTCCACGCGTGGACAAACGCTGGATCACCCCGCCATGACCGTCTCCACACACAAGACCGTGGGCAGATGCCGCGCGATCTCGGACCAGTTGTCTCCCTCGTCAAGGCTGGCAAAGATCGAGCCCGAGTTGGTCCCGAAATAAACCCCCGGCGCGGCGGCCCGATCCGTGGCCATCGCCTGCCTCAAGACGGTGAAAAAGCAATGCGCCTGCGGCAGCCCCTCACGGCACGCCTCCCAGCTATCGCCGCCATCACGCGACCGCCAGACCGCCGCCGAGGCGTCAGGCGGATACCGCCCGGCACTGTCCCCGTTCAGGGGCAGCACCCAAAGCGTGCCAGCCTTGTCAGGATGCACAGCCACCGGAAACCCAAAGGTCGAGGGCAACCCCTCGGTGATATCATCCCAACTGCGCCCCCCATCGGATGAGCGCCAGACCCCGTGATGATTTTGCTGGTACAACAGGTCTCCCGCACCGCCCGCCCGCACCAGATTGTGGACGCAATGCCCGGTCTCGCCGTCCTTGGGGGCAGCGGGGTGATGGTGGTGGCCGCAGGCCTCGGCATTGGACAGACGATTGCGTCTCTCCCAGCTTTCCGCGCCATCCTCGGTGGCAAAGACCCCGGCAGAGGAAATGCCCAGCCACATCTTGGCCGGATCAGCCGGACTGCTGACGATCGTATGCAGCGTCAGGCCCGCGCCACCGGGCTGCCAGCTGTCCGAGGAGGGATGATCGGTCAGGCTCTCGACGGCCTCCCAGGTCTCGCCGCCGGTCTCACTGACAAAAAGCGTCGCTGGTTTGGCCCCGGCGTACAGCTTGCCATTCACTTGTCCCAGCGACCAGATCGCTTCCACCCGCCCGGAAAAGGGGGCAGGGGGCTGGGGTTCTGTTCCGAAAAAGGCCGCTGTTTCCGGATCATTGCGGATCCATTCGTCCATGGTGCCATCGGCCAGCTTGGTCAAAGCCCAGCTTTCGCCGCCATCGGTCGACCGCCAGACGCCAGCGCCGTGAAATTCACCGCCGCCCCCGGCCCACAGCGCGCCGGTTTCAGGATCGCCAATCGCGTGGTTGATCGACCAGCCGTCGCACAGCGGCCCGCTGACCGACCATTGCGCCCGTTCGGTATCTGAGCGGAGCAGAAACAATCCTTTGGTGGTGCCCACCAGCACCGTGACAAAATCCGACATGAAAACACCTCGTCCTGATCGCTGGCTCAGTGTATCACGACGCCGCGCTGACACGGCCTGAAATCTGGACTCAGCGCATCCAGAACCCTTCGCGCTTGATCTTGTTGCGGATCGCCTGTTCGCGGCGGGGCAGATCATCGCGGTCAAACAGCGCCCGCACCTTTTGCCCGCGCCCCTGATAGATCATCCGCTTGAAGGCATCGTATTCCTTGAGCACCTTCTTGATCCGGTTGGGGGCTGTGACCGCTTCCAGCACCTCGACCACCCGGTCTGCCTCACGCGCATAGAGCAGGGGCAGCACCCGGTAGTGACAGCTGACTTCGCCGTCCAGCAGCCCCGTGGGCACCATGTTCCGGCCGCCGCCCAGCCGGTGGATCACCAGCGGCAGAACCACCTGATCCAGCCAAGGTTCAAGGCTCTGGCAGACCAGTTCGGCGGGCGGATCGTCACGGACCGACAGGGCGTAGCCCAGAAACAGATCCCCGAACATCTTGGGGCATTTGTAGAAAAAGAAACCGGCGTTGAAATACAGATACCGCTGCCAGTATTCATCCGGCCAGTCCAGATCCAGACTGCTGTCAAAGTCCAGTCCGAAACGATCGTATAGCGCCTTCCAGGTTTGTGTATAGCCCGGCCCGTAGAGTTCAATCTGCGGCCATGTGCCTTCGCGCCGCATGGATGCTGTGGGACGGTCGAAGTCGAAGGGCACCCGCGACAGGCGGTCAAGGATCAGTGTATCCGTGTCGAAAAAGACAAACGGCTCTCCCTCGGGCAGGACACGCAGCGCCTCGATCTTGTTGCCATAGGGATAGGAGCCGCCGAAATACTGCGCCTCGAAGGGGCGGATTTCTGCGCCCAGATCCTTGAGCAGGGCGCGCACCTCTGGCTGGCGGATGCGGGGATCGGACTCCCAAAGCGGGCCGGGCACGGGTTCTGCCACGATCAGGCGAAAGCGGTCCTCGCCCTGCGCCTGTAAAGAGGCGGCAAACAGCACCGCCTCATAGGACAACCGCCCGGCCTGCGCCACAATCAGAATATTTACAGTTTGAGCCGTACTGCCCTCGCGTGTCATGGTGTACCTGCCCGTTGCCCTTTTGTCGGCACTATAGGCGGGCGCGGCGCGCATCGAAAGCGGCCAACTTGAGGAATTTCAGACAGGATTCGCCTTATGCTCGATCTCATTCTTGTTGTCATTGCCATCGCCACCGGCGGACCTGATGGCCCCGCCGAGCTGGTAGAAACAGCACCCGCGCCCAAGGTGGAGGCCGCAGATGCACGGGCCCCCTCGGCCGAGGCTCCGCCGCCCAGTTCCGAGGAAGATCCGGCACCCGTCCGCGTGCTGCCCTACACAGCCGAACAGCAGGTTGCCACGGGTCGCTTTACCACGGCGGTGGAGGTCAAACCGATCCTGGGCGCGACCCGCGCCAACTGGATCGCGGTGCGGGAGTTCGACGGTCAGGACCTGGTTTATGTCACCCACCTTTGGGCGTGGCGCTGTGGGCTGGTGGCGATCCATGTGGGGATCAACGGGGCAGAGCCGGAACCCTGGCCGCTGCCGGCCTGCCATGAGGACACCAATGCCCCCAACGCCATGCTGCCCGACGACGGGCTGCCCTATCGCGCTTTCCCGCTGAAGTCGGTCGAGAGCATGACGGTTGAGGTGATCTATGACGATCTAACGACCGAAAAAGTCAGCTTTGACCGTCGGGGCGCCATGATCCCCTGACGGGTCGGGGACGGGACTCGCGTCCCTGCGGGCCGCATCGCCCGCCCACCTACCCTTTCGCGCCGCCGGGACGTTTTCTTTGTATCGGACCCTCCCGGGAACAGGACCGGAGCTTAGAACGTGATCGGCTGCATGACATGTGGCTCGATCACGTCCACCCCCGGCAAGCCCTCTGCCAGAACCTCTGCCGATTGTTCCAAGGCGGGGAACGTGCGGTAATGGCCGGGAATCACGGTCTTGAAGTCAAAGTACTCCTGCGCGGCCCAAGCCGCCTGCTGCATGTCCATCGTATAATAGCCGCCCGCCGAAAGAATGCCGATGTCGGGTCTGAAATAGGCCCCCATCCAGCCCATGTCGGCCATGATGGCCGTGTCAGAGGAGTGATAAATCGTGTGCCCGTCACCCTCGATCATGAACCCGGTTTCCATACCCATGTAACGTGCTACGCCGTCCACAGCCATTGAGGAGCTGTGCGAGGCGGGCACCATAGTCACGGCAACTTCGCCAAAGCGAACCGTGCCACCTTTGTTGAAGGCATTGCCCTCAACCGCGCCCATGCCGGTCAACACATTGGCCAGCTCATACATCCCCGAGACCGGCGCGCCGGTTTTTTGGTTGATCTCGACGATGTCGTTGGTGTGGTCGAAATGGCCGTGGGTCACAAGGATCTGCGTCGCCCCGGCGATGGCGGCGTCGGTGTCTTGTCCCTCCATCATCGGGTTGCCGTTGATCCAAGGGTCGATCAGCAGCACCTCACCGCCGATTTCAATGCGGAAACTGCCGTGGCCTAGCCAGATTATTTGCATGGGTCTCTCCCTGTTGATTTGGGGCAAGCCTAGCATGACAGCGGCGAGTGGCTAGATTAACCGAATGCGGTGCCATTGGCAGATGGCGCCAATAGCATTGGGACAAAGAAGACACATGGACTGGACCCGCGCCGTCGACGGATACTGTGAGCGAATGGGGCCAGAGTTCTGGTCAGAGCCGATGAACGCCGTGACCAATGCCGCCTTTGTTCTGGCGGCGGTGATCCTGTGGCGGCGCACCTTCGGATTGGGCCGGGTGATGTGTGTGATCCTTGGCGTGATTGGAGTCGGTTCGTTCCTGTTTCACACCTTTGCGCAACCTTGGGCCGGTGTCGCCGATGTGGTGCCGATCCTTTTGTTCGTTCTGGTCTATATTTTTGCGGCGAACCGCGATTTCTGGGGCATGTCGGTGTGGCCCGCATTGGGGGCGGCGGCGCTGTTTGTTCCTTTTGCCGCCGTCACGGCACCGCTGTTCGGACTGATTCCGGGTTTGGGCGGGACCGCCAGCTATGCACCGGTGCCGTTGTTGATTGCGATCTATGCCGTGCTGTTGCGGCATCGCGCGCGGGACACGGCGCGGGGGCTGGCTATTGGCGTTGCGATCCTGTTGCTTTCCATGACGGCTCGCATTCTTGACGATCCGCTGTGTGGCGTGCTGCCCATCGGCACGCATTTCGTCTGGCATCTGCTCAATGCGACGATGCTGGGCTGGATGATCGCGGTCTGGACGCGCCATGTGCTTGCGGCGCGGCAGGCGGGGCGCTAAAGCCTGCCCTTGATCCGGAAACGAATGAGGCCCCCATGTCGATCGACATCGAGACAGCGGCGCGCGTGGCAAAACTTGCCCGCATCAAGGTGGAAAACGAAGATCTGCCCGCGCTGGCACAATCCTTCAACGACATCCTCGGGTTCATCGAACAGTTGAACGAGGTGGATGTCGAGGGCGTCGAGCCGATGGTGTCCGTCACGCCTATGCGTCTGAAACGCCGCAGCGACGGCGTGACCGACGGCAATATGCAGGACAAGATCCTGTCGAACGCGCCCGACGCGCGCGAAGGGTTCTTTGCGGTTCCGAAGGTGGTGGAATGACTGATCTGACCAAGATGAAGATCGCCGAGGCGCGCGATGCGCTGCGCAAAGGCGACGTGACCAGTGTCGAACTGACCGATGCCTGCCTCAGCGCCATCGACAAGGCCGATGTGCTCAACGCCTTTGTCCACAAGACGCCAGAGATCGCGCGCGAACAGGCCGCCGCCGCCGATGCGCGGATCAAGGCGGGCGATGCGCCGTCGTTGTGCGGCATTCCGCTGGGCATCAAGGATCTGTTCTGTACCAAGGGTGTGGCCTCTCAGGCGGCCTCTGCCATCCTTGAAGGGTTCAAGCCGGAGTATGAATCCACCGTGACCAGCCAGCTGTTCGATGCCGGCGCGGTCATGCTGGGCAAGCTGAACATGGACGAATTCGCCATGGGCTCGTCGAATGAGACCAGCACCTATGGCAATGTGATCAACCCTTGGCGGCGTGGCAACGACGATGCGGCGCTGACGCCCGGCGGCTCATCGGGTGGCTCTGCCTCTGCGGTGGCGGCGGACCTTTGCCTTGGGGCGACGGGCACTGACACCGGCGGGTCGATCCGCCAGCCCGCGGCCTTTACCGGCACTACGGGGATCAAGCCGACCTATGGGCGCTGTTCGCGCTGGGGGATCGTGGCCTTTGCCTCGTCTCTGGATCAGGCCGGGCCGATGGCCAAGGACGTACGCGACGCGGCGATCATGTTGCAGGCGATGTGCGGCCACGACCCCAAGGACAGCACCAGCGCCGATCTGGCTGTTCCGGATTTCGAGGCGATGCTGACCGGCGACATTAAGGGCAAGACCATCGGTATTCCGCGCGAATACCACATGGACGGGATGCCCGCCGAGATTGACGCGCTTTGGGCCGAAGGGCGCAAGATGCTGCAGGACGCAGGCGCCAAGCTGGTCGATATCAGCCTGCCGCATACCAAATACGCGCTGCCCGCCTACTATGTGATCGCGCCGGCAGAGGCGTCCTCGAACCTCGCACGCTATGACGGGGTGCGTTTCGGTCACCGCGCCTCGCTGGGGCAGGGCGATGGCATCACCGAAATGTACGAAAAGACCCGCGCCGAAGGGTTCGGCGAAGAGGTCAAGCGCCGCGTCATGGTGGGCACCTATGTTCTGTCGGCGGGTTTTTATGACGCCTACTACAACCGCGCGCGCAAGGTGCGGACGCTGATCAAAAAGGACTTTGAGGATGTGTTCGCGCAGGGCGTGGACGCGATCCTGACACCTGCGACGCCCTCTGCCGCCTTTGGTCTGGGTGAGATGACAGAGGCCGATCCGGTGCAAATGTACCTAAACGACGTCTTTACCGTCACGGTGAACCTTGCCGGTCTGCCGGGCATCAGCGTTCCGGCGGGCGTGGACAAGCAGGGGCTGCCGCTTGGCCTGCAACTGATCGGGCGCCCGTGGGAAGAGGGCGATCTGCTGAATTGCGCCTATGCATTGGAGCAGGCGGCAGGATTTGTGGCCAAGCCCGCGAAATGGTGGTAGGGCGGGCCGCAAAAGAGCAGACAGGACGAATGATGCGGACCCAACTCCTGATTTTGGCGGCACTGGCTGTTGCAGCCTGTGAGCCGAGCGTTCCAGACAGCGGCGCGAGAACGCCGGATCCGGGCGCGGGTGTCGGCTTTGGCCAATATGACGACTACGCCGCCCGGCGTGAGGCGCAGTTGAACGGTGAGAGAGCGTCCGTCCCGGCGGCGCCGCGTGTTGAGTCCGGCCCGATCGACGAAAGCGATGTCGTCGCTGCGGCTGCGGCTCGCGCGCTCAATTCCGGTGTTGCTCCGGTGGACGCGGCCCCCGGCAATCCGGCACCTGATCTGGTGGAAAACGCGCGCGGCATCTCGGGCGAGAACGATTTTAGCGCCGTGTCCGCCACCCGTGACATCGCCGCCGATGCCGCGATGATTCAGCGAAACCGGTCACAGTATTCGGTCATCCAGCCCGAGGCGCTGCCCAAGCGGCCCGGTTCAGACGCGCCCAATATCGTGGAATATGCCTTGCGCACCACCAACCCGGTCGGCGCGCCGCTGTACAAACGGTCGTCCTTCAATGGTGGAGCGCGGTCTCAGCGGGCCTGCGCGTCCTATGCCTCTGCCGATCTGGCACAAGAGGATTTCCTTGCGATGGGCGGACCCGAAAAGGACCGCAAGAGCCTGGACCCGGACGGCGACGGTTTCGCCTGTAGCTGGAACCCGGCGCCTTTCCGCGCGGTGCGTGGCGGCTGATCTTTCATGACGCCGGAGCCGATCTGGCATCCATCGCCGAATTTCGGTGACCGGCGCGGCACAACCGGGCCGGATATGGTCGTCTTGCATTACACCGCGATGACATTGGCAGAGGCCGCGCGCGACTGGCTGTGCGCGCCCGAAAGCGAGGTGTCCTGTCACTATGTTATCGCCGAAGACGGTCGGCTGTGGCAGCTTATACAAGAGGCGGACCGCGCGTGGCATGCCGGGCGGGGCTGTTGGGGAGGGGTCTCGGATGTGAACTCCCACTCCATCGGCATCGAACTGGCAAACACCGGATTTCATCCGTTCCCGGAACCGCAGATGGCCGTCCTTGAGGCGCTGCTGGCGGGCATCATCGACCGCTGGTCCATCACGCCAGAGCGGGTCGTTGGCCATTCTGACACAGCTTTGGGGCGCAAGACTGACCCCGGCGGGCGGTTTGACTGGCGGCGTCTGGCGCGGCGGGGGCTGTCCGTGTGGCCCGAACCGACAGATAGACCGCTGAATGCGGCGCAGTTCTGGGCCGATTGCACCGACTTTGGGTATAAGGTGTCACCCCAGACTAAAGAGGACGTTCTGAACGCCATCCGGCTGCGGTTTCGTCCATGGGCCAAGGGGCCACTGGATGCGCAGGACTGTGCCGTCATGGCGGATCTTGCGACCCGTTTCCCGTGCAGGTCGCCGGTGCGCGGCTAGTCCAACTGATAGGGCAGCACGTCGCGTCGGTTGGGCGTGGTGGTCAGGCGCTTTTCCAATGGCGGAACGGATCTTTGGTGGCAATGGGTTCGCTCACAGATGCGGCAACTGATCCCGATGGGTTCGAACGCGCTGGCGCGGGTGAAATCTAGATCATCGGCATAGACAAGGGCGGCGGCGTGGCGCACTTCGCAGCCGATAGAGATCGCATAGCGGCGCACGGGCGCACCGAAATGCCCGCCGGTCTTGGACACATCCCGTGCAAGGCTGATATAGCGCACCCCGTCCGGCGTTTCCGCCAATTGGCGCAGGAACCGGCCCGGCGTTTCAAACGCGCGGTGGACGTTCCACAAAGGACAGGCACCCCCAAAGCGTGCAAATTGCAGTCGCGTGGCGGAATGGCGCTTGGTGATCGTGCCTGCCTGATCGACGCGGACAAAAAAGAACGGCACGCCCTTGGCACCGGGGCGCTGCAGTGTCGACAGCCGGTGCGCCACCTGCTCGATCGAGGCGCCAAAGCGGGCGGCCAGCAATTCCAGATCGTGGCGGGTCTCTTGTGTGGCGGCCAGAAATGCCTTGTAGGGCATCATCGCGGCGCCTGCGAAATAGTTGGCAAGGCCCAGCTTGGCGATGGCGCGCGCCTCTTCGGACTGAAAACGCGCCAGATCCAGCGTTGCCTCTAGCAACTGATTCTGCCGGAACAAGGCCACCTGCACCAACAGTTGAAAGGTCTGCGTCTCAACCGGCAAGAGCGAGGACAGCACCAATTCCTGTCGCTCGTCATCGAAGGCACGCATCGGCGAGGTCTGGGAAAAGCGTACGGTGATCCCGCGCGCCTCCAGCCGTTCGATGCAGGCGCTGCGGATACTGGTTTCACCAGCGTGCAACTGGGCAAAATGTTCGGCGGCGCGGTCGACCGCGTCGATGTAGTTGTCGCAATAGTGGAAAAAGTCGCGCACCTCTTCCCACGGGCTGGGCTGTAGCTGTGCACCTTCGCGGCCCAATGCCTCATCCAGTGAGGCAAGCCGCTCATGGGTTTGCCGGTAGGCGCGGTGCAGGGCCAGAAAGGCCCGTGCCAGCACCGGCGCATTTGAGGCGGTCAGGCGTAGGTCAGCCAGTTGCGGCGTTGTCTCTCCAAACACAGGATCGGCCAGCGCCTCACGCATGTCAGTGACCAGACGCTCTGCATCCCCTTGGCCCAGTTCGGTGACATCAAAGCCGAACTCCTGCGCCAGAGCCAGCACCACGGTCGTGCTGACCGGGCGATTGTTGTTCTCCATCTGGTTGAGATAGGGCAGGGAAATCCCCAGCTTGGCGGCGAAATCCTTTTGCGTCAGATGCAATCGGGTGCGGATGTCGCGCAGCTTGGCGCCGGCATAAAGTTTCTGGGTGGCCATTCAGGGGATGTTCCGGTTTTGCATCTTTGCTTGTTCGTCGCGCAAAGATGCAAATTTTGTCACGCCGCGTCCAGCCCCCGCAGTTGCCGGGCACGTCGGATCACCACCAGAATAGCCACCACAGAGGCAAGGCCGGACAGGAACATCATCCACAACAGCGGCCAGGCGCCGCTGCCGGGTTGCAACAGCGCGCTGGCCAGTTGCGACAGAGCCGCCCCGCCGCCCAGCATGATCGCCCCTGCCAGACCAGAGGCAGTGCCCGCCAGTCCGGGGCGTACAGACAGCGCGCCTGCGGTGGCGTTGGGAATGGTCATTCCATTGCCCAATCCGACAAAGGTCATGAAGCCAAAAAAGGTCCAGGCGTTGCCGAGTCCTGCGGCGAAAACCACCAGCGACAGCGCCATGCCCCCGGACACGATGATCCCGCCCCACAGCACCATGGAATTGATACCGATTCGGGACGAAAACCGTCCAGACAGGAAATTGCCAAGCGCGTATCCCACTGCGGGCGCGCCAAAGAAGAAGCCCAGCACCGTCGTCGACAGGCCAAAGACCTCAATCCCGACGTATGACGCACCGCCGACGTAGGAAAAGAACGCGCCAGAGGAGAACGCACAGGCCAGCGCATATCCCCAAAACCTCGGGCTGCGGAACAGTTCGGGGTATTCACGGAACTGCTGGCCCAGCGTCAGCCCGCTGGCGATCTTGGTCTCTCCAAGATCGCGGAAACACAACGCGATCAGTGCCAGCCCAAGGATCAGCATCAGCCAGAAATTCGCGTGCCAGCCAAAGGTCTGCGCCAGCCAACCGCCCGCGATGGGGGCCAGCATCGGCACCAGCGACATGCCCATCGTGATGTAGCCGATCATCGAGGCAGATTGGTTCGGGGGATAGAGGTCGCGGACCACGGCGCGGCTAAGCACCATGGCGACCACGACGCAGGCCTGCAGCATCCGAAAGATCAGGAAAACCGTGATGTTGGTGGACAGAAGACAGCCAATGGTGGCCAGTACAAAGATCACCAACCCCCCCAGAATCACCGGCCTGCGCCCCAGCTTGTCCGAGATTGGTCCGATGAACAGTTGCAGCACCGCGTTGCCCGCCAGATAGCCGGACACAGAGAACTGCATGATCGCGTAGTCGGTCTCAAACCACTCGGCCATGATTTGCAAAGACGGCACAAAAACATTCATCACCAGCGCGGACATGCCGGCCAGCAGAACGAGTGTGACAATATGCGGCGGGGTACTGCGGTCTAGGAACCGCACCGGATCTGTGGAATGCATGGCGGTATCGGTATGCCTCGAATTGGGGATTGTCCAATGCTTGCATGGTGTTTTGTGCGACTTCGCTAGTTTGCACTATTCACCACTGCGCAGTTTGCCTATTTGCAAATTTGCGAGGAAACCCTTGAGGCGCAGCGTTTCCGCTGTATTTTCGCGACAAACCGGAAGGGGTGGCAGATGAAAGATATTCTCCAGGAATTGCAGGATCGCCGTGAGAACGCCCGGCTGGGCGGCGGGCAGAAACGTATCGACAGCCAGCACGCCAAGGGTAAGCTGACGGCGCGCGAACGGATCGAGCTGTTGGTCGATGAGGGCAGTTTCGAAGAATACGACACTTTCGTAGCGCATCGCTGCACCGATTTCGGCATGGAAAACAACCGGCCCTATGGCGACGGTGTTGTCACCGGCTGGGGCACCATCAACGGCCGCATGGTCTATGTCTTTAGCCAAGACTTTACCGTGCTGGGCGGGTCGGTCTCTGACACCCATGCGCGCAAGATCTGCAAGATCATGGATATGGCGGTTCAGAATGGCGCCCCGGTGATCGGTCTGAACGACTCGGGCGGCGCCCGCATTCAGGAAGGCGTCGATGCCTTGGCAGGCTACGCGGAGATCTTTCAACGCAACATCGAAGCGTCGGGCGTGATCCCGCAGATCTCTGTCATCATGGGCCCCTGCGCCGGTGGCGCGGTCTATTCGCCTGCCATGACTGACTTCATCTTTATGGTGAAGGATACGTCCTACATGTTTGTCACCGGCCCGGACGTGGTCAAGACCGTGACCAATGAGATCGTCACCGCCGAGGAACTGGGCGGCGCAACGACCCACACCCGCAAAAGCTCTGTCGCGGACGGGGCCTTTGAAAACGATGTCGAGGCGCTGGCCGAGGTCCGCCGCCTTGTCGATTTCCTGCCGCTACACAACCGCGAAAAGCCCCCGGTGCGCCCCTTCTTCGATGAGGTGGACCGGATCGAGGCGTCGCTCGACACGCTGATCCCGGACAACCCCAACATGCCCTACGACATGAAAGAGTTGATCACCAAGGTCGCGGATGAGGGCGATTTCTATGAGATCCAGCGCGATTTCGCGGGCAATATCCTGACCGGGTTTATCCGTCTGGAGGGGCAGACCGTCGGCGTCGTGGCCAACCAGCCGATGGTGCTGGCGGGCGTGCTGGACATCGACAGCAGCCGCAAGGCGGCGCGCTTTGTCCGGTTCTGCGACTGCTTTGAGATTCCGATCCTGACGCTGGTTGACGTGCCCGGTTTCCTGCCCGGCACCTCGCAGGAGTATAACGGTGTTATCAAACACGGTGCCAAGTTGCTGTTCGCCTATGGCGAGGCGACGGTGCCGATGGTCACGGTCATCACCCGCAAGGCCTATGGCGGGGCCTATGACGTGATGGCGTCCAAACACCTGCGCGCCGACGTAAACTATGCCTGGCCCACGGCGCAGATTGCGGTGATGGGGGCCAAGGGCGCGGCAGAGATCATCCACCGCGCCGATCTGGGTGACCCAGCCAAGATCCAGTCGCACGCGGACGCATACGAAGACCGGTTTGCCAATCCGTTCATCGCGGCAGAACGCGGGTTCATCGATGAGGTGATCCAGCCGCGCTCGACCCGGCGGCGGGTGGCCAAGGCCTTTGCTATGTTGCGCAACAAGTCCCGGCAGACCCCGTGGAAAAAGCACAACAACATCCCCCTCTGAGATCCCCACGGAGACCCGGTATGACCACCTTTACAGATCACGCGCGTCCAATTGTCAGACGCAGTGCCATGGCTCTGCGCGGCCCGTCGGGGTCCCGCGGCCTGTGGGGCAGGAGTGCCGCATGAGACGCAATGGATGGCATGTCCTTGAGGAAGAGGGGCGCTATGTTCTGGCCCGTCAGTGGCCGCCGCGTTTTGACGTGGCGGCGACAAGCGGATTCCCGCCGGTGCGGGCTGCGCGGCTTGCCCGCCAGATCAGGCAGGACCTTTGGCGCAAATTTCAGCACTTGCGCGGTTTTTCTCCCGTGGTAGAAATTGCCGCAACGGAATGCGGTGTGATTGTGCGCGCCGGCGGACGCCTTTCGGGGCGAACCCCGGCAGAGACCGAATCCCGCATTCGTGACTTGCTCGACGATCCGGCGCTTCGCGCGCGATGGATGGTCTGTGCGGGGGAGGACGCCTGATGGGGGCGTCACGGAACATAGCCCCGGGTGCGCCCGGGGCCAAGGCGGTCCCGACGGGAGGAGCCGCGGGTGTTACAGCCCGCTGGTGTCGGGGCTGCCGCCCAAGGGTCTCACAACTGGGTATCGCGTTAGTGGCAGGCTTGCTGGCCGCGCCTTTGGCGGCAGCGCAGCAGATCCTGCCGACCTCCGGGCTAGAGATCGAACATCACGACATTATCGCCCAACCCCCCGTCTGGCGGGTGCGTTACATCGCGCCGCACTTGGCGCAAGACGGGGTGCTTTATGCTGATGTGGCCGGGGATATGGAACTGCTCTGCACCCAGGACGCACTGGCGCGTATTGTGCAGGATGGCGGTGAACCATCACAAATCGTGATTACTCTGATGTCTGCACCGGTGGTTTTCGGCGAAATGACGCCGGGTGTCACTCAATTTTTCGAAAGCTACTCGGTCGAAAGCGACCTCTGTATCTGGGAGGCTTTTTAATGACTCCACAATATCTTGCGACCCGACTCTCATGTGGACAAGTATTTGCGACTTCTGGGTCACAGCGCGAATCGTTGCCAAGGGTGGCGTATCTTTTTGCGCAACCCTCGGGTAGGTTTGCTGTTGATTGCATCAATGCAGTCAAAACCTCAGAACGGGGACAGGCAGGGCGCGCGCGCGCTGAATGTTTCGAAACACTAGACAGGAGTAGAAGATGTCCAAGAGCATCAAACTGCTTGCCATGTTCGCTGTCATCGCAGGCGTTTCCGCTTGCGCGCAGCAAGAAGAAGAAGAGTACATCGTTGTCGATCCCGAGCCCATCTCGGTCGAGCCGGTGTACACGGGCAAGTACAAGTAAGAACCTATCGGGGCGGACCAGCGCGTCCGTCCCGCTTTTCCGCACGACAGGGGCAGCGCGCGGAATACGATTGAGCATCACAGCTTTCTCGCGCCACTTCGGTTCGCGATTCCATGTGCCGGAGGTCGGCACATGCTGAAACATCGCGGATTTCCCGGCCGGTTGACCGGCACCGACTTTCAGTTCGTGATCCGTCGCGCCAATCCCAAGGGCGCCTCGCCGATCACACGCCGCGACCGTTATCGCGACCGGCGCCCCGCGGACCGCCGCGCCGATATGGCGTTTATGGCCGCGCTCTGGCGTCACTTTGGCTCTGACCCGTTCGAACGCGGCAATCTGGATGCCGGACGCCTGTCTTGGCTGTTCGGCCGCGAGGTTCTGCCGGTTGATGACCCCTTTGATCCAGAGAGCTATGACGCGCTTTTGGTGATCGACGAAGGGGCCGCGCGCGCCGCCTTTCCAGAGGCCTTCGACGAATCGGAGGACTGGGAGTGATCTTGGGCGTTTTCCTGCCAGTTCACCGCCAGATTGCGCGGGCAGTCGCCTATGGTTTTTTTTCGCGCACTGAGGGCTTTGCAGGGCTGTCGGATTCTGCAAGCGTGGCGTTGGGTCGCGGCCCGGGTCCCATACAGTCCCTTTGTCCCCGCGCATCCCACCCCCCCTCGGGGCGGCCCGGTCTGTCCCCGGCCAGGTCGCCCCATTTCCTTTTGGCATCCGAATTTTTTACATTTGGCCAAGGGCTTGGCGGATTCTTGCGCCCGGTCTTGCATAGGGGGAAATGGCACTGGAAATTCCCCTCTCGATGGTGTTCTCTCGGGTCTGAGCAGTCGATCAGAGATGAGGAGAACCTCACATGCAAAGACACACCACGACCCGTTTCCACCTTGCCCTCTGCCTTGGCGCAGCCGTGGCGCTGTCGGCCTGCGGCGACAACCTGGGCGAGCAGGCCGCGTATGGCGCGGGGGCGGGCGCGGTCTCTGCCGTTGCGCTGGACGTCAATGTCCTCACCGGCGCGGCTGTTGGTGTCGCGACCAATATCGCCTATTGCAGCACATACCCGTCGCGCTGCTGATGCCGCGCCTTGGCGGGTTGCCGCGCATCATGCGCTGGAACCTGCCACCTCTAAAGCTGCGGCATGGAACGATCTTTCCCCTGACGCGTTGAAGCCCCATCATCCTGTCGAACCGACATGGGACAAGGAGACTCTTTCATGCGTATCATCACTCTTTCCGCCGCACTCGCCGCAACTCTCGGCCTTGCCGCCTGCGAAGGCACCGATCTGGAACGCGGCGTCATTGGCGCGGGCATCGGCGCCGCGGGTGCCGCAGCGACCGGACGCAGTGTTGCGGCTGGCGCGGCCATCGGTGGCACTGCCGGTGTTGTCTGCGACGACGTCACACCCGAATTGTGCCGGTAATCATTCTTCCGGCGCGCGTCTGATCGGCGCCGCCCCAGTACCGTTTCAACGCCGTCCGGACCGCAGGGTCCGGGCGGCGTTTGCATGTGCAGATGCGCGCCAAAGCGCCGCCAAGAAGAAGGGACAGACATGTTCGACAAGATCCTGATCGCCAACCGGGGCGAGATCGCCTGCCGGGTCATCAAGACCGCTCGCAAGATGGGCATCAAGACGGTCGCCGTCTATTCCGACGCCGACAAGAACGCGCTGCATGTGAAAGTGGCGGATGAGGCGGTCCACATCGGCCCGCCCGCCGCGAACCAGTCCTATATCGTGATCGACAAGATCATGGATGCCATCAAACAAACCGGCGCACAGGCAGTGCATCCGGGCTATGGGTTCCTGTCGGAAAACCCGAAATTTGCCCTCGCACTAGAGGCCGCTGGCGTTGCGTTCATCGGCCCCCCGGTCAAAGCGATCGAGGCGATGGGTGACAAGATCACCTCGAAGAAGATCGCGCAGGAGGCCAATGTCTCCACCGTGCCGGGCTATATGGGCCTGATCGGGGACGCGGACGAGGCGGTCAAGATCTCGGGAGAGATCGGCTATCCCGTGATGATCAAGGCCTCCGCCGGGGGCGGCGGCAAGGGCATGCGCATCGCGTGGAACGACGAAGAGGCACGTGAGGGCTTTCAATCGTCGAAAAACGAGGCGGCCAACTCCTTTGGCGACGACCGCATCTTTATCGAGAAATTCGTGACGCAACCGCGCCACATCGAAATTCAGGTGCTGTGCGACGCCCATGGCAACGGGGTGTACCTGCACGAACGCGAATGCTCGATCCAGCGCCGCAACCAAAAGGTTGTCGAAGAGGCGCCCAGCCCCTTCCTTGACGAAGAAACGCGCAAGTCGATGGGCGAACAGTCGGTCGCGCTTGCCAAAGCGGTTGGCTATGCCAGCGCAGGCACTGTGGAATTTATCGTCGACGGCGACCGCAACTTCTACTTCCTTGAGATGAACACCCGCCTGCAGGTGGAACATCCCGTGACCGAACTGATCACCGGCATCGACCTTGTCGAACAGATGATCCGCGTCGCCAACGGCGAGCCGCTGTCGATCAAACAAGAAGACCTCAAGATCAACGGTTGGGCGATTGAGAACCGCCTATATGCCGAGGACCCGTATCGCGGCTTTCTGCCTTCTATTGGCCGTTTGACCCGTTACCGCCCGCCCGCAGAGGGCCCGCTGGGCGAGGGGATCGTGCGCAACGACACCGGCGTCTTTGAGGGCGGTGAGATCAGCATGTATTACGACCCGATGATCGCCAAACTGTGCACATGGGCCCCCACGCGCGAAGGCGCGATCGAGGTCATGCGCAACGCGCTGGACAGTTTTGAGGTTGAGGGCATCGGCCACAACCTGCCTTTTGTCGCCGCCGTTATGGATCACCCGATCTTCATCGCCGGTGAGATGACCACCGCCTTTATCGCCGAACAATATCCTGACGGGTTTGAGGGCGTGACCTTGGCCGAGCCAGAGCTGAAACGCCTGGCTGCCGCCGCCGCTGCCATGAACCGCGTGGCGGAGATTCGCCGCACACGCGTCACCGGCACGCTGGGCAACCACGAACGCCGGGTGGGCAGCGATTGGGTTGTGTCCCTGCAAGGGTTGCAGTTCGAAACCTCCATTGACGCTGACCATGACGGTGCGACGGTGGCCTTTGCCGATGGCGCCACACTACGCGTCGAAGGCGACTGGACCCCCGGTGACAGCCTCGCGCGGATGACCGTCGATGGCGAGACGCTGGTGTTGAAGGTCGACAAGATCACCCAAGGGTTCCGCCTGCGCACCCGTGGCGCGGATCTCAAGGTCAATGTGCGCTCGCCCCGACAGGCGGAACTGGCCGCGCTGATGCCGGAAAAGGTCGCGCCCGATACCTCGCGGTTGCTGCTGTGCCCGATGCCCGGACTGGTCGTAAACATCAACGTCGAAGAAGGCGAAGAAGTGCAGGAGGGGCAGGCGCTGTGCACCATCGAGGCGATGAAGATGGAAAACATCCTGCGCGCCGAACGCAAAGGCGTGGTGGCCAAGGTCAATGCTGGGCCGGGCGATAGCCTTGCCGTCGACGAAGTGATCATGGAGTTCGAATAATCCATGCTGCGCCACGCCCTCCGTATCTGGCTTTTGCACAGTCTGGCCTTTCTGGCCGGGCTGGTGGTGTCGGGGGTCGTGGCGGTCGGACTTTGGTTTCTGGTGCCTAGCGAAGGCGGCAACGCGCTGTTGTTGGGCACGGCACTGGGGGTTTCCATTCTTTCGGTGGGGACCGGATACGCGATTTATCTGGCCCTCGTCGCGGCGTTGCTGGGGGTGGTGCCGGGCTGGGGGTTTTACCTGTTCGGGCCTCTGGTGGTGTTGGCGGTCATGGCGCTGGTCTTTTCGGCAGTCTATTCCGGCCTGCTTGAGGTGGGCGGCGGCAGCCTTTTGGGCTACGCGCTGCTTTATCTGTGTGGCGGCGGCGCGCTGCACCGGCTGGTTGCCGAACTGGGCGAGGCGGAGGACACGCTGTGATCCGCCGGTCGGCAACATATCGTCAACCCCTCTGCACTATGCTTGCGCCAACGGTACGGTGGAACGGGGCAGGGTGGTGTGGTGCGACGGGTCGGAACGCTTGGGGCGGTGGCGACGCTGCTTATGACGCTGTTGGCGGGCTGTTTCCGGCTGGAAACAGAGGCAGAGGTGCGCGCACACCTCAATACTTGGGTGTTTCTGGCACAAACGCGGCACTTTACCGTGCGGTCGACCTGTACAGCGGCGATCTTCGACACGATCTCGGGCGAGGTGCGCAGCAGCGGGCCGGTGCGCCGGGTCGAGGATCTAAGCAATGGCCAGCGCCTGCTGGCAGAGGGGCGCACGGTGGCCTTCGAACTGCCGGGGCTGAGCCCCAACGAGGTGTCAGAGGCGCTGATGTCCGTCAATCTGTCAGAGGGGCTGGGCCTGATCTCCAGCTTTGTGGGACCATCACAGGCCTGCATGACAGAGGCGTTCCAGAACGACATCTATCTCGCGCTGATGTCGCCCGACACGGGGATGATCTACGATCCCTCGCGCAATGCGCTGGTGCTGCTGCACCGGCCCTCACAGATTGCCTTTTATCTGCGCGGCAACGTCTGACGCCGGGCAAAATCGTTGAGCATAGGCGTCTC
The DNA here is from genome assembly GCF_002237555.1 of Antarctobacter heliothermus. Classification (NCBI taxonomy): domain Bacteria; kingdom Pseudomonadati; phylum Pseudomonadota; class Alphaproteobacteria; order Rhodobacterales; family Roseobacteraceae; genus Antarctobacter; species Antarctobacter heliothermus. The sequence continues at coordinate 4,166,387 of NZ_CP022540.1, read as the reverse complement.
CGCTCGCCTTTGCCCGTCGCTGAAACCGCCGCCGTGCCCTACTTGGGGCGCTGTTCCTGCTGGCGCAGCGGCAGTTTGTCGATCGAGCGTGAGATTTCACGCTCGGACCACGGCGCTGGTTTGCGGGCCACGATAGTGCCGTCCTTGGCGATGATCGCCAGCATGAAACCGCGCGGACGCAGGGTTTGCCGCACAGAGGAGCGCGCGGCCGGATCGGTGTCGGTGATGATCACCACGTCGCGTTCATCCAGCGCGTCCAGCCGTTCCGACAGCAGGGCCATCTGCTCGACATACCGTGGGTCCGCGGCGTTGTCGGCAAAGACAACCACCGGGCGTTTCAGCCACAGCCAGTCCTCCAGAGACGTCTCCGAGGCGGGCAGGATCATCTCGAACGGTTCGTCCGAGGTTTCCGCCCCTTGCGCCGCCGAAAGGCTGGCAAAGCCTCCCACAAAAACTGCCGCGATCAGTCGTTTTACCATTTTCATACAAAACGATATAAGTCGCCGCCGACCGGCTGCACAGCCATTGCGCCATTCCATCTGCAAAAATTTTATCTTTAACGGCATCCCAACCCGGCCCTGCGCAGGGTCGCCCCAGTCTGAAGGCCCCGGCGCACTGCGCGTCTGCGGGCCGCGCCATGGGGGCCGCAACACGATGGATGTCATTTTGCATATCGGTGCGCATCGCACCGCCACCACCAGTTTTCAAAGCTATCTGCGCGCCAACCGGGCAGAGCTGGGGGCGCAGGGGATCGGGTTCTGGGCGCCGTGGCGCACACGGGGCGGGCTGTTGAACGGCATCGCCGACCGGCCCTGCGCCGCACATGAACCACAGCGCGCGCTCGGACGGGTCGCCATCAACCTCGAAGCGGCGCGCCGCAATGGGATTGCCGCGCTGGTCGTCACCGATGAGAACATGGCCGGCACGCCACGACGCTGCCTGCGGCGACGCGCCGTCTATCCCGGCATCGGAGAACGGCTGGCGCGGCTGTCTGCGGCCTTTGGCAGGCCGACCCGCGTCACCCTCCAAGTCCGCGCGCTGGACGCGTGGTGGGCCTCGTGTATCGCTTGGCTGGTGCCGCGTGGAGAGGATCTGCCGGACCCCGCCACGATCGAGGCGATCAGCCGTGCGGCCCGCAGTTGGCGTGACGTGATCACCGACATCGCCTGCGCCTGTCCCGGCACCGACATTCAGATCACCGCCTATGAGGCGTTTGGTGACCGGCCGGATCTGCTGCTGCGGGTGCTGACCGACCGCCGTACCGTGCCCGTGGCCCGCCCCGGCAGCTTTGTCGAGAACCGCCGCCCGGACGCTGCCGGGTTGCGCGCCGTTCTGGCCGACCGGGGCGCGGCACTGCCCGACACGCCGGAAAACACCCGGTGGAGCCCGTTCAACCCATCACAGGCCACCCGCCTGCGCGAAATCTATGCCGACGATCTCTACTGGCTGCGTGCCGGGGCGGATGGTCTGGCCACACTGACAGAGGACCCGGAGCCCGCGAGACCTAGGCTGAACCTGGCCGCGGCTGCCATGAAGAGAGGAACACCCGATGACGGACCTGCCCGAAAGCTGGCGCGCTGATGCTGAAAAGGAACTGCGCGGTCGCCCGCTGGACGATCTAACCTGGAAAACCCTTGAGGGGATCGAGGTCAAGCCGCTCTATACCGCTGCCGATACAGAGAACCTGCCACACATGGGCGACCTGCCGGGGGCAGAGCCGTTCACCCGTGGGGTCAAGGCAACAATGTACGCCGGGCGGCCATGGACCATCCGTCAGTACGCCGGTTTCTCCACCGCCGAGGATTCAAACGCATTCTACCGCAAGGCGCTGGCCGCCGGGCAGCAGGGCGTCTCTGTCGCCTTCGATCTGGCCACCCACCGCGGATACGACAGTGACCACCCCCGCGTCGTTGGCGACGTGGGCAAGGCCGGTGTCGCCATCGACAGCGTCGAGGACATGAAGATCCTGTTTGATGGCATCCCGCTGGACAAGGTGTCGGTCTCAATGACCATGAACGGCGCGGTGATCCCGGTGCTGGCGAATTTCATCGTCACCGGTGAGGAACAGGGCCACGACAAGTCGATCCTGTCCGGGACCATTCAGAATGACATTCTGAAGGAATTCATGGTCCGCAACACCTATATCTACCCGCCCGCGCCCTCGATGCGGATCATCTCGGACATCATCGAATACACGTCGAACGAGATGCCGAAATTCAACTCGATCTCGATCTCCGGTTACCACATGCAAGAGGCGGGCGCGAACCTTGTGCAGGAACTGGCGTTCACGCTGGCCGACGGCAAGGAATACGTCAAAACCGCCATCGAGGCGGGCATGGATATCGACAAATTCGCCGGTCGGCTGTCGTTCTTCTTTGCTATCGGCAAGAACTTCTTCATGGAGGTGGCTAAGCTGCGCGCCGCGCGGATGCTCTGGCACCGCATCATGACCGACCTTGGCGCACAGAACCCCCGGTCCAAGATGCTGCGCACCCATTGCCAGACCTCTGGCGTGTCCTTGGCCGAGCAGGACCCTTACAACAACGTCATCCGCACCGCGTATGAGGCGATGTCGGCGGTTCTGGGCGGCACGCAGTCGCTGCACACCAACGCGCTGGACGAGGCGATCGCCCTGCCGACCGAATTCAGCGCCCGCATCGCCCGCAACACCCAGCTGATCCTGCAAGAGGAAACCGGCGTCACCAAGGTCGTCGATCCGCTGGCGGGGTCGTATTACGTCGAAAAGCTGACCCATGATCTGGCCGAAGAGGCGTGGAAGCTGATCGAAGAGGTCGACGGCATGGGCGGCATGACCCGCGCCGTGGAATCCGGTATGCCCAAGCTGCGGATCGAGGAAACCGCCGCCCAGCGTCAGGCAGAGATCGACCGGGGCATCGACGTGATTGTGGGTGTGAACAAGTACAAGCTGGACAAGCAGGACGACCTCGACATCCTTGATATCGACAATGCCAAGGTGCGCGAAGGACAGGTGGCCCGGCTCGAGAAGATCCGCGCCACACGGGATGAGGTCGCCTGTCAGGCGGCACTGGACGAATTGACCCGCCGCTGCAAAGCGGGCGGCAATCTGTTGGAGGCCGCTGTCGAGGCGGCGCGCGCGCGGGCATCCGTGGGGGAAATCAGCATGGCAATGGAAAAGGAATTTGGCCGCCACCGGGCCGAGGTCAAGACGCTCGCCGGGGTTTATGGCGCCGCCTATGAGGGTGACGAAGGCTTTGCCGCGATCCAGAAATCGGTCGAGGATTTCGCCGAGGCAGAAGGTCGCCGCCCGCGTATGTTGGTGGTCAAGATGGGGCAGGATGGTCACGATCGGGGGGCCAAGGTGATCGCCACCGCCTTTGCCGACATCGGTTTCGACGTCGACGTGGGGCCGCTGTTCCAAACGCCGGAAGAGGCGGCGCAGGACGCCATCGACAATGACGTTCATGTCATCGGCATTTCGTCTCAGGCGGCGGGTCACAAGACACTGGCCCCGCAACTGGTCAAGGAACTGCAGGCGCAGGGCGCGGGTGAGATTTTGGTGATCTGCGGCGGCGTGATCCCGCAACAGGATTATGAATTCCTGTACAATGCGGGTGTAAAGGCGATTTTCGGCCCCGGCACCAATATCCCCGAGGCCGCGCAGGACATCCTGCGGTTGATCCGCGCCGCCAGCGCCGACGCGGCCTGAGCGGTTTCGGCGCGCGCCCGTGCCGGGCGCGCGCATCGGGGGCTGCGCCCCCGGGATTGGGTATTTGAACAAAGAAGAAGCTGGGGCCGGATACCCATGTCCAAACGCGTGAAGATCCTGATCGGCATGGCACTGGGGGCGCTCTGGGCCGTGCTGGTGATCTGGTTGGGACCGATGTGGAAAGACGTTGGTCTGGCTGCTGCGCTGGGTTTGGCGGGGTTTTGCATCGGTCTGCCCCTGATGGCTGTGATCGGGCGACTGGCGCAGAGGCGCTTTTTTGATGACCGCATCATCGATGGCGCGCCGCTGACCGGCGCGGCAGAGATCGATGGGCGCGTTCTGTCTAACACGGTCGAGCAGGCCTTGCTGGCGGTGTGTATCTGGCCTTTGGCCGGGCTGCTTCTGGGCAGCGGCACAGTCCTGAGCCTCGGGGCTGGGTTTGTGCTGGCGCGGCTGGCGTTCTGGATCGGCTATCACGTCTCACCGCCGCTGCGCGCCTTTGGCTTTGCCGTTACGTTTTATCCCACGGTCCTTGCCGCCCTTCTGGTGCTGCGCGAAGGTGTGCAACCGGCGCTCTGACGCACTGTTCATCGGTCCTCTGTGCGGCTACCTTTCGCGCGGAACACAACGACGGGGCGCATCATGCTGGAACTCGATCATATCGCTGTGCTGGGCGGCACGCTGGCAGAGGCCGTGACCCATGTAGAGGCCGCGCTTGGCCTGCCGATGGGGGCGGGCGGGCGTCACGCGCGCTATGGCACCCACAACCGGCTGATTGGTCTTGCGCCGCAGGTCTATCTGGAGGCCATTGCCATCGACCCACAGGCCCCCGCGCCAGACGATGCCCGCTGGTTCGGGCTGGACAGTTTTGACGGCCCCGCGCGGCTGGACAAGTGGATTGCCCGCGTGCCCGACATTGACGCCGCCATAGCGGCGCTGCCGATGGCGGGGCGGCGCGTCGATCTGGAACGTGACGGGTTGCGCTGGTCGATGGCGGTGCCAGAGGACGGGCGGCAGCCCTTTGACGGCATGTTCCCGGCACTGATCCAGTGGCACGTCGCCATCCCGCCGGGGCGGAGCCTGCCCGCCTCGGGCTTGGTGCTGGAACAGCTGGTGGTGGTCCACCCGGAGGCCCCTGCGTTGGCAGCCGTGTTGGCACCGCATCTTGCAGCACCGCTTGTGTCGTTCCAGACCGCATCCCGCCCCGGATTGAGGGCAAGTCTGAGCGGCCCGGAAGGCCCGTGCCAATTGTGACGCCGGGCCACCGGCAAAACCTTGCGCCCATGCGTAAAATTCTCTGATCCGCCCCTGACACTTTTTACCAGAGCGCGTAAACTGATCCCATGTCGATCTGGTCCCGCATCTCTCAGGCCATTCAGGCGCTCGCCTCTGGCGAAGGGCTGGCCGCCGTCTTTGACCGGCTGCGCGCGCCGCCTGAACGGGGCGTCGCCTTTACCATCGCCGTGATCGCCCTGTCCGCTAAGATGGCCAAGGCTGACGGGCTGGTGACGCGCGATGAGGTCACGGCATTCCGTGAAGTGTTCCAGATCGCGGCCGAGGATGAGGCCGGCGCGGCGCGGGTCTTCAACCTCGCCCGGCAGGACGTTGCGGGCTATGAGGAATACGCCCGCCGCATCCGGCAGATGTTCGGCGACAGCGCGGGCACCCTGTGCGACCTGATGGAGGGGTTGTTCCATATCGCCATGGCGGATGGCACCTATCACCCGGCCGAGGATGACTTTCTGTCCAACGTGGCGGCGATCTTCGGGCTGGATGACCACCAGTTCCGCGCGCTTCGGGCGCGGTTTGTCCCCGATGCCGCCCCCGATCCCTACAGCGTGCTGGGGGTTACGCCCGACATGCCGATCGACCAGATTCGCGCCTGCTGGCGGCAACTGGTCCGGGACAGCCACCCGGACGTGATGATTGCACGCGGGGTGCCGCAAGAGGCGGTCAAGATCGCCGAGAAACGTCTGATCGACATCAATCGCGCGTGGGAAGAGATTTCCACCGCTGCGCGTGAAACCGCCTGAGGGCGGACGATGCGTCTGGCCAGCTACAACGTCGAATGGTTCGACTCCCTGTTTGACAACAAGGGCCGCCCGCTGGTCGACGATGAGATCGGCGGGAGGCACAGGATTTCGCGCGGCGATCAGCTAGAGGCACTGGGCCACGTTTTTCGCACCGTGGACGCCGACGCCGTCATGGTGATCGAGGCCCCCGACACCAGCCGCCGCCGGTCGACCACCCGCGCATTGACCAATTTCGCCGCCGCCGCAGGCCTGCGCACCCGCGACGTGATGACCGGCTTTGTCAACGACACCCAACAGGAAATCGCGCTGATGTTCGACCCGGACGTGCTGCGCGTGCGTCACGATCCGCACCACAGCGCCACCGCACCGCGCTTTGACGCTGCGTTCGAGATCGACCTGGACATCGACGCGCGGGCCGACACCGTGACCTTTTCCAAACCGCCGCTGGAATTGGCGGTCGAAACCCTGTCGGGGCACAGGCTGCGGATCATCGGCGCGCATCTCAAATCCAAAGCCCCCCATGGCGCGCGGGGCCATGACGCGATCATGAAGCTGGCCATCGCCAACCGGCGCAAGCAACTGGCGCAGGCGGTCTGGCTGCGCCGCCGGATAGAGGCGCATCTGACGGCGGGTGAGGATGTGATCCTGATGGGGGATCTGAACGATGGCCCCGGCCTTGACGCCTATGAGGGCCTGTTCGGGCGCAGCTCGGTTGAGATCCTGCTGGGCACGGGCAATGGGGCGGACCGCCTGTTGTACGACCCTCACGCATCCGAGGCGCTGCAAAGCCGGTTGGGTGCGCAGCCGACAACGGCGCGGTTCTATATCTATGAAGAAAAACGCTATCTTCAGGCGCTGCTGGACTATGTCATGATCTCACCCGCGCTGCGGACGCGCGCGCCGCGCTGGCGCATCTGGCATCCGTTCGATGACGCCGAGTGCTGGCAGGATGAGGCATTGCGCGGCGCGTTGCTGGTGGCGTCGGACCATTTCCCGGTGACGCTGGATATCGATCTGTAGGCATCTTCTCAGACGGCGGGCCCGGACCTATATTGGGGTCATGAAACAGTTTGCCATGCCCGCCCTTGTGCTATCGCTCCTTGCTGCGCCGGTTGCCGCGCAACAGGATGATGACGGTCTGAACTTGATGGAAGAGGGGGCAAGGCTGTTCCTGCGCGGGTTGATGACCGAAATGGAACCGGCGCTGAAGGAACTGGATGAGGTCACGCGTGAGATGCAGCCCCTTCTGCGCGATTTCGCGGTCGAGATGGGGCCGGCCTTGGCTGATCTGCTGGAAAAGGTTGAGGATTGGACGGTCTATCACCCGCCCGAAATGCTGGACAATGGCGACATCCTCATCCGTCGCCGAGAGCCACTAACCCCTGAGACACCCGACCCCGAGTCCGATCCCGACCTTGGTCCCGGTCCCAAAGCCGCGCCAGAGGAACAGATCGACCTGTAAGGTTCGTGCTGGCAAGAGTGCTGGCCAAGAGTGCTGGCCAAAAGTGCTGATAAGGCGCGCCTCAGCCGATCCGGACCTCGCGGGTTTCGGCCCCCAGCGCATCGGCCAGCGACTTGAACCGCGACTCGGCGACCTCGCCATATAGCGGAGAGGTGCTGGCGTTCAGGTGCAGTTCCAGCGCACTGGATTCGGCGTCCCAGACCATCCGTGGCCCGGTGCCGTCGGTTCGCAGGGTCCACAGCATTGCGCCAAAGCGCAGCGCCTTGCCCAGAATCTCAGCTTGGGTCTGATGGGCGTCGTCCAGCAGGGCGTAGAGATCCTCGAACCGGGTGCCTTCGCGTTTGTTGCGATAGCGGTGCAGCAGGGCGAGGCCCAGAAACACCCGTTCCCAGTGCTTCAACCCGCCCAGATTGGCGCGGGTGGCGTTGTCGAAACAGACTTCGGCGCGGTAATCGGGGTGGGCGCGCCAACTGACGTCGTGCAGCAGGCAGGCGGCGTGGATCATCCGCCTGCGCGAGGCGGTTGCCTCGGGGAACAGCGGCAGCACAAACTCATACAGCGCCGCGCCAAATTCGGGCATCCGCGCGTCCTTGGCCTCGGCAAAGCGGCAGGCCTCGATCAGCGGATCGCGGTCGCGCAGCTCTTGCGGCATCTGTTCATACAGCAGGCCTTCGCGGATGCCATAGCTGGAAATCGCGATGTCCATCGGCTCAAAGGTTTCCAGCAGACGCAGCAGCACTTCGCCCGCGAAGGGCACCAGCGCCATGCGTGTGGCAGAGACGCCGCAGGCCTTGCGCAGGGTGTCGTGATCCTCTGATGCCTCGATATAGGCGACGGTCTCACGCACCGACTCCGCGTCCATCCGGTATTCATGCAGCACCTGCAACGGATAGCCGCGTCGGTGCATGTCGATCCGCGCGATGGCGCGCCAACTGCCGCCAACCAGAAACAGCCGATCGCGCTGGGTGCCCATGTGGTCTGCCAACCGCTTGAGTTCGCGCTTGATCTGCTTGTCGCGCCCCTTGCGGCCATCCTCGATGTCGCGCAATTTCAGCGGCCCCAGCGGCGAGGTCACGCGCCGCCCGACCTCTCCGTCGTGAATCTCGGCCAGTTCCATCGACGATCCGCCGATGTCGCAGACCAGACCATAGCTGCCGGGCCAGCCCAGCAGCACACCCTGCGCCGACAGGCGTGCTTCTTCGGCACCGTCGATTACCCAGACCCGCAGACCGGTCGCGGCCTCCAGCACTTGACGGAACTCTGCACCGTCCTCGGCGTCCCGCATGGCGGCGGTGGCGACCACGGTCAGGTCGGGCAGATCCATGCCCTCGGCCAAGGCGCGAAACCGCAGCATCGCGCGCAGCGCCCGTTCGCGCCCTTCGGGGTTCAGACGCCCGGTTTCGGCCATCCCGGCCCCCAGGCCGCACATGATCTTTTCGTTGTAGAAATAGGCCGGGCTGCGCGCCGCACCGTCAAAGACCACCAGCCGGACAGAGTTGGACCCGATGTCCACCACGCCGACCCGGGCCAGCGCCCGCGCCTTCGGATCATCGAAGAGAGGCCGCCCGAACGGGTCCCAGTGCCCGTGTGTATCGTCTTGCCCGTCCATGCGAATCCCGATCGATTTCCGGGTTTATCACCCGCAAGAGCGCGGCGGGTCAATCGAAAGGCACCAGCCCTTGCACGGTCTTGTCCGCGATACTCAAGGGCTGGTGCCGGATTTCAGGTCTCGCGCCGCCTTAACGGAACAGCGACAACAGCGATTGTGGCGCTTGATTGGCAATCGACAGCGCCTGAATGGCCAGTTGCTGTTGCACCTGCTGGGCCTGCAACTTGGCAGAGACTTCTTCCAGATTCGCATCCACCAGCGTGCCGATGCCGGATTTCAGCGCGTCGGTCAGACCGCTGACAAACTCCTTTTGCGTTTCCAACCGCCCTTCGGCGGAACCAAAGGCCGCGGCAGAGTCGATGGCGGTCTGGATCAGCCCTTCCATCTCTGTCAGCGCGGCGTCGGCGCCCGCCTGCGTGGTGACGTCGATATTGGCCAGTTCCGCCAGCCCGCCGCCGATGGTGCTGCTGGCGTCGGCGGCATACTGGTTCACCGTGACGGAAAAGTTGTCGCCGGTCTGGTCTGCACCGGTAAAGGTGAGCTGATTGCCGCTGGCGGCCGCAGCCACAGTGCCCTCATTGCCGGCCCCCAGATCGTCGCTGACGTATTTGTTGAAGGCCGCGGCCAGACCGGCGGCAACGTCCTCCATCGTGTCACCGTCGCGCGCCACATAGCTGATGTCGTTGCGCCCTGCGGTGTTGCCGGGGGCATTGGCCGCCGAGGCGGAAATCTCGACCGAAAAACCGGTTCCGGCGGCGACCGTTGTGGTGGCCGACGCGCCAAAGGTGGTGGTGCCGGTGGGGGCGGTGGCGTTCCCGGTCAGCGTTGCCGCAGCCCCATCGCCAGAGCCGGTAATGTCATTGGCCGCGCCCGTCATCGCCGTCAATCCGCTGCCGATGCTGGCCTGACCTTGGCTGAGATCCTGCTTGGCGACGCGGATGTCGCTAGAGGTGACACCCGTCTGCGACCGGTTGATCGAGGCCAACACGTTGATCCCGCCCGATCCGGCGGTCTGCTCGGTGTTGGACAGCATCGCCTGACCGTTGAACTGCGCCGCGCTGACGATGGACCCGATCTGTTCGCGCAGGGCGACAATATCGGTTTGGATCTTGGCGCGGTCGACGTTTTCTTCCTGTGCGGCGACAACCTTGCCTTTGATCTCGGTCAGCAGCTCGGTCACGGTTTCCGCGCCCTGGCGTCCGACCGCAACGGTGGACTGACCCAAATTCAGGCTATCGGACACGCGATTGAACCCCTGAACATCCGCCTCCATCGTCTTGGAAATGGCCCAGACGGCGGCGTTGTCCTGCGACGAGGCGACTTTCTTGCCCGTCGAAATCTGCATTTGCGTATCCGCCATAGAGGCGTTGATCGATTTCAGCGTTTGCAGGGCGGTTGTGGCCCCGTGATTGGTGTTGATGCTCGACATAAAGCTATCGCCTTTCTCGTCAGACGGCGCATTTCGCGCCGGGAAGATCGGGAAAATGCCCGGTCCGGGAAGCGCCTTTCTGACGATGCGGGAGAATCGCGACCCCGCGCCACGAGATGTCTCGTGCAGGGAACAATGTCTGCCGTCTGCTTTAACTGTCCTTTAACGATTTGCGGCGCGGTGGGGGCCATATTGGGGCCAAAATACGTCAGCGATTTGAGCCACTTCAGCCTGCCCCGCGCAGTCATCCCGTTGTTTGTTTCCAGTTTGGAAACCGATGTGTGCCAAATGGCCCGTCGGGGCAGGGTGCTGGCGCCGCGCAAGCCCGCAAAACCACTTACAATGCACAGAAAAAGGGCGCCCCGACGGGACGCCCCTGTTCACGAATTCGAAACACTCTCAGTGGCTCAATCGCTGGTATGGGTCAGCTTGGGCACGTCAGAGGCGCCCGCCGATCCGCGCCCGGACAGCGACGGGTTCTCCATGAAAAAGCGGTGGCAGTTGAACGAAAACTCACCTTCGGGCAGCGTGTACCGCTTAAAGTTGCCCGACGGTTCCATGACCCAACTTTGCGCCGTGTCGGCAAGGTTCGCCGCCATCACCTGACTGACGATCTGCGCCTTGACCGTGGGGTTCTGGATTTCAACGCCAGTTTCGACCCGGCGGTTCAGGTTGCGCCCCATCCAGTCGGCCGAGGAAATGAACACCCGCGCCTTTTTGCTGGGCAGCCCGTGGCCATTGCCGAAACAGGCAATCCGAGAATGCTCCAGAAAGCGACCAATGATGGATTTCACCCGGATATTGTCGGACAAGCCTTTGATGCCGGGACGCAGACCACAGATGCCCCGGATCACGCAGTCGATCTGAACCCCGCCTTGGCTGGCGCGGTACAGCGCGTCGATCATGTCCGGCTCGATCAGCGAATTCATCTTGATCCAGATTTGCGCCGGGCGGCCCGCCTTGGCGTGTTCGATCTCCTGGTTGATCATCTCGATCATCCCCGCCTTCAGCGAATGCGGGGAAATCAGCAGGTTTTCCAGCCCGGCAGGCATGGCGTAGCCCGACAGGTAGTTAAAGATCTTGGCCGCATCGCGCCCCAGTGCGGCGTCGCAGGTAAAGAACGACAGGTCGGTGTAAATCTTCGCGGTGATCGGGTGATAGTTGCCGGTGCCCCAATGCGTATAGGTCACCAGCCGGTCGCCTTCGCGGCGCACCACCTGACTGATCTTGGCGTGGGTTTTCCAGTCAAGGAACCCGTAAACAACATGCGCGCCTGACCGTTCCAACCGGCGCGACTGGCGGATGTTGGCGGCCTCGTCAAACCGCGCCTTCAACTCGACCAGCGCGGTGACGGATTTGCCCTCTTCAGCGGCGTCGCACAGCGCATCCACGATGGGCGAATTTTTCGACGTCCGATACAGCGTCTGCTTGATCGCCACCACATCGGGGTCAAGGGCCGCCTGCTTGAGGAACCGCACCACCATGTCAAAGGTCTCATAGGGGTGGTGCAGCAGCATGTCCTTTTGCTTGATCGCCTCGAACATGTTGCCATCGTGGTCCTGCACCCGTTCGGGCACACGCGGGGTGAATAGCGGCCACAGCAGATCGGGCCGCGCATCGATCACCAGTTCCTTGGTGTGGGCGACGCCGACCATCCCTTCGAGTTCGATAACCTCGTCCGGGCGCACATGCAGGGCGTCCATGACGATCTTGCGCAACCCGTCGGGAGAGCCTTTGGAGATGGTCAGGCGGACAACCTCACCCCGGCGGCGGCGTTTGAGGGCGACCTCGAACTCGCGCACCAGATCCTCGGCCTCTTCCTCAACTTCCAGATCGCTGTCACGAAGCACGCGAAAGCCAAAGTGATCCTTGATCCGGTAGCCGGGGAACAGGCTGTCGATGTGCAGCAGCAGCACTTCTTCCAGTTGAATAAACCTGTGTTCGCCGTCTCCGGCAGGCAGCGACATAAAGCGGTCGATCTGCGCCGGGATCGGCAGCAGCGCCTGCAAGGCACGCTTGTCGCGGGTCCGCTCCAGTTGCAGCGCAAGGCAATAGCCCATGTTGGGAATAAACGGAAACGGGTGCGCCGGGTCGATGGCCAGCGGCGACAACACCGGAAAGACATTGGATAGAAACGCCTCTGCCAGAAAGGCGACATCGCCTTCGTTCAGTTCTGTCCGGGTGACGATGGAAATTCCCTCTTCCACCATCAGCCCGCGCAGTTCGGTCAGGACGCGCTGCTGTTCGGCCATCAAAAGGCGCGCGTCTTCGTCGATCAGCACCAGTTGTTCGGCGGGTGTCAGGCCATCGGCGGCGGGGGTCGTGTTGCCCGCATGGGCCAGTTCCCGCAGACCCGCGACGCGCACGGTATAGAACTCATCAAGGTTGGCGGCCGAGATCGACAAAAAGCGCAACCGCTCCAGCAACGGCACCTTCGGGTTTTCAGCCTCTTCCAGCACACGCCAGTTAAAGCCGAGCCAGCTAAGCTCACGGTTAAAGAAACGCCCCGGGCCGGTCGGGTCGAGTTCCGGCATTTCGGTGGCGGGCGGCAGCGGGGCTTTGAGAAAATTAGCTTGAGTCATGGGGCGCTTATGCCTCTTGATGTGAAACAGGTTTATGACGGCCCGCATGGCGGGGATTTAACGTGGCGTGCCACGGTCCTCGGCCCCCGGTGGCACCACCTGCGCCAACACGCGCGCCGCCATCGGGCGCGACACGCGGCGTTGGTCCGCCAGCGCCACAGCGTCCAGCGCCGCCACGATCCGCGCCGCCGCAGCATAGCTGCGCGGCATATGGCGCACCAGATAGGCAATCACTTCGGGCGCGGGAATGATCTGGCGGTCGGCAAACAGCTTGGCCAGCAGCGCTGACAGCAGGGCGTCGTCGGGTTCGGTGATATGGGCGACCTGCGCGCTCATCATCCGGCTGGCCAGATCGGGCAGCGACAGGTTCCAATGCGCGGGCGGGCGGGTGGCCGTGATCATCAGCGCGCCGCCACTGGACAGCACCAGATTGTGCAGATGAAACAGCACCTCTTCGTCCGCACGCTGCCCGGCGATTTTCTCAAGGTTTTCGACGCAAACCGGCCCTTCGGCCAGCGCGGGGATGTCAGCAGAGCACAGCGCATCGGCATCCACGATCCGCGCCTCTGCCATCTGCGCCCAGATATGCGCCAGATGGGTTTTGCCCGCGCCCCTCGGCCCCGCAAGGATCAGCTTTTGCGTCGGCCATTTGCGCCAGTTCTCGACCTGCGCCACCGCCAGCGCGTTGGACGGGCTGACAAAGTAATCCTGCCACCCCAGCGCCGTCCGCGTGGGCAGGGGCAGGGGGAGTTGCCCGGAACCCCCGATCATTTGTCGTCGCTCTCGAAAAAGCTGTCGCTGCCTCCGGTGATGCCGCGAAACAGGCGCGAACCGACATATTGCCCGGCAAGGAACCGCGCGATCACCCCCAGCGCCGCCGCCAAAGGCACCGCCACCAGCAGCCCGATAAACCCGAACAGCGACCCGAACACCGACAACGCCAGCAACAGCCAGACCGGGTGCAGCCCGATCGAATTGCCCACCAGTTTCGGCGTCAGGATATTGCCCTCGATGAACTGGCCCGACTGGAAGATGGCGTAGACCGCCAGAATCCACCACCATTCGCCCCAGAACTGGAACAGCGCCAGACCGACCGCCAGCACGCCACCCACGATGGCTCCGACATAGGGAATAAAGGTCAGCAGGCCCGCGATCACGCCCACCACCAGACCGAATTGCAGCCCCACCAGCCACAGCGACACCGCGTAGTAGGTGCCAAGGATCAGACAGACCGATCCCATGCCGCGGATGAACCCGGCCAGCACGCGGTCGATCTCTTTGGCCAGATGGCGGATCACCGCGCGGTGGTCCAACGGCACCAGCTCATCGACCCGCGCCACCATGCGGTCCCAGTCCATCAGCAGGTAAACCGCGACCACCGGAGTGATCAGGAACAGCGCGACAAAGTTCAGCAGCGTGCCGACAGAGGTCAGCACCGCCTGAATAAGCTGCCCGCCGGTCTGCTTGATGCTTTCGCCCAGATCCAGCAGGGTCGAGCGCACGACGCTGCCCTCATCCATCATGGTGGGGAACCGTTCCGCCAGAAAGCCTTGCAGGTCGCGGAACAGTTGCGGCGCAAATTCGAACAGCGAAATGGCCTGCTGGATCAGCAGCGGAATCACCGCCAGCGTCATGATGACAAAGACCAGCAGCATGGCGACCGTGATCACCGCCGTCGCCGCCCCACGCGTCAGCCCGACCCGCTCCAGCCAGTCGGCGATCGGGTCAAGGCAATAGGCGATGGCGCCGCCAAGGACAAAGGGCAGCAGGACATCGCCCAGAAACCACAGCACGACGGCAAAGACCGCCGCCGCGACGGCCCAGTATTTCATCTGATCTTGGACGGGCAGAGCCATGAATTTCCTTTCGTATCGCCCTACATCGCCCGCTTACTGCCATGTTTCAAGGGAATGCGCCGCGCAGAGGCATGAAATCTGGGGAAGATCATGTGGAGAACTGCCCCCGCCGCCCCCAACCAAGCCACGCGGCCCTTCAGCCCGCACAACCCACCACAAAACACACCAAAACCCAGCCGTAGGCCGGGCTTCAGCCCGGCACCCCCTCCGGCACTCACTCCGGTGGAGGAGGTGGGGTGTAGTTGTCGGGATCGGACTGCCACTCGCGCCATTCGTCGTTGAAATTGTTTTTGCCCTTCAAAGGCAATTCCCATTTCGGCCAAAACCCCGGCTTCTGACGATCCTCGGGCAAGATGACACTGGCATCCCCGAACATCCCATTGATCTGCGCCTGCGAGAGCGCCACATTGCTATAATCAACCGATCTGACCGATGCGGATGCGACAACCGCATTCGTTAGAGAGGTTGTCGCGTCCACCCGCGCCCACTGGAGGTCCGCCCCCTCCATCCGCGCCTCGCTGAGGATCGCCCCCTCCATCCGCGCCCCCCTGAGGTCCGCCCCCTCCATCCGCGCCCCCCTGAGGTTCGCCCCCTCCATCCGCGCCATTATGAGGATCGCCCCCTCCATCCGCGCCTCCATGAGGTCCGCCCCCTCCATCCGCGCCTCCCCGAGGAACGCCCCCGCCATCCGCGCGCCGCTGAGGATCGCACCTTCCATCCGCGCCTGCCGAAGGACCGCCCCCTCCATCCGCGCCCCCATGAGGTTCGCATCCTCCATCCGCGCCAGTTCGAGGAACGCCCCCTCCATCCACGCCAGCGTGAGGTCCGCCCCCTCCATCCACGCCGCCTCGAGGTACGCCCCCTCCATCCTCGCCGTCTCGAGGTACGCCCCCTCCATCCGCGCCTGCGTGAGGACCGCCCCCTCCATCCACGCCGCCTCGAGGTACGCCCCCTCCATCCTCGCCGTCTCGAGGTACGCCCCCTCCATCCGCGCCTGCGTGAGGACCGCCCCCTCCATCCGCGCCAGCCCGAGGTACGCCCCCTCCATCCGCGCCTTGCTGAGGTCCGCCCCCTCCATCCGTGCCTGCATGAGGTCCGCCCCCTGCATCCGCGCCTCGCTGAGGATCGCCCCCTCCATCCGCGCCTCGATGAGGATCGCTCCCCCCATCCGCGCCTCGCTGAGGATCGCCCCCTCCACCCACGCCTCGCTGAGGATCGCCCCTTCCATCCGCGCCTGCGTGAGGTCCGCCCCCTCCATCCGCGCGCCGATCAGATTTGCACCGGACAGGGTCTGCTTGCTTAGGTCGGCCTTTTGCAGATTGGTGTTGCGCAGGTCGGGGCGAAATCCGCGATAGTCGGATAGCTTCTCTTTCCACGCTGAAAGTACGGCTTTGTAGGTATCCAGAGCCGCTTTGCCATGCCGATTGCCCTCGGGCGGTTCCGGCAACTCCGGGCAGTCCTCATCAAAGACCCACTCCACGTCGTCCGAGCTATCTGGCCCCCAGCGCGCCTCGACCCGCAACTGGTCCGCATCCCGTCGCCCGATGATCCGCAGCGCCATCGCAATATCCGCGCGCGGTTCGGGAAGGGACTGCGCCCACTGTCGTGCATTTGGATTGTCGAAAATGCCAAACCGCACTTTTTGCCACGTCAAATGCGCCGCGCGCTCCTCCTCGCTCGCGTCGTCCTTCAGCGGCTCCCAATCCATCAACGGAAAGTCCACCGCATCCTCTGCCGGCGCATTCTCCCGCACATAGGCGCACAGGATCTCCATCACCCGCACATGGTCCCGCCCCTTGTCATAGCGCGTGCTGTCCTGCGCGATCCGCTCCAGCGACAACAGCCCACCAATCCGCACCTCAATGTTGCGGACGGTCTCCTCGGGTTTGCCATCGCGCTTGACCGTCTTCTCCGCCCCAAGCTGTTCGACCGCTTTACTAATTCGGTCGGTGATATGACCCTCCTTCTGGAACTCGACGGTCTGCTGCTTTAGCACCGTGCCCCAGATCACAAACGGCCCGCCAAGGAAGGCCGCGACGACGGCACCCATGCCAAAGCCCACGTTGTCCAGAAACGAGTCCATCCCCGAGAACAGCAGCCACAGGTGCCACAGCGTCCCGCCCAGCAGCAGGAACCAGACGGGCAACAGCACCCATCCCAGCGCCGTCAGCCAGTCGGTCAGCAGGTTGCGTCGCTTGTCGCCCCGGTCCGGTGCGTTAAGCATCAGCCAGACAAGGCCCGCGCCCAAGGCCAACCCCGCAGAGGCCAACAGCACCTTTGCGCCCGTTGCCGTCAGCGGCAGGGTGACAGTGATCCATTCGATCGTGACAGGCTCTCCAAAGAGCCATTCCAAAATCCACATCTCGCAAAATTCCCGATGCCAATTGGCGTCAGGATGCCCCAAGGCGGGGCTTCGGGGAAGGGGGCAAATTCCCCTCAAGTCTTAAGGCAAAGTAAAACCGTCTCTGTAACCCATTGATATTTCGCACCCGCAAGTCTGTCCACGCGTGGACACCCCTGTGCCGTCCCTGCCGCCGCTTGCTTGCCCCCCATCAACCCGCTACGAGGGGAAAAATCGCTTGCCCAGAGGTCACACCATGCGCCTGTCCCGCTATTTCCTGCCCGTTCTCAAGGAAACGCCCTCCGAGGCGCAGATCGTCAGCCACCGCTACATGCTCCGCGCGGGCATGATCAAACAGGCCAGCGCCGGGATCTATTCCTGGCTGCCGCTCGGCTTCAAGGTGCTGCGCAAGATCGAGGACATCGTCCATCAGGAACAGGCCCGCGCCGGCCATATCGCGATGCTGATGCCCACTCTGCAAAGCGCCGACCTCTGGCGCGAAAGCGGCCGCTATGACGACTACGGCGCCGAGATGCTGCGCATGTCCGACCGCCATGGCCGCGACATGCTGTACGGTCCCACCAACGAAGAGCTGATCACCGATATCTTCCGCAGCCATGTCGGCAGCTACAAGGACTTGCCGCTGACCCTCTACCACGTCCAGTGGAAATTCCGTGACGAGATCCGCCCGCGTTTCGGCGTGATGCGCGGCCGCGAATTCCTGATGAAGGACGGCTACAACTTTGACCTCACCAAAGAGGACGCGCTGCACGCCTATAACCGGCATCTCGTCAGCTATCTGCGCACCTATGAACGCATGGGCCTGCAGGCGATCCCGATGCGCGCGGACTCTGGCCCCATCGGCGGCGACGACACGCATGAATTCCTTGTGCTGGCCGAGACGGGCGAGTCCGAGGTCTTTTACGACAGCCAGATCACCGACCTGAAATTTGGGGATCGTGAGATCGATTTCGACAGCCATGAACAATGTCAGGCCGTGCTGGAGGAATTCACCTCGCGCTATGCCCGCACCGATGAAACCCACGACGAGACGCTGTTCAACCAGATCCCCGAAGAACGCCGCCGCACCGCGCGCGGTATCGAGGTCGGCCAGATCTTCTATTTCGGCACCAAGTATTCCGAACCGATGGGGGCCACCGTTCAGGACAGCGACGGCAACAAGGTGCCGGTCCACATGGGGTCGCACGGCATCGGCGTGTCGCGCCTGTTGGGCGCGATCATCGAGGCCAGCCATGACGACAAGGGCATCATCTGGCCCGAGGGCGTGACCCCCTTCCACGCCGGGATCGTGAACCTGAAACAGGGCGACGCCGAGGCCGACGCCGCCTGTGAGGCGCTGTATGCCTCGCTGACCGCTTTGGGGCTAGAGCCGCTCTACGATGACCGCAACGAACGTGCGGGCGGTAAGTTCGCGACGATGGACCTGATCGGTTTGCCGTGGCGGATCACCGTTGGCCCACGCGGTCTGAAAAACGGCGTGGTCGAGCTGACTTCGCGCCGCACGGGTGAAAGCGAAGAACTGGCGCCCGAACAGGCTGTTGAGCGGATCGCGGCGATTTACAAAAAGGTGCTGCCGGGGTCATGATCCGGGGGGCGACACGCCCCTGAACGGAGACGCCCCATGCGCCTTGCCTTGCTGACTGCCCTTGTTTTGCTTGCCAGCCAAGCGCCCGCCGAAAGCGACGGGCGCTTTGGTGTGCACGTCGACACTGCGGAGAGCGCGCCATGCTGAGGGCGCTCTGTCTCGCTGTGCTTTGGGCGATGCCGCTTGCCGCGCAATCCGAACGTGTTGCGCTGGAATGGGGCCGCTGGCTGGCGGCAGAGGGCAATCCGCCCGGTGCGCTGGTCTTTACCCTGGCCGGGACCGAACTGCTGGCACAGGAGAGCGGCGCGTCTGTTGATGTTCCGCTGCCGCTGCCGCTGGCCAGCAACTCCAAGGCGATCACCGCGCTGTGCGCCGTCGCGCTGGTGGACGCGGGCAAGATGCATTGGAACGACACCGTCGGGGACTGGATCGAGGGGGGCGGGTCGGTCACGCTGGCAGAGCTTGTAACCCATACCTCGGGGTATTGGCCGGACAGCACCCAAGGGCTGATGGCGGACTGGCGCGGGGACACCACACGGCGCTGGCAAGAGGTCACGGCCAACGTGCTGGATCGCCCCAAGCAGGAGGGCACGCGCGGCACCTTCCGCTATAATAATGAGAATTACGCGGTCCTTGGTCTGGTGATCGAAGAGGTTGCGGACGACTGGTACGATGCCGCCTGCCGCGCCCGCGTGCTGGACCCGCTGGGGATCACCACGGCGGACCTATCGCCCGACTATGGTGGCTTTGGCCCTTGGGGCGGCTGGCAGATGTCGGTGCGTGACTACGCCCACTTCATGAACGGCGCATATGCAGGCGCGGACCCGTTGTCCACGCCCCATGCGGATATGGGCGATAGCGTGTCCTACGGGTTGGGCATGGTGTTTCGCTCTGGCAGGGGGCAGGCAAACCACTGGCATTTCGGCGCGCTGTGTTTTGAGGATGCGGGGCTGGGCACGTTTGCGGTCAACTGGGCCGGACGCTACACGATTGTCGCGGCCTATCGGGCCTGCGTCGACTGGGAGGCAATGGCGGCGCTGGACAACACGCTGGTGCGGGCCGTTTTCGCCGATTGACCAAGGGCGCGTGATTTCCCCTCGTCTGGATGGAACGGATCTGGCACCATGGCCGCGAAGATC
Organism: Antarctobacter heliothermus; assembly: GCF_002237555.1. NCBI lineage: Bacteria > Pseudomonadati > Pseudomonadota > Alphaproteobacteria > Rhodobacterales > Roseobacteraceae > Antarctobacter > Antarctobacter heliothermus. Next base: position 4,146,642 of record NZ_CP022540.1, on the reverse strand, counting down.
GCCCCAGAAGCGACCAGCAAACAAGGGGAGGCAGGCAGATGATCTTACGACTCCTGACACTTGTAGGTGGGCTGGCCGGGGCTGCGGGTCTGTCGCAGTTTCCCGAATATTCCCAGCAGTACATGCAACGTCTTGGCGGTGCCGTGGATGAGCTGGGACGCCAAGTCACGCGATACGAAGAGGATGCGGCGCGCGTTGGCCTGCCGTTGGATGCCTATCTGGTCGCCCTCGGAGATGAGGGAGAGATGGCACATACGCAATCGCGTAATATGGCCTCGGACATTGCGCGGCATGATCGGCTGTCCACCGCGCTGAACCAATTGGAAGGCGCGGGGCCGTTCATGCGGGCGCGGCTGGCCTTTGACATGATGCCCGACGGTGAAGTTGCCGCGCGCGCTTTGGAAACCTTCAAGCCGGCGGTACCCGTGACCTTTGAGGGCGCTGTATTTGCCGGGGCAGGGTTCCTGTCGGGCTGGGCGGCACTGGCGCTGGCCTTTGCGATCCTGCGGCGATCCTTGCGGATGCTGTGGGGCACCCTTGGCGGGCGCGGGCAACGGCCCAACCAGACCGAAGCCTGACCGCCCCGCGCGGCAGCGGTCAGAGGTCCCGGGTCAAACCCGGGACGGTGGCGCGTCAGGCGACCGCTTCAACCTCGGCGACGATGCCATTGACGACCTGGCTCAGCAGATCCTCATCCTCACATTCCGCCATGACGCGGATCAACGGCTCTGTGCCCGATTTGCGGATCAACAGGCGGCCTTTGCCGGTCAACAAACCCTCTGCATCACGGATTGCCTTTTTGACGTTGTCAGCGTCCAACGGCAGCGGACCGTCACCATAGCGCACGTTTTTCAGCAGCTGCGGCACGCGCTCAAAACTTTGCGCAAGGTCAGAGGCCTTTTTGCCGGTGCGCACCATCTCGGCGAGGAATTGCAGCCCCGCCATCAGCCCGTCGCCGGTGGTGGCGTAATCGGTCATCACGATATGGCCCGACTGTTCCCCGCCAAGGTTCCAGCCGCCCGCGCGCATCGCCTCGACCACATAGCGGTCGCCGACCTTGGTCCGTTCCAGTCGCAAACCGCGATCCCCCAGAAACCGTTCCAGGCCGAGGTTCGACATCACCGTGGCGACCAGGGTGCCGCCCTTCAGGCGGTCCTCTTCGGCCCAGCGGGCCGCCAACAGCGCCATGAACTGATCGCCGTCGGCCACGCGCCCGTTTTCGTCGATCATCAGGATGCGGTCGGCATCGCCATCCAGACACAGACCCACGTCCGCACCGTGGCGGCGCACCGCCTCTGCCGCAGCCGCCGGTTTGGTCGATCCGCAATTGTCGTTGATGTTCAGACCGTTGGGGTCTGTACCCACGGTCACCACATCGGCACCCAGTTCCCACAGGACTTCTGGCGCGGTCTTGTAGGCGGCACCGTTGGCGCAATCCACCACCACCTTGATCCCGTCCAGCCGCAAACCCGATGGCAAGGTGCCTTTGACCCGTTCCTGATAGCGAAAGCGGCCATCGTCGATGCGTCGCGCGCGGCCGATATTGTTAGGTTGTGCAGGGCGCACGCCTGCCAGAACCATGGCCTCGATTTCGGCCTCGACATCATCGGACAGCTTGAACCCGTCGGGGCCAAAAAACTTGATCCCGTTGTCGGCGGCGGGATTGTGGCTGGCGGAAATCATGATGCCCAGATCGGCGCGCATAGAGGTGGTCAGCAGACCCACGGCGGGCGTGGGGACCGGACCCAACAGCAGCGCGTTCATCCCGGTCGAGGTCAGACCGGCGGTCAACGCGTTTTCGAACATGTAACCAGACAGCCGCGTGTCCTTGCCTATGACAACCCGGTGCACGCCGCTGTGTTCGTTGCGAAAATACCGTCCGACCGCGGCGCCCAGCATCAGGGCCAACTCTGCGGTCATGGGATATGCATTGGCGGTTCCGCGAACACCGTCGGTGCCAAAAAGCGTGCGGCTCATGGATAGGTTCCTTGTGCAATGGCCCGCCAGACGGCAAGCGCCTGCGCGGTTTCAGTGACATCATGGACGCGGACAACCTGCACGCCCTGCGCGGCAACGGCCTGCGCCACGGCGACTGATCCAAAGGTGCGCTCTGCAGGTGTTTCTGCACCGCTGATCGTGCCGATGAACCGTTTGCGCGACGCGCCGACCAGAACGGCGCAGCCGATCCCGTGGAACAGCGCGATGTTTTGCAGGATCGTCAGGTTGTGTTCGATCCGCTTGCCAAAACCGATGCCCGGATCGACCAGGATGCGGGAACGGGGAATGCCGGTTTCCACCAGCATGGCAACCTGCGCGGCCAGAAAGTCATACACGTCCAGCAATACGTCGTCATAGCGCGGGTCGCTCTGCATGGTTTCGGGATCGCCGCGCGCATGCATCACGCAGACGGGCAGCCCGTGGTCGCGGCAATACCGCGCCAGCATCGGGTCAAAAGTGAACCCGGAAACATCGTTGACCAATGCCGCACCCGCGCGCACGGCGGCCTCTGCCACCGAGGATTTGCGTGTGTCGATCGAGATCGGTGTGGCGAGTTCGCGGCTGAGTGCGGTGATCACCGGCTCGACCCGGGCGATCTCTGCCTCATGCGGGACGGTCAAGGCCCCCGGGCGGGTGCTTTCGCCGCCGATATCTATGATGTCAGCGCCGGCAGCGGCCATTTCATGCGCGCGCTGAACGGCCTGAGAGGCGGTCTGGTGCAGGCCCCCGTCCGAGAAACTGTCTGGCGTGACATTGAGAATGCCCATCACGCGCGGCTGGTCAAACACCAGCCCAGCCATCGGCGTGCGCGGTGCCGAAAGTCGTTCGCGAAAGTCGTCGGGGATCTCGTCGACGGAGACAGTTTGCGGCGCGCGATCGCGGGATAGGCGGACAGCATGGGAAAACCAGCCGGGCCCGCCAGCAAGGTCAATCGCCTCGGCAGGGCGGGGGCCGTCAAAACGGACAATCGGGCGAAAATAAACGCACATATCGACTGACTGACCGATAAGCCCGGCCTTGGCAAGCAGTTAGAAAAGCGCAGCACCCTCTGGCACCGCGCGCGCCGCGACGGGCGGAGACTCGGGCAATTCTTCGCCGATGACCAACAGTTCGCAGGCTTCCAGCTCGCCCGCGAGCCAGCCCGCCAGCGCGACGGAGTCGCGGGGTTGAAAGCGGGGCCCCTCGGTCGCATCCAGTACGATCTTGGACGGGGCCCAGACACAGATCTGCCCGTGCCGCATGGCCCAGTCCAGTTCGGTTCGGGTGGCCACCACCTTGGCGCGCGGATCACGGGCGGCAAGGCACCAGCCGTTTTGTTCGATGGCCAGCAGATCAATCCGGCGCTGGGTCATCTTGTGGCAGGTCTGAGGCACCGGCAGATCGGGGCGTCCGACACACAGGATCAGCGGCGCGCGGCGCGTCTCCAGCTCATCCAGCCAGTCGGTCAGGCGCGGATCGGCGATGGCGGCGTTTGACAGGTAGACGACGCGCGGATGCGGCCGTTCTTGTGCCACCGCCTCGGCCACGGCGTTCAGGTGATCGGCCACATCGCGCCGGGCGCGCACGATCTCTACCCCCAGCGCGCCGGGACCGCGATCCAGCTTTTCAATGCGCACAAATGCACGCAGCGCCTGCGGTTCCAGCAGAATCCGTTCGGCGATGCGTTCGGCCAGCGTTTCCAGCAGGTTCAGCCGCTCTTCGGCCAGTTCATATTCGATCGCCTCTGTCACCCGGTCGTAGGACAGGATGCGGTCGACATCATCGTCAAGCGGGCCGGTAAAGGGGATCACCTCGACCACCACGTTGAATTGCACGCGCTGCGTTGTGCCACGTTCGGCCTGAAAGGCGCCAATCTCGACCTCGACAATATGATCGCGGACAGAGATCCGGTCATGCGGCGTGTCGCCTGCGGTGGCGATGCTGCGTTCGGACGGGTGGGCAAAGGCTAGGCGGATGTCACTGGGCATAGCGGCCCCTCTTGGAATGCGTCGCGGCGCAACCTACGAAAAAGGGCGCACAACGGCCAGCCGCGTACGCCCCTTTTTCGCCCTCTGGCGACGGATTGCCGACCGTTTACTGGCCGCGCCAGGTGTGGCGGTAAAAGATGTGAACGCCGTGGGCGTAGGTCTTGGTGTATTTCCGCGACCAATCGGGCGACACCCATGTGGCATGGTAGTGCGTGGCCCCTTTGGTGAACCCCTTGCTCTTGCCGTCCAGCGCCGCGCGGGCCACCTTGCCGACCCGGTCCCAAGAACGCGGATCGTCTATGTGTTCGGGGCGGCCATCGCATGTGTAGGTAAACTGGCAGGCGAACTTGCGGCCGGTGCCTTGGTTGACGACACCGCAGATCGAACTGGGGAACCGCTTGGACGCGACCCGGTTGATGATCACCTCGGAGACGGCAAACAAGCCTTCGACGGTTTCGCCGCGGGCCTCGAAATACAGCGCCTCTGCCAGACAGCGCCATTGTGCGCCGCCCTTGGCCTTGGGCTGTTTGGCAATCCAGGCTTCGTCATATTTGGTGCTCTTGCCTGTGACCGCGCCGGCAGCGGCGGGAACGGGTGCGACAGGCGTCACAAGCCCCTTGAGATGGTTGGTGCCCACACGGGCCAGCGCGCGGCTTTCTAGCGTCATCAGCGTCTGTGCGCTGCGGGCCGGGTCGGCAAAAGCCGGGCTGGACACTGTGGTCAAACGAGCAGCAGCCAGAGCGAAGGCCGCAAGAAACAGGCCCCGGCGAAGGGCAGTGATAAACGCGTTCATGTCGAAAATTCCCCCAATCGACCATGCGTTGAGCGGTGCCTCACGCCGCACAACGGAGAAATTCATACAGAAAAATGATCAGTCGGTAAAGATTACGGCATGTCGCGGCTGCCGCCGGCGGGTTGGCGGTCCGTCAAGGTGGACGGCCAACGGCCTGACGGCCCTTGGTTTCCTAGAGTTTTCAGCCTGAGGTCAGGCCCCGGTCACGCAGCGCAAGGTGTGCGGCGGCAAGCCGGGCGACCGGCACACGAAACGGCGAACAGCTGACGTAATCCATTCCTGCGGCTCTGCAAAATGCAATCGATTCGGGGTTGCCGCCGTGCTCGCCGCAGATCGACAGGGTGACAGTCTTGTTTGTAGACCGCCCGCGTTGCACGCCCGTGGCGAGCAACTCGCCCACGCCGTCGACATCGAGCACATGAAACGGGTCTTCGCTGAACACACCCTGCTGCACATAATCCGACATGAACCGCCCGGCGTCGTCACGCGACAGGCCGTAGGTCATCTGGGTCAGATCGTTGGTGCCGAAGGACAGAAAATGTGAATAGGGCGCAATTTCATCGGCGCGCAGGCAGGCGCGGGGTGTCTCGACCATCACGCCCATGCGATAGGTAAAGTCACGTCCACGTTCGGTGCGCACCGCGGCGGCGACCGCCTCAATCCTTGTGCGGACCAGTTCGACCTCGCGTTTGGCGGACACCAGCGGCAACATGATCTCTGGCACCACTGGCGCGCCCTCGCGGCTGGCGTCCAGCGTGGCCTCGAAGATGGCGCGTGTCTGCATGTCGTAGATTTCCGGCACGGTGATCCCCAGACGCACGCCGCGCAGGCCCAGCATGGGGTTGTATTCGCCCATCGCCTCGACCCGGCGGGTCACGTCCGAGACCGGAAGGTTCAGCGCCTCTGCCAGATCGCGCAGACCGGCGCGGTCGGTGGGCAGGAATTCGTGCAGGGGCGGATCGAACAGCCGGATACAGACAGGAAGCCCCTCCATGATGCGAAAAAGCTCTGTAAAGTCATTGCGTTGCATGGGTAGCAATAGCGCAAGCGCGGCCTGTCGGTCCTCGACCGTGTCGGCAAAGATCATCTCACGCATCGGGGTGATGCGGTCGGTTTCAAAGAACATGTGTTCGGTCCGGCAAAGACCAATGCCCTCGGCGGCAAAGTTGCGCGCGGTGGCGGCATCGGCGGGGGTGTCGGCATTGGCCCGCACCCCGATGTCGCGCGCCGCATCCGCCCAGCCCATCAGCGTGTTGAACGCCTCATCCAGCGCCGCCTCCACCATTTCGGGACTGCCGCGCAGCACCTGACCAGAGGTGCCGTCCAGTGTGATCACATCGCCTTCGCGGTATGTTTGGCCGTCTTCGCCCTGAAACGTCTTGCGCTGCGGGTTGAAATGCAGCCGCGCGGCGCCGACGACGCAGGGCAGGCCAAGGCCACGTCCGATAACGGCGGCGTGGCTGGTCATGCCGCCCCGTTCGGTCAGCACACCTACCGCCGCATGCATGCCCCGCACGTCCTCGGGCGAGGTTTCGCGGCGGACAAGGATACAGGGTTCGTTGCGCGCCGCGCTGGCCTGCGCCTCGGACGAGGAAAAAACCAGCCGCCCGGTGGCTGCGCCCGGAGATGCCGCAACACCGCGCCCGATGACCTCACGGCGCGCTTCGGGGGCAACCTGGCGGTGCAACAGCTCGCTGACGGCGCGGGGTTCGATCCGCAGGACTGCGTCTTCCTGGCTAATGATTCCCTCTTCGGCTAGGCGCACTGCAATCGCAAGCGCCGCGCGGGACGAGGCGTTGACCCGCACACCGTCGAGGATGTGTAACTGGCCGTTCTGAAGGGTGAATTCGATCTGCATTTCGGCGCGCAACCGTCGGCGCATGAGATCGGCATGGCTGGTGAGTGCGGCAAAGGCCTGCGGGGCCAGTTCCTCTAGCGAGGGGCCGCGCGGGTCGCGGGTCAGGTACAGGCTTTCGCTGCCGCCCTGCAGGGCCTCGCGTCCCTGACTTTGGCTGAGGTAGCGTCCGGTGATCAGGCGCTGGCCGGTGTCCGAATTGACCAGTTGCAGCACGCCAGATCCAGTTTCGCCGCGCCCCTGTCCCAGCCCCAGTGCCATTTCCTGCACCACCAGCCCAAGACCCGCGTCGACCGGCGCGCCCTTGGCCTGTCGCAACAGGCGGGCAGAGGTGCCCTCCCATGCGCGGGCCATGCTACGCAGAACCTCACGCAGCTGGCGCGCGGGGTCTTGGGGAAAGGTTTCCTCGGCCTCTTCCTCATATGCGCGCAAGGCGGCGCTAAGCCCGGCGGCGCCGGTGTCCTCGATCTCATCGAACAGGTCGGGGTCCAGACGTGCGACATGGATGGCATAGGCCTGCACAAACCGCAGGTAGAGCCCGGCGGCGGCGTCCTGACCAATGCGGTCGGCCAGATCGACATAGCGGGCGTCGTTCATGCCGATGTTGAGGATCGCACCGGGTCCGCCCCAATCGGGGTCTTCGGAGGAGGGGCGCACGCAGAGCAGAGTCTCTGGTTCAAAGGCATCGACCAGGGCGGGCATGTCGGGAAACCGTCCGGCGGCGATGCGGTGGACGGCATCGAATGACAGCGCCACGGTGCGTGGAACCGGCAGATCCAGCCGTACGAGACGCTGAAGGCATTTCGCGCGTCCGCCATGGGTCGGCGTGGACATCGGCGCATCGGCGGTGATGACCGTGATGTTCGGGTTCTGGTGATCGGGTTTCTGCACTGCAGCACCTCCGGAGTGAGGTGCAGCATAGGCGCTGCGGGCGGCTTGGCAAGGCGGGAAAGGGGCGCGGGGCAGAGGTCTTGCGGCGCTGCAACATGGCGGGCGGTTTGCGCCGGTTCAGACGTGCGCCTTTGGGCGCGGGCGCGGCGGCGCTCCCACCCGCCCACCCTGCGCCGCCGCGCGGCCTGTGGCACGCTGCGCTATCGGGTCGGGCGGCGGCGTGTCCTGCCAGGGCAGAGAGGATGAGTATTTGGTCCAAGAAGAAGCCGAAGGGCGGGCAGCCGGTTGATCGGGAGCCCGTGTCTATTCCGTTGCCTTGGCGAGGTGGTGAAGCCAGCGCCCTAGGGCGCTGGTTCGGGGCGTTACCCTTCGATCTTGGTCAGGTCGGCGACTTGCAGGCAGGTCTTGCGGATGCTGCCCAGCATGTTCAGGCGGTTGCGGCGCACGATCTGGTTGTCGGCATTCACTTGCACCGCCTCAAAAAAAGCGTCGATTGGCGCGCGCAGGTCGGCCATCGCAGCCATCGCGGTCTCAAACTCTTCTGCTGCCATCGCCGGTGCGATGCGGGTTTCTGCCGCCTGCAGGGCGGTGAACAGTGCGCGTTCCTCTTCGACTTCGGCGAATTTCACATCCGCGCCAAAGCTGTATTCAACGCCATCCTTGTCCTCGGCCTGGGTGAGGATGTTGTTGGCGCGTTTGAAGCCGCTCAGCAGGTTGCCACCATCCTCAGTGGCGAGGAAGCCTGACAGAGCTTGAGCGCGTTTGACCACCAGTGCAAGATCGTGCCGGCCGTCCATGGCAAGGCAGGCATCAATGACATCGTGGCGAATGCCCTCGGCGCGCAGGTGCACCTTGAGCCGATCATGGATGAAGGAGATCAGATCGGGAATGTAGACATCTGGTGAGGGTCCAATAACTCCGTCCTCGTTTTCGGCGACAAGAAAGTCCGCTTTGCGAATGACCGTCGCGAGGTCGATCCGCAGGCCGTTTTCCAGCACCAAGCGGATCACACCAAGAGCGGCGCGGCGCAGGGCAAAGGGGTCTTTGGAGCCGGTGGGCTTTTCGTCGATGGCCCAGAAGCCAGTCAGCGTGTCCAGCTTGTCCGCCAATGCCACCGCGACAGACACCGGGGCGTCCGGCACATCGTCGGAGGGGCCAAGCGGCGCATAGTGGTCTTCGCAGGCGGCGGCAACAGAGGCGTCAAGACCCGCTGCCTGTGCATAGTAGCGGCCCATCAGGCCCTGCAGTTCGGGAAATTCATAAACCATTTCCGAGTTGAGGTCCGCCTTGGCCACATCTGCCGCCTGAGCGGCCAATCCGGCGTCCGCGCCCACCATCGGCGCGATTTCGCGTGCAAGTCCGGTGATGCGGGCGATGCGGTCACGCTGGCTGCCCAGCTTGTTGTGGAAGGTGACATTGCCCAGCCGTTCGGTCCAGGCGCTGAGGCCTGCGCCTTTGGCCACGCGCAGGTCGTTTTCCCAAAAGAACTTGGCATCCGACAGGCGGGCGGCCAGCACCTTTTGATTGCCTGCAAGGATCGTGGTGCCATTGTCCGCCGTCTCGATATTGGCGACGGTGATGAATTTCTCGATCCGGCCCGTTGAGGGATTTTTCACCGAAAAGAACTTTTGATGCTCTTTCATCGAGGTTTGCAGCACCTCTGGCGGCAGGTCGAGGAAGGCGGCCCCGATGTCGCCCATCAGAACCACAGGCCATTCGACCAGCCCGGCGACCTCGCGCAGCAGGCCGGGATCTTCGACCACCTCCATCCCCTGAGCAAAAGCCATGTTGGTGGCATCATGCCAGATCGTATCGGCGCGGTCCTGCGCCGACAGGATCACATGGGCGCGTTTCAGGCGCGTCTCGTAATCCTCGAAGCTGGTGACGTCAAAGGTGCCATCCGCCATAAAGCGGTGGCCTTCGGTGGTCTGGCCCACCGGGATGCCGTCAATGTTCAGCGCGACCGGGTGATCGCCCGCCTCATCGGTCAGCAGGCACATGATACGGTGCAGCGGGCGCACCCAGCGCAGCGACCCGGTTCCCCAGCGCATCGATTTGGGCCACGGAAAACCGCGCACCGTCTGTTCCAGCACATCCGCCACGATCTGTGCGGCCGGGCGGCCCGGCGTGGTGACGGTGGCGTAGTAAAAGCTACCCTTTTTCTCAGTCCGTTCTTCAAGCTGATCGCGGGTCACGCCCGCCCCACGCATGAAGCCCTCAAGCGCCTTGTCAGGCGCGCCCACCTTGGGGCCGCGGCGTTCCTCGCGCAGTGTCGGGCTTTGGCCTGTGAGGCCGTGTACGGTCAGCGCAAGGCGGCGCGGGGTAGAAAAGGCCTGTGCGCCCTCATAGGTCAGACCCGCCTCGACAAGCCCGTCGGTCATCAATTTTTTCAGGTCTTCTGCGGCCTTGGGCTGCATCCGGGCGGGGATCTCTTCGGAGAAGAGTTCGATCAGCAGATCGGGCATTTATTGATCCTTCTCGAAACTGGCGCGGTCCGGGCAGTCATCGCCCAAGGGCGTCCCGTCATAGGCCTTGTCGCCGCAGTCGTTGATTTCGTGCCAGACATAGCCATGCCCGTCTTCGGTGATCGCCACGACGCGGTCTATTCCGTATTCGATATTGCGGTGGCCGACAAAGACACTGGCCTTGCCCGCCGTGATGGTGGTGCCGATGCTCTCGGCGTCGAAGCAGTCGAACCATCCGGGGGCCACCCGCGGCTCTGCGCCCTCATAGGGTTCAAAGGTCGCGGCGGCCTGAGCCGGCGTCACGTCTGTGGTGAAACAGGCGCGGTAGCGGATCGGTGAGCTGTCGGCGTCGATGGCGCGAAAATCGCTGTGGGGCAGGGCGGTCAGGTCGCCAGCCAGCGTCGTCAGCAGCACGTCTTCCGGTCCGGTGGCGGGCACCTCTTTGTAGAAGTGATAGACCTGAAGGTAATACATCGACACACCCGCGATCAGGCCGCAGAGCACGATGGCCACCACCATGAGCTTGCCTGCGGTCACGCGGCACCTCCGGCGCTGGTTGTCACAAAGGCGTCGGCGCACATTTTGGCCAAGGCCCGCACGCGCCCGATATAGGCCTGACGCTCGGTGACAGAGATCACGCCGCGTGCATCCAGCAGATTGAAGACATGGCTGGCCTTGATGCACTGGTCATAGGCGGGGTGCGCCATGATAATGCGCTTGCCGGTTTTGGGGTCATCATGCGGCGCGGCCAGAATGCGGGCGCATTCAGCCTCTGCCTCTTCAAAGTGGCGCAGCAGCACCTCTGTGTCGGCCACGTCAAAGTTCCAGCGCGAATATTCCTCTTCCGTCTGGCGAAAGATGTCGCCGTAGGTCAGGGCGATGGGCGTTTGCGGATCGTTAAAGGGCATGTCCATGACGTGGTCGACGCCCAGCACATACATCGCTAGGCGCTCCAGACCATAGGTCAGTTCCCCCGACACGGGGGCGCAATCATGGCCACCAACCTGCTGGAAATAGGTGAACTGCGACACTTCCATACCGTCGCACCAGACCTCCCAACCCAGACCCCAGGCGCCCAGTGTCGGGCTTTCCCAGTCGTCTTCGACAAAGCGCACATCGTGCAGGGCCATATCGATACCGATGGCTCGGAGTGAGCCCAGATAAAGGTCTTGCAGATCGGGCGGCGAAGGTTTGATCAGCACTTGATACTGATAGTAATGCTGCAGCCGGTTGGGGTTCTCGCCATAACGGCCATCGGTGGGACGTCGCGACGGCTGGACGTAGGCGGCGGCCCAGGGTTTCGACCCCAAAGACCGCAAAGTGGTCGCCGGGTGAAAGGTGCCCGCGCCGACCTCCATGTCGTAGGGTTGCAGAATCGCGCAACCCTTGCCCGCCCAGTATGTCTGAAGGCGCAGGATGATTTCCTGAAAACTGCGTGGCTTCTGCAGGCTCTCGGCCATGTCAGCGCTCCCTTTTTTCGGCTGGCGTCTGATTAAGCCGGTGCGCCGACAGGGTCAATCTGATACGAGGGCCGCGCCTCACGCCCTTTTTGCGTGCATGTGCCGGGTCTTCTGATAAGACTCGGTCGGTGGATAAGGTTGAGATTGCAAACCCAAGGGGTCCATAACACCCATGATACAAAGACTTTTTTCGGTTCTCTTCGCGCTGGTTCTGACCGCGGTGGGGGCTATGGCGCAGGATGATCCCACCCCGCAGGCGGCGGGCGGCATCGTCTATATCCAGGTCGAGGCGCGCACATCGCTGGCCAGTGCACAGATCAGCGTGCGTGAGTACGCGGATCGGCTGGACGACGTGAACGGCTTTTCGTTGGGCGGTGGCTGGTACGGTGTGGCGCTGGGCCCCTACACGCGGCCACAGGCGCAAGGCAGGCTGACCGAGCTATTGCAGGCGCGGCGCATCCCGGTCGACAGCTATATCGAGGCGCGAGAGGCCTATGGCCAGCAGTTCTGGCCCGTGGGCGTGGGCAATGACGGCGCAGCGGTGATTCCGGTTCCGGTGCCCGTGGCACCATTGCCAGAACCCGAGGTTGTGGACCCCGTGGTGATCCCGCCCGATCCCGAACCCCTAAGTGAGACGGCTGAAACGGCCTTGCCGGTGACGCCTGATCCCGCGCCCGTGGTGCCGGAGCCCGAACCGGAGGAGACCGTCCAAGAGGCGCGCCGGTCTGAGGCCGCCCTGACCCGCGATGAACGCGACGCGTTGCAAATTGCGCTGAAATGGGCCGGTTTCTATGATGGTGGCATCGACGGCGCCTTTGGCCCGGGTACGCGTTCTTCGATGTCGCGCTGGCAAGAGGCGAATAATTTTGACCCGACCGGCGTGTTGACCACCCGGCAACGGGCAGAACTGCAACGCCAATACAACGCCGTGCTTGAGGGCATGGATATGGAAATGGTCGAGGACGCGCGCGTCGGTATCGCCATGCAGTTGCCGCTGGGTGCGGTCGAACTGGACCGCTACGAGTCGCCCTTTGCAATCTACAAGCCCAAGACGGACATCGACGCTCGGGTGATCCTTGTCAGCCAGCCGGGCGATGAAAGCAGCCTTGCCGGTCTGTACGAGATCATGCAGACGCTGGAGATCATTCCCGTCGAGGGGGAGCGCACGCGCGACCGTCGCGGGTTCAACATCATCGGCGAGAATGACCGCATCGTGGCCCATTTCGAGGTCGGCCTGCAAAACGGAGAGATCAAGGGCTTTGGCCTGATCTGGCCGGCAGGGGATGAGGAACGCCGCAGTCGCGTGCTCAAGATCATGCAGGATAGCTATCGCCGGATCGACGGCGTGCTGGACCCGGCGCTGGTCAGCGATGATGGGCAGGCGATCGACCTTGTGTCGGGCCTCAAGGTGCGCACGGCCAAGGCCAGCGCAACAGGGTTCTTCATCGAGGCGCGCGGCACGGTCTTGACCTCGGCGTCGCTGGTGGCGGGCTGTGAGCGTGTTACATTGAACGGTGTGCATGATGCGCGGGTTCTGGCCACGGATGAGGCATTGGGCATCGCGGTGCTCAGCCCGGTTGAACGGTTGGCCCCGCGCCGTGTGGCGCAGTTCCGGTCCGGTGAGTTGCGGTTGCAGTCCGAAGTGGCGGTGGCAGGCTTTTCCTTTGGCGGGGTGCTGACCGCGCCGACACTGACCTTTGGCACGCTAGAGGATCTGCGCGGCCTGAACGGTGAGGACGGGATCAAGCGGCTGGCGTTGTCGGCGCTGCCCGGCGACGCGGGCGGCCCTGTCTTTGACACCGGCGGCACGGTGCTGGGGATGCTGTTGCCCAAGGATCAGCCGGGCGGTCGCGTTCTGCCCGAGCAGGTCAGCTTTGCCACCAAGGGGGAGCGTATCCTTGATTTCCTGCGCAACAACGGCATCCAGCCGGTGGCGCGCAGCGGGTTGACCCCGCTGGCCCCTGAGGATCTGACCGCCATGGCGGCCGAGATGACCGTGCTGGTCAGCTGCTGGTAAGATCTGGCTGGCTACAGATTGGCTGAGCGCAGCCCAAACGCCGCCCCGGCCGATGTGACCGGGGCGGTTTTTTTGTGCCTTGCCCTGAAGAGGGACGATGTAAGGTCGGCGGCCGCCGGAAACGGATCATCTGCGCCGGGGTGCCAATCCCGGCCCTAAGGGGCCTGTGATACCCCATCCTGCGCAGATCGAACGGTCCCCAAGAGGGTGGGGCGCTGATCCTGTTTTCATGGTCGACCGCCGGTGGTTTTGCCGCAGCACGGTTAACAACGTGCTGCGGCAGCGCGCGCTGCCTTCAGTCGCGCAGGCGGTGATGCAGCAGGATCGGCACCACCAGATCCTCTTCGTCGGTCAGGTGCCGGTTTAGGAAACCGCCTAGCGTTTCGACCATGTCGCGCACGGGACGCGCCTCTTCGCTCATTTGGCGTGGGTCCAGTGTGGCCAGTTGCACGGTCCGGTTTGCGGCGCGTGTGAAGCGGTCCAGCAGGTTGTCCAGAGCCACATGATCGCTTTCCAGCATCTGCAACCCATCGGCAAAGCGAGGGTCAGCACCTTCGAGTTCTGGAAAGAACTTGCGGTCCTCCCAGGTGTGATGACCATGCAGGTTGCGCACCAGCACGTTGCCAAAATGCGCCAGACGCCCGGCATAGGTTTGGTCCTCGGTCTGGCCGTCCAGAAAGGCCTCTGTGTCGTCCAGCACGATCTGTCCCAACTGGCGAAAGCCCTGATGGGCGCGCATCCAGTTGCGGGTGCTGTCGGAGAGATGCGGATGCCTGTGCCAGCCATCGCGTGGCAAGGTCCGCAGCAGGGTCTGCATGTCTTCAGGCAGGCCGCTGCGGGTTTCGATGTCTTGGGTCATGCAGGGGAAATGGGGGCGCGTTATAAGATAACAATCCGCAATCCCGCACAGGCCAGGAGCGGGGGCGCACGGCCCCCGCCTTCGTGCCGTCAGAGCACGAAATCATCCGCCGTCAACCCGGTCACGCCGCCAACGCGGATTTCGGCGTCGATCACGCCGTCACCGTTGTTGTCGATTTGCACAATGGTCGACCCGGTGGCGGTCTCATTCATGCGGATTTCGGGGTTGCCCGAGGGGGCAAAGGCCGCAGTGCCGCGGAATTCGAACACGCCCGGGCTAAGCCCCGCAATGACAATGGTGTCGACACCCTGTTCGAAATCAAGGATCTGGTCGCGGTTTGCGCCCGCCACGGTTTCAGCCACTGAACGAAAGACAAAATTGTCCGCCCCTGCGCCGCCGGTCAGGTAGTCGCGGCCCAATCCGCCCGCAAGGTCATCCTCACCCGCGCGACCGCGCAGGACGTCATTGCCGTCACCGCCTTCTAGAATGTCGTCACCGTTGCCGCCGTCCATCGTGTCATTGTCGGCTCCGCCTTCAAGGAGGTCGCTGCCGTCCTGTCCGACCAGCAGATCGTTGCCCGCACCGCCCAGCAGAGTATCGTCACCGGCGTTGCCGTTGAGCGTGTCATTGTCAGCGCCGCCTTCGACCCGGTCGTTGCCATCGCCACCCAGAAGCGTGTCCAGACCATTGTCGCCGAACAGGCTGTCGTCGCCGCCTCGGCCCACCAGCAGGTCATTGTCATTGCCGCCCCGGAACACATCGGTCGAGGCGCCGCCTGCGGCCGTGTCATTGCCGTTGCCTGCGAAGTATTCGCCGCGCAAGACGCCTGGACCTTCGTACCGGTCGTTGCCCGTCCCGGTTATAATGTTGCCATCCATGATCCCGGAATTGTAGATGTAGTCACGCCCCGTGCCGCTGCCCGAAGTGTATGAATACGTCAGCCCCGAGACGATCCCCGTGTTGTTTAAATAGCTCGAACCCGTGGACCCGATTTCCCAATTCGAAAAGACACCGTTGGTTCCCCCCTCAATCGTGCCGGAGTTCGAGATATATTGGGTTCCAGTGCCGCCATCGAAAGCGACGGCAGTGGACAGGGCAACGATCTTGCCGCTGTTCACAAGGCGGTTTGTACCGCCGGTATCGGAAACGCGTGAATCGATGGCGTCGTCATTGGACATGATGGTGCCATCGTTCACCAGGTTAAAGTTGCCGGTGCCCTGGATATCGAACGTGTCCGTTTCAAGTGACGTGACCGTGCCGGATGGCCCGACAAAGACATAGAGGTTGGCACCGGAGTGCTGCACGGCACTGCCGCTTAGACTGGAGTGTGCCACGATCGAGCCGTTCACATATAGATAGTTTGTGCCCGGCCCCGCCGAGATAACGGCGTCAGTATTGACGACAAGATTGGCGTCCTGATCTGTCAATATGCCGGTTTCGTTGCCCAAAAGCGTCTGCGGGGCGGTCGAATAGCCGGTAAGTGTAAAGTCTGCCATTGGAATTGTCCTTCTACGAAATGCAATGATCCGAAAAAGACGCGTCGCTGACCGATCTGAAAACAGTCCGAACAGAGGCAGAGATTTGAAACAAATCCCTGCCCGCAACGGTCAAATGTTGGACCGCGTAGTCAAATTTAACACAACTTCAGGCAGACCACGTAGGTCGCGTTTGTGACGTCGGCGGATTACAGCACGAAATCATCCGCCGTCAGCCCGGTGACGCCGCCGACGCGAATTTCTGCGTCGATGGTGCCGTCACCGTTGTTATCGATCTGAACGATGGTCGACCCGGTGGCGGTCTCATTCAGGCGAATTTCCGGGTTGCCCGAGGGCGCAAAGGCCGCGGTGCCGCGGAATTCGAACACACCCGGGCTAAGCCCCGCGATGACAATGGTATCGACGCCCTGTTCGAAATCCATGATCTGGTCGCGATTTGCGCCAGCAACAGTTCCCGCAATAGAGCGAAAGACAAAATTGTCCGCCCCTTCGCCGCCAGTCAGCAGGTCCCTGCCGAGACCCCCGGCCAGATCGTCCTCACCCGCGCGACCACGCAGGATGTCGTTGCCGTCACCGCCTTCCAGTGTGTCGTCACCGTTGCCGCCGTCCAGAAGATCGTCTTGATTGCCGCCATCCAGAAAGTCGCTGCCGTCCTGACCGACAAGCAGGTCACTGTCGAGATTGCCAAAAATGGTGTCGTCGCCTGAATTTCCGTTCAGTGTGTCACTGTTGGTGCCACCGTCGATCTCGTCATTGCCCGCACCGCCGAGAATGACGTCACTGCCGCTGCCACCGTTGAGGTAATCGTCACCGCCGCGCCCGACCAGTTTGTCGTCGTCGCCGCCGCCATCCAGTTTGTCGGCCTCTTCGCCGCCAGCCAGCGTGTCGTTACCGCTTTCGCCGTAGACAGTGCCATTGACCACACCGCCAGTGCCCTCGAACAGGTCGGTGCCCCCGCCCATATAGACGTCGCCCAAAATGTGACCGGCGTTTCGGATGACATCGGTGCCACCTTCGATATTGACCGCAATGTCCGTTCCGATGCTCTCCAGAATACCCGTGTTCAGAATACGTACAATGTTGTCGCGGGTGGATTGGATCGCTTCTGACCATCCAGTGATCGTACCGCTGTTGGCGATCTGCAGCCCCCCAGATGTCCCGATCGCAAAATTCGCTCCGTCGTCGCCACTGCCAACGATGTGGCCAGAGTTGATCAGGATATGATTGCCGATGCCCCCGATGTCCTGGTCGACATCAATCGTAGCGCCTGAGGATGAAATCAGACCGGAATTGTCGATCCGAAAGGTGCCCGTTCCAACATTGAGATCCAGCGCAGTGGTGTCATTGGCGGTGATCTCGCCGGTGTTGATCAGGTGAAAAGTGGCACCGCCGTCGGAATCGGAGAATTCGATCGCATCCGAGTTCGCCGAATGGATAGTCCCGTGGTTGACCAACTGTGCAAAGGTGCTCAGGTTCAGGTCGATCGTGCCGCCGGTGGGGTTTTCGGCATCGATCACACCGTCCTTGCCATTGAGCAGTTCAAAGACGCCACCATCCGCATCAATGGCTGCAAAACCGCCACCATAGGCATAGATAAAGCCGTGATTGGACACCCAGTTGGTGCCGAATGTGGCTGAGATTGCGTCACTGCCGGTAACGTGAAGTGTGCCGTCACGATCAAGAAAGCCGCTTTCGCTGCCGACCAGCGTTCTGGCCGTTGTCGAAAAAGTTCCAAGTCCGAAATCTGCCATGATAACTATTCCTATAAGGATGAATGTTGAACTACTCGACGGGTAGAATGCCTGTGAGCGCTGTCTTTAAATTATTGTTTTATATGGGATATTCACGCCCAAAGGGGCGTGAAGCAGAGTTATATGAAAACGTTAGCTATATCTTTCAGTTCAGGCAACTCTGATCTGGTGACAGGCCCGGACCGGTCACAACACAAAGTCATCCGCCGTCAGCCCGGTCACGCCGCCAACGCGGATCTCTGCGTCGATGACCCCGTCGCCGTTATTGTCGATCTGCACGATGGTCGATCCGGTCGCGGTCTCATTCAGGCGCAGTTCCGGGTTGCCCGAGGGGGCGAAGGCGGCTGTGCCCTTGAATTCAAACACGCCCGGCGACAGGCCCGCCACAACAATCACATCGACCTCCTGTTCAAAATCGAGGATTTGGTCGCGGGTTGCTCCGATTCCGGCGTCGGCGATGCTGCGGAAGACAAAGCTGTCGGCACCCTGACCGCCGGTCAGATAGTCCAGCCCTTCGCCCCCGGCCAGTTCATCCTCACCCGCGCGACCGCGCAGGATGTCATTGCCGGAGCCGCCTTCCAGCGTGTCGTCACCATTGCCGCCGTCCATCGTGTCGTTGTCGGCGCCACCATCCAGGAAATCGCTACCGTCCTGACCAACAAGGATGTCGTTGCCCGTGTCGCCCACGATGTTGTCCGACCCGTCGTTGCCGTTGAGCGTGTCGTTGCCAGTGCCTCCGTCCAGGCTGTCATTGCCATCACCGCCCAACAGCATGTCGTCACCGCTATCACCGACCAGCAGGTCGCTGCCGTCGCGACCTACCAAAAGATCATTGTCGATGCCGCCGTCCAGATCGTCGGCAAGATCGCCGCCTGCCAGCGTATCGTCGCCTTCAGCGCCCAGAACCTGCCCGGTGACCACGCTCTGACCCTGACCGAAATAGCTGTCCGCGCCGTCGCCCAGCAGGACGTCGCCGTCGATCAGGCCGCTGTTGGAAACGATGTCGTCTCCGGTTTCAAGGATGAGATCGCCAAGGATGTCGGCGCTGTTGCCAATGGTGTCGGCATAGCGGCCCATCTGGATATTGCCATGGATCACGCCGGAATTGATGACATGCGCCCGGATATACGCGAGGGTGCCCAGATACCCGTCCATGTAGATGGCCCATTGTCCGCCTCCGTTTGCCTCGCTGTGGTGGGCGCCGATCAGTGAGCCGGAATTGGTGATGCGGATCGGGGCGTCCGACGCGGGATTGCCGAAGGAATAGGTGGAGATCGCAGCGTCGTATTCAGCGGTTCCGGTCCCTGTTATGGTGCCGGAATTATCGACGCTGGCCCCCGGCGCACTGTACAAATACACGCCGCGTCCGCCAAATATTTCACCTGCATTCTGAAAGGCAGCGTAGTCGGTATAGGTGCTGATGCCGGAACCGCTGCCATATGAGCCGATGACGCCTGTTGCCCCGTTGTACAGGTCGAACCCTGTGCTGACGTTATAATTGATCGCACTGCCAGCAGAGGCGATAAATCCGTGATTTGTCAGCTGCATGCTTCCGCCATCAGAAATTGATCCGATCGAAGTGATGGCTTGCGAGGCGTCTGTGGAGATCAATTCGATACCCTGTCGGACCAGCAGGATTTCGTCGTTCGCCGCGACGGCGGAATGGATCGGCGTGTTTTGAACGACATCGGTTGAAAAAACTGTGTAGGTTGTGGCCATGTTGGCAAACTCCTGAAAAATAGATCGATGCGCGGATCTGAGCGCACGGTTTGAAACTTTTTGTCACTGCGAAAAATAGGTTAAAGGTAGTTTTGCAAGAAGGCTAGAATTGTTGTCAAAGGCGGCCTGCGCATACGCCAAGCCGCCGATGCTGTCAGATGGGATGCGCGGATTTTATAGCACAAAATCATCCGCCGTCAGGCCAGTCACCCCGCCAACGCGGATCTCTGCGTCGATCACGCCGTCACCGTTGTTGTCGATCTGGACGATGGTCGATCCGGTCGCGGTTTCGTTCAGGCGCAGTTCTGGATTGCCTGAAGGGGCAAAGGCCGCGGTGCCGCGGAATTCGAATACACCCGGGCTAAGGCCCGCAATAACAATAGTGTCGACGCCCTGTTCGAAATCCATGATCTGATCGCGATTTGCGCCTGCAACCGTTCCCGCAATAGAGCGAAAGACAAAATTGTCCGCCCCTTCGCCGCCAGTCAGATAGTCGCGACCCAGCCCTCCGGCCAGATCATCCTCACCCGCTCGACCGCGCAGGATGTCATTGCCGTCGCCACCCTCAAGGATGTCGTCGCCGTTGCCACCGTCCATCGTGTCATCGTTGCCGCCGCCGTCGAGGAAGTCGCTGCCGTCCTGACCGACAAGGATGTCGTTGCCAAGGTCGCCAAGGATCGTGTCGTCGCCAGCATTGCCGTTCAACGTGTCGTCGTTGGTGCCGCCGTCGATGTCGTCATTGCCGGAGCCGCCAAGGATAAAGTCATTGCCGGTGCCGCCGTCCAGCACGTCGTCACCACCGCGGCCGACCAACTGGTCGTCATCGCCGCCGCCGTCAAGGTTGTCGGCGAATTCGCCGCCTGTCAGCGTGTCATTGCCAGAGCCCCCGATGACCTGACCCGTGGTCAGGCCAGCCCCGGAGCCGAGGTAGCGGTCAGCCCCTTCTTCAAGATCGATGTCGCCGGTGATCACCCCCGAGTTGATGATGGTCTGGGCGGCATTGTCGCCGACAATGTCCCCCAGGATCTGGCCGGAGTTGTTGATGGTGAAACTCTCGTTAGACCCGTCCGTAAAGATCGCGTAGTCTTGGCCCGCGATCAGACCGGTGTTCCGAACGAACGCGTCGGTGCTGGCGGAAAAATAAATGCCGATGGCCAGATCCAAGTTCGACGAGGAGATGCTCGGGATCTGGTCGCCCGCACCGATGATGCTGCCGGAGTTGATGATCCGGTTCGAGCTGTCCTTCATATAGACGCCATGGGTTCCGGTGATCAGGCCGGTGTTGTTGAGAATGGCACCTAAGCCGTCCAGCGCGACACCCGCAGCGGCTCCGTCGGCGATCCCGTGGTTGGTGATCACGGCGTTTTCGCCTAAGACTTGGATGGCGCTGTCGCCGGAACCTATGACCTCGCCATTGTTGAGGATCGTCACATTGCTGGCAAACAGTTCGATGCCGTCGCTGCTGCCGATGATCTTTCCGGTCTGTCCCACGACAATCGCGATGTCGGTGGCACTTCCGTCGGTGGCGTCGTCGGTCCCGTCAGCCCCCGCGACGATCGTCCCGTAGACGTAAAAATTGATACTATTTGTGCTGCCGAATTCGATTCCGTCGTTGATCGACGACAGAATGTCGCCTTCGGGCAGCAGGTAGTCCGTGCTGGATACAGTTGTCAGGGCGGTGGTTTGGGTGGCGACAATGGTGACCATCGGGAATTTCCTCATGTAATTGGCGCAGATGCAGCGCCGGAATCGGCAAAGTTTTGGGCGGGCCATCACAGACGTCGCCAAAAGGTTAACGCGCGTCAGACTAGTGGCACTGCAGGTATTTCCAAGAAAAAATCATTTCTTTAAGTGTCAGAAGGCAGACAAAAAAACGCCCCGCAAGGGGGCGTTTTCCGTGTTCTCTGGCTGAGGAGAAGGCCTCAGTTCTTGGATTTGTCGACCATCTTGCCAGCCGAGATCCAGGGCATCATGCCGCGCAGCTTTTCGCCGGTCGCTTCGATCTGGTGTTCGTCGTTGATCTTGCGGGTCGCCTTGAACGACGGCTGGCCAACGGCGTTTTCCAGCATGAAGTCACGCACGAACTTGCCGGTCTGGATGTCGGTCAGAACTGCTTTCATCCGGGCCTTGGTCTCATCATAGGGCAGGATGCGCGGGCCGGACACGTACTCGCCGTATTCGGCGGTGTTCGAGATCGAGTAGTTCATGTTGGCGATGCCGCCTTCATAGATCAGGTCGACGATCAGTTTGACCTCATGCAGACACTCGAAATACGCCATTTCCGGCTCGTACCCGGCCTCGACCAGCGTCTCGAACCCCATGCGGATCAGTTCGATCAGGCCGCCACACAGAACCGCCTGCTCACCGAACAGGTCGGTTTCGCATTCCTCGCGGAAGTTGGTTTCGATGATGCCGGAACGACCGCCACCAATGGCCGAGCAATAGGACAGGCCGATTTCCAGCGCCTTGCCCGAGGCATCGTTGTGAACCGCCACAAGGCAGGGAACGCCGCCGCCCTTGGTGTATTCGCCGCGCACGGTGTGGCCGGGGCCCTTGGGCGCCATCATGATGACGTCGACACCCTTGGGCGCCTCGATCAGGCCAAAGTGGATGTTCAGGCCGTGGGCAAAGGCAATGGCCGCGCCTTCGCGGATGTGATCCTTGACGTAGCGGTTCCATGTGTCAGCCTGAAGCTCATCTGGCATGGTGAACATCAGCACGTCACACCATGCGGCGGCCTCGGAGATGCCCATGGTTTTCAGGCCTTCGCCTTCGGCCTTGGCGATGGAGCCAGAGCCCTCACGCAGGGCAACGACGACATTCTTGGCACCGCTGTCGCGCAGGTTCAGCGCATGGGCGTGGCCCTGCGACCCGTAGCCGAGGATGGCAACCTTCTTGTCCTTGATCAGGTTCACATCGCAATCGCGGTCATAGTAAACGCGCATGGGGCATTCCTTCCGTATCTTGTTTTTATGTCGTCGAGTTGTTGTGGCGGGCACCCTACCGCCAGCGCGGTGAGAGTGGTTGCGTTTTTTGAGTATTTTGACCAAGAAGAAGAGAAATCATTCTCAGTATACGGGATCGGCGGTGAAATCATGCTTGATGACGCAGACCGGCGCATTCTGCGCCACATGATGGTCGAACCGGAAATGGCGGGCAGCGCGTTGGCGGAACGGGCAGGGGTCACTGCCTCGACCCTTGCGCGGCGGCTGGAGCGGCTCCGGAGTGCGGGCATCCTCAAGGGCGTGCGCGGGGTGATCGACTGGCGGGCGCTGGGGTATGAGGTCGAGGTGTCGTTGCGCGTGACACTGGACAAAACGCAAAGCCGCGCGTTTGACGAATTCATCGCCGCCGCGCGTGAGGTGCCCGAGGTGTTGGAGATCCAAACCTTTCTGGGGCAGGTGGATGTCCGCCTTGCAGTGATCGCCCGCGACATGGGTCACTATCAGCAGTTGTACCGTGAACGATTGCTGACCCTGCCGCATATCTCCGACATCGAGGCGCTGATGCATGTGGCGCGGGTCAAGGAACAAGAGGCACTGCCGCTGTGATTACGCTTGATGACATCGACCGTGCGCTGGTGCGGGCCTTGGCAGAGGATGCGACGGCCTCTGCGGGGGCGTTGGGACGCGACCTGGGCCTGTCTCAACCAGCCTGCTGGCGGCGTATCAAGCGGCTGCGCGAGGTGGGCGTGTTTCGCGGCGCGCGGCTGGATCTGGATGCCCCGGTGCTGGGTTTTGGCGTGACGGTCTTTCTAGGCGTCAAGCTGGCCACCAAGGGACGCGTCAGCCTTGAGGATTTCGAACGCGCCGCCACCGCCATCCCCGAGGTGCAGATCGTCGAGCAGGTTTTGGGCCTGTTCGACTACCGCCTGCGCGTCGTGGCGCGGGACATCGCTGATTTCGAACGGGTCCTGCGAAGGCGCGTCATGACTCTGCCCGGGGTCGGAAACATCGACGCCAATGTGCTGCTGAGCGAGGAACGGCGGCCCGGTCCGTTATAAGGACTGCGGCGGCCTGACACAGGCACATGACTTGCGCGCGGGCGTGGGCGCGATAACACGGGATGTGAAATCAGGAGGAACCGCCATGGCCTTGCGCGACGATATCGACCCTACGGGGATGGAAGAATTCTCGGTCGTCTTCACCGACCGCTCGCTCAACCACATGTCCGCCGCCTTTCAGCAGGTGATGCGTGACATCTCTGGCATGTTGAAAGAGGTGTATAACGCCGATGCGGTGGCCGTGGTGCCCGGCGGCGGCACCTACGGGATGGAGGCGGTCGCTCGCCAGTTTGGCCAAGGGGCCAATGTGTTGGTCGTGCGCAACGGCTGGTTCTCGTTCCGCTGGTCGCAGATCTTTGACGCGGGCGGCTTCGGTGGCGACACCACGGTGATGAAGGCCCGGCGCACGGGCAACGCAGTGGACGCGCCCTTTGCGCCCGCCCCGATCGAAGAGGTCGAGGCCAAGATCGCCGAGGTCAAACCGGACGTGGTCTTTGCCCCGCATGTGGAAACCTCTGCCGGCGTGATCCTGCCCGACGATTATGTGACCCGCCTGGCTAAGGCCGCGCATGATGTGGGCGCGCTGATGGTACTGGACTGCATCGCGTCGGGCTGTGTCTGGGTTGATATGAAGGCGACTGGCGTCGATGTGTTGATCTCAGCCCCGCAAAAGGGCTGGTCCGCCACGCCCTGCGCCGGACTGGTGATGATGTCCGAGCGCGCCTTGGCGCGGTTGGAAGAGACGACATCAGACAGCTTTGCCGTGGATCTGAAAAAATGGCATCAGATCATGAAGGCCTATGAGGACGGCGGCCATGCCTATCATGCCACTATGCCGACAGACAGCTTGCGCGCCTTCCGCGACACGATGCTGGAAACCCGTGACTACGGCTTTGCCAAATTGAAAGAGGCGCAATGGGCGCTGGGCAACGCGGTGCGTGCGATGTTCGCCGAAAAGGGCGTCACATCAGTTGCCGCCGAGGGATTCGGCGCACCGGGTGTGGTGGTCAGCTATACCGCTGATCCTGAGGTCAAGACCGGCAAGGCCTTTGCCGCGCAGGGCATGCAGATCGCCGCGGGGGTCCCGCTGCAATGTGATGAGCCGGCGGAATTCTCAACTTTCCGGATCGGGCTGTTCGGTCTGGACAAGCTCTATGACGTCGATGGCACCGTGGCGCGGTTGCGCAAGGTCGTAGACGAGGTTCTCTGACGCGACCGGGCTTGGGGGCGCTGCCCCCAGCTTCCTCTGGAAGCCTCCCCTGGGAGTATTTTGACAGAGAAGAAGCCACACCATTCCGCGTTTCTTCTTTGTCCAAATACTCCCAGGGGTGAATGCGCCAAAGGCGCAGAGGGGGCAGCGCCCCCTTTCTTTTAGCCGCGCGCGCCCAGACCGAGACGCATAAGCGAGGTGCGCACCGGTTTGAGGCTGTAGAGCGCATCCAGACCCTTGGCGCGGATATCGCGCAGCGGTTCTGTAGAGAGTTGTGAGATACGGTTGAGCGCAGCGATCCCGGCCACGCGGGCGCGAATGTCAGCAATGCGTGTGCGGTGGTAGGCATCCAGCATCTGCCGGTCGCCCAATTCTTCGGGGCGGTCCATCGCCAGATCACGCAGAACCGTGAGATCCTTGAGGCTCATGTTCAGGCCTTGCGCGCCGATCGGCGGGACCACGTGGGCGGCTTCGGCGATCAGTGCAAGACGTTGAGAGGTCAGCCGTTCGGCCTCTTGCGCGATGATTGGCCAGATCGTGCGGCGTGAGGCCAGTTTCAACGGGCCGAAAAGCGTGCAGGAGCGGGCCGACATTTCCGCCTCAAAAGCGGTTTGATCCAGCGCGTAGAGGTGTTCCGCTTTTGGTCCGTCCTCCATCCAGACCACCGCCGAGCAGGGTTTCCCATCAAAATCAGGCAAGGGGACAAGGGTGAAGGGGCCTCCGGTGCGATGGATCTCTGTGGAGACGTTGCAATGCGGGATCGGATGGGTGACGGCAAATGCCAGCGCCTTTTGACCGAAGCGCGTTGTCTTGACCCCGATGCCTGCGGCCTGCCGCATCGGAGAATTGCGCCCGTCCGCTGCCACCACCATGCGCGCGCGCACCTTGGTGCCGTCGGACAGAGTCACGCGGGCCTCGCCTTCGCGGGTGAACAGAGCGGTTGTGGCGGTTCCCGGTCGGAAATCCACATTGGCCAGTTCACTTAACCGCGTGGCCATTTCACGCCGCAGCAGCCAGTTGGGCAGGTTCCAGCCAAAGGGTTTGCCGGAGATGTCGTTGGATTCAAAGTCCTTGGTGACGCGCGGTTCGGCCACGGGTCCGCCCGCATCGACGATCCGCATCACCTGCAACGGGGTTGCGTGTTCCGCCAACCGGGGCCAGAGGCCGATCTCTTCCAGAAAACCTTGTGCCGGTTGCAGGAATGCTGTGGTGCGCAGGTCAGCGCCGTCGCCGTCGCGCATCGTTACCGGCGGCGTTGGGTCCACGCAGAGGGTGCGAAATCCGGCGGATGCAAAACTGGCGGCTGCGGTCAATCCCGCGATGCCGCCGCCTGAGATGACAATGTCGTAGTCCATGGTGCTGCCTCCGTTTCCCAGTAATTAGGGCGCGACGCAGCCGGAGGCCATGCGGCTTACTTGCCGACGCTGATCAGAATCAGAAGGGCATAGGCGACTGGGACCAGCGCCAAGGCGGTCATGGCAAGGCCGGGCAGGCCAAAAAGCAGCGTCATGGCGGCACCGATCACAACAATGGCCAGCGCGATCAGGTAGAACAGTTTTTCGCCGGACAACTGTTGGGCTGCTGTTTCGGCGGACTCGGCAGGTGACATATTCTCAACTCCTGACTCGTGATCATCACGACATAGCATTTCGCCGATAGGTGCGCAGGTGCGAAATGCCGCATCCTAAATGATGCTTTGATAGAGCAGCCGTGACCGGGTCAGCGCAAACTGCGCAGGAACCCAACCAGATCGTCGGTGTGGTGATGGATGTGCGGCGCCGGGGTTGCTTCGGGCGCGACGTGGACGGTGCGCATTCCCAAGGCGTGCGGGGCGGCGAGGTTGCGCGGGTCGTCCTCGAACATGGCAGCCTCCGCCGGGTCCAGCCCGTCGAGGGCAAAGATCCGGTCAAAGGCCTCGGCCCGGGGTTTGGGTGCGTATTGGGCGTGTTCGACGCCGTAGATCGCGTCAAAGGCGGCGTCGAGCCCGCGTGCTTTCAGCACCTGCGCGGCATAGGGCGCGCTGCCGTTGGTGTAGACGATGCGGCGACCGGGGAGGGTGGCGATCAGTTCTGCCAGATGCGGGTCCGGGGTGAGTGCGTCAAACGCGATGTCGTGCACGTCGATCAGATAGTCTTCCGGATCGACGTCGTGGTGCGTCATCAGGCCAGCCAGCGTGGTGCCGTAGCGCGCCCAGTAGTCGCGGCGCAGGTGGGCGGCCTCGTCCTTGGCCAGACCGGTCACGCGCCCGACATAGGCATTCATCCGTGCCTCGATCTGATCGAAGAGCCGGACGGCCGGAGAGTACAGCGTGTTGTCCAGGTCAAAGACCCAGGCCCGTACATGGGCAAATCTGTTCTTGGTCATATGATCTTGGTAGGGTGTTTGCGGGCGCGCGGCAATCCGCCCAGCTTGTACCGGCGGTGCTGGTGACGCTATCGTGGCGCGGTGGACGCAGGGAGGGTAGCGATGCACGAGGTCAAACCGGCACAGAAAGATGCCTACACCATGATCCTCGAGGCGATCGATTCAGGCATTTACCGGCCCGGCGACCGTCTTGTGGAAAGCGAACTGGCCGAACGGTTCGGGGTGTCGCGCACGCCGATCCGCGAGGCGTTGCAGCGGCTGGAGACGCAATCGTTGCTGGCGCGGGACGGGCGGTCATTGATCGTGGCCTCCTTGGATCACAACCAGATGGCCGAGCTGTACGCGGTGCGGTCCGAGCTGGAGGGGTTGGCGGCGCGGTTGGCGGCGCGGCACGCGACCGAGGAAGAGGTCATGGTTCTGCGCGACATGATCGAGGAGGATCGTTCTCTTTTGGCCGATCCGGCGGCAATGGCGCGGGCCAACCGGCGGTTCCATCGGATGATTCACCTTGCCTCGCACAATCGCTATCTGGTGCAGCAACTGGACCTTGTCTATCGATCGATGGCGTTGATGGCGACGACGTCGCTGGCGGCGGAGGGGCGCGGAGAAATCGCGCTGAGTGAGCACGGCGCGATTGTCGATGCGATCTCGACCCGCGATGAGGACGCCGCGTATCAGGCGCTGCGGGATCATATCTCTGTCGCCTTCATCACCCGGCTCAAACAGGACAATGCAGAGCATATGTCGGTCTGATCAAAAGGGGCTGTCCACGCGTGGACAGCCTGACGCTCTATACAAAACAATGGGTTACAGAGGCGTTTTTACACGGTCTTAACCTTTGCCACCGTCGCGCATCTGTCACGCGTCGGGCGGCAGGTCCGCGCCGGGCTGGTCCGGGGCAGAGCGGCCATGCTGGGTCTTGTCCCAGTAGAACGGGTCTCTGAGCGTCTCCCACAGCGCCTTGTAGATCGCGACGGTGCCCAGCGGGAAATAGGCAAACAAGGTGGGCACCCAAGGATATAGAAACCGGTGCGGGCTGCGCGCCAGCGCGGCTAGGCCAATTACAATCGACACCGCCTCGGCGCTGAGAAAGATCGCCGTGAGGGACAGGATCACCGGCCGGGTGAGATAGGCGTCCAGCGGGTGCGGCAGGCCCATCAGGATCAGCCAAAAGGACCACAGCACCGGCGCAAGGGCAAACTGTACCAAGGTGGTCAGAAACAGGATCTGCAACCCGGCAAAGCGTTTCGGCCCAAGATCGCGCCACAACCTGCGCGGTTGGCGGGTGTGGACCCACCATGTGATCCCATACCCCTTGAGCCAGCGCGACCGTTGTTTGATCCACGGCCAGAACCTATTGTTGGCCTCTTCGCGTGTCACCGAGGGCATCAGATCGGTGCGAAAGCCGTGGCGGGCCAAACGCACGCCCAGATCCGCATCCTCTGTCACGTTATGCGCGTCCCAACCGCCGACCTCTTCCAGCACCTCGCGACGAAAGAACACGGTTGTTCCGCCCAAGGGCACCACCAGCCCCAACCGCGACAGACCGGGCAAAAGGATTCGGAACCAACTGGCGTATTCGATGGTGAAACAGCGCGACAGCCAGTTGGCGCGCGGATTGTAGTAATCAAGGATGCCCTGCAAACAGCCGACATTCCCGGGCGAGTCGTGGAATTGCGCCACCACGCGGTCGATCTGGTCCGGCGCGGGCGCGTCTTCGGCGTCGTAAATGCCGATGATCTCACCACGGGTGAAACGGAAGGCGTAGTTGAGCGCGCGCGGCTTGGTCGTGACGTCCCCGGGCGGGACGGTGATGGTGCGCATCCACGGCGGCAGATCGGTCCGGGCGAGGGTTTCGCGCGTCAGCCTGTCCTCGGCCTCTAGCACCAGAACCACGTCCAGCAGCGCCTTGGGATAGGTCAGCCGGGACAGCCGCGCAACAAGGGTGCGGGCGATGTCCTGTTCATGAAACAGCGGCACAAGGATCGACACCAGTGGCGGGTTTTCCGGCAGACGGGCGGGCGCGGCGGCGGTCTGCCGGGGCAGGGCGGCCAGCGCGACAAGTTTCATCAGTTGCGACAGGACAAGAGAGCCTAGCGCCAGCACCAGCGCGGTGGCGAACAGCAGTTGCGGCGCAAGCAGCAACAGCAAGAGACAAATCGCGGCGGCGGCAAAGGCAAAGAGCCGCCCGCGCGGCGTTGTCCGGTTCAGATCGCGGCAACTGTCCGCTGCGGGCACCCATGTTTCCGCCGCCTGTGCCAGCCGCGTCCCGGCGCGGGCCGAAATCAGGTGGTGAATGTCCGCCTCCAGCGCCAGCGCCATGACAACCGGGCCAGTGTCGAGCGGCAATAGATGCAGCAGCGCGGGAAAGTCATCCGGGCGCGCGGTGGCCAGCAACAGCGTGTCGCCCACCCGCATCCACGGCAACACCCCGTGTTGCAGGCAAAATTCCGGCGGCAGCAGGTCCATGACGGCGGGGTCGGGGGGCGTGTCGCCGCGTTTCAGCACCATTGCGCCGAAGTGCAGCGCCTGCGCCTCCAGCACATCCTCGCGTGAGGCGATGGCCTCTGCCACCACCACCTGCGGCACGGGTTGGCCGATGCGCGACGCCTCTGCCATGGCGCCCAGCATGTGAGAGGGGGCAACACGTCCGTCATCCATCAGGATATGGCTGATGGGTTGGCCGCGACGGGCCTTTGCCTGCGCCAGATTGGCGGCGGCGAGATGGAGGCGTTGCTCCGTCATACCTCTGTCCGAAAAATACGGTTAACAGGAGGTTTGCACGGTGTTGGTAAACGAAGTCTTAACCGCGCTGTGGAGTTTGGCCGCTTTTGGCGACCAAACCCTTAACAGAGCGCAGAAATTTCGCAGATTTTCGTGTCAGGCCGCATCCATCGAGGCGGCGAAGCGTTCAAACAGGTAAAAGCTGTCTTGCGGACCCGGGCTTGCCTCTGGGTGGTGTTGCACGCTGAACACCGGACGATCCGCCATGCGGATGCCGCAGTTGGAGCCGTCAAACAGCGACACATGGGTTTCCAGAACCCCCTCTGGCAGGGTTTGGCTGTCCACCGCAAAGCCGTGGTTCATCGAGGTGATTTCGACCTTGCCGGTGCCGACCTCCTTGACGGGGTGGTTCGCGCCGTGGTGGCCGTGGTTCATCTTGATGGTTTTGGCGCCCAGTGCCAGCGCCAGCATCTGGTGGCCAAGGCAGATGCCGAATACCGGCAGATTTGCCTCTGACAACAGCCGTTTGATCATCGGCACTGCATAGGCGCCGGTGGCGGCGGGGTCGCCGGGACCGTTCGACAGAAAGATGCCGTCTGGCTGGTGGGCCATGACCTCATCATAGGTGGCGGTGGCGGGCAGCACGGTGACCTCACAGCCCGCCGAGGCAAGGCAGCGCAGGATATTGCGCTTTGCGCCATAGTCCACGGCGACGACCTTGTGGCGGGCCTGTTCCTGCCGCTGATAGCCTTCGGGCCAAGCCCAACGCATTTCATCCCAGCGATAGCTTTGTGCGCAAGTGACATCCAGCGCGAGGTCCAGCCCCTCCAGCCCCGGAAAACCGCGCGCGGCCTTGACCAGCGCATCGGTGTCGAAATTGCCGTCGGGGTTATGGGCCAGCGCCACATGCGGTGCGCCCAGCTGGCGGATGGCACGGGTCAGGCGGCGGGTGTCGACGCCGCCGATGGCGATGCGGCCGCGCGCGGCCAGCCAATCGCCCAGTTCCTGCGCGGCGCGCCAGTTGGAGCTTTGCGTCGGCATCCATTTCACAACCATCCCCGCGGCGACCGGGTCGGCGGTTTCATCGTCCTCCGGGTTGACCCCGGTGTTGCCGATGTGCGGAAAGGTAAAGGTGACGATCTGACCGGCATAGGAGGGGTCGGTCATGATCTCCTGATAGCCGGACATGGCGGTGTTGAAACACAGTTCCGCCGTGGTCTGGCCGGTGGCACCAAAGCCTGTCCCGTAGAACAGCGTGCCGTCGGCAAGGGCAAGGCAGGCGGTCGGGCGTGCAGAAGCAGCGGGCATGAGCAGATCCTCGATGGCGGCAAATTTGCCGGAACGTATTGCGCGGGGCTGCGCGGGTCAAGTGGTTGGGTAAAAACATAAATCGTTTGGTTTCAGTGGGTTGGCGGAAATTGCTGCACTTGCATCACCGCTAGGCATGATGTAGCCTGCCGCATTCGGAGACCAGAATTGGGGACGGGGCTCATGGAACTGCGCGAGAAGGTGAACGCGGCGGTGAAACAGGCGATGCGGGACAAGGCGCGTGATCGCCTGTCGACGCTACGGCTGATCAACGCTGCGATCAAGGACCGGGACATCGCCGTCCGGGCCGAAGGCAACGAACAGGGCGTCGATGACAGCGCCGTGCTGGCGATCCTTGGCAAAATGGTCAAGCAACGGCGCGAAAGCGCGAAAAGCTATGAAGAGGCGGGGCGGCTGGACCTTGCGGAGCGTGAAATGGCCGAGATCGAGGTGATCGAGGAATTCCTGCCGCGTGCGCTGACCGACAAGGAGGTCACGGCCGCGATAGATGCCGCGATGTCCGAAGTCGGCGCGGAATCGATCCGCGACATGGGGCGCGTCATGGGCGTGCTCAAGTCGAAATACACCGGCCAGATGGATTTCGGCACGGTGGGGCCCAAGGTCAAGGACCGGCTGTCGGCCTGATCGGCAGTCAGTATCGGCAGTCAATGATTTCACGGATGCGCCGTCCCCAAGGGGGCGGCGCATTGCGTTTTGCGGATCATCCCGTCGCTTCGGGCAGGTCCGGCAGCGTGTCCTCATCGGTGGCTTCGGGCACCGGAAAGCCGTCGGCGATGGCGGACAGCTCGTCCGCGTCGTCGATGCGGAACCGTTCGACGAAGCGGGTCTTGAAACTGACCCGGCCGCGCCGCGCGCCAAAGTTCTCACCGTGGTTCAGCACATAGAGCACCGACGGTTCGGACAGCGGCGACAGCCTGCGCCCCGCAAGCGCGGCCAGATAGGGGAACATCCGGTGTTCATGCTGCGTCATGGCCTGTAGGAACGCGGCGCTTTGCGGCAGGTCCGGGTCGTGCCCCAGCGCGGCGCAGGAGCCGCACAGCTTCCAGAACGGCTTGCGCAGGGGCTGGCGCAGGGTGGGCACATCGGCCAGCGCGATGGTGCCCGCCGCCTCATCCATCACATAACCCGACTGCACCAGATAGCCGCCGGGGGCCTGACGGCGCAGCATCTCACGGACGCTGCCCTGACGCAGGAGGTCATCGGCGTCAAAGCTCATGACATAGCAAGGCGGCAAGTCCATGTTGTCCAGATGGGCGGTCAGCGCGGCCAGTTTCATCCACTTGTCGTTGCCGGGTGTGGGCGCGGTATAGGGCAGGAAGGTGATGCGCGGATCGTCGGGCAGGGGCGGGCGATCCTGACAGCAGATCACCGCCTGCCAATGCGGATCGTTCTGGGCAATGAAGCAGTCCAGCGTTGCGGACAACCGCGCGGTCACCGCCTCCCAGTCGTCCACGCTTTCGGGACCGACCAGCGGGATCAGAAACACCACCTGTTTGCGCAGCGGCGGCACGCGGGTAGACAGCGTGTCGCGCAGGCGCAGCGCCGCCGCCTCACTGGGCGCGGGGGTCAGCCGATCAATCCAGTTTTCGCGGTTCAACGCCACTGCGGCGCGCAGCGCGGCGCGGTGCCATTTCGGGGTTGCGGGAACCTGTGCCATACGACGGCCCCTCAGCAGGGATGCGCGGCGCGGCGCACCGCGTCGGTGAGGTCGGAAAACAGCGCCTTGCGCTCATCCTCGCTGAGGAAGGCGCCAATCTCGACCTCGCGGCCCTGACCCTTGAGCGTGACGTAGTAGGGCACCGGGCCACCCTGCTCATGGCAGGCGACCTTGACCCAATAGGTGTTGCTTTCCCAATCCTGGCTGTCGCCTTTGGGATTGGTGCGGATCAGGCGTGTGGTTTCGGGGGAGACGGTCAGATCCTCCAGTATGCGGCGGTCGCGCTGGTTGCGGCGCAGCGCATAGTACAGCGCCGCAGTTGCCGCCAGCAGGAATGGCAGCAATCCCCACAGCACTGCCGTGCCGATCACCCCGTACAGAGGCAGCAAGGCAAACAGGAAAAAGCCCAGGATCATCGCGGCGAAACCCTCTGGCGACAGCGAATTATGCGGCCAGAGTTGCAGATGCTGGGTTGTTTCACGTTTCGGAGTTTTCCACTGGTAGGGCATTGAACTGATAAATTCCACTTGCCGGTGGGTACGGTCCGGCGTCGCTATCTGTCTGGATATACCTCAGATTTGCGATGGGTCAAAGCGGTGGCACGTCGCGGCGGTTGTAGGGTCAATAACGGCACGACCGGCGGTGGCAGGGCATCGCCCGGTCGGGGGGGCGGCGGGGTAGCAGACCCGTGCCACCCACTACGAAAAAGGCCCCGACGGATGTCGGGGCCTTTTGTAATCGTCGGGTCGGTCCGGCGCTTAGTGCGCGGGCCCCTTGTCCCAATCTTCCTGCTTTGGCAGCTGCTCGAACGTGTGTTCGGGCGGCGGCGAGGGCAGGGTCCATTCCAGCGTATCCGCGTATTCGTTCCACGGGTTGTTCTGGGTCACGCGCGCCCCACGGGTCAGCGCATGGAACACGATGAAGAAGAAGAACACGAAGGACGCGAAGGACAGGAAAGCGCCCATGGATGAGACATAGTTCCAGGTGGCGAATGCCTCTGGGTAGTCGATGTACCGACGCGGCATGCCCTGACGGCCCAAGAAGTGTTGGGGGAAGAAGGTCAGGTTGGCCCCGATGAACATCGCCCAGAAGTGGATCTTGCCCATGGCTTCATTGTACATCCGGCCGGTCATCTTGGGGAAGTAGAAGTAGACCCCCGCAAAGATCGCGAACACGGCGCCAAGGCTCATCACATAGTGGAAGTGCGCCACGACATAGTAGGTGTCGTGATAGGCGCGGTCGATGCCTGCCTGGCTGAGAACGATGCCGGTCACGCCGCCTGCGGTGAACAGGAACAGGAAGCCGAACGCCCAGAGCATCGGTGTCTTGAACTCGATCGAGCCGCCCCACATGGTCGCGATCCACGAGAAGATCTTGACCCCTGTCGGGACCGCGATGACCATCGTCGCCAGCATGAAATAGCTCTGCTGGGTCAGCGACATGCCCACGGTGTACATGTGGTGCGCCCAGACGACAAAGCCCAGTGCGCCGATGGCGATCAGCGCCCAGACCATCGGCAGGTAGCCGAAGATCGGCTTGCGCGCGAAGGTCGCGATGACGTGGCTGATGATGCCAAAGCCGGGCAGGATCACGATGTACACTTCGGGGTGACCAAAGAACCACAGGATGTGCTGGTACAGGATCGGGTCGCCACCGCCAGCAGGATCAAAGAAGGTCGTGCCAAAGTTGCGGTCGGTCAGCAGCATGGTGATGGCACCGGCCAGAACGGGCAGCGACAGCAGGATCAGCCACGAGGTGACAAAGATCGACCATGAGAACAGCGGCACCTTGAACAGGGTCATGCCGGGGGCACGCATGTTCAGGAAGGTGGTGATCATGTTGATCGCGCCAAGGATCGACGACGCACCCGAGACGTGGACCGCGAAGATCGCCAGATCCATCGAGAAACCGGCCTCATTGGTGGACAGCGGCGGGTAGAGAACCCAGCCCACACCGGACCCCAGCTGACCGTTGCCGCCCGGCGACAGGACCGAACAGACCGCCAGCGTGGTGCCTGCGACATACATCCAGAACGACAGGTTGTTCATGCGCGGGAACGCCATATCCGGCGCGCCGATCTGCAACGGCATGAAATAGTTGCCAAAACCGCCGAACAGTGCCGGAATGACCACGAAGAACATCATCAGGATGCCGTGGCCGGTGATCAGCACGTTCCAGAGGTGTCCGTTAGGCGTACAATCGGCGATGGCTGCTGCGGTGAACCGCATACCTTCCATGCACATGTACTGAACGCCGGGCTCCATGAGCTCCAGGCGCATGTAGACTGTGAAAGCCACGGAGATGAAGCCGACTAGAGCCGAGACAACAAGATAGAGAATCCCGATGTCCTTGTGGTTCGTCGACATGAACCAGCGGGTAAAGAACCCCCGGTTGTCTTCATGCTCGTGGCCGTGAATGGCTGCGTCTGCCATTTGATGCCTCCTGCTGATCCCAATGCATAGGGTACGGATCGGGAATCCGTCCGCGCCCAATGTTCCTTTCACGTTTTAGAATGTGACCATAGGGGCGGCAATGGCCGGATTTGACGCAGATCAAATCTTTTTGTCGCACCTTGTCGGTCGGAAGGTTTGGACAGGCCGACCTATCCGGGCAATTGTCGGGTGACTGACGCCTGACGGCCCACC
Source organism: Antarctobacter heliothermus (assembly GCF_002237555.1). NCBI lineage: Bacteria > Pseudomonadati > Pseudomonadota > Alphaproteobacteria > Rhodobacterales > Roseobacteraceae > Antarctobacter > Antarctobacter heliothermus. The sequence goes on along the minus strand of NZ_CP022540.1, from coordinate 4,111,439 downwards.
GGAGACCGGATATGATCCGACGGATGTTCACATTTGCCGCAGCCGCAGGCCTGCTGGCGACCTCGGTTCTGGCCGAGCCGGTGGCGCAGGTGTGCTCTTGCGATCCGCACCCGGAGGGGGCGAACAGCTCTGTCGCGCCCGCGACAGGCCCAGTCAGTTGCCTGTTGGTGTCTAGACCGGATGGCAGCGAATGCCGGATGGTGGTGGATGCGGCCTATGGGACGTCTGACCATGACAGGCTGTTTCTGGCGCTGTTCCCGAGGTTCGGGACCGGCCGGCTCGAACGCGGCGGGGCCTCCATCGCCGACTACAACTGGCTGCTGGATGTGACCCATGCGGGGGCGGATGCAGAACCACGCGACGCGGCGCGCCGTCTGGCGCGCCAAGAGGGTCTTGCCGATCTGCTGGCGCAACGCATGCTGGATCTGCAGGCGGACGAAGGGGGCAGGGCCGCTGCTGCCCTTCGGTCCGGGGTGATCACGGCGGTCCCTGTGGTCAATGTGTGCCGCGCCCGGGCGTTGCATGATTATCTGGCGGATGGGCCGCTGGTTCTGGATCTGCCGCCCTATACCGTCCAGATGGAGCAGGGGTTTGGCTGCTACAAGGCGCAGTTCGGCGGGTTCCTCACCTTTGCGGTGGTCGTGGACGACACGCTGTTTCGCTACATGATTTCCATGCGCTGGCCGCACCGGCCCTGATCCAGCCTGCCGCGCGACGAAAGCAGGTCCGGAATACCATACGGTCATGGTTTCCCGACTTATGGCGCGGCGTCGGATTTTCTAATTTGGGATCAACACAGCGACACCTGATCCCGAGGGAGACCCCGATGGCCTATTTTGACAGCACCTTCGTTTCGAACCGCACCACTCTGCGCCAGCGTCTGGCCCGGTTTCTGGAGACACCGTTTGACCGCCGCTATCGCCAGCGCACGGCCCGGATCGAGGCGCTGCGCGCAATGTCGGACGCCGAACTGGCCGACTGCGGGATCGCCCGTGAGGACATTCTGCTGCATGTTTTTGCCGGTAAGGCGTGACCCGGACGGGGGCTGCCCGCCAGCGCCCGACATCTTGCCACGAGTTTCAATAACCAAACCTTATTAGGGCCACTGTGCCTGCCGATTTTTTCAATGATGTGCGAGGGGGCGTTGTGAGTGCGCCCCCTCTATTTTGTCGTCTGCCCCCACGGGAAAGCCGCGATTCTACCCGGCGCAGGTCCGGTATTCCCGACCGTCCGGGTTTCCTGACTGATGTGGTCCCGGGCAGGCGCGTAAAGTGACCCCATCTGCTGAGCCCGACGTCCTGAAACGACATCCCACACGACAACCCACTGGGGGGAGATCAAGATGGCCTATTTCGACAACAGCTTTGCTAGCAGCAGCGCCACCCTGCGCCAGCGTATGGCCCGACTGTTCGAAACACCATTCGATCGTCGCTATCGCCAGCGCACCGCGCAGGTCGAGGCGTTGCGCGCCATGTCCGACACCGATCTCGCCACGCGGGGCGTCGCCCGAGAGGATATTCTGTTTCACGTTTTCACAAGCAAACTCTGAGACAGGCGGCGCGGCCCGCTGTCCGGGGCCGCGCCCCACCGGACCATTTGAAAGCACCTAATCATTCAAGACTGCAGCGGGGACATTTATCTGCCCCGACCGGGATGGGTCATTGCCCCGACCGGGGAGGGGCCGCGCAAGTCTGTGCGGCCCCTCCTGTATCGGCAAGGCCGGTCCCAAGCGCCTAGCGCCCCAGCATCACCTGATCGAACTGGCTGCGCAGCGCCACGTCCAGATCCTCCATCGTAACCGGCAGGCCCAGATCCACCAGACTGGTCACGCCGTAATCGGTGATACCGCAAGGCACGATCCCGTCGAAATGACTCAGGTCTGGTTCGACATTGATCGCCAGCCCGTGAAAGCTCACCCATTTGCGCAGACGGATGCCGATGGCGGCGATCTTGTCCTCGGCCACGGCCCCGGAGGGCAGGCGCGGGCGGTCGGGCCGTTCGATCCAGACGCCGACGCGGCCGTCACGGATGTGGCCGGTCAGATTGAATTCTGCCAGCGTGGCAATCACCCAGTTTTCAAGATCTTGCACAAAACAGCGGATGTCGCGACCGCGCTTGTTGAGGTCCATCATCACATAGACAACCCGCTGTCCCGGCCCGTGATAGGTGTACTGGCCACCGCGCTTGGACGGGTGGACGGGAAACCGGTCAGGATCTTTCAAATCTTCGATCTTGGCAGAGGTGCCAGCGGTATAGAGCGGCGGATGTTCCAGCAGCCAGATGCAGTCCTCGGCCCGGCCTTCGGCAATCGCCGTTGCGCGATCCTCCATGAAGGCCAGCGCCTCGTCATAGCCAGTCAGGCCTTCACTGATCTTCCATTCCATGCGCCGCACGGGGGCGTTGCCCCGTCTCCCATTTGCCCATCGTCGGGGATGACACGACAGCGGGGGACTTGTCCAGCGGGCGGCGTTGCGCGCCGCGCCAGAGCGTTGGCGCAAGAAACCGGCCCGTGGCGGTTTTTCCCTCTTCACATCCTCGCAGAGCTTCGTTAGAGACCCCTCCACCAAGTCAAGACAGTGCGGTCGTGGCGGAATTGGTAGACGCGCAGCGTTGAGGTCGCTGTGGGGTAACACCCGTGGAGGTTCGAGTCCTCTCGACCGCACCAAATTGACTTGAAATTCCGTTGCCGGTCAAAGAATTGACCGTTTTTTGGACCAACGTATCCCCCAATTTATCCCCGCACTGCGATCAGCATGGTACCGAGCCTCGAAACATCTGCTCTCGACTCGTTATCAGGTAGCTGCACCTGAGTTGCCCAGATCATCCAACGTACCGCTAACCTGATCGGCTGGCCGAGCGTCCTGTCAGACGCAGTCGCTGCGTCCAGAGGGCCGTGCATCCCATCCCTGCCTGATGTTCACTCGTAAGTTTGATTTTCCTTTGTTTCTTCGTCGAGACACTGCGGTTTCATGGACTTGAGGCTGACAAGCGACAAAGAATGGTTGCTCACGTCGTCTCTCTAAATCGCGGTCTGTATCGACCTATGAAAGCGAGGTCGCCGGATCAGATGACAATGACTGAGTGGGACGTACCCGATAGGAGAGATGCCGCCGCCTATGGCGATGTAAGTTCATGGTCATTTGACGGGTGGCGGTGGGAGTTCTGTCGCGGTTGCCCGGACATTCGAACTGAGTTTGACAAGTTACCAGTGGATCCATCCTGCCCATTTTTCCTTGTTGGTGGTGAGCAGCCGTTTTACGAGCCCGATGAGCATGACTCTGAAATGTTAAATGTCTGGGTTTGAGTTACCAAGCCCACTTTGACGTGCCCCCCGCTGGTCCCTCGCTCATGACGAGAGTCTGCGGGTCTGATTTTGGTGGTCGTCGGTTTCGGGTTTGGCAAGCGCGGCGGGCGCGGAGCCCTCAAATAGCTCAAGCACCTGCCGCGCTTGCTTTGGCGTTTTGTTCCCCAGCGAAGAGTGCGGCCTGACGTTGTTGTAATCGTAGCGCCCCAGCGCCAGTTTGCGGCGGGCATCGTCCAGGGTATCGAACAACTCTTCATTGAGGAGCTCGTCCCGCAGGCTGCCGTTGAATGGCTCGATAAAGGCATTCTGCTACGGTTTTCCGGGGTCGATATAGTGCCAATCCACGCCGTTCCTGTCGGCCCATTTCAGGCTTGCCCGGCTGGTGAACTCCGTGCCGTAACACCTTCGGAATGTTGTTGATGTTGAGGCTATGATTGCCTGCGCAGCCCCCAAATAGCGCAGCAGGTGATCATAGCCGGGTCTCAGGTCCCTACAGTGGTTTTGCACAAACCACGCCGCAAGGGAGACCGACTATGACCGATGCCACTATTGCACAAACCGAGCCTGTTTTGGTTGCGATTGATATCGCAAAGGCCCGCCATGAAGTCTTGATCGCTGTTCCGGGCCGAAAGCGCCGCCGCCGTTTGACCGTTCTCAACCAGCTCGACGAATTCAATCGATTGATCTCTACACTCTCAGAGTATGATCGTCCTGTCCGCGCGGCTTTTGAGGCTACAGGCAATTACCATCGCGCTCTCGCTTACCGGCTTGGGGTGGCCGGTTTCGATGTGAAGCTGGTGTCTTCGGTCGCATTGGCGCGCACCCGTGAGGCTTTGAACAACAGTTGGGACAAGAACGATCCGAAAGACGCGCAAGTCATCCTGCATATGATGCTGATCGGGAACGAGCAGTTTTACCACGACCCAATGCTGAGCGGTACGAATGATCTTCAGGAGTTGTCCAAGACGCACGACATAGTCTCGCGCTCAAAGACGGAACTTTGGCATCGGGTGCTGACCCACTACCTGCCGCTGTATTGGCCCGAGGCTGACCGCTTTCATCGCAGCTCACGCAGCGATTGGTTCTTTGCCTTTCTCGAACGTTATCCTTCACCGCATTTCATCTCTGCCATGGACCAAGAGGCTTTCATTGCAGATGCTTGGGACGTGGTCGGCCGCAAAGTGTCAAAAGAACGTTTGCTTGCAGATATTTATCAGACCGCCAAGTTCTCTGTAGGCCTGCCAATTGCGCCGGACTCCGACGCTGCAAGGATGTTCCGTTTGGTCTTGGGTGAAGGGCGCGGCCTGATTGCCAAACGCAACGAGATTGAGGATCGCGCCGTTGAGCTTCTCAAGACCAACGACGACTATCAACTGCTAACATCCATCCCAGGGATCGGGCCGATCAACGCGCTGACCATCCTTGCAGAAGCAGGCGATCTGCGCCGCTTTCGGCATCACCGCCAATTTTTGAAGTTCTGTGGGATGGACCTCGCAACGATCCAGTCGGGCACATTCCGTGGCCAAACCAAGCTCTCAAAATATGGGAATGCCAGATTACGCCGCACGCTCTGGATGGCCGGTCAGGTCGCCATCATGCAAAAGACCAACAGCTTCCGCGACAAGTTCGAGCGTTACATCGCCAAGGATCGTCAAAACACGCATTTACGTCGCAAGGCGTATACCGCAATCGCCGCAAAAATGGCCCGCACCGTGCATGGGATAATAAACCGCGGCGAACCCTATCGTCCCTTCTTTGAGGGATGATTGACAGCAGAAGGACCTTTCTCTGTAAGGGCCGTAGAGGCGAGCATTCGACCTCGTAGATAATGTTCAGGCCTTCTGCTCAACGACCCGAAGATCTCGTCTTAAGGACGGTGAGAGCCGCAATAAGCGTACTCTGTGTTTGTTATGGGAGAGACATGTTGTTGACCAAAATGCCGAACTGACACACATTCGAACGTGCTGGAACGCTTCAGCATGACAATGACCTGATGCCAAATCAGCCAATTATTCCGCGCATAGGACGTTGTCACTGACAATGCAAGCGGGTTTTCCGTAGATCCGGGCGAGTGCGTCCAGCTCTCGGGTCACGCGCTCGCCTGAAATGCTGGTGTCGGCGGCCAGGCACAGGTTTTCCCGGCAGCAGTCATCGTTCACGGCCAGGATGCGGAACTTCCGCGATGCGCCGAAGTTGTCCGCCAGGAAATCCAGGGACCAGCGCTGGTTCGGCCGTGTGGCTTCGGGCATCGGCGTGCGCGAGCCCCGGGCGCAACGGCGGCACCGCCGCCGTTCCACCGCAAGGCCTTCTTCGCGGTAGAGGCGGTAGAGTTTCTTGTGGGTCATGTTCATGCCTTTGCGCTCAAGCAGCACGCCGATCCTCCGGTAGCCGAACCGGCGGCGTTTGCCAGCGATCTCCTTCATCTCCTGGCGGATCTCGGGATGGTCAGGCGGGCGTTCGCGCCGGACCGTCTTTGGATCGACACCCCCTCTCATGGTTTTCAAGCAAAACCACTGCCGGGCAGTGGACCAGCCGGCAGGCCCTGCGCTGCGAGACATCATGATCCCGCATTGCATGGAGCGCTGCCTCTCGCCGCTCTTTCGGTGCCGTCAGCTTTTTCCCAGCAAGTCTTTCAAAACCACGTTGTCGAGCATCGTATCAGCCAGCAGCCGCTTCAGCTTGGCGTTTTCGTCCTCCAACGCCTTCAGTCGGCGGCTTCCGACACCTCCCTCTCACACATGCAGCGCATATGTTGCCGGGCAATGCATGCCGCCATACTTGGACTTCAGCTTGTAAAAGGTCGCCGGGCTCAGGACGTGCCGACGGCACACCTCAGCTGTCGACATCCCGGCTTCCTGCTCTTCAATCATCCCGATGATTTGCGCATCAGTGAAACGGCTCTTACGCATTCGTCTGCTCCTAAATAGGTTGGGCAGACTCTACTTCATGGTGTGGGATTTGGCGGCGGGCACGTCAGGACGTCTGCGAACCGCGGCGCTTGAGCGCCTCGTTGTAGGAGGGTCAGTTTCTGGTCCTGTAGGGAGGCGGTATGGGTTTGCTCATACCATCCAGCTACCATGCTGGATTCAAGAGATGAATCCATCATAGGACTTGTGCAACATGTATAACCGCCCCTTGCGCAAGAGATATTTTCAGAGCTGATTTTGTCGCGTCATCGGGTGCTGACATGTATCCGGCCTCGTGTGCGGCCATCTTCGTGCCGCGGGCCCGTATGGTGTTCGAGGGTCGGGTCCAGATCAAAGCCGCGTGCTCGAAGGCACTCTGTTGCACACTGGTTCTCCCAATCCCGTCTCACGACGATTGCGCCAAACTGCTCCTTGCCCTCTTCCGCTCCGACGTCCTCGCGCCCCTGACGGCTTACACCGCCACGGCCGGAGCTTTGTAGACGCCACCTCGGGCCATCAGGGCCCAAACGATGCGCGCCATTTTGTTCGCCAGCGCCACCCGCACCAACATTGGTGGCTTGTGCGTCAGCATGCGGCCAAGCCAGGTGCCGGGCTTGGCCGCCGCGTGGACATGCCGCTTTATGATGACGCTGTTAGCCCCGATGATGAGCAAGCGTCGCAAAGATCGTTCGCCCATTCGGGTCGTGGCCCCGAGCCGTTGCTTGCCACCGGTCGAATGCTGTCGTGGCACTAGACCAAGCCATGCCGCAAAGTCTCGGGCCTTACGGAAAGTCTCGGGCGGCGGGGCCAACACCGCGATGGCCGTGGCGATAAGTGGACCAATGCCCGGGATAGTCATCAGCCGTCGGGCCACGTCATTCTCTTTTGCCCGGCGGGCGATCTCGGCATCCAACTTCCCAATCTCTGCCTCGAGGTGGGCGAGTGCCAGAACCAGCACCTTCAAAGTGGCGATGGCATCGGTGGGTATGCTGCTGTCCGGGTTCTCAACGATGGCGATGAGTTTTGACGCGTTGGCCGCCCCCTGCGGCACGATCTGCCCGAATTCAGTCAGGTGGCCACGTAGGGCATTGATCGCCTGTGTCCGCTGCCGGATCAGCAATTCCCGTACGCGGAAGATCATCGCCGCGCCTTGGGTCTCTTCGCTCTTCACCGGCACAAAACGCATGGTTGGGCGAACTGCCGCTTCACAAATAGCCTCGGCATCTGCCGCATCGTTTTTCTGGCGCTTGACGAAGGGCTTGACGTAAGCAGGTGGGATCAGCCGAATGTCATGCCCCAATTTGCCGATCTCGCGCCCCCAAAAGTGGGCGCTGCCGCATGCTTCCATCGCGACAATGCAAGGCGGCAGCTGGCTGAAGAACTCCAACACCTGCATTCTCCTCAGCTTCTTGCGCAGAACTGCACGACCCGACGCATCAGCGCCATGCACCTGAAACACATTCTTTGCCAGATCGACTCCGACCGTGATAATCTCCGACATGACCGCTCCCCTTTGTGGATCCTCACAGACCCACCTTGGCACACAGATGCCGTCGGGGGGCGGTTACATCATCAGAGCCGCTGCCATAGGCCAATGAACAATTCGGGTTCAGGGCGACGGCGCGTTCCAGAGCCGCCAGCGATTCTTCGTATTTGAGCAGACCCCAACAATTGATCCCCAATGCCCAGTGCGCGTATTCATTGCGGTCGTCCAACGGGGTGGCGCGCCGCGCCAGCGCGTTGGCCGTTTCCATGGCTGCTTTGCCGTTAGGGACAAAGCCCATGATGGCGATGTGGTGATTGATCAGCGAGAGCACCATGTTCGCCTCTGCGCTTTCCGGATCAAGCGCCAATGCGCGTTCCAGCAGTGTCTTGGCATGTGCATAACTCACGGGCGCGAAATCATAAAGCAGGAGATATGCGCAGAAGTTGGTGACGCGTGATCAGGCGGCGTTTTGAAGTTGGCGGACGCCGTCGCGGAACTCAACCCCGCTGATGACCTCCGGGAGGCGATTCCGCCCGTCGAGTTTTCGCCATTTCGTCTGAGCAGACATCATCAGCCGGAAAGCCATGGCGAGCCCAGTCTTGCGGCTGAGGCAGCCCTTGGTGCGTTTCGTCCTGTGTCTGACGGTGGCGAACGTGCTCTCGATCGGATTTGACGTCCGGATGTGTTTCCAGTGTTCGGCCGGGTAGTCGTAGAAGGTCAGTAGTGCATCCCGATCCTTGACCAACTTGGCGACTGCCTTGTCCCATTTCACGCCGTAGGCATCGACGAAGAAGTCGAAGGCGGCCGACGCCGCGGCTCGGGTTTCGGCCTGCCAGATGTCGTGCAGGTGCGCCTTGGCCTTGGCTTGCACCGATTTCGGCAGCGCGTTGAGCACGTTCATGGTTTTGTGGAGCCAGCACCGCTGCTCCTGTGTCGAGGGGAAGACCTCGCGCAGTGCCGCCCAGAACCCCAGGGCGCCGTCGCCTATGGCGAGCTTGGGATCCTGCTTCAGTCCGCGGCGTTTGAGATCGAGCAGAACCTCGCGCCAACTCTGAGTGCTTTCGCGGAAGCCGTCGGTCATGGCCAGCAGCTCCTTGCGGCCGTATTCATCCGCACCCACGATCACCAAAACGCATTGTTTTTCCTCGGCCCTTCGCGGCTTGAAATAGACGCCGTCGGCCCAGATGTAGAGAAACCGCCGGGTGCCGAGGTCACGCTTTTCCCAGGCCTCGTACTCGGACCACCAGTCCGCTTTCAGCCGCGTGATCGTAGTGGCCGAGAGGCCCTTGGCGTGTGGCCCCAGCAGGGCGGCAAGCGCCTCACTGAAATCGCCGGTGGACACGCCCTTCAGGTAAAGCCAGGGCAGCAGCTCTTCGACCGACTTTGCCTTGCGCAGATACCGCGGCAGGATGCTGGGCGTGAACGCGATCTTGTCCGTGCCCGGCTTGCGGTCCCGCACACGCGGCACCGTCACGGCAACAGGCCCGACACCGGTCAAAATCTCACGCTCGGGCAGGTGCCCATGACGAACCAGTCTTGCGCGACCATCCTCAAGCTTGTGATCGGCAAAGGCGCCAAGCAGCGTGGACAGTTCCGCCTCAATCGCCTGCTCGATCAGCTTGCGCGCGCCGTCCCGGATGAGGTCGGTCAGCGGGTCCGGCGAAATCCCGGATGGATCAGATAGCTGGGTGATGGTATTCTCTTGCATGTGGCATATCCCTTTCTCGGTTGAGAATTGACGGCGCTTCGACACCGCCATGATATGTCGCCCCTCAGGGCATCACCAACTTTCGCGCATATCTCCGGAAAGCAGATGCCAGAACCGCATTGTCAGCTCACAGACCGTCAGGTCGGGGCGGGACGCGCGTTCAACCGGTTCGGGGATGGTGCTCAGATGAACGGTGGTCTGGATCGAAGCCACCACATTGCGGGTGATCTCATCTTGCAGGTCGAAAACATCCTCAAGCTGCCCGTCATACTGCTCAGACCACAGTTGCCCGCCTGTCGTGCCATCGATCAACTACGCCGTGACCCGTACCCGGTCGCCAGACCGCCTGACGCTGCCCTCCAGCACGAGCCGGACGCCAACGTCTTTTGCCACGCGCCGGACATCAACGCTCGACCCTTTGTAGGTAAAGGTAGTGTTGCGCGCGATGATGAAGAGCCAGGGAGATCGTGACAGGGCGGTGATGATGTCGTCGCTGAACCCATCGGAAAAGTATTCCTGTTCGGGATCGTCCGACATGTTCTCAAAGGCCAGAACGGCGATGGAAGGTTTCTCTGGTCGCGCCGGAAACGCATCGTCCAGATCGCCCTTGGTGGCCTCGGCAGCGCCAAGCCTGTCGCGCAGGTCCAGTTTCGATGACACGCTCAGTTTCCGATTGATTGGTGCCAGGTGCGTGCGGACCGTGCTGGGAGCGATACACAAGGTGTCGGCGATCGACTGATAGGTCTGCCCGCCTGCATAGGCCTTCGCGATCTGCGCTTCCCTATGGCTGAGACCGGCCCGCTCTGACATCTGAAAATTCTCCATAAAATAAAGTCTTGGATGAAGTGTGAGAAGAACGCGTTCAATAGGCAATCCTGCAAATGCAGTAGTTTGATTACTGCACGCGGACGCCCGATTTTACCGCATCTGCACGATACCCGGCGTCCCCGACACGGGCCTAGGATTTCTCCGTAAAATCAACACGGAGCATGGCACGATGACCCATTACGAAACGGCGACCGCATTTTTTGAAGCTTCCGAAACGGGTCAAGGTTGGGACAGCTGCAAGGCCTTTTGCCACGAGGGGGCGAGCTTTTCCTGTCAGGCGGATGCGCTGGCGGAGACGACAACCCTTGCTGCCTATGCCGACTGGATGAAGGGTCTTTTGGCGCCTGTGTCGGATGGCCGCTACCATCTAACCGCCTTTGCGGCAGACGAGGCGCGCGGCACCGTTGTCGCGACAGCCGAATTTCACGGAACGCAGACGGGCGAAGGCGGACCCGTGCCACCGACAGGGAAATCCGTAGTCTCGGACGACGCTTATGTCATGCAGTTCGATGGCGACAAGATCAGCCATAAGACCAAGATTTGGAATGACGTGCACGCCCTGCGCGGGCTTGGCTGGGCATGATGCGCTGGCGCATCCTTGGCCTGCTGTTTCTGGCCCGCATAGGACTTGGGTTTCAGTTTCAGAAAGTGGCCTCCGTTGGCGACGATCTCATCGTCGCCTTCGGGCTCGACTATGTGGGCAACGGTCTCATGATCGGGCTATTCATGGCCCCCGGTTTGGTTCTGGCCATGCCCGCAGGTTATTGGGCGCGCTACATTTCTGACCGCATCATGGTGGTCTTTGGATTGGGCGCTTTGGCTTTGGGTGGGGCCGTGTCGTCCTTGGCGAGCGAAAGCTGGGGCCTCGGCTTGGGTCGCATCCTTGCCGGGGCTGGATTTCTATTCTCGACGCTGTATCTGACGAAGGTGGTCGCAGACTGGTTTGAGGGCCGCGAAATCGCGACTGCCATGAGCATCCTAAGCATCCTAGTCAGCATCCTAGTCATGAGTTGGCCTTTCGGTATCGCCATGGGCCAGGTCGGCCACGCATGGCTTGCACATGAGTTTGGCTGGCAAGTTCCGTTTCAGGTCGCCTCGGTCTATTGTTTGATTGCAGCCCTAGGGGTGTTTGTCTTCTACCGGGGGCCAAATGATCTACCACATGTCAAAGGTGGGCCGCGCGCGACGATGACACGGCAGGAATGGCAGTTGGTGTTCTGTGCCGCCGCCGCCTGGGGTGTCTTCAACGCGGCCTACGTCACCTATCTGTCCTTCGGGCCAAAGGTGCTTGAAGGCCTGGGCCAGTCTGCGCCGCGGCGGCTGGTATCATCAGCATCGGCAGTTGGATTATGATCGCATCCGGAGCGGTCTGCGGGCAGATCGTGGACCGTTTCGGCGGGCGAAATGTCGTTTTGACGGTCTGCATGGGCGGGGCCATTGCCGCGCTCTTACTGCTCGGCGTGCACGGTGCCGGCTTTGGTGCAAGCGTGCTTTTCGGCTTGATCGGCATGGCCCAGGCCGGGGTGATTATGGCCATGGCAGGCCAAGCCATGCGGCCCCAGGTCCGGGCCTTCGAAATGGGCATCTTCTTTATCGTTTACTATGCGATCATGTTGGTCACACCGCCCGTGGCAGGCGCCATTCTCGACGCCACAGGCAATGCGCAGGGGCCCATGTGGCTCGCGATGCTGCTCTTTGCCGCCGTGATCCCACTGGGTCTCGCATTCCAATACATCAAAACCGTGCCCCGCGTGGGCTTGGCAAAGGAAGCATAGTCATGGACGTTCGGAAAACAGTTTTCACGAAGGAAATCATCACCGCAGATGAGATGGGCCAAGCTTGCGCACCGATCACGCGGGTTGCTGCGATGGTCGTCGTCAAGAACCCTTTCGCAGGCAGCGCTCAAACGGACTTGGCGACGCTTTTCGACCTTAGCGCGCAGTTTGGCCAATCTCTGACGGAAAAACTGGTGATCATGTTGGAGGGGCAGGCACTTTGCTATGGGAAGGCAGCCCTTGTCTGAGCTTCCGGCGCGATGGAACATGGCGCAGCCGTGCTGCACCCGGCGCTCGGCAAACCCGTGCGTGCAGCTATGGGGGAGGGGCATCCCTGATGCCATCCAACCACAAGGTTGGAGCCGTGGGGGCCAGTATTGATTTGCCAATGGGCCACAAAGACGAGGCATGGTCATTCGATTGCATTGACACGATGACGATCTGCGTGCCCGACGCCCCACGCACCGACGAAATTCTTGTGTGGATGGCTCCCGCATAGCAAGTCGTAAATGATCTCGTGTACCTGTTCAGAAGCGGTCTTGTGTCCGGCCTGTTGACGCGGTCATTGCCGCTGGCCCTGATGGGATCCGCAGATCAGGTTCCTATCTGCTTTGCGGGCAATGGCGCCCGGGACATTCGTCGGAGCGTCCTGATCGTTGCGGCTGAATGGCACACCATCACATCGTTGGTCTTGCTATCTCGTGGGCGCGCGCCGTCTCATACGGCGTGCGGCTTGTAGGGCTCATCCCTCGTGAGGATTGCCCACATGATCCTTGCTGTTTTGTTCGCCATGGCGACGGTCGCCAGTCTTGCGGGCTTTCTCTGCAGCAGCTTCGTCAGCCAAGGATCGGCACGCTCGGGATGGGCGCGACTTGTCGGACGCGCGACGTCATGCCAACTACAATGAGCTGGCGCAGGTATCGGTCACCCATCTTGGTGATCTTTCCCAATCGTTCTTTGCCGCCGCTGGAGTGGTTGCGAGGGGTCAGCCCTAACCACGCAGAAAATTCGCGGCCACTCCTGAACTGTCGGCCGGACCCGATCGTCGCAGCCACGGCAGAGGCGGTGACCGGGCCGACACCAGGAATAGTCTGCAGGAGTTGAGCCTGTCGGCTGAGGCGCGCCTGAATGCGCAACATGGTTTCGAACCAGCCAAGGCGGTTGTGAAGATCAATCAGCTGTCGGCTGAGGACGCGCAGAACGTCCTGGGCCAGATCGGGCGGTCCCGGCTGCTTGCCGTCGATGATGGACTTGGCGAACTCAATGGCGCGCGCGACGCCCCGAGCGATGGTGATCCCGAACTCCGCTGCAAGGCTCCGGACCATGTTGATCAGCTGCGTCCTCTGACGCACGACGAAGTCACGCGCGCGGTGCAGGGACAGTAGCGCCTGCTGTTCCTTGGACTTGATCTCGACGAACCGCATCGTGGGCCTGGGCCGTGTCACTGCTTCGCAGATTGCTTCGGCGTCGACCGCATCGGACTTGCCGCGCTTCACGTAGGGTTTGACGTACATTGGCGGCATCAGCCTGACGGTGTGGCCGAGTTTCGAAAGCTCCCGCGCCCAATGATGGCTCGAAGCGCAGGCCTCGATGCCGACGAGGCAAGGTGACAGGCGCTGGAAAAACGCCAGAACCTGCGCCCGTCTCAAGGGGCGGTTGAAAGCAACGTCTCCTGTCTCGGTAACTCCGTGGACATGAAAGATGTTCTTGGCCAGGTCGAGGCCGACGGTGGTAACTTGCATGGGGTGGCTCCTCTCGATCGCAGATTCTGACACCTGCAGTATGGCGCATTGCGACGCCGGGAGCGGGAGCCATCCACCCCATCTGCCTCCCGCCGGTTCTGTTCTCTAATCCGTCAATGCGAGTTTCCTAATATCGTACTGTAATGTCAGAGGTTGCCTTTGTTCTCTTCGAACTCTTGGGTTCATAATGGGGTTGGCTGGGTGTGGGTCGGCTAGGTGGAAACCGCAATCATACCGTTGGTCTTGGTTGTTGCTACAGAATCGACGCCGTGTCTCACGCCCTCCCTCGGGCATCGTCCCAGATGGGAACTTTGATATTGGAATCCTCGTGATTGTCTCTCTGGTGATCCTTACACGAACTGGAATTCGGTTTGGTCGCGCATCATCGCGTGCAGGACAATAGCGAGTCGTCCGGCCAGGGCCACACGTGCCTTCCTCATTGTTGAGCGCGCACCAGTCGCAAGCGCCCATTCCTTCAATTTGAGCGGGCCAGCATACCTCGTCAGCATGACATTGGCCGCCTCGTACAGGAGCGTTCGGACCCTGGTATCACCCCGTTTCGAGATGCTGCCGACATAGTCTACTTCTCCGGACTGATGCCGCCTTGGGACAAGCCCAAGGTACGGCCCGACATCGCGCGATCGTCGGAACCTCGACGGATCATCTACTGCGGCCGCAAAAGCCAGTGCCGTGATCGGCCCGACACCTGGGACGGTCATAAGACGTGAGCAGGTTTTGGATTTACGGGCCGTCTTTTTAACATCGGCATCAATTGCAGCAACGGCCGCCAATATTGCTTCACGCGCTGCAAACAATCCGTTCAATGCAGCATGAAGACCTGGAACCCCATTACTCACTTTCAGAGCGGCATCTTTGAATGCAGGCGACAGTGCCCGTGGCAACCGTACACCAAATACGACCACCAGCCCACGGATCTGATTGTCGATCGTCACGCGCTGCCCGACCAGTTTCTTGCGTGCTGCGATCAGTGACCGTATCGCATGAGCAGACAGCGATTTGACATGGGTAGGTTTGTAGAACCCGGTCCGCGCCAGATGGGCCAGGCCGCGCGCGTCATTGCGATCAGACTTGTGTCCCGCCAGAGATTTAAGGGCTTGATAGGCTTGCCTGCTTTCAATGCACTGGACTGGAATGCCGCGTTCAGTAAGTCCATGGTATAGCATCGGTGCCATCCTGCCGGTCTCAAACACAACGCCTACACAAGTTGGACCGGCCGCGAGAAAATCACTAATCGCATCTGGCGAGGAACGCGCCTTACCTTCTCGGATCAAGGTGCCATCGCGATCCAGCACACAAATATGCGTCTCTTCCATCGAGACATCCAAACCAGCAAAATATTCCATTTATCTGCTCCTCCAATTGGTTGCCGGTACAGTCTACCAGCTGATTTGCAGTGCCGGATTCAGATTACACCATGTTGAAAAAGTCTTTGTTGCAGTGCGGCAAGTCCTTTGATTCACTGGATTATGAGGGGATTGGAGGATTTCGTCATGATGGGCATCCAAACGGCACCGGCACAGTTGTTCTATGTCTTCGATCTGGAGCGTCATGTTCCTTCCGGTCATATGCTTCGCGAGATCGACCGGTTCCTCGACGTGGATGGCATGCGGGAAGTCGTGCGCCCGTTCTACAGCCACATGGGGCGTCCCTCGATCGATCCTGAGCTGATCATCCGGATGCTGGTCATCGGTTATGTCATGGGAATCCGTTCAGAGCGGCGCCTTTGCGATGAGGTCCATCTGAACCTTGCATACCGCTGGTTTTGCCGTTTGGGTCTGGAAGGGAAGGTGCCGGATCATTCGACCTTTTCCCGGTATCGTCATGGCAAGTTCCGTGACAGTGATCTGCTCCGGAAGGTATTCGAGGCAACTGTCGAACGCTGCCTGAGAGAGGATCTGGTCGCGGGTGAAGGATTGGCCGTCGACGCAAGCCTGATCCCGGCTGACGCCAATAAGGTCCGGTCTATTGCGGCCGAAGACTGGAGCCCGGAGGTCGCGCGCGAGGCCGGAAACCGGGC
The DNA here is from genome assembly GCF_002237555.1 of Antarctobacter heliothermus. NCBI lineage: Bacteria > Pseudomonadati > Pseudomonadota > Alphaproteobacteria > Rhodobacterales > Roseobacteraceae > Antarctobacter > Antarctobacter heliothermus. The sequence goes on along the minus strand of NZ_CP022540.1, from coordinate 4,095,652 downwards.
GGCACGCGAATATCTGGAAACACTCGACGATGCCGCCTTCGGAGCCGCATCACCGGTCCAGCCGAAGTCGTGACCAGGTCCGATCCGGCTGCGCAATGGACCCGCGCCTAGGAAAGCCGCCCGTATTTTGCCTATGCGACCAACTACCTGATCGACACCAAGAGCTCGGTCATCATGGATGTTGAGGCGACACGGGCAATCCGGCAGGCTGAGGTTGGGGCGTCGCGCACGATGCTCGACAGAACCGAGAAACGGTTCGGGATCAGACCGGATTGGCTGACTGCCCCTCTCGTGACATCGCTGCGCGATGCACTGCCGGGCAGTGGACACCGCCTACGGCAATGCCGAGAACCTTGGATGGCTGGTCGAGAAGCGCAGCATCATCCCCTTCATCCCTGTCATCGACAAATCAGAGCGGACCGATGGCACCTGGTCCAGGTCCGACTTCGAATGGGACGAGGCGAATGATCAATACATCTGCCCCGAGGGTCACGCCCTCAAGCAATATCGCCGGAACTACTCCGATCCGAACCGGGGGCAGGACACCGGAGGGCGGAAGAAATATCGTGCCTTGAAGGCGACATGCCAAGCCTGTCCATCCAAAGAAATCTGCTGCCCGAAAGCGGAGGCCCGATACGTCACCCGAGAACCCCACGAGGAAGCACGCGAGTTCGCCCGCGAATGCCGCAAGACCAAGGCCTACAAGGTATCCCGAGACAAGCGGAAGAAAGTAGAGATGCTCTTCGCCCATCTGAAGCGCATCCTCGGCCTAAACCGGCTACGCCTGCGCGGCCCCAATGGCGCCAAGGACGAATTCCTGCTCGCCGCCATCGCCCAGAACCTCCGAAAACTCGCGAAGCTGCGGCAGCAGTGCGCCAACTCGGAGGCCGCGGCATGATCTAAGCGGCCAGATAAACGCCAAAAGGCGGCGCGACGGGCGATTGCCCGAACCAAACGGTGACACTCGAGGATGAGGGCAGCCCAAAACACGTTCTCAGGCCGACTTTTTCAACAAAATCCGCCGGTTATGCGAAAAAGCACTCGTTCGCTTTCGCAGAAACCTGGCATCCGACAGCGGCGCGAGTGCCTTTCCGTCAGGCTTGGCGCGTTTGCTGCGGTGCAGGAAAGATCTTCGCCAATTTGCGGAGGTTCTGGGCGGTGGCGGCGAGCAGGAATTCGTCATTTGCGCCGCATGGGCCGCGCAATCTGAGCCGTCCGAGGCCGAGGACGCGCTTGAGGTGTGTGACGAGCATCTCGACCTTCTTTCGGAGCTTCATCGAGATGTCGTATTGCTTGGTTTTGGCGATGTCGCGCGCGACTTGGCGGGCGTCTTCGTGTTCCTCGCGGGTGATGGATCTGGCATCGGCGTTCGGGCAGCATTTCTGTTTCGACGGGCAGGCCTGGCAGGTCAGTTTCAGGGCACGGTATTTGGCCCGACCTCCATTGGTTGGCCCCCGGTTTGGGTCGGAATAGTTCCTACGAATCTGCTTTAGTGTCTGGCCCTCAGGGCAGACGTATTGGTCTTTCTCGGCGTCCCACTCGAAGTCCGCCCGGCTCCAGGTGCCATCGCTGCGGCCAGACTTGTCGAGGACCGGGATGTGCGGGGCGATCTTGCGGTCGACCCGCCAGCCCAGCATCGAGCCGGTGCCATACGCGGTGTCGGCGATCAGGCGTTCGGGATGCAGGTCGAACCTGGTCCTCACCCGATCCAGCATGGTCTTGGTCGAGCCGAGTTCTGCTTACCGGATTGATCTTGTCGCCTCGACATCGACGATCACGCCGTGATCCGTGTCGATCAGGTAGTTGTCGGAATAGCTGAAGAATGCCGGTCCCTTGCGCGCTGCCGTCTGTTACCGGCAGTGCATTGCAAAGCAATGCCACGAGAGGCACTGGCTTGCCGGCGCCGAAGGCGGCCTCGTCCAGTGTGTCAAGATACTCGCGCACGGCGCGGGGCGCATCGGCTGGATCAATCTGCGAGACGTCCCAGTCCTCCTTCGACGTCGAGTTCTGCTTGTTGGCATCCGCCTCGATCAAGCTCGCATCAATCGCCATGCGCTGACCGCTGACCAATCCCTCTTCAATGCAGCGTGCGACGGTCATCTCGAACAGGTGGCGCAGCAATTCGCTGTCGCGGAAGCGGCCATGCCGGTTCTTCGAGAAGGTGGAATGGTCCGGGACACGGTCGCCCAGATCGAGACGGCAAAACCAACGATACGCCAGGTTCAGATGCACCTCTTCGCATAGCCGCCGTTCCGACCGGATGCCGAAGCAATAGCCGACCAGGAGCATGCGGATTAGCAGGTCGGGATCGACGGTGGGGCGGCCCGTGTGGCTGTAGAACTCCGCAAAATGCCTGCGGATGCCGCCAAGATCGACGAACCGGTCGATGGAGCGCAGCAGATGATCCCGTGGGACATGGTCCTCAAGCGAGAACTCGTAGAACAGCGCCGGTTGCGCTTCCTGCCTCGGCCCCATCATCGCCGGTCCCCCCCTCGATTACAGGAATTGAATCAGCAGTTCAGACTTCGATCAAGAAAGAGCTTTTCAATAAAATCCGCCCGAAGCGGACCTATTGATTTTGTGCTGCATGCGCTCGCAGCGCGGAAGTCGCCTCAACAGAGTAAATTTCTATGCCGCTGCGCGGCAGAAAAACCGGTCTTTCATACGCACTGCAGCGGATGTGAAGCCGAAGAGCGCGGGCAAAAGTGGCTTTCAATATGGGCCGGTTACGAGACCTCCGGACGGTCCAGTGTCTTTTCGCACAGCTTATTCACGGCTGCGTGCAACAGGATCGTCAGAACCGCAAGCACGATCAGGGCGGCAAACATCAGGTCGGTTTTGGCCCGTCCATTGGCCAACAGCATCAGATACCCCAAGCCCTTCGAGGCCCCGACCCATTCGCCGATGATAGCCCCGATGGGTGCGTAAACCGCGGCCAATCGCAGACCCGATGCAAAGCCCGGCAAGGCCGCGGGTACGCGAATGTGCCACATAATCCGTGCGGGGCTTGCGCCCATCACCTTGGCCAAACCGATCCAGTCGCGGTTCGTGCGCATCAGGAAATCAAAAAATGATGACGTAACGGGAAAGTAGATGATGATGATGGTCATCGTGATCTTGGACCATAGGCCAAAGCCAAGCCAAAGGGTCAGGATCGGCGCCAATGCAAACACTGGAACGGCTTGGCTGAAAACCAGGATGGGGCGCACCAGCGCGCGCATTGTTGGTGATGCGACCAGCCCAATGGCCGACACAAACCCAAGTGCGGCACCCAGCACGAGGCCGATGAGCACTTCGGCCATCGTGACAACCCCGTGCTCGGCCAAAAGTGCGCGGCTTTCCCAGATTGTTTGCGCGACCAATGCAGGAGGCGGCAGGATGAAACGGGCGACACCTGTGGTCCAGATCACCGTTTGCCATAGCACCAACACCAGACAGGTCGCCGCGATGCCTGCCCGCCAACCCGTCATTTTGCGACCGCAAAACCAGCCCAGGACGCGTCAAAGAACGCGCGTTCCAACCGTACGGCTTCTGAGAAGGTCGCGGTGACCTGCGTACGCGCGGCGTCGTCCAGCGTGCCCCAAGCGGTATCCAGTTGATCGCGCAAATAGGAGACGACCTGCGCAAATCTGTCACCGGAATGGAGCGTTATCCACTCCCCCAACCAAAACGGCAGATCCTCAGCGCAGTCTTCAAACGGAGAGGCCCAATCAAGATAAATCCATTCGGCAACCACGAGAACAGACAGCATTATCTCATAGCGCCCCGAGCGGCGGGCTTGATCCATCAGCTGTTGGAACGCGATCGTCTCAGGTGCAGAGGGCGCGGTTGACGGAACCTCAAGCGCTTGCAAAGATCGCAGGAAGTAGGTGTTTTCAGGACCACAGATCAAACCCAGAAATTGCGCGCCGGGCACGGCATCGGCCAATGTGGGCGCATGGGCCACGGCGGATGCCAAAAGCCGCACAAACCCTTCGATAAACTGGTAGTCCTGTTGCAAGTATCCCGCCATCTTGTCACGGCTTAGGGTCCCATCAGCCAAAGCATTGGTGAACGCATGATGCGTCGCGGCGTGCCAGTCCTGCGCGACAAGCGATTGCAGGTGTTGTGTGGCGCTCATATCGGTCTCCGAAGTTGATCAAACAGATCTGACTGCGTGCGCAGCACATCTGGCGCGTGGATGTCACGCGGGATGGGGGTGAAAGGGGCGGCAACCTCGACAAGTCCTGATGGCGTCATGATCAGAATTTTCTGGCCCAAGCGCGCGGCCTCGTTGGGATCATGGGTGACCAACAACACAGTGCAGCCCGTCAACAGCTCGGCCGTAAGTTCCTGCATCTGCGCACGGGTCAGCGCGTCAAGCGCCGAGAACGGCTCATCCAGCAAAACAATCGCGCGGTTCTCCATCAAGGTGCGGGCCAATGCCACCCGTTGACGTTGGCCGCCAGACAGAGCGGCGGGCAATTTGTCAGCATGATCCGCCAAGCCGACTTGCACCAGCCTCTCGCGGGCGCGTCCTTTGTCCGGACGCTCCCCCCGCACGCGCGCCCCCAGCATGACATTGTCCAACACGCTGAGCCACGGCATCAGCAAATCTTGCTGCGCCATCATAGCGACGCGTCCGGTATCGCTGAGAATCCCGTCAAAAGTAACGCCCTCGGCCAGACCAGCAAAGAGGCGCAGCACCGTGGATTTACCCACACCACTCGCCCCCAAAAGGCAGGTCCAACTTTGCGGTGTCAGGGTCAGATCCAGCTGGGAAAAGATCGGAGTCCCGTCAATCGTCGCCGAACCTGTCATTCTCAGGGGCTGGTTCACGGATCCAGCCCCATGTCCCAAAATCCGACTTCCAATTGTGTGGCCATCGCAAACCGTGCCTGAAGGCTGGACCAACGCGGGCTGGTCGTTGCACCTTCGCCAATGCGCCGCGCAACTGCCCCATCCATCAGCGCGCCCACATCGCGGCAGAGCTGCTGGTAGTCGTCGCTGGCATAGGTGTCGATCCAGTCGTGGTAGGTGTCCGACGTTTTTGCGGCGGCCAGATGCGCACCGATTTCACCGTAGCCCATGACACAAGGGGCCAAAGCCGCCAGCAAGTCCAGCAGATCGCCGGAATGGCCCGCATCCAACACATAGCGGGTGTAGGCCAGATTTTCCTGGCGTTCTTGCGTTGCAAACAGCGTTGCCTCGTCGATGCCTGCCGCAGCACAGGTTTGGATATGCAGGTCGATTTCGTCGTTGATCAACCCGTTCACCGTCCCCGCGGCAAGCCGCATTTCTTCGACCGTATCGGCCTTGGTGATCGCCAAAGCCCAAGCGCGCGAAAAGTGGATCAAAAAGACGTAATCCTGTGTCAGATAATGCAGGAAGGCGGCGTGCGGCAGCGTGCCGTCGCCCAAGCCCTGCACAAACGCATGACGGGTATAGGCGGGCCAAGCGGGCGTGGAATCCCGCCACGCCGCGAAGGTGGTGCCGAAGCTCATTCCGCCCCCAAATCGACCGCAATCGCCGAGACAGGGCGCGTGCCCTCGACCAGACCGCTCTCGGCCAGAAACGCCTCGAACCTTGTGTATCGCCCTTCGTCCAGCGCTTCGGAGCGCAGGGCAAAACGGGGCAGCGTGTCGACCCAAGCCTTGGCGTTCAACTCGTCGTCCAGCTCGGGCGCGTAGCCTTTGAACAGCTCCCATGAGGCGTCAGGGTTGTTGACAATGTACTGTGTCGCAAGCTCTGTGGCACGAAGGAAACGGCGGACCTGACCCACATCCATACGGTCTGGGTTCGCCACATAGATCAGCTCGTCATAGGTCGGCACGCCCTCTTCCTCGACGTAAAAACAGCGGCCCTCAACGCCTTCGATCTCCATTTGGTTCAGCTCAAAATTGCGGTAAGCGCCGATGACCGCATCAACCTGACCTGACATCAACGACGGGCTGAGTGAGAAGTTCACATTAACCATCTCGACATCCTCCAGCGTGATACCGTGGCGGTTCAGCATCGCGCTCAGAACGGCCTCTTCGACGCCCGCAACAGAGAACCCAATTGTGCCGCCCTTAAGCTGGCTGATCTCTTGAATGGGGCCGTCTTTGAGAACCAGCAGACAGTTCAGCGGCGTCGCCACCAACGTACCCACACGGATCAGCGGCAAACCCTCGGCCACGTGCAAATGCTGGCTGGGCTGATAGCTGACGGCAATGTCGCCTCGGCCCGCCGCCACCAGTTTCGGCGGGGCGGACGGATCAGCGGGGGGGATAATCTCGACCTCGAGACCCTGATCGGCGAAATAACCCAGCTCTTCCGCCAAGATGATCGGCCCGTGATCGGGATTGATGAACCAGTCCAGCAACAAGGTCATCTTGTCTTGGGCAAAGGCCGGTGTCGCGGCGCAGATTGCCGCCGCGGTGATGAGGTATTTCATTTGGGTCTCCTTACCCTCCGAGAGCGAGAAGTTTGATCTCGCCCTGCCAGTGGCGTGAAAGCCGTTCTGCCGCGTGCCAGGCCCGCAGGCCCGACCGACAGGCCAGAACGGCACGTTGGTTTTGGTTTGGTGTGGGTCCATATGGTCCAAAGTCGGACACGGCATGGCGAGTCGCGTGTGGCAGCTCGGGGCCCTGTTCGCCTACAGCACGCAGGTCGATTAGAAAATCCGTCGCGGCGATGTCACGCGGCGCGATAAAGGCGGGGTTGGGTGCGGGATCAGCGGCCGTGTCAAAGCGGAACCCGCCAAACCGCAGCGTGCGCGCGTCATAGGTCACAAGCTGTCCCAAGCCTGTTTTATCGCCCGTCAGAATCGCCATCGCCATTTGGGCCTGAAGGCTGCCGATCACACCGACACTTGGCCCCAGCACACCGTCGGTGTCACAAGACCCAAGCTGGTCCGGCAGATCGGGAAACACCGCGCGCAGCCCAGGTTTGCCGCCGCAAAACCCCCCGACATAGCCGTCGCGGCCCACCACGCTGGCGCTGATCAGTGGTTGGCCAGTTTCAAGACAATTATCGGACGCCATATAACTGACCGCGAAACTGTCCGCGCAATCAAGGATCAGCGTCATGCCATCGCACAGGGCCGCAATGTTGGACGGGTCGACGCGCTGTTGAACAGGCTCAAGGGTGGTGTCGGGGTTCAATGCTGTCATCGCACTTGCGATCACGCGGACCTTGGGCTGGCCAATGTCAGCCTCGCGAAACAGCGTTTGGCGGTGCAGGTTGGACAGGCTTACCACATCTGCATCCGCGATACGGATATGCCCGACACCCGCGCCCACAAGGTATTGCATCACGGGTGCTGCCAGACCGCCGCCCCCGATGACAAGGAGAGATGCGCTGGCAATGCGGGCTTGCGCGCCGTCCCCTAGCACCGCAGTTTGGCGGGCGTAACGGCTCATCCGCAGACCTTGAGCCAGTGCGTGACGCGGCCCTCTGGATCGTCGTGCAGCGTGATGTCTGTGACCGCCGCGACAACATCCGCCCCTGCATCAAACGCTCCCTTTGCGCGGTCCGTACTCATCCCGCCAATCGCAACGAGGGGAATATCCCCCACAATATCCTTCCACACGCTGAGTTTCTCAATGCCCTGCTGGTGCCATTTCATCTTTTTCAGGATCGTCGGATAGATCGGGCCAAGTGCCACATAGTCAGGTTTCAACACCAGTGCGCGGGCTAGCTCGGCCTTGTCATGTGTCGAAATCCCAAGCTTGAGACCAGCCGCACGTATCGCAGGCACATCAGCCCCATCAAGGTCCTCTTGGCCCAGATGGACCCAGTCACACCCCAGTTCAATTGCCAGCTGCCAATGGTCGTTGACCACCAGAAGTGCACCATGGGCGCGGCACAAATCGCGGCCTTCGGTCAGTTGAGCGCGTAGCGCGTCTTGCGGTTGGTTTTTGATGCGCAGTTGCACAAGCTTGGCCCCCAAAGGCAACACGCGCCGCAGCCACGCCACGTCATCAAAGATCGGGTAAAAGCGGGGCAAGGTCATAGGATGGCCTTTCCAAATACGGGTGTGGAGGGGGCGGCCATATCGCGGGCATCCATAGGGTCAGCACCCGCGGCCAGCGCGCCCGCCTCAACCGCCAGCGCAAAGGCGCGTGCCATCGCCGCAGGATCGCCCGCCTTGGCAACCGCAGTGTTCAACAGCACCGCGTCATAGCCCATTTCCATCGCTTGGGCAGCGTGCGAGGGCAGGCCCAGACCTGCATCCACGACCAAAGGAATGTCGGGGAAATGCGCCCGCAAGCTGCGCAAACCGTAGATATTGTTCAGCCCCAGCCCCGTGCCAATGGGCGCGCCCCAGGGCATCAAGACTTTGCAGCCGACCTCAACCAGCCGCTCGCACAGCACCAGATCTTCGGTGCAATAGGGAAAGACTTCGAACCCGTCCTCGGCCAGTTGCGAAGCGGCGTCCACCAGACCAAAGGGGTCGGGTTGCAAGGTATCGGCGTGGCCGATGACCTCAAGCTTGATCCAGTTGGTGTCGAACAACTCGCGCGCCATTTGGGCTGTGGTCACTGCTTCGCGCACCGAATAGCAGCCTGCGGTGTTGGGTAGCACGGCGACGCCCAGATCCCTGATCAATGCCCAAAAATCCTGTCCCGCCAGATCGCCGCCCGCCTCGCGGCGTACAGATACGGTGGCGATCCCCGCGCCCGAACGGCGAAACGCATCCGCCAGAATTGCGGGCGACGGGTATTGCGCGGTGCCCAGCATCAGGCGCGATGTCACTTCGGTGCCGTAAAAAGTGGGCATTCTATCCTCCTTGGCGCGGGGCGACGATTTCGACGCGGTCCCCGTCTTGCACCCTGAGATCCGCGCGCTGGGCTTTGGACACAAACGCCTCGTTGACCGAGGTGGCCACTTTGGCGTCGCCCTTACCCAGCTCCTCCAACAGCGCGGTCAGCGTGGGCGCAGAGGTCTCAAATGCTTCACCGTTCACGATAATCTTCATACCAAACCTCCGGAATTTTGCCGTCTAACAACAGGTCCGCCGTCATCTGCGCAACGGCAGGTGCAAGCAGAAAACCGTGCCGAAACAGGCCGTTTGCGTAAATCACATCCCCGATCCGCCGAATGCGCGGTTGGTTGTCGGGAAAGGCGGGGCGCGCGTCCACGCCGATCTCCAACAGCTCTGCCTCGCCAAAGGCGGGGTGCAGGGCGTAGGCGGCATTCATCAGCTCCATCACGGATCGCAGGGTGGCGCGCCCGCGTTCGCCGGTTTCGATCTGGGTCGCGCCCAGCATGAACACATCGTCGCCGCGCGGCACGATATACAACGGAAACCGCGGATGAAGCAGCCGAACAGGGCGCGACAGTGTCACGTCGGGGCAGCGCACCACCAGCATCTCACCCTTCACACCGCGCAAATCTGTGAGGGTGTCGCGGGCGGCAAGGCCACGGCAATCGATCACCTGCCCTTTGATGTCACCGATGTCCGCTGAAAAACTCAGGCCTCTTTGGTCCAGCCGCGCATGCAGCGCAGTAAGGGTCGCGCGGGGGTCAAGATGCCACTCGTCTGACAAAAACAGCGCTTTGGAATAACGCTCGGCCAGATGAGGCTCGAGCGCGGCGATCTGCGTTTTGGTCAGGGGTGTCGCGCTCGGCGCACGGCGCGCAAATGTTGCCAGATCGCTTTGGTCGCGGCCCAGTGCGACGACGATGGTGCCCGCGTGGTGCACTGTGCCGCCTTGGCTTTGCCACCATGCGGCGGCTTTGCGGCCTTGGCGCACGATCTCGGGCTCGGCGCTTACCCCTTCGCAATCGGGTGCCAACATGCCGCCCGCCCACCATGAACAGGCATGATCGCCAGGCGCGCCATTGGGATCAATGACCGTGACTTGCGCGCCGCGCTCGGACAGCTCTGCCGCCATGGCAAGGCCACAAACACCGCCGCCAATGATGGTGAACGGTTCGCTCATGTCCAAAGCGCGTGAAAATGGTGAACAGGCCCTTGACCTTGTCCAACGTACAATTCATCCGCATGCAAGATCGCTAGATGGAGCCACGCGTGCGCTTGGGCCACCGCATCGTTCAACGCCATGCCTTGCGCCAAACCCGCAGCGATTGCAGAGGAATAGGAACATCCCGTACCGTGGGTGTTGCGGGTGTTCACACGTGGAGCCGAAAAGTCCTGCGTTCCCGTTCGCGACACAAGATGATCGGTGCAGGTCTCGCCGTCTGCATGTCCGCCTTTCATCAAAACCGCACCGACGCCAAGGTCCAAAAGGGCCTTCGCCTGCACTTGCGTGCTGCCCTCGCCCACCAGTTTCGCCGCTTCGGGTAGGTTGGGGGTAAGCAGTGTCGCGCGTGCGAAAAGGATCGATTTCAACGCATCTATCGCGCTATCGGCCAGTAGTGTGTCGCCTGATTTAGCCACCATCACGGGATCAATCACAACCGGCCCGGCGTAGCCCGCCAGTGCATCCGACACCGTTGCAATCAGAGACGGTGTCCCGAGCATCCCGACCTTGATCGCATCAATCTGGATGTCATCAAGAACGGCTTTGATCTGTGCAGCAACAATGTCATCCGGGATTGGATGAATGGCTGTAACAGCTTCTGTGTTCTGTGCCGTAACCGCCGTCACAACGGAAGCACCATAAACACCCATTGCCGACAAAGCCTTGAGATCGGCCTGAATACCAGCCCCGCCACCAGAATCGGACCCGGCAATCGTTAACACCCTAGCTGCCATGTCATAGCCCCTTGGTTCAGGGATCAGGATGGGAAAGGGCGCAGGCCACAACGGATGCGAAGTCCGCAAGCTGTTCCCTCCGCCGGTCCTAACCGGTTCAGGTTCAATGGGTTCGCAGCTTGTGCATCTCAGCCCGGATTAGGGCACCCCAACAGATATTAACAGCATTGCTAGATTGATAGCACGGACGCGTCAAACGGATAAATGATCGCAGACTACATGACAGCGTGAGTCTGGAGAATACGCCAATTGAGTAACAAAACTGTATTCGTCCATAAAATGCGCGACAGTAGCCTTGATCTGAAAGTAACGAGCATATGAGCTATAGCCTGCGTGGCAAATGAGCAGAACAATAGGGGCTTCTTGGTGGGTAACCAGATTGTTCGACCCGCTCGCACCAAAAGAGTTGTTTGGATTTGGTGCCCGAGATCGCATTCTAGGCCGTGTTGCCAAAAGGGATTCACAGTGTGGCGTTGACGTGATTCAAGCTGGTATCTGCTCTGGAGACCAGCTTGGCACGAGACCTGATGACGGACGACGAATGGGCGTTCTTTGAGCATTTCATCCTTGCTGCATGTGCCCCGAACGGACGTAAGCCAACCAATCATCGCATTGTTCTGGATGGGATTTTCTGGATCGCCCGGACCGGATCGCCGTGGCGGGACCTGCCGGAAGAATTCGGCAAGTGGTCGAGCGTCTACAGGCAATTCCGACGTTGGACACTTTCAGGCCTGTGAGAGGACATTCTCGAGGGCCTGAACCATTGTGGAGCGGTGCCGGACGCCCTCCAAATGGTCGACAGCACCGTAATCCGCGCTCACCATCAGGCAGCGGGCGCTAAAGGGCGACTCCGCGACAGGGTTTTGGCCGCTCAAGAGGTGGGTTCACGACCAAAATCCACCTCCGCGTCCACGCGGCAGGACTGCCAATGAGGTCTGAAATAACACCGGGTCAAACATCCGATTATCTTGGCTTTGACATGGTCATGGCGGACAACCTGCCTGAGCCGGCGGCTCTTCTGGTGGATCGCGGCTATGACGCTGATCGCATTCGCAAAACTATGGAAAAGCGCAATATCCTGCCTCAGATCCCCATGCGGAAATCGCGCAGAATGCGGGTCGGAGTGGATCACTCGCTCTACCAGCTTCGCAACATGGTTGAACGGTGCTTCAATAAGATGAAGAACGCCCGCCGTGTCGCAACCCGTTGCGACAAAACCGCCGAGAGGTTCCTCGGCATCATCGACATAACGTCAATCCGGCTTTGGGTGCGTCATTTGTCAACATGACCTAGACGGATGCGAACGGCAATTCAATGCGGACCGCACCATTCATCGACCCATCGGATGGCCGATACGACTTTGCGGTTCATCGCTTTGTGGATCTGGTATTCGCGGCTGTTCGCAGGGCGGACTACAGCGCCGTCACGCCGATCACGACCGGATGCGCCCATAGCAGCAGCACAAATCCGCCAATGCCTAGACCAAGACGTGTTGCCAGGCCGGTCCATGAGCGGGGCGCGTGACCCAATGGCGCGTCTGACACGCGGGTCCATAGTGTTTGCCACGCCGCACGGCCCATTTCCCTTTGCTTGCGCCGATTGAGGATCGCACGTCCGACAATGGCAAAGCCCCCCAGAACGCCGAAGAGGATCACATGCGACAGGTCGCCGTTCGGCAGCAGGTGCAGCCCGGCCCAAAGCGCAAGTGACAGCAGGATCGGATGGCGCACCCAGCGCACGATGCCGGGGCGCGCTGGGTCAAAGCGCGCGTTTTGCGCGCCGCCAAAGGAGAACGGGTTAGGCCGCGCGATGGACAGGGCAAGGATCAGGCAGACGGCGAACATCCCCAGATGTACCACATGCCGTTGCCACTCCATCTGCGGCCAAAGCTGGACATAGGGGGCCTGACCGGCAGCCCAAATCAGCAAGGCCAGCATTCCGACCGACAGCACGGAGTATCCAAGGCTGAACCCCCGTGGGCCGAGGATGCCGACAAGGCGTGATTTGACGGAAGGGCGCACCGGGATGGAATGGGTCAGGAAAAACGCCACGAATACAGCGGCAAATCCGGTCCAGGTCATGTGTTACCCCTTGGGTTTTTCGCGCAGCAGCAGGCGGCCGTAGACCACGGCAAACCCGCCGAAGGCAAGCAGCCACAGGGCCCCGGCGACATCGGTCAGCATCGGCACGGCGTCCGCCCCGATCCGTGCGGCCACGGACCCCAGCAGAGCAAGATAGATCATCAACGTCCAGCGGTCTGCCAAGAGCGGCTGCCCGGTATGGCCCAGCGTCGCCCGCGTCATCACCGCCAAGGTCATGGACCCGATGGCACCCGCCATCCACAGGTGTTGCGCGGCGGCGGTTCCGGTGCCGGTCAGACCGGTCAGCCCCAGCGCAATCGACCCCAGTGGGACAAAGGCATAGGACAGGTGCAGCACCCAGACCAGCGGCTCTGCCCCGGTGTGGTGGCCTTGCCAGCGGGTCAGCCGCGCCAGATGCAACACGCCTGTGGCGAGCAACGCTACTGCAGTGAAGGGGGCATTTGGCAGCGTGACCCAGAGCAACAGACCGGCGATGCTGGCCAGCAGGACGGCCTTGTCAAACCGTTGCATAGGCGGGGTAGGGCGCGCGTCGCGTCCTTCTCGCGCCAGCCAGTTGCGGGTGAAAGACGGGATGATCCGCCCGCCGATGACGCTGATCATCATGATCGCGGTCGCAAGGCCAAGGCGCAGGCCCATGCCTTGGGCGGCGTAAACCCCGCGCGCGGCGTCGAGGTGAAACAGGGCATTGGCCAGCGTGAACACCGCCAGCAGCCCCAACACCATCAGGTTACGCCAGTTCTTGCCCGCCACGATCTCTCGCAGGATCGTCGCGCCAAGGACCAACGGAAAGGCAAGGTCGATGACAGCGGCAAGGCCCGTCGGCAGGGTCGCGGAGAACAGGACCGCAATGCGCCCCGCGCACCAGAGGGCAAAGAGCGCGGCCAGCGGTTTGCCAACCAGCAGCAGGCGTCCGGTCCAGTTCGGCACGGCGGTCAGCAGAAAGCCCGCCAGAACTGCGGACAGGTATCCGAACAGAAAGGCGTGCGCGTGCCATGACACCGGATCGAACCGGGTCGGCAGGTCCAGTGTGCCCGACAGCGCAATGATCCACAGGACCATCGCAAAAGCCGCCCAGATCGCGCCGAACAGGAAAAACGGGCGAAAGCCGAAACTAAACAGCGCCGGTCCCTGCCAGGCGCGCATCTGCTCTGCCGAAGTCTGTGCCATGTGAGGCTCCTCAGTCTGCCGCCTGTGCGTCGGACACATCCATCAGGTGGCGAATATGGCGGGCAAAGGCCCATGTTGCGGGGAGGCCGATCACACATCCGATGGCGATGGCCCAGCCGGTCGACAGGACCGGCCCGCCGACCCAGCTAAGGATCAGTGCGGCAAAGAACACATTCACGCCCATCGCGCCCGCCCCGAACGGGTACAGGACCAGCGCAATCCGCCGTGTTGACCAGCCTTGTCTGTTCATCGCCGGGACACCAGCCGCTGCACGACGATCATGGACACGATCAGCGCGACGCAGGCGAGGGCGTACCAAAACTCGGCCGTGGCAGATTGCGGCTGCGGGATCGGACGGTCAAAGCCTTCGGCCCAAGCGGGCGCGGCGAAAAAGGCGGGGAGGATGGCAAGTTTGCGCATGTCAGGTCTCCTGTGTGAGTCTGCGGTAGATGTCGGGCAGGGCGCGGGTCAGGCGTTCGGGGTTGGGCAACAGGGTAAAGCCGCCGCGCCCAAAGATGCGGGCAAACCAGTCCTGTCCGTCCTCGTCGATGATGACGCCGTGCAGGGCGTGGCCTGCAAGGCGGGCCTCGCGCACGGCCATGTGGCTGTCTTCGATCCCGTGCTGACCTTCGTAATGGTCCAGATCGTTGGGCTTGCCGTCGGTCAGCACAATCAACAGCTTGCGGGCGGACGGTTCTGCCGCCAGTTGCGCACTGGCATGGCGGATGGCCGCGCCCAACCGCGTGTAATGCCCCGGTTTCAGCGCGCCGATATTGGCGGTGATCGCGGCGTTCATCGGCGCGTCAAAGTCCTTGCAGCGGGTCAGGAACACGCGGTCCCGGCGGAGTGAGGAAAAGCCCCAGATGCCCAGGCGGTCGCCAGCGGCGTCGATTCCGGCGGCCAGCGCGGCCATCGCTTCGCGCGCGACTTCGATCACCGAGGTGTCGCCGATGGCCGCCTCTGTCGACCGCGAAGTGTCGATCAGAAAGGCGACCGACAGGTCACGTTCTGTCTGCCGCGCGGCCTGCCAGATCCGGTCAGATCCGCGCCCGGTGGCGACCAGATCGGCGCGCGCGGTCAGCAGCGCGTCAAGGTCCAGTTCGCTGCCGTCCACCTGACGCGGTTGCAGGATGCGGCGCGGGCGCAGCGCCTCGAATTGGCGGCGGACCTCGCGGATGCGGCGTTCATCTGCGCGGTAGGGATGGGCGGCGTCGGGTATGGCGGGCGCGTCCAGAACGCGGCAATGGCCGTCCATGTAGCTGCGCGAACGGTGGTTCCATTCGGGGTAGGTGAACTCTCCGGCCAGCGCCTCGTGGTCGGCATCGGCGGGCGACAGATCAAGGTGCAGGCGCAGGCGCGTGGCGGCCTTGCGGTCGTGTTTCGACAGGGTGATGTTGTCCTGATCGTCAGCGGCCTTTTGGGCGTTTTCGTCGTCGTCATCGTCGACGCTGCGGTTGATGTTCATCGACTCGACCCATGACAGGATCGACTCGAACCGGTGGATGATAAAGCTGTCCTTGCGGTTCTGCTGGTCCTGATCCTTGCGCATGCCCAGCTTGCGGCTGGTCAGCGCGGCGGTGGGGGGAGGGGCGGCGGAATCGGCCTGTTCTTCGGTCGCGGCGCTGCCCGATCCGGGGGCTGCAAAGCGCAGCCAGATCGGCACCGGGGCAAAGGGCATGTACCCGCGTGGTGTTTCTGGCGATGCGATGACGGGCGAGCCGCCGCAGAGTTGATCCCGGATCGCGGTTTCAATGATAGCCTCTTGCGCGGGGCGTGTCAGGTCAGGGCGGGCGGCGGCACAGAGTTCGGCCATGTCGGCGTACTGCCCGCGCAGGCCGGGGCAGAGCGCATATGCGGCATCAGACGCAGCGGCGTTGGCGCGGATCTGTACGCAGTCGAGCGCGGGGCCGTCGCCGTTCAGGTCAAGGGTCGCGGGATCGCTGACGGACGCAAGTGCCGTCAGCCAGAAATAGGCGGCGCGGTTCAGTCGCGCCTCGGGAAAGTCAGCAATGAGCGGCGGCAGGGACAGGCGTTCACCATCGTACTGCGCCACCCATTCGCGATCGCGTTCCGCGCCCAGCTTGCGGCGCATGGGCTGGCGGTGGCGCACAAGGATCGCCGGAGCCTCGCTCAGTTCGACCCCGGCGGCCCCACCCAAAGCGCGAAACAGCACCGAAAGGCTGGGCCGGACAGAGGCGAGCGTGACGCCCGCCTCTGGGTAGGTGACGGCCCGGCCGATCCCGCTGGCCATGTCGTGCCAGAGGTTCCCGACGGTCTCTTCTGGTTCCATGAGATCGGATAAGCGCATCTTTTTCACCCGTAGATTGTCGAGATCAGATCCCGCAGCGCCACGCCCACGTCGGGTTCATCGCTGAGGGGTTGCACGATGGCGGCCTCTAGCGCCTGATCGACGCCCATGCCCCCCGCCATCAGCGTGGCCGCATAGATCAGCAGACGGGTTGAGACACCTTCTTCCAGATCCATGCCGGACAGCGTCCGAATACGGCCAGCCAACCGTACCAAGGGGGCCACGCGCCCCGGTTCCAGCCCGCTTTCGCGAGACACGACGGCGATTTCCGCCTCTTCCCCCGGAAAGTCGAAGGCGATCGACAGGAACCGCTGCCGCGTCGACGGTTTCAGCCGTTTCAGCACGTTCTGGTAGCCGGGGTTGTAGGAGGCGACGAGCATGAAGCCTTTGGGCGCCACCAACTCCTCACCCGTGCGGTCGATCATCAGCGTGCGCCGCGTGTCGGTGAGCGGGTGCAGCACCACGGTCACGTCTTTGCGGGCCTCGACCACCTCATCGAGATAGCAGATACCGCCCTCGCGCACCGCGCGGGTCAGCGGACCGTCGACCCAGACAGTCTCGCCCCCCTTCAGCAGGTAGCGCCCGATCAGGTCCGCCGCTGACAGGTCGTCATGGCAGGCCACGGTGTACAGCGATTTACCAAGCCGTGCCGCCATATGTTCGACAAAACGGGTTTTGCCGCAGCCGGTCGGCCCCTTCAAAAGAAGGGGCAAACCGTTGTCATAGGCCGTCTCGAACAGCGCGCACTCTTTGGCGGCGGGCTGGTAGAACGGCAGGGTCGGTGTGGTTTGCATGTTCATCTCAGCCTCCTGTCGCGGGGTTGGCCGCACCGGGGGCGATGATCTCACGTTTGCGGACCACAAGGATCGAGTAGATGAACAACAGCGCACCGATGACCACCGCAAGGCCCGCACCAAAGCGCATCATGTAGAACAGCGACAGACCGTCCTGCACGTCCATGTAGTAGTCGCCCACGACGCGCTGCATATGCGTCTGGATGGTGCCGGCAAAGGTAAGCACAAAGGTCATGAAGGCCATGCCGCCGGTCATCAGCCAGAACGAGGCCATGTTGAGCACCTGGTTATAGGGCTCGCGGTTGCGCAGCATCGGCATCGCATAGGTGAACATCGCAAGGTTCAGCGCCACATAGGCCCCGTAAAAGGACAGGTGCCCGTGGGCGGCGGTGATCTGCGTGCCGTGGCTGTAAAAGTTCACGCCATGCAGGGTGTGCAGAAAACCCCAGACACCCGCGCCAAAGAAGGCGACCGTGCTGGACCCAAGCGACCATAGCAGCGCGGCCTTGTTGGGATGGTTCTTGCGGCCCTTCCAGACCATGACAAAGGCAAAGCTCATCATCAGGAAGAAGGGGATCACCTCAAACGTCGAGAAGATAGACCCGACCCACTGCCAGTAGCCCGGTAAACCGATCCAGTAGAAATGGTGCCCGGTACCAAGGATGCCCGAGAACAGCGCGGTGGCGACGATGATGTACAGCCATTTCTCGACCACTTCGCGGTCGACGCCGGTCAGTTTGAGCAGCAGAAAGGCAAGGATCGACGCCATCACCAGTTCCCAGGTCGCCTCGACCCAGAGGTGCACGACAAACCACCAGTACATTTTATCAAGCGACAGGTTCTCCGGGTTGATGAAGGCAAAGACCCAGAGCAGCGACAACAGCCATAGGCCCAGTAGAAGCACGTTGGTGATCGCCGTCTTCTTGCCCGCCAGCACGGTCATCGAGATGTTGAACAAGAAGATCAGCGCCGCGACGAGAATGCCGAACTTGACCCAGAGCGGCTGTTCCAGAAATTCGCGCCCGCCGTGGATGCCGACAAGGTAGGACCCCACCGCGCCCAGCGTGCCGACCATCAGAATGATCAACTGCAGATAGGCCAGTTTGACCGAATAGATCTCACGTTCCGATTCCTCGGGGATCAGGAAATAGGCCGCCCCGAAGAACCCCAGCAGCAGCCAGACGATCAGCGCGTTGGTGTGGATCATGCGGATGATGTTGAACGGAAGAAGCTCCGACAGAAAGTTGGGCGAGACATAGATCCAGCCCGCCAGCAGCCCGCCCAGCACCTGAATGCCGAACAAGGCCATTGCGCAGACGAAATAGGCCAGCGCCACCTTTTGTGATTGG
The DNA here is from genome assembly GCF_002237555.1 of Antarctobacter heliothermus. Taxonomy (NCBI): domain Bacteria; kingdom Pseudomonadati; phylum Pseudomonadota; class Alphaproteobacteria; order Rhodobacterales; family Roseobacteraceae; genus Antarctobacter; species Antarctobacter heliothermus. The sequence goes on along the minus strand of NZ_CP022540.1, from coordinate 4,077,248 downwards.
TATTTCATGAGTTTGTCCTCCTTAGCCGGCATCATTGGGCGGCCAGCCCTGTGTGTCGGTCTGATCGGCCCAACGCAGGAATTCGGCCAGTCCGCGCATCTCTTCTTCGGTGATCTCGAAATGAGGCATCTGGCGGCGACCCTCGATCCCCGAGGGCTGCGCGTTCATCCAGCCATCCAGAATCTCATAGGCGCCTTCGGGATCGTCGAGCACGCCCCAGCGGGTCATGACGTTGCCGACCTCGGGCGCGAAATAGGCACCTTCGCCGTGCAGCGAGTGGCAATTGATGCAGGAGTGCCGCTCCCACACATGTTTGCCCAGTGCCACCTCTTCGGTCAGCGGCATGCCGGCGGTTGATGTCTTCACCACATAGTTGTGGCTTTGCACGGTGAGCGCGATGAAGACGACCACGAAAAAGATCGACCCTCCGTAGAAAACGTTGCGCGCCCGTGACTTTGTCAGGAATTCTGCCATGTCCGGCCTCCTTGTCATTCAGGTCGCCCACGCTTAGCGCGGCGCCAAATGTCAAAGTTTGTGCTGGAACAAAGTTTGGGACGGAAAGGTGTGGATGATACCCATGAAAGGATATCCCATGCGCGGACCCCGTTTCGACGATCCCGACCTGCCGCTTTCAGAACTGATGACACGATGGCCGCCGACGGTATCGGTCTTTCTGCGTCACGGCATGTTGTGCGTCGGGTGCCTGATTGCCCCGTTCCACACGATCACCGACGCCTGCGCCGAATACCGTCTGGATGAAGATGCCTTTATTGAAGAGTTGCGCCACGCCATCGACAAAGGCCGTTGATCGGGTCAGCCCGTCGGATCACGACGCTGGAGCAACGAATTTGCTCAGCGGCCCTGGCTTAACAAGACCAAGGCGTGCGGATCGCAGACCTTGATGCGTTTGCGCTTGCTTTCGACAAGGCCCATTTTCTCCCATCCGCTCAGCAGGCGGCTGGCGGTGTGCAGGGTTGTGGCCGTCAGTTCCGACAGATCCTGACGGGTGATCGGAAAATCAATCTCGATCCCGCCCTCGACCTTGCGTCCGGTCTGGTTGACCAGCCGCAACAGGGCATTGGCCACCCGCTGTTCAACCTGTTGGGTCGCCAGTTCGACGATGCGGTTGTTCATTTCGCCAACGCGGTGGCCAAGCGTCTTGTAGGTCTCTGTGGCAAAGCCGTCGTATTCCGCCAAAAAGGTATCCCACAACCGCGTCGGCCAACTGAGTGCGATGGATTCGGTCGCCGTCACCGCCGTCGCAGGATAGGTGTCGCGTCCCAGCGCCTTGGCGATGCCCAACAGTTGGCCGGACGGAATATGCAGGGCCGTGACCTGTTCCCCCGTCGCCGTGACCCGCACCACACGGACATAACCATCCAGCAGCATGAAAAAGCGTTCCGCCGCTGCGCCCTCGTCAAAGATATGGGCGCCGGCATCGTAGCGGCGAGAGCTGGCCTGATCCAGAATCGTGCGGATCTGCTTGCGCTCCAGCCGCGAAAAGGGCGGCAGATGGGTCAGCAGGCTTTCGTCCAGCCGGGGCAACGTCTTGCGGGGGGCGTCGTGGTTCATGGGTTTTCTTTGCCACAATGCGTTTGATTGCGCCAGTTCGACAAGACTGGCCGATGCGGCGGCAAACGTCCCAAACGTTGCGCCAGCGCAATAAGCGTTTTTCGGAAAGGGATAGATTCATCCTCAACAGATCACACCAAAGAGGACGAAATGATGATCCGCACTGTTACAGCCGCTCTTGCCATTGCCACCCTGATGGGCAGCGCGGCCCTGGCCGAAGTACATGAGGTCCAGATGCTGAACAAAGGCACCGATGGCGCCCGCATGGTGTTCGAACCCGCCTTTGTGCAGGCCGCCCCCGGCGACACGATCAAATTCCTTGCCACGGACAAGGGCCACAACGCCGAAACCGTCAAGGACATGATCCCCGAAGGCGCCGAAAAGTTCGGTGGCAAGATCAACGAGGAATTCGAGATTACGCTGGATGCGACAGGCGTCTACGCCGTGATGTGCAAGCCGCATTACGCCATGGGCATGGTGATGACTATCGCCGTGGGTGACGTGGATGCCCCCGAGGACTTTTTCCAAGGGCGCGTGCCGAAGAAAGCAAAAGAACGCTTTGAGGCACAGCTCGACAACCTTTGACCCAGGCACAAGGCGCGCGGACATGATGCCCGCCGCCTCTTTCCCCAGGAGAAGACAATGACCAAATTCATCAACCCGGGCCTTATGAAGACCAGCCGTCGCAACGTTCTGCGCGGGTCCGTTCTTGCCGGTGCGGCGGCCATGACCGGCGCAGGCGCCATGGCAACACAGCGCGCCCCCATGCCTCACAAGGCAAACGCCGCCTCTGCCAAGTTGTACAAGGCCGCCGGTGAGGCCAAGGCCGAAAGCACCGCCAAGCCCGCTGATCTGTCCGGCTATACCCGCGTGCGTCAGGAACTGGTCGCGCCGCCCTATGCCCCTGTCCATGAGCAAGTGGCCACCGGTGGTCCGAAGATCATCGAGATCACCATGGACACCACCGAACGTCTGATGGTGGTGGATGAGGACACCGGCGCGTCGGTTTGGGCATTGACCTACAACGGTTCCGTTCCCGGTCCGCTGATCATCTGCCACGAGGGCGACATGATCGAGCTGACCCTGCGCAACCCCGTTGACAGCATGATGGAACACAACATCGACTTTCACGCCTCGACGGGCGCGCTGGGCGGTGGCGGTCTGACCCACGTCTATCCGGGTGAAGAAACCGTGCTGCGCTGGAAGGCGACAAAACCGGGCTGCTTTACCTATCACTGTGCGCCGGGCGGTGCGATGATCCCCTATCACGTCGCCCACGGGATGAACGGCGCCGTCATGGTGCTGCCGCGGGACGGCCTGAAGGACCGCGACGGCAATCCGCTGCGCTATGACAAGATCGCCTATATCGGTGAGCAGGACTACTATCTGCCAATGGAGGACAACGGCGACTACAAGACCTATGAGGCCGCAGGCGACGACTATGCCGACAGCCTTGATGCGATGCGGACGCTGACCCCGACCCATTCGGTGTTCAACGGTGCCGTCGGTGCCCTCACTGGCGAAGGCGCACTCAAGTTCAAGGTCGGTGAGACGGTGCTGATGATCCACAATCAGGCCAACCGCGACAGCCGTCCGCACCTGATCGGCGGGCACGGCAACTATGTCTGGGAAACCTCGTTCAGCGATGCGCCCCTGACCGGCCTTGAAACCTGGTTCGTGCGCGGCGGCTCTGCCATGGCGTCGATGTATACCTTCGAGCAGCCCGGCGTGTACGCCTATGTGAACCACAACCTGATCGAAGCCGCACTTCTGGGGGCCACTGCGCACTTTGTCGTCGAAGGCGACTGGGACAATGATCTGATGGAGCAGGTGGTCGCGCCCAGACCGTTTTCTAGCTGACACCAACCGGAGGAACGACCATGGCCGCCGTCACATCTGCCGCACCTGTTCTGATGTCCCTTCGTCTGGCAGGTGTCGCTGTGGCGGCGGTTGTTCTCGGGGCCGCGCTTTTGCTGCGCGGCCCCGATCCTTTGACCCGCCCCGGTCCCGAAATGGCGCAAGACCCGGTGATGCTGCCCAGCGGGGACAAGTTGTATGTCCAACGCCACGAGGTCACCGTGGCGGAATGGAACGCCTGTCATGCTGATGGCGGCTGTTCGATTGAATTGAGAGCGCGAACAGGGCTTGACCCTGTCGCCACGCCGGCCACCGGGCTGAGCTATGTTGATGCGACCGAATACCTGCACTGGATCAACGCCACCACCGGCCATGGCTTTCGTCTGCCAACCGCGTCGGAATGGAGTTTCATGGCGCAGTCGGTGCTGCCGGACGAGCCTGACCCGATCTTTTCCGATCCCGCGCTGACCTGGGCCTCTGCCTATCTGACAGAGGGACTCGCGCCGCGCGGCCTGAAACTGCAGGGCAGTTTTTCCACGTCGCCTGAGGGGATCGCGGACCTGGATGGCAGCGTCTGGGAATGGACGCAGGACTGTTATGCCGGGGTCGACGCGGGCATCGACATCGCGCGCTGCCCCGCCTTTATCGTGGGGGGAGAGCATATCGCCGCGATGTCTTATCTTGTCCGCGACCCGGCGCGCGGCGGTTGCGCGGTTGGCTCTCCGCCTGCACATCTGGGGATGCGTCTTGTCTCTGATAAGCCGTTCTGACGGCTTGTGTCTTGGCGTTTAGTAACGGGTGTGCGCTGTACACCTCGCGTCACCGGCCCGCGACGCTGTGCGACTTCAGGACTCTGTTGCACAAAGCCTGTGATACCCGAGGTTTCTCTTTCCCCGAACGTATTCATCCCGCGGCCCCTGTGACAGGGATGCCAATGGCGGTGCAGCTGTTCATGACGGCGATGCGGATCTGGACTTCAGCGATTTGTCGGTCGACGTCCCGCGCCTTGAGGCGCAGTAGGCTCTCAACGAACCTAGTCGTCTGTCGCAGTCCCATGCCGAACAACCCTTTCATCTTTCTCGGGAACTACTGCGCAATGCCCTCCCGGGCAGTGGTCAGGCATGTCTGTATGGCGGTGCCGCAGAAGGTTTACGCCAGTTTCTGTCCAACAATTGGAGAGCAGCTCATTTGTCCATGCACAGTTGGGAGAGTTGGTCTTCTTCATTAGTGCGGACGACTTAAAACCTTGCGTCCTTCTGGAAACGCTTGCTCGGCAGGATGATCTGTTATACGTAACGCATAACAAGAGGGAGGAAAATGGTGCTGGCACAGGACTGCTTGTCGGAATTGCGCGATCTTCTGGGTCCGTTGGGCTGCAAGGAGGGGGCCGATCTCCCGTCTCGCAACCGCACGGACTGGAGCTTCCTGCCGCCGGCGTCGCCACTGGCGGTGCTGCGTCCTGCCACGACAGGGGAGGTGGTGCATATCATGCGCCACTGTCACGCCAATCAAATCACAGTCACCCCCCAAGGCGGGCTGACCGGGCTTTGCGGCGGCGCTCGCCCGACGGACGGTGGCGTTGCGCTCTCGCTTGAACGGCTCACTGGGATCGAGGATCTGGACCCAGTCGGAATGACGATGACGGTCCGCGCAGGCACGCCGCTGGAAACCGTGCAGAAGGCCGCAGCCGAGGTTGGCCTGTTCTTTCCGCTCGACTTGGGCGCACGTGGCTCCTGTACCATCGGCGGCAACCTGTCGACCAACGCGGGTGGCAACCGAGTGATCCGCTACGGCATGACCCGCGACCTTGTTCTGGGAATCGAGGCGGTGCTGGCCGACGGCACTTTGCTGCCGATGCTGAACCGGATGATCAAGAACAATGCTGGGTACGACCTGAAGCAGCTGTTCCTTGGGTCCGAAGGTACATTGGGTGTTATCACGCGTGTCGTGCTGCGACTTTACCCTCAGCCGGGGTGCACCAGCGCTGCCTTATGCATTGTACCCGACTACGAAACCGTGCTCTCGGTTCTGGGTGCCGCCCGCAAACGTCTCGGCCCGCTGCTTTCGGCATTCGAGGTCATGTGGGCCGACTATTGGCATCAGGCGACCGACCGCGCTGGCATCCGCGCGCCCGTCGCCATGGGGAAGGGCAGTCATGCGATCCTGATCGAAATGCAGGGTCTCGACTCTGAGATCGACGGCACCCGATTCGACTCGCTGCTGGAACACCTGTTGGAGGAAGGCCTCGTGCTTAACGGTGCTGTGGCCCAAAGCCTGAGCGACATCACTGCTTTTTGGGCCACGCGCGATGCGGCGGCGGAGTTCGCCAACCCAGCCGTAATCGGCCCGCATATTAGCTTTGATGTCGGCCTTCCCGTGGCCCGGATGGATGAGTTCGCTCGTCAAGCCAAGGCAGAATTGCTTGACCAACTTGGCTGCCATTCGGTCTTCTACGGCCATGTCGGAGATGGCAACTTGCATGTCGTCGCCTGGAAGCCAGATGCAGATCCGCAACCGCTCGATGCGGCCAGCGGCATCGTCTATCGCATAGTGGGTGAGATGGACGGCACGGTGTCTGCCGAACACGGAATCGGCACGCTGAAAAAGCCGTATTTGCCGCTCAGCCGGAGCCCGTCCGAAATCGCGTTGATGCGGCAGGTCAAGCAGGCGCTTGACCCGCAGGGCCTGCTGAACCCGACCAAGATTTTCGACTGATCATAGCGATCGCGCCCCGGTTCCCGCAAAGGAGAAGGATCCGGGGTTTTCACCAAAATGGAGGAGAAACACAAATGACCCTGACCAAACGTCATATTCTGGCGGGTTTTGCCGCACTGATGACCACAGCCGCCCTACCTGCCTCGGCGCAAAGTTGGCCTGATGGGCCGGTCACCATGATCGTGCCATGGGGAGCCGGAGGCGGCACTGACGCCACCGCGCGGATGATTGCATCGCTGCTGGAAGCCGAAATCGGTGTGCCTGTGCCAGTGGAGAACCGCACCGGAGGATCGGGCGTGATCGGCCACAGTGCCATTGCGGATGCAGACCCCGACGGCCAGACCATCGGCGTTGCGACGCTTGAGATCGGCACGATGCATAACCTTGGCCTGACTGATCTGGATTATACTGGCTATACCCCGCTTGGTCTCTACAACTCCGATCCCGCAGCGATCTTCGTTCACTCCAAAAGTGACCATGAGGACATCGCGTCGCTGCTCGAAGCGCTCGAAGCGTCGACCGACCGGGCGTTCAAGGGTTCGGGTTCGGCGCAGGGCGGCGTGAACCATCTTGCGCTTGCCGGGATGCTGATGGCCGCCGGGATGCCCGCCGACCGTGTTGCCTGGGTTCCGTCCGAAGGCGCGGCTCCCGGACTTCAGGACCTCGCGGCTGGCGGTGTCGAGGTTGCAACGGCTTCGCTGCCCGAGGCTGCCGCGCTGATGGGGGCCGGGTTGATCCGTCCGCTTGCTGTCTTCTCCAACGACCGGTTGGATATCGCGCCCGACGTGCCGACCTTTACCGAGGCGACGGGCCATGATTTCAGCCTCGGTTCCTGGCGCGGTCTCGTCGCGCCCGCAGGTCTCGACCCAGCCGCCACCGAGCAACTGATCGTCGCGATTGGTAAGGTGCTTGAGGCGCCGGAATACACCAAGTTCATGCAGGACCGCGGATATGCAATGCAATGGACCACCGGCGCGGATTTCGAGGCATTCATGAAAGCCTCGGATGCGGCGCTGAGCGACACGCTGAAGGCCGTCGGCCTTTCGAACTGATCAGAACTGCGGCGCCGGACCATGTCCGGCGCCCGTCAGATTGTCACTTTTAATGGTGGGACCGACATGAAGCTCCACGACAGCGCCATCGGTGCCGTGCTTGTCCTGTTCGGCGCTTGGATTGTGTATTCGGCATTGGGATTTCCGCGACTAACGGGACAGCCCATCGGACCGGGCACCTTTCCTGTGGTTCTGGGCGCACTCTGCACCCTGGGCGGTGCGGCGCTTGTCGTGGTCGGCCTGATCGGCAGGAACGGCGCGCTTGTCACGCTCCACCCGGGCTGGCGGCGGCCTGACCGGTTCGCCACCGCAAGCCTGATGATCGTAGGCACTGCGCTGCTTGCCGTGACCTTCGAAACCGTTGGTTTTCCACTTGGCGGTAGCCTTCTGCTAGCGGCGCTGTTTCTGGCTTCGGGCAGACGTCACCCCGTTTGGGTTCTGGTCGCCATCGGCTTTGTCTGCACTGTGCATCTGTTGCTGACCCGGTTCCTCCAAGTTCCCTTGCCCGCAGGCGTTCTGAAGGGGTTTTTCTGATGTTGTCCCACCTCTCAGAGGCAATTCCACTGGTTCTGAACTGGAACATGGCGTTGGTCATGCTGGCCTGCTCTGCCTTTGGACTGTTCGTCGGCGCGATCCCCGGCCTTTCGGCGACGATGGCCACCGCGATGTTGGTTCCGATCACTTTCTTCATGGACCCGGTGCCAGCCATTGCTGCCATCGTTACGACCGCAGCGATGGCGATCTTTGCCTCGGACATTCCCGCAGCGCTGGTGCGCATTCCCGGCACCGCCGCATCGGCCGCCTATATCGGTGATCTCAACGCCATGACCCGCGACGGGCGCGTCGGACGCGCGCTGGGCATCTCCGTCACCGCCTCGGCCATCGGCGGGGTATTCGGGTCGCTGGTGCTGATGGTGGCGGCGCCGAAATTGGCGCTCGTTTCGCTCAACTTCACCTCGTTCGAATACTTCTGGCTGGCCCTGCTCGGCCTTTCGGCGGCGGTCATGCTGGGCACTGGATCAATCCTGAAATCTCTGATGTCGCTGTTGTTCGGTTTGCTGATCGCCAGTGTTGGCATGGATACGACTTCGGGTTATCCGCGATTTACGTTTGGTATCGACTCCCTGCTGGGTGGCGTCGCGTTTGTTCCGGCGTTGATCGGAATGTTCGCCATCCCCGAGCTAATTCGCACCTTCGTGAACCGCGATGCGGTGCCGCCCGTGACGCCCGTCGGCAATCCGCTGAACATGTTTCGCGGAGTTGGTTCGCTGCTGTGGAGGAACAAGACCGGCCTGCTGCGCGGCTCGACCATCGGCACGGTAATAGGCATTCTGCCCGGCGCGGGATCCGACATCGGGTCGTGGATCTCCTACGCGGTGTCCAAGCGGTTCTCGAAAACGCCCGAGGACTATGGCAAAGGCACCGAAAAGGGTCTGACTGAGGCCTGCGCCGCCAACAACTCGGCGCTGTCGGGCGCTTATGTGCCCGCGATGGTGTTTGGCATTCCCGGCGACAGCATCACTGCGATCGTCATCGGCGTTCTGTACGTCAAGGGGCTCAATCCGGGACCGATGGTCTTTTTGACCTCGGGTGACAAGATCATGGCGATCTTCCTGGTGTTTCTCATCGCCAACCTGCTGATCGTGCCGCTGGGCCTGCTGGCGGTGGCGCTCGCGTCGCAGGTGCTTCGAGTCCCGAAACTGACGCTGGCGCCGCTGATCCTGGGGTTCTGCATTGTCGGGTCCTACTCGATTGATTCCTCTGCTTCGGGCATCGTGATCATGCTGGTTCTGGGTTTCTTTGCCTACCTGATGGAAGAAAACGGGTTTCCGGTCGCTCCGGCCATCTTGGGAATCGTCATGGGGCTGCTTGTCGAACGGAACTTCGTCACGTCTCTGATCAAGTCCGACGGACTGGCCTTGGGCTTTGTCGAGCGCCCCATCGCGGCAGGTCTCGCGGTGCTGGTCCTGCTGGTTTGGGTCACGCCCGTCCTGATGTGGCTGTTTCGCCGGAGGAGTGCGGCATGACGCTTGTTCCGATCAAACCGGCCCGGTCGCTGGCCGAAACTGCGGCCTCCCAGATCCGAGACGCGATCCTGTCGGGGGCTTTCCGTCTGGGCGAGAACATTTCCGAAGATCGGTTGGTCGAGCGGCTCGGCGTCTCGCGTACGCCGGTACGCGATGCGATGGCGCTGCTCGCGCGCGAGGGGCTTGTGATCGTGCGCCCCAAGCGCGGTACTTTCGTGTTCGAAACATCACCCGAGGATATCAAGGCGATCTGTGACTATCGCGAAATCCTCGAGACACAGGCGGTTCGGGTCGCATTGCGCTGCGACCGGGCCGCCTATCTGGCCGAATTGCAAACGGTCATCGATGCGATGACAGCCGCACTCGAGGCCGACGATGCAAATGCCTACGGTCGCCTCGACACGCAGTTCCACGGCGCCGCCTTTAGCCATTGCGGCAATTCCTATCTGAAAGACGCCAATTCTCTGGTCGCCGGGCGCATCGCCGCGCTGCGCGCCAACATCACTGCCCCCTATGCCGAACGTCGTGCGGAATCTATGGCCGAACACGTCGCAATGGTAGATCTGTTGGGCACGGGCGAACTTGACGCCTTCGACGCTGCGTTGAAGATCCACATTCGCCGGACCGAGGATGTCTACAGCCGCGCGCTGGCCGACGGGCATTTGGGCGGCTCTACGACAGAGGTACAGAAATGAGACAGACCGGATTGCTGAACGGTGCCGCGCGTCTGCGCGCAAGGCTGGCTCGGGGTGGCATCCTAGCCTGTCCGGGCGGAGCCGACGCGCTGACCGCCCGTCTGGTGCAACAAGCGGGGTTCGAGGCAGTCTACATGACCGGGCTGGGGGCGACGGCTGCACGGCTGGGCACGCCAGACCTTGGCTTGATGACCCAGTCGGAAATGGCCGACCAAGCCCGAGCCATGGTGCGCGCCTGCGATCTGCCGGTCATCGCGGATGCCGATACCGGCTATGGCGGGCCCCTGAATATCCGCCGTACCATCCAAGACTACGCGATGGCCGGAGTCGCGGCCTTGCACCTTGAGGATCAAGAGAGTCCGAAACGTTGCGGGCAGCTGGCGGGGGTTCGGCTGATTGACCGGGCGAGTGCGGTCCAACGTCTGAGTGCAGCGGTTGCCGCAAGGGACGAGATGCAAGCCAACACCGTTCTGATAGGCCGGACGGACGCTCTGCAACCCGAAGGGCTGGACCGCGCGCTTGACCGGGCGCGCGCCTACCGCGACACGGGCATCGATCTTGTCTTTGTCGATGGGGTCAAGTCCCGGGCAGAGGTCGAAGGCATCGCGCAGGGTCTGGACGGCCCCAAGGTGGTCAGTCTTGTCGATGGCACGGATGCCGCCCAACTGGGGCTCAGCGACCTGGAAGACATGGGCTTCTGTGTCGCGCTCTACGCGGTGACGGCGCTTTTTGGTGCCATTTCCGGCGCAGGAGACGCCCTTACCACGCTTGCCCAGACCGGGCGCCCCCCTGTTCAATCACGCACAGACTATGGCGATTACGCGCAGGTCGTGGACCTTGTCAGCCATCAGGCTTTTTCTCACCAGTTCGAATCCGATGTCTGACTCCCCTTAACCTGACCTGAATTCCCGACCGCAGACCAGATTGGGACCGTGACGATTTAGGTCAACCTCTTCGAAAAGATCGAAGCCATCGTCGTGGCCGGGTGCGACGGCATCAAGATTTTCTAGCAGGACTTTGCGTTATTGCGCAAATCCGGCAAAGGGCAGAATTTCCCAATCCCCGTGTTTTCAGGCAGCGCCCTCGCTGCCGTGGTCATGTTCTGGTTGTGAGTCCTGGCCCTAGAGAAGTGCCACGAGAGCCCTGCTAAAACTCTATCTCCAGCGTCAAGCCACCTTCAAAACGATCTTGCCGATATGGGCAGAACTCTCCATTCGCTCATGTGCTTTTGCAGCTTCGACCAGCGCGAATTCACTGTCCATAACCGGCCCGATGGTGCCGCCTGCCAGATGTGGCCAAACTTCCGCTTCAAGGGCGCGGGCGATAGCGGCCTTGGCGGTGTGGGATTGCGGGCGCAGGGTTGATCCGGTGATTGTCAGGCGACGGGTCATGACCTGCATCATGTCCATCTCGACATTGGAACCTTGCAAAAAGGCGATCTGTACAAGCCGCCCATCCATTGCAAGCGCGTCCAAATTACGCGGGATATATGGTCCACCCACCATGTCGAGGATCAGATCGGCACCGCCCTCTGCCCTCATTGCTTCAACAAAATCTGTTTCGCGATAATTGAAAGCCGCTTCGGCCCCCAATTCAACACAAGCGGCACATTTTTCGTCCGATCCTGCCGTTGCAAAAACGCGTGCGCCGCGTAGCTTTGCCAGTTGGATTGCGATGGTGCCGATGCCGGATGATCCACCATGCACAAGAAAGCGTTCGCCTGCCGCCAGCTCACCGCGCTTGAAAACATTGGTCCAGACGGTGAAGAACGTCTCGCAAAGCGCTGCGGCCCGGTCCATCGACATGCCGTCCGGTACAGGAAGAGCATGATCAGCGGCAGTGACCGCGTATTCGGCATACCCGCCGCCGGGCAGCAAAGCCGTGATTGCATCACCAACGGCCCAGCGGGTGACGCCTTCGCCAACTGCCGCCACATGGCCCGCGGCCTCCAGCCCCGGCAGAGGTGATGCATCAGGAGGTGGTGCATAGTTGCCGGCACGTTGCAGCGCGTCGGGGCGGTTCACTCCGGTATAAGCGATGCGGATCAAGATTTGCCCCGGTCCGGCTTGTGGTACAGGGACGGTCACGGGCTTTAGCACCTCTGGTCCGCCGTAGGATGAAATTTCAACGGCGGTCATATCGGAGGGGATCTGCATCAGGGTCACTTTCCACAAAATTCTTAGTTGTAACAGCGCCGCATGTCAGCGGCGCTGTTGGTTTCAAATGGCCTTGATTCAGGCACGTCCGGTGATTTTCAGAAACTCGTGCAGCATTTCGCCAACACGACCACAATACTTGGGATCTTGTTCCGAAAAGTCATCCACAACTTCGAGTGAATAACGACGCAAGTTGTCCTGAGCTTGCTGATCCAATTGAGTCAGCTCGCCGCCCATCTCAACGAAATCCTGCTTGCGTAGCAGATCCTGATGCAAGAAATGCGCCGCTGCATCCGCCGATGTAGCGCGGACGATTTCGTTGAACGTCGCTTTCAGATCATCACCGATGCTGTTCCACGCGTCCAGGCCAACCATGACTTCACCATTCAGGTGGCCCAAAAGGTCAGGCTCAACAATGTACTTGTTCACTTCCTGGAAGTTCATACCCCAACCGGTGGACGTCGACCCCCAGTGCGCGCCCTCGACAACACCGGTTTGCAGCGCTTGATAAAGCTCACCACCCGGGATCGAAACGGGAGAGGCCCCCATTTTGGCAAAGACCAGTGCGGCAGCCCCCGTCGAACGGACACGCCACCCATCAAAGTCAGCGGTGGTCCGCAGTGGCTTGTTGGAATAAAGCGTAAGACCTGCATAAGAGACCGGTCCTGCTTGATACACGCCTTGTTCCGCATAAGCTTCGCGGATCACATCAAGGGCACCCATTTCATAGAAGAAAGCATGCATTTCCTCGTGGCGATCCCATGCGCCGATATGGCCATTGAGGTGACCGGCAACAGGCATGCGTCCGATCCAGTAGGCGGGGTAGATAAACGCGCTTTCAAGTAAGCCGCGGCGCACAGCGTTCAAAACTTCGCCCGTAGGCACGATACCGTTATTCTGAACCGGCGTGATGGTGAGTTCACCGCCTGTGGCTTCGGTTATGCGGTTGCAGAATTTGACGAAAACGTCTTCGTAATACCAGTTGCCGGTCGGCCAATGGGTTTGCATACGCCAGGTCAAATTACCCTGCGCGATGGCGGGTGGTGCTGCGAGCGCCGTCGCGGCCGCAGCCCCTGCGGATGCGGCAAAAAACTTACGCCGGGATAATGATTTTTCAATCGTTTTCGTCATGGTCCATTCTCCTCCTCTGGGTTTGGTCTTGGCGGGTGCTTCACCGTGCTTAAATGTCGGTGAATCTGGTTATGGTTTGTGGGAACAGGAATATCACCGCACCGGTGAGCAACATCAGAAACAGAAACGGTGCGACGGCGCGATATATTGCCGTGATCGGAGTCGTTGGGCTGAGGCTTTTCAGGTAGAAAAGGTTGTAGCCGAAGGGGGGGGAAATATAGCCGATGCACAGGTTCAGCTGGAACAGGATGCAGAACCAGATCGGATCAAATCCAAGCTGCACCACAATCGGGAAAAAGATCGGCAGCACCAAGAGAATGATCCCGATCGGATCAAGGAACATGCCCAATACAAGGGTGATCGCCTGCATGATCAAGATCATCACCAGCGGATGCACGTTCATATTTCCAAGCATTCCGGTCATGAAGGCAGTTCCTCCGCCCCCGCCATAAATGGCAATGAAGGCGGATGCGCCAAAGACAATCCAGATCACCATGCCCGTCATGGTCGCGGTGGCGAAACTGACTTCGCGGATATAGCTGAATGAAAGTTCCCCGCGCACCGCGACGGAAAAGACGACAGCAGCGGCCCCCACGGCGGCGGCCTCTGTTGGCGTGGCAATGCCTGCAAAAATCGAGACAAGTACGGAAAGGATTATGATCAGCGGCAGGATGACAGAGCGGAACGCTTTCACTCGTTCGGCCAAAGGCGCACGAACTTCTGCGCCGGGAGCCAGTTCGGGATGCATTCTTGAGCGGATACCGACGTAGAGCATGAAAATCGCAAGTAACAGCAGACCCGCGATCAGCCCGCCCATAAACAAGCGCCCCACAGATTGACCCGTTTGCATCCCGATCAGAATGAGCGTGATGGAAGGCGGAATCATAATCCCCAGTGTTCCGGATGCACCAATCGTCCCCAAAACGAAAGTCCGATCATAACCGCGTTTATCCATCGCGGGCATTCCTACCAGACCGGTTGTTACCGTTGACGCCGCGCAACTGCCCGTCATGGCAGATAAGGTTGCGGCGAAGCCCGAAGTCCCGAGCAAAAGGCCCCCCGGCGTGCGCCCTGACCATAGATAAAACGCATGGTATAGGTCATTCGCGATGCGGGATTTTGCCAATGCGACACCGATAAAAACAAACAGGGGGATGGCCGACAACAGAATTGACCACATGTTGCCAAACATGGTCGTGACAATTGAATACATTCCGTTGGTGCCGAACATGAGCAGCCCAAAAATCACTGCCGTACCGCCCATGGCGAATGACAAGGATACGCCTGCGATGATGGCAAACAGCACTAAGCCGAACATGCCAATCGTGAGTAGTTCCGGGCTCATGCTGGCTCGCTCCGTTTAACGTCTGCGTTGGGATTGAAAATCAATACAAGAGACCGGATCGCTTCAACGATCCCTTGCAAGGTGATGAGGCCTGCGCCAACGAATAGCGACAGTTTGATAGGCCACATTGGATGCCCAAGTGCACTGTCATCACGTTCATTGAAAGACCACGCGTCCTCGAAGAACAGCCAACCTTCGCGGGTCAAGACATAGCCCCACAGAATGAGAAATGCATAGTTGAACAGATCAAGACCCGCATTAACGCGTGGTGATCGAGTGTTGATAAAGATATCTACCCGCACATGATCCCGTTTGATCAATGTGTACGCGCCGACCAAAACGAAATAGGCCCCGAAAATCCTTTGGGTATAGCCGTGCGCCCAAAGTGTAGGTTGACCAAAGCCATAGCGTGCGACCACCTCGAAACATAGTACAACGATGCCGGCCCAAATCAGGTAACTGACTGTTTTGCCAATCACGATATTAATCTGGTCGATAAGTCTGAAAAGGATCATACCGTTTTCCCGATATTTGAGGGTGTCGACGCGAGGACCTCGCGAGCGCGTGCGGCAAAGCGGGGGGCAAGTGCGCCAAGATCGGCGGCTTCGGCCGAGGCCGCATTGCCGGCACGGGCTCGATCCGCGATACCGATAAAAATGACGGCAAATCGAAACATTGCGAAGGCTTTATGGAACGGTAGAAGAGGCGCAGTCCGTTGGGCGGTGGTGTAATATTCGGATACGAATTCGGTCTGTGACGGAATGCCCGCTGCCATCCAATTCGTCCCGAGGATACCGCCATATTCAGCCGGCGAAGAATTCCACGGCATCACGCAATAGCCAAGATCGGCGAGAGGATGACCTAGCGTTGACAGTTCCCAATCCAGAACGGCGATGACGCGCGGTTCTGTCGGGTGGTACATCAGGTTGCCCAGCCGAAAATCCCCATGCGCGATGGCTGTGGCGCCATCATCGACTGGAATATTGGCGGGCAGCCAGTCCATCAGCCAGTCGATATCCGCAATGCGGGGGCCGTCCGATTCAACGTATTGGCGGCTCCACTTCGCGATCTGGCGGGAAAAGTAATTGCCGGGTTTGCCATAATCACCAAGACCGATCTGATCGGGGCGCACCGCATGCAATCTCGCCAATGTGCGCGCCATGTCGAGGTAAATTTCTCGACGATCGCCGGCTTCCACATCGGGAAGCGTGGTGTCTGCGAAAACCCGTCCCTCCAATCGCTCCATCACATAGAATGGCGTGCCGAGGATGCTGGCATCCGCTTCAAAGTACAGCATGCGCGGCACAGGAACCCCCGTTCCGGACAACGCGTTTTGGACGCGGAATTCCCGTTCTATCGCATGGGCGCCCGGCAGAATGGGACCAGCGGGTTTCTTACGCAGAACCAATCGGTTTGCGCCCCAAGTGATAAACCATGTCGGGTTGGATTGCCCACCGCTGATCCGTTGGGTCTGTAGATCGCAACCGTCGGGCCATTTGTCGGCAAGCCAGTTCGCAAGCGCCTGAAGATCAAGATCGTTCATGATGCTATCCGACTGCGGGCGCGTTCGCGCAATTCAAACTTCTGGATTTTGCCTGTGGCGGTGCGGGGCAGGGCTCCGAAAACAAAGTATTTCGGGCGTTTGAAACCCGCCAAATGTTGGCGGCAGAATGCGTCCGCCGTGGCGGTATCAAGTGTGCCGTTTTCCTTGAGTTCGACAAAGGCGCAGGGCACTTCGCCCCATTTCGGATCGGGGACCGCCACAACGGCCGCAAACAGGACATCGGGATGACGATGAAGCGTGGCTTCCACCTCAAGGCTCGACACGTTTTCGCCACCAGAAATGATGATATCCTTGGCGCGGTCCCGTATTTCGATCTGGCCATCCGGGTGCATCACGGCAATATCCCCTGAATGGAAAACCCCGTCACGAAAGGCATCTTCAGTGGCTTCGCGATTGCGGTAATACCCCGCCATGACGGTATTTCCCGCCAGCACGATTTCGCCTTGGGTCTTGCCATCTGCGGGGACCTCATTGCCCTTATCGTCAACAACGCGCGCGCGCGCCGCTGTCACATGTCGCAGGCCCTGTCGTGCGAGATAACGGGCGCGATCCTCAAGATCGATTGCGGCATTATCACCGGGGTCGTTGATGGTGACGGGGCCATAACTTTCGGTCAGACCGTAAAGATGGACCAGATCGAGGCCCATTTTCTCCAACCCTGCCAAAAGGGCGGGCGTTGGCGCGGCCCCACCCATGGCAACCTTGACACGATGCGGCATAGGGCAACTGGTGTGGTCCAGCAGCATGTATAGCACCACCGGAGCGCAACACATATGAGTGACGCTGCGCGCCTTGATTGTGTCGACAACCAGCGCCGGTTCAACGCGATCCAGGCAAACATGCGTACCCGCCGCCGCAGTCACCGCCCATGTATGGCACCAGCCGTTGCAGTGAAACATGGGCAGCGTCCAGAGATAGCGACTGTCCTGTGTCAGCCCCATCCCCAGCACATTCCCAAGTGCGTTCAGATAGGCGCTTCTATGAGTGTACACCACGCCCTTGGGCCGTCCGGTCGTGCCTGACGTATAATTGAGCGATATCGGCTGGTTTTCATCCGCGATCGCGGCAGTTAGATCAAAACTAGGCACGGGGCCGTGGAAAAAGTTCAGCGACGACAGATCGTCAGGCGCTTCGCAGAGCACTTCTATAGGCACCGGGCAATCCGACAGGGCAGCATGCGTGGCAGGTTCTGTCAGCAGTAGTTTTGCGCCGGAATGATCGAGAATATAAAGAATGTCCTGCGGATCGAGCCTTGTATTGATTGTGTTCAAGATCGCACCCAGGGCAGGCACTGCAAAGTGGGCGGCAAGCAGCTCTGGTCGGTTGCTCAGGATGACGGAAACCACATCACCGGCGCCCACTCCCTGCGTGCGTAACCAGCCTGTCATCCGCGCAACAAGGTCACCGAATTCCGCATAGGTCCAGAGATGGTCGCGCCATGCGACGCCCGGCTTATTGCCATGCACTTCAAGCGTGCGAGACAACAGATCAAGCGGCGTCAACGGACGCGTGTTGGCCGCGCGCGGCGCCAAATGTAGATCGGTGAACATTGTGCCTCCTCCCAAAGACGCGGTTCAGTTTTTAGCGGGTTCCCATTTCCAGAAGTTTCGCCCCTCATCGGTCAGGTGGCGGTTCAGCACCATCTGATGGACTTCATCCGCGCCATCGACCAATCGGGCCTGACGGGCATAGCGGTAAATCCACTCCAGCACGGTATCTTTGGAATAGCCGCGCGCCCCATTGATCTGGATCGCGACGTCCGCCGCCTTATGCAGTAGGTTCGCACAGTGGATCTTGGCCATGGACACTTCTTTCTTGGCAAAACTGCCTTGATCCAGTGCCCATGCGGCCTTCATCACCAGCAACCGACCGATCTCGATCCCCATCGCGAGATCGCCCATCTTGATCTGGATGCTTTCGCGATCAGCCAGACGAATACCAAACCCCTCACGCGTCTCGGCGTAGTCTTTTGCGATTTCGGTGCAGCGTTTGGCCAGCCCCAGCCAGCGCATACAGTGGGTCAACCTGGCAGGGCCAAGTCGCATCTGGGTTACCTTGAGCCCCATTCCTTCGCCCAGGATCACGCGATCCGCAGGTAGCTCCATGTCGTCATAGATTAGCTCACAGTGGCCACCATGTTCTTCGGGTCCCATGATCGGAATGCGACGGTCAATGCGCCAACCGGGTTCGTCCTTGTGGTGCAAAAATGCGGTCAAACCCCGACGCGGATCGTCTGATGTGCGCGCAAGCAGGATGAAGTGACTGGCGTCTGCGGCCCCCGTGATGAACCATTTGTGCCCTCGAATGATGTACTTATCACCTTTCTTGGTGGCGGTGGTCTGCATCATGCCAGGATCGGAGCCGCCGCCCGGATGTGGCTCAGTCATCACGAAAGAAGAGCGCACATCGCCCCGTACAATCGGGGCGAGCCAGCGGTCCTTTTGTTCAGGTGTACCCGCCTGTTCGAGCACCATCATGTTGCCATCGTCAGGCGCGGCTGAATTGAAGATCACGGGGCCAAAGATCGAGCGATTCATCTCTTCGTAGCAGACGGCCATTCCAATCTTGCCCAGCCCCTGACCGCCGGTCTCCCGCTTGAGCTGCAAGCACCACAAGCCCAGATCCCGCGCTTTGGCGCGCAGCGGCTCCATCGCATTATAGGTGATGTTGTCATGGTCGTCCCAATTGGCACGCAGGTCTTCCGCGGGAAGGATTTCATCCGCCACGAACCGCGCGATACGGGCGCGAAAATCTTCGATCTCGGGGGAAATGGTGAAATCCATACGTTTCTCCTTCACAGCGATGAAACGAGGTGGCCACCATCGGCCACAATTTCTGTTCCGGTCATGAAACGGCCCAGATCGGAAACAAGAAGCAAAAGAGGTCCGTCCAGATCGGCGGGTTGTCCCAGCCTTCTTTGTGGAACACGACGGATCAGCGCCTTGCCAGCGTCCGAGGCGAAGAAGTCGCGGTTGAGTTCTGTTTCTATGTATCCGGGGCAAAGTGCATTGACGCGTATTTTGTGTCGCGCCCACTCCAATGCCAACGCGCGGGAGAGTTGTATAAGCCCGGCTTTGGAAGCGGCATAGGCGGCGACATGGCCGGCGACTCGTTGTCCTAGAATGGAAGCGACATTCACGATTGTGCCGCCGTTCCCTTCTTTGGCCATGGCGTCAGCTGTTGTGCGCGCCACATGAAACGCACCCTTTAGGTTGGTGTCGATAATGCGATCGATATCGACGCCGGAGTGATCCAAGGCAGAGGCGGAAAGTGTGGTGCCTGCGTTATTGATAACGATGTCAAAAGGCGTGCCCTCTAACGCCGAGGTGACGGAGGCCGGGTCGGCGACGTCAAGCGCCAACGGCTCTGCCAAACCACCTTGGGAACTGATTTTGTTACAAACAGCTTTGACACGTTCCACGCGACGGGCGGCCACAGTAACCCTAACCCCGTTTGCGCCCAGAAGCTGCGCAAAATGCGCGCCCAGTCCAGAGGATGCACCGGTGACAAGAGCGGTCTTGCCAGCAAGGCCTGGCCATACCGTTGGGTGCGCGTCATGTGCGGATAGATGCGTCAAATGCCTCCCCCCTTCTTGGCAACAGACTCACTTAAATAGAGCGAGCGTTCGTTTTATACGCTAGAATAGGATTCGCATTCGTGCAAGCCTTCTGTTGGTAAAGGTAGGAGGGGCCAGTAAGAGAATGCAGGAACGGCAAGGGAGGGCGGCGCGCGTGCTGGACTACGAGGATCTGACAAACGAAGCATTGTGCCGCTACATGCTTGATCGGCATCGAGAAACGATCAGTGTCAAGAAACCGGAATTTGCGTTGCGCAAGCTGAGTGTGATTGTTGATGCCGCGTTGGACGTGTCGAACCGCAAAGGGTTCCATGCAATGTCACTTAGAGACCTGTCGCGTGCTTCCGGCGTGTCGATGGGTGGGCTTTACGCCTACTTCGACAGCAAAACGACATTGTTAAACATGATCCTGTCTGAGGTAACTGCTGCTGTTCAACGTGTGTTGTCCTCACCCCCTGACGTGGTGTGCGATAATCCGGTGGCGCACCTCAACTGGCTGATCGCGACCCATGTCCAGATGACCGAACAAATGCAGCCCTGGTTCACTTTCGCATTCATGGAGGCAAAGAACTTTCCACAAGCCGAGCGGCGCATGGCTATTGATAGTGAAGAACTAACCGAGGGCTATTTGGCCAATGCGCTGACTGCAGGCATCAAAGCAGGTGTATTTCGCGCGGATACGTCACCGCTGTTGCCTGCTTTAATCAAGCCGTTATTGCAGGATTGGTATGTAAAACGCGCTAAATACCGTCGCCGCGCCGTGACGATTGAGGCTTATATAGCCATCGTTCAGGAAGTCGTGCTTTCGGCCTGCGTGGTTGATAAGGGGGCTCTACCACGCGACGCTTGAACTCCACAGGATGACGGTCGCAGGGTTACAGGCCATCGGCTTGGACGGCCCAGAACCGCCGTTTATTGTGGCCATTTTGCAGGGCGACCACGGGCAGGAACTAACGATCTCTTCTCGTCTGGATGACGCAACTACTCCAGTGTTTTTGTCGCTGCGCAGTTTACCTGTCCTGAGAATCATTGTCGCCACAAGGGGCGCGATGACTTATGCTCTGCCCCCCGCAAAATCCCTCACGATGATGTAGAGTCGGCGGCAACTCCGAAGGAACAGACGAATGCGAATAGTCGTTTCACCGAGGCCCAGATAATCGGGAAGATCCAAGAACAAGAGGCGGGCATTCCGACTGTTGAGTTGTTCCCGCAGCCATGGCCAGAGCACGGCCACGTTCTACAAGTTCAAGTTCAAGTCCAAGTATGGCGGCATGCACTGCATGGCAGGGTTGTGCGCAGGATGATCCCGGGAGGGGCGGTGTCCGAGGCGGCCAGGTTGAAGGCACTGGAGGACGAGAACCCAAGCTGGCCGATATCATGCTGGACAACGTCGTGCTGAAAGACCTGCCAGGAAAGATCTGACGACATTGACCAGGCGGCAAGAGGCAGCGCTCGGGTCGATGCGGGATCACAACATCTCACAGCGCCGGGCCTGTAGGCCGCTGGATGTCGCCCAAAGACGGTTCGGCGCGAACGCCCGCTGAACTGCCCAGAAACCCGCAAGGAAATGCAGGAGATTGCCGGAAAGCGGAGATATGCGCAGAAGTTGGTGACGCGTGATCAGGCGGCGTTTTGAAGTTGGCGGACGCCGTCGCGGAACTCAACCCCGCTGATGACCTCCGGGAGGCGATTCCGCCCGTCGAGTTTTCGCCATTTCGTCTGAGCAGACATCATCAGCCGGAAAGCCATGGCGAGCCCAGTCTTGCGGCTGAGGCAGCCCTTGGTGCGTTTCGTCCTGTGTCTGACGGCGGCGAACGTGCTCTCGATCGGATTTGACGTCCGGATGTGTTTCCAGTGTTCGGCCGGGTAGTCGTAGAAGGTCAGTAGTGCATCCCGATCCTTGACCAACTTGGCGACTGCCTTGTCCCATTTCACGCCGTAGGCATCGACGAAGAAGTCGAAGGCGGCCGACGCCGCGGCTCGGGTTTCGGCCTGCCAGATGTCGTGCAGGTGCGCCTTGGCCTTGGCTTGCACCGATTTCGGCAGCGCGTTGAGCACGTTCATGGTTTTGTGGAGCCAGCACCGCTGCTCCTGTGTCGAGGGGAAGACCTCGCGCAGTGCCGCCCAGAACCCCAGGGCGCCGTCGCCTATGGCGAGCTTGGGATCCTGCTTCAGTCCGCGGCGTTTGAGATCGAGCAGAACCTCGCGCCAACTCTGAGTGCTTTCGCGGAAGCCGTCGGTCATGGCCAGCAGCTCCTTGCGGCCGTATTCATCCGCACCCACGATCACCAAAACGCATTGTTTTTCCTCGGCCCTTCGCGGCTTGAAATAGACGCCGTCGGCCCAGATGTAGAGAAACCGCCGGGTGCCGAGGTCACGCTTTTCCCAGGCCTCGTACTCGGACCACCAGTCCGCTTTCAGCCGCGTGATCGTAGTGGCCGAGAGGCCCTTGGCGTGTGGCCCCAGCAGGGCGGCAAGCGCCTCACTGAAATCGCCGGTGGACACGCCCTTCAGGTAAAGCCAGGGCAGCAGCTCTTCGACCGACTTTGCCTTGCGCAGATACCGCGGCAGGATGCTGGGCGTGAACGCGATCTTGTCCGTGCCCGGCTTGCGGTCCCGCACACGCGGCACCGTCACGGCAACAGGCCCGACACCGGTCAAAATCTCACGCTCGGGCAGGTGCCCATGACGAACCAGTCTTGCGCGACCATCCTCAAGCTTGTGATCGGCAAAGGCGCCAAGCAGCGTGGACAGTTCCGCCTCAATCGCCTGCTCGATCAGCTTGCGCGCGCCGTCCCGGATGAGGTCGGTCAGCGGGTCCGGCGAAATCCCGGATGGATCAGATAGCTGGGTGATGGTATTCTCTTGCATGTGGCATATCCCTTTCTCGGTTGAGAATTGACGGCGCTTCGACACCGCCATGATATGTCGCCCCTCAGGGCATCACCAACTTTCGCGCATATCTCCGGAAAGCGACGTCGGCTCTGCTTTCGTCGGATCGGCATCCTGCTCGAACGCAAGGGTATGATCAAGAACCACGAGATACTCTATCGGCTATATTTGGGGGAGGGGCTTTTAGTGAAACGACGACGCGATCGCAAGCAGGCCCAAGGCACGCGCACGCCCACGCGGCAGGTGGTGCGCCGCAATGCACGTTGGTCTCTGGACTTTCTCGCCGACAGCTTCGGCGCTTTACGCGAGTTCCGTATCCTGGCGGAAATCGACGATTGCTGCCGCGAAAACCTGTACCTGGCCGCCGACACCAGCATTTCAGGCGAGCGCGTGACCCGAGAGCTGGACGCACTCGCCCGGATCTACGGCAAGCCCGGTTGCATTGTCAGTGATAACGTCCTATGCGCGGAATAATTGGCTGATTTGGCATCAGGTCATTGTCATGCTGAAGCGTTCCAGCACGTTCGAATGTGTGTCAGTTCGGCATTTTGGTCAACAACATGTCTCTCCCATAACAAACACAGAGTACGCTTATTGCGGCTCTCACCGTCCTTAAGACGAGATCTTCGGGTCGTTGAGCAGAAGGCCTGAACATTATCTACGAGGTCGAATGCTCGCCTCTACGGCCCTTACAGAGAAAGGTCCTTCTGCTGTCAATCATCCCTCAAAGAAGGGACGATAGGGTTCGCCGCGGTTTATTATCCCATGCACGGTGCGGGCCATTTTTGCGGCGATTGCGGTATACGCCTTGCGACGTAAATGCGTGTTTTGACGATCCTTGGCGATGTAACGCTCGAACTTGTCGCGGAAGCTGTTGGTCTTTTGCATGATGGCGACCTGACCGGCCATCCAGAGCGTGCGGCGTAATCTGGCATTCCCATATTTTGAGAGCTTGGTTTGGCCACGGAATGTGCCCGACTGGATCGTTGCGAGGTCCATCCCACAGAACTTCAAAAATTGGCGGTGATGCCGAAAGCGGCGCAGATCGCCTGCTTCTGCAAGGATGGTCAGCGCGTTGATCAGCCCGATCCCTGGGATGGATGTTAGCAGTTGATAGTCGTCGTTGGTCTTGAGAAGCTCAACGGCGCGATCCTCAATCTCGTTGCGTTTGGCAATCAGGCCGCGCCCTTCACCCAAGACCAAACGGAACATCCTTGCAGCGTCGGAGTCCGGCGCAATTGGCAGGCCTACAGAGAACTTGGCGGTCTGATAAATATCTGCAAGCAAACGTTCTTTTGACACTTTGCGGCCGACCACGTCCCAAGCATCTGCAATGAAAGCCTCTTGGTCCATGGCAGAGATGAAATGCGGTGAAGGATAACGTTCGAGAAAGGCAAAGAACCAATCGCTGCGTGAGCTGCGATGAAAGCGGTCAGCCTCGGGCCAATACAGCGGCAGGTAGTGGGTCAGCACCCGATGCCAAAGTTCCGTCTTTGAGCGCGAGACTATGTCGTGCGTCTTGGACAACTCCTGAAGATCATTCGTACCGCTCAGCATTGGGTCGTGGTAAAACTGCTCGTTCCCGATCAGCATCATATGCAGGATGACTTGCGCGTCTTTCGGATCGTTCTTGTCCCAACTGTTGTTCAAAGCCTCACGGGTGCGCGCCAATGCGACCGAAGACACCAGCTTCACATCGAAACCGGCCACCCCAAGCCGGTAAGCGAGAGCGCGATGGTAATTGCCTGTAGCCTCAAAAGCCGCGCGGACAGGACGATCATACTCTGAGAGTGTAGAGATCAATCGATTGAATTCGTCGAGCTGGTTGAGAACGGTCAAACGGCGGCGGCGCTTTCGGCCCGGAACAGCGATCAAGACTTCATGGCGGGCCTTTGCGATATCAATCGCAACCAAAACAGGCTCGGTTTGTGCAATAGTGGCATCGGTCATAGTCGGTCTCCCTTGCGGCGTGGTTTGTGCAAAACCACTGTAGGGACCTGAGACCCGGCTATGATCACCTGCTGCGCTATTTGGGGGCTGCGCAGGCAATCATAGCCTCAACATCAACAACATTCCGAAGGTGTTACGGCACGGAGTTCACCCATCGGGCCATCCTTAGATGGGCGGACCAGAGCGCCATTCCATGGCATTACATCGACCCCGGCAAGCCGCAACAGAACGCCTTCATCGGGGCGTTCAACGGCAACCTGCGCGATGAGCACCTGAATGAGGAAATATTCGACACTCTGGACGGTGCGCGGCGCGAGCTGGCCCTCTGGCGCTATGACGACAATACGGTCAGGCCGCACTCATCGCTCGGAAACCAAACGCCAAAGCAAGAACGGCAGTCGTTTGAGCAATTTTAGGACTCCGCGCCCGCCGCACTTGCCCAACCCAGAACCCGCGATTATCTAAACCGAACCTGCAGACTCTCGTTATGAATGAGGGATTCTTTGGGTAGCACGTCACCGTGGATAACTGGCTCAGGGCAGATTGGAGGATCTCGGCAGTTATTGGTTCAGGTGCAGAGCGTTGAAAAGGCCCCGGCGCTGGGCCGGGGCTGATCTGTTGACAGATCATTTCATCCCAGCCCCGGAAACGCGCCGCATGCGACCCGCGCCTGACAGGGGACGTCAGGTCGCGGTGGCGCGGAGCATCCAAGCGGTCTTTTCGCGAAACGCTGCGCGTTCGGTGGCGAGATCAGCGGTCACCGGATCACCCGCGGCCTCGGCGGTCAGGACAAGCGCGCGCATCCGCTGCGCGAACGTAGCATGGTCCGCCCGCAAATCGCGACCCATGTCGTCTGCTGTAAGGCTGCCGTCCGGATACCGTTCACTCGGACCCGCGATCAAACTGCCGAGGTTGACCAGAGCGGGCTTGCCCAAGGCACGGATACGCTCTGCCAGCACATCCGCAGCGGCGAACATGTCAGTATACAGCGGCTTGGTCATTTCGTGGAGCGAGTAGAACAACGGACCGGTCACGTTCCAATGGTAGGTGCGCGATTTCAGAACAAGCCGATAGGTGTCAGTCAGAACCTCGGCCAAGGCTTCTGCCACCGAAAGGACGTTGAGTATTTCGATCTCGGCGATGCGTCCTTTCGGGCTTTTCGCAAAGTGGTCGTCACCTTGGTTTTTTATATTTCGAGTGGTCGCTAAGTGTTGGCAGATTGCGCGACCGTCCGATCGCGCCGCGCAATGACATCCGGCACGCCGGTGCGGGGAGGGATGCCGATCAGCACGTCGCACCCCGCGTCTCGCAACAACCGCCGCGTGACGCTACCGATGAAAACACGCGAGAGCAGGCCGGAATGGTAGGGGCCAAGCCCGATTAGGTCGACATCGGGCGCGCGGGTCGCGCGAGCAAGTTCTTGCGCCGCATTGCCACGCAGCACCTGCCAGGTCGCGCGCGGCCGCAGCCCAGCGGCCAGCGATCCCAGTCGCGCTGCGGCGTCCTGCGCGAGCATATCGTGATGCTTTGTCAGATCGCTCCGCGCCAGCCCAACGCGCAGCATGGCTTGTTCGAGTTGCGGTGCGACGGCGACGGCCTGCACCATGTGCGCCTTGGCACCCGGCAAAAGAGCCGTGACAAGAGACAGCGCCGTTGGTGCAGCGTCAGGGCCGTCAATCGCCAGAAGCACGCGGTCGTAGCGCTTGCCGACCGTCGGTTTGACAATCAACACTGGCGCATGGCTGGCCGCTATCATCTTCTCGGTGGTCGAGCCAAGCGGCCTCTTGTCGATCCAGGGCTTGTGATGCGCCCGCATGACGACAAGCATCGGTACAAGAACCTTGCAGACCTCGATCAGCTCCTCTGACGGGACACCAGTCTCGACGCATATCTTGACCTTGGCCGGATCGATACCATGCCGAAGCAGCGCCGCTTCGATCCTATCACGGGCGGCAAATTCCGCCTGCCTGCAGAAGGTGGTGATCCGCGCCGCTGAGGCCGAGTGATCCGGCAAATCAACGACATGCACGATGGTCAGCGCCACGCCGTGACGGGTCGCGACCTCGCTACCGCGCAGCAGGACAGCGTCGTCCTCCGGAAACCGGTCTATCGCCGCGATGATGCAAATGGGTTTCATGGTGTGTACTCCTCCTATCAAACGGGGATAGCGCGCCGGGGATCAGAACATGACAGACCGGCGTGGGTGCATCGTGTCGTATGCCGACAACATGGCGCTAGCCGCCGCATAGGTTGCAACTGCAGGTGCCGTCGCCGCGATGGCCCCGGCCATGACCATTCGCTCAATGTCAGAGCCGAATGCGGGGCGGCGAACGGGCGCCGCGCGAACCTGCGGTGCGGTCGGCAAATGCCGTCCGCCATCGTCTTCCCACCGGGCAATGCACGCGGCGCTCGGTGCTTTGGTGGTTGGCTGCACGGCGGGGACATGTTCGGGCTGGAACAAGGCGGGAAACAAGTCGTCGAAGTCGGCATTGCAAATCATTGTCTCTCGAGTCCTTTCGCAGAAAAGAGAACTGAACGCAGTCATCCCGTGCCGCCGGAACCCGGCGACACGGAAACATCATGTGCGAGGGTCTTGTCATTGGACCGTGCGCGAAGCCGCTACCACTTGCGGGCGTCGTCCGTCGCTTTGATGGGAGCCATGCTCATTTCATTCTCGTCGAAGCCATCGACGATGCTGTGGATCTCACCGCGCGACATTCCGATGTCGCGCAGGATCGTGTCGTCCAGTGACTGGAAAGCAGCGATCAACTTGTTGCGCTGCCAGTTTCGATAGGCGGCCCGCAACCATTTGCGAATGCCGCCACCGTCCTTTGTGCGCTTGCAAGATGCACGTGCGCCGGGATGCGTGGATGCGAGATAGTTACGAGGTACCAGATAAGGATGCATGTCGTTCTCCATGTCGAGACTGCTGAAACCACGACAAACGCGCCCCATCAGCCGGACAGCCTGCGGGAGTCCGCAAAGAGTGACCGGGCGACGCACACGCCTTTGTCTTTTATTGTGATCAAGGGAAGATCGAATGAAGCCCCGTAGCGCAGGCTGACAACTCAGCCAGCCCCGCCCGGGGTTACCGGCGGTTCAGCAGATTTCCTGCGAAAAGCAGGAACCTCGTGTGAAGCATGAACATCGACATCATTTGAAGATGCCCGGCGCGGGGCGTGCTTTCAAGCCTGTGGGGCAGGCTGCGACTTTATGGCCAACAAGCGTGGCTACAATGCGCCTGTTTCCCACACTCCCCTGCAATGCACCCTCATTAGATTGACGCAGGCGCGCCCGATACCTATCTCAAGAGGCATGTTGGTTCACGCAGATCATTTCCGATTTCTTTTGCTGAACCGCCCGCGTCCCCGGGCGGTGTAGGCGCCTACGCGCCTCCTGAACCTCCCGGGGTCTCCTCACAATCCTAAATTTGTCATGTGGCGATAAGATCGCCCGAGGAGAGATCATGACCGGACTCCACGCCCGCCGTTCGTCTGACACCAGCAACAAGTACTACACCGGCATGCAACCGCGCACCGGAACGGCATTGCCCGCCGCCGATTATCTGCAGCTTCAGCGCCATCTGGAAGAATGCGAGAAATCCAAGCACCCAGCTTGGACCCTGCTGGCCTATGTACTGCGCGACAAGATCATGATGACCGAGCCGGTCAGCAACTTCTACGCCAGCGATCAGGTGATCGGAGGCTCATGCATGACCTATTCGGTGGACCGCGGGCCGGAGCAGACTGGCCTGTTGGCCCATCGCGCCAGATCTGCGTCCGGCATCAATGTGATCCCGGTGGCCTCGCTGCTTGGTGCGACGCTGATCGGTATGACGGTCGGGCAACGGGCCCCGCTGCTGTTCGATAACGGATCGATCAAGTCGGTGAGGGTCCTCGCCGTCTCGCCGCCGACCTGACCCCGAACCACCAACCAAGACATCAGCAACAGGCGGCGGCACGCAAGCCACGCGCCTTCTATCCCTTTGCACAAAGGAAATCGAAAGTGATCAGCGAAATGACCAAAAATGCACCCAAGCGCAGCCCGCGTGCCCCGAAGATCGTCATCAATGCCGATGATCTGGCGCATATCGAAGCGCTGGCCGAGGGCGCAATCGAGCGCAATCCCGAACTGGCCGACCGGCTGCTGGATGAAATCGGGCGCGCCCGAATTGTCGAACCGGCCAGGATGCCATCGAATGTCGTGGCAATCGGCAACACCGTCACCTATCGCGACGAAACCACCGGCGTCGAGCGTACCGTGACGCTCACCTATCCCGAGGACGCCGACATCGCGCGGCAACGCGTATCGTTGGTCACGCCGATCGGTGTCGCGCTTTTGGGCTTGGCAGAAGGTGCCGTTTTTCATTGGGATACCCGCGCAGGTCAACGCAACATGCTGACGGTGATCCGGGTGGACGCGCCCAATTCCGTCGATTGAGAATGCACCAAAACAGTCAATAAATAAGACCTACGCCGCGCGACGCCAGATTGGCCCCGGCACCGCCTGCACCAATGGTATCAATTGGTGCGGGCGCTATCGATCGTTGATGTGACCGTATCGAGTCGCCGGGGAACCCCTCATGAATATCAAACAACACATGGTCCGCCTTTTTCTTCCAGTCGTTACGCCTATCGGTTCGGCTTGATTGGGGACACGGCGGCCGGCAACCATGCCCAGCTGCGTGCATGCCTGAAGAACTAAGTGGTAGTGATGCCGCGGTACGTCTTTTGTGACCCTGTCGGCCAAAACCAGTGTGCGGTTGATCACTCCGATATGTCCGAATTGATCGAGATCCTCCGTGGGGTTCTCGAGGAGGTCGAGCCGGATAAACGCGACGAAGGCAAAGTTGGCATCTTCAACAGCCGCTCGAAGGTCTTCGTTGCCGCCATGTCACACGCGGTGACAAGCAGTTGTGGTCCCGGTTTTGCGCCAATTAGCCTGTGGCCAAAAACCTTTCCGGATTGCTGCGTCGAAAAGATTTCCAGATAGCCACAGTTAGGTTCCAAGCCTTCATTCTGAACTGGCATGACGTTCCTCCTTCGTCTGGCACAAGAAAAAAGGGGGCAGATTGCTCTGCCCCCAAGGTCACATGAGGTCGAAAAGGGATCAGTTGAACGTGTAGACCAGTGACACGCCGTAGGTATTGTCGAAGTGGTTCACGCCCCGGGACACTTTGGAGTGGTGCTCGGTCAGCACGCTGGTCCGAAGCGCCATGTTGTTGGTCACCGAGACGTTCAGGGCGAGGTCGTTGTAGACCACTGTGTCCGATTTCGACCAGATCACGTCCGTGTCGTTGGTCAGAAACAGGGTGTCCGTCAGTTTGTGCGCGTAGTCAGAGCTGAAACCCAGCGCCTCTTCGCTGATGTCGCCCCGGGTGATGTCCGAGAGTTCAGAGAAACGGTAACCCGGACCTGCCTGAACGGACCACTGACGCATTTCATCGTTGAAGATCCGGTAGCCGAAGCCGAGCGAGGCAAAGGTGTCGGTTTCATAGTCCGAGAATTCGTCGACAGTGCCCTGAACCTTGGCGAAGCCGAAGAAGGCCGGGTTGAAGTCGCGGGTGTATTCCAGGTCGTAGAACAGGCTTTCCTCGGTCTTGACGTCGTCATCTTCGCCGTAGGCATAGTTCAGCTGCAGTTGGATGCCGTTCAGGCCCCAGACGTAGCTCATGTCGGTGCCGACGCCGACGTCAAGGCTGTCGGTGTTGCCGCTGGAGGCAATGCCGCGCAGCGCAAAAGAGCCGGTGAAGCCCTGCGGGCGGCCTTCGTTGCCAAAGCGGTCAAGGTCGCGCTCGGCATCGTCCTCGATGGCATCCATCAGGTCTTCGTTCAGATCCTTCGCGACAGATCCGCGGCCGGTCAGGTCCTGGGCGGACACGGAAGAGGCCGACAGGGCAGCAATCAGCGCGATCAGGGTTGCGCCGAATTTGGCTTGGGTTTTCATTGGTTTAATCCTTCCCCAACTTGGTGGTGAACCTTCCCGGAAGTGGGAGCAGGTTCTGCTGGAGTCGATTTAGGGGACCGCGACCAAAGAGTTAAATTCATTATAATCATGCTTGAGGTGATGAATAGTCATGTGAAAATGAAATCACTCTATTCCAAACACTTCCACGGTGTCACCCGCGCTGATCTCGACCAGATCGGAAATCACGGCGCTCTGATCCTTGTGAATCTGTGACTGAATTGACACAAGTGCGGCTTCGGCGGTCTGGCGGATGTCTTCGTCCAGGTCCTCTCGCCAGATGGTCCAGACCGGGTAGGGAAAGACCGGGGCGTCCGGCACAAGGAACAATTGGCCGGCATCGAGGTATTGCTTGATGTAGCGCGCGGGCAGATAGGCCGCGGCCGGGCGGGACAGGAGATAATGCACCGACATTGCCCCCAGAGACAGCGTCAGACCCGGGTTCGTGAGTTCCGGCAGGTCAAGCGCATGGGCGTGTACGAATTCCGGTCCCCAGTCGACAAAGACGTAGTGTTCCGCGATGTCATCGAAACTTGTGGGCACCGAGGCGGCCAACACAAGCTCTTCGTCCAGCGCCCGGGATGCGATCAATCCGGGTCGCAATTGCGGGGAATACATCAGCGCGATCTGGATGGTCCCTTCCACCATGAACCTGGTCAGGCGGTCGGGCATCCCCAATTCGGCGCGCACGTTCAGGCTTGGCATCCGCGACTGGATGAGGTCGATCCACTTGAAACCGAGGCTGGGCCAAAGGGAATACTGCGCGCCGATACTCAGCGACTTGTTATAGCCCTCCGGTATGCCGACCTGTTGCCGGGCCTCTTCCCAGATCCTGATCAGCGACAGGGCGTAGCGCTCGAATTCGCGGCCTGCCGGTGTCAGTTCCGCCCCGGCCTTCGATCGGGTGAACAACGGCTTGCCAAGCTCGTTTTCCAGCCGCGCTACCCGAAGGCTTACCGCGGATTGGGTCACGAACAGGCGTTCACTGGCATTTACGAATGAACCTGTCGAGGCAACTTCGAGAAAGGTCCGGATCAGAGCGATATCCAACAGGTCTATCCATGAGTTTTTTTGCGATTAACCGCAATTATAATTCGCTTTCCTGGCGAAGTCACTTGTCGCTATGAGTTGACGCAGTTGGTCCTATCGGTGGCCAAGGGCACCGTGCAGGTAGACGGTTCCAATTGCATCTCCTGAAGGGAAATATGGGTACTGCCTTTGATCATTCTCTCCCAGACCTCATCAAGCTGGTGGAAGCCCTTGGTGACCCTGGTGCAAACGTGCTCCGCCGCCTCACCGAGGCCTATGAAATAGTGTCACAAGCCAATGCCCCCTCAGGATTCACAAGTGCTTCAGAGCGCCTGAAGACGAGCCGTCTCAGGGACAAGGGCGGGCTGCTGATGGCCGATGCAATGTCTGATGCGATCAAGCTCCTTAAAGAAGTGAGCATGTCACCAGAGAGACCGGTTGATCCAAAACCGTGAATTCATCGCGCTCCCATGGAGTGCTTTCTTGGCGGACCGCTTATTCTTCGCATTGCCTAGCTTCACGCCCCGCGCTTTCCTCCGCTTCGACCCTGCGGGCATAGGCGTAGCAATAGGCCGCCAGCGCAGCGCGATCCACCAGTGGCAGGATGCCGACCTCAAACATCGGCGTGGCCAGCCGCCGCCACTCTTTTTGCGCCACGCGATCGAGATGGGCAGGGCAGGGGGCGCAGGGCCGAGAGCGGGGTCTGTGCCAGCGTGCTCGGCCTGGGCTTGGGTTTACGGCCCGCCATCATGGCCCTGGCCGGACAATGACCTCAGGACAAGGCGGCGCAGAATACCTGCGGTGCCTTTGTCGTGCCATGCACGGCCGGATCAGGCAGATTTGCCCGCGCCGAAAACATTCTCCAGACCTGCGTGGTCGTCATCGATCTCGACACGGGCGGTACCGCCGGCAAGTGTGACCATGCCGTCCGCCACCTGGGCACCTCCTCCACGCTGCAGGTTGCCTCCGGCGGGATCACCGAAGCCGGGCAGTCCAAGCGCCATCTCTACTGGCGCTTGACGGAGGTTGCCTCCGGCGGTGAACTCGAACAGGTTCGGGCCTTGATTTCAGTGGACGGGTCAGGTCTGGTCACGCGATGAGACCGGCACCGCGCGCGAGCTGGCGCGCATGATTTGCCGAAGCTCCGCTGCACAATGTGTTCGCCTTGCCGAAGCTTGCCGTATCGCCAGTGACCGGACGTCACTTCCAGTCTCCGCATAGCGGGCAGCGACCGGCGCATGGCTGCACGAACCTCGGACTGGGACGCGCATCCGATGTTCCTGAACACACCTGCAGGCATCCTCGATCTCGAAACGGGCGAGATCCTACGACACGACCCTGCGCTCTTACTGACCCAGATGACCATAGCCTAACCTGCGGGTGATTGCCCTTTGTGGTGTGCCTTCATTGGAGAAATCACCGGTGGCAATTCGGACCTGCCGGCCTACCTCCAGCGCCTTGCGGGCAATAGCCTGACCGGCTCGACGCGCGAACAGAGTTTCGCGTTCCTGCATGGCGATGGTGCAAACGGAAAATCGGTGTTTCACAGCACAATTGCCCACGTTCTCGGCGACAATGCCGCTACAGCATCGCTTGACGCCTTCATGTCAGCCCCCGGCACGCGACATCTCACGGAACTTGCCGGGCTCCGGGCCGCCCACCTCGTCTTGGTGCCCGAAACGGAACAAGGTCGCAGCTGGGCCGAGGGTCGCATCAAGACCATTACCGGAGGCGAAAAAATCCACGCCAACTTCATGCGTCAGGACCACTTCGAGTTCACACCGCAGTTCAAACTGGTCATTGCCGGCAATCATCGCTCCCCACCTTATGGGATGCGGCGAAGCGACGCGGCGGCGCCTTCATCTGGTTCCGTTCACAGTCACCATTCCCGCAACGCGTCGTGATCTGCAACTCGTCGAAAAACTCAGGGCCGAGCGTGATGGCATCCTGCGTTGGATGATGGAGGGCTGCGCGGACTGGCAGTGCATCGGCCTCGCACCGCCCGATTGCGTGCTCGAGGCCGCTGCGAAGTACTTCGAAGATGAAGATCTGGTCGGACAGTGGATCGCAGAAAAATGTTCCGAGGGACCGAAACAGCGCGCCTCATCCAAATTGCTGTTCTCCAGCTGGAAGTCTTGGGCCGAAGAAGCAGGGTGCCCGCCTGGGTCCTCCAAATTCCTGGGTGACGCTTTGCGGCAGCGCGGATTTCGGCAAGCCACGGTCAACAGAGCACGCGGCTGGGTCGGGTTGTCTCAGCGCCACGACACCGCTGTTGACGAGGCCGCCACATGAAACGACCCCAATCCTGCGGCCCCAATCCGATCAAACCGGACCACTTGATGCCTCAGGAGAGTCGCGCCGCGCTCTGCAAGGTCCTTGCCCTCGGGCTGATCCGGTTACGGATGCTTGGGGTGGCCAGGTGTCTGACGTAAATGGAAAGTTTCCTCTACACTTTCTTCCCGACCAGGGGGCTCATACAACTTCGCACAAGGAGACAACATGACCCCCGACACCATCCCCGCGCGCCTCGCCGCGCTCAAGACCATCCCGACGCCCGACCTGAAGCAGCAATGGCCGGAGTTGTTCGACAGCGAGCCGCCACCGTTCAAACGCCGCTATCTGGAAAGCCGGTTGGCCTACCGCATCCAAGAACTGGCTTATGGCGGTCTGAAGCCGGAAACGGTGAAACGGCTCGAAGCCCTCGGCGAACAACTGGACGGCGGTGACCGCAAGAAGAGTCGCATCCGCGCTGACCTGACACCGCCTGACACCGATTGTCGGCACGCGCCTGATCCGCGAATGGCAGGGCGTCGAACATCTCGTCACCGTCACTTCTGACGGCTTCGACTGGCAGGGCCGCCCTTACAAATCGCTGTCGGCCATTGCCCGCGCGATCACCGGCACACGCTGGAACGGCTGGGTGTTCTTCGGGCTCAAGAACCACCGGGGGCGGACATGACCAAACCGATTATCCGGGAACTGCGCTGCGCCGTTTACACCCGTAAAGGCGGGAAACTCTACCGATACTATGTCAGTCAGACGGTGCTCAAACATGGTGCAGGATCATGCCCGGTCGGCCGTGTTCCGGCGGGAGAGATCGAGGCCGCCGTCATAGACCAACTCCGCGCCGTGTTCCGCCAGCCCGAGATCGTCGCGGGCACGTGGAAGGCGGCCCGCTCACAGGATGGCGAGATCACCGAGGCCGACGCCCGTGACGCACTGACCTGTCTTGATCCGATTTGGGACGAACTTTTTCCTGCCGAGCAGGCACGCATCGTGCCGCTGCTGGTCAAGCGCGTGGACATAGGAACCGAGGGTCTAAACGTCCGGCTGCGTGTGGACGGTCTCGGCGGCCTCGCGCGCGAAATGCTGGCCGTCGATATCGAGGCCGCAGCATGACCCGCGGGGCACCGATCCCCGAAGCGGTGACGTTGCACGTCCCGTTCCGAGTCGTGATGCGCGGCGGACGGAAGCAGATCCAGCTGCCGGACGGCGCTGCCCTGTCGCACAGGACCGACAACACACTGCTCAAGGCGCGCGCGTTTCGGTGGAAACGCATGCTGGAGTCTGGTGAGTTCACCACAATCGCAGAAGTGGCCGAACGCGAGGGGATCGCCCCGTCCTACATGACCCGGGTTCTGCGGCTGACGGTTACTTGCGTCGGAGACTGCCGAGGTCATCCTAGATGGGAAGCAGGGGCCGGAGGTCAGGTTGGCGCGGGTGCTCAAGCCGTTTCCTCTCGTGTGGGAGAAGCAGCGGGTACAATTCATATGAACGTCGCTCGCGGCCCAGTCCGGACCTTCGAAACATCAATATGCGCTGGATGAGGCGTCACCTGTTTGGACATTCATGCAGAGCGCAGCATGCTGATTGCCGTGGGGCGAGCAGTGCAGCGCCTGCTCGCGTTTCACCGCATGGGGCGCGAATGGTTTACTGACCTCCAAATGAAGGTCTTTCGGTTGTCCCCTGTCACATACCGCAGTCAAGGTCTATCCTTGGTTGACCGCAACGTGTGTCTTGTCGGGGTTTAGCAGGTCCTCGGCCGATGGCGTCGGCCAGTCGAAGTAGTCCAGCGTGCCGGCATACCCGTTGCCGCCCATCCGTCCCAACGCATCGAGCTTTTCGTGGTCAGAGTAGAAGCTGGTCGGATCGATGATGTCCTCTCGGATATGCGCCCGCACGATCCGACCGAGGATGATCTCGCGCGCCGAGCTGAGCGCGATGCCGAGATGGCGGACGCATTCGAACGCCACCGGCGCCTCAGCGATGCGCGGGCAGGCAACCCGGTCGCCGGGCGCGGCGGTCAACCCGGCCACTTCCAGCTCGTCGACCTCCGGGCCGAACCCGGCTGCGGTCTTGGCCATCGCCGCGACATTGGCGCGATCGACGATGTTGACGGTAAAACACTCGGTCAGGCGGATGTTGTGGGCGGTGTCCTTGAAGCTGCGGTCGGGCTTGTTCTCGACCCCGAGGGCCAGGATCGGCGGATCGGCGGACAGGCAGTTGAAGAACGAATAGGGCGCAGCATTGACGATGCCCTCTGGAGAAATCGTGGTCACCCAGGCGATCGGACGCGGCACGATAGTGCCGATCATCACCTTGTAGGCCTCACGGGCAGAGAGATCGGCAAAGTCGAAGGCGTGGTAGCCGTCTTTCAGGGTCATTGGGCCAGTTCCTTGCCGTAATGTGAGAGAATGGATTGGATACTATCTGGCTGCGCGGAAAGCGCGGCCCGGCCGGCCACCGCGCCGAGATGATGCTCCATGATCTCGATGGCACGCGCCGCGTCGCCGGCGCGGATTGCCTCGATGATCTGAGAATGCTCGTCGACCGCGCAATCCGAGGAATGGCTGCGGGCATAAAGCGACATGATCAGCGAACAGCGCAACACCACCTCGGAGACGTAGCGGGTGAGCACCGGGTTGCCGGTGAGTTCGGCCAGCAGCACGTGAAATTCCCCGGCGAGGCGAATCGAAACCGGGCCATCCTTGCCTTTCACCGCTTCTTCTTGGCGCACATGGGCTTCGAGCCGGTCGTAGCCGCTGCCCGGC
The DNA here is from genome assembly GCF_002237555.1 of Antarctobacter heliothermus. Taxonomy (NCBI): domain Bacteria; kingdom Pseudomonadati; phylum Pseudomonadota; class Alphaproteobacteria; order Rhodobacterales; family Roseobacteraceae; genus Antarctobacter; species Antarctobacter heliothermus. The sequence goes on along the minus strand of NZ_CP022540.1, from coordinate 4,040,671 downwards.
ATACGCTCGCAAAGCAGGCGAATCACATCGTTTTCAAGGCAGCGCCGCACTTCAAACACGTGCTGTGCCTCATCGCGGGACGGTTCGGCAACAAAAGCACCCCGGTTGCGGCGGGTCTCCACCAGCCCTTCATGCTCAAGCCGCACCAGCGCATGGCGCACGATGGTGCGCGAGACGCCGAATTGCTCGCCCACGGTATCCTCCGGCAGTCTCATGCCGGGTTTCAGCGCCTGTTCGATGATCGCCTTGCGCAGCAGGTCATGCACCGCGTCCGTCAGCGTCGTTTTATTCTCACTCATGGTCCGCTCTGCCTATCAATTTCGCACAATCACTATCGTATTCAGTTTAGTCAGTCAATTGGATACAATTTGCTTGCGTTGCTGGATTCTCTGTGTCACCCAAAATACATCGTATCCAATTTTACCGACTTCAAAACACAATCCACCGGGAAAAGGGACAGACACATGAAACTTCGACATCTCCTGCTCGCGACCGCGGCAGTTGCCTCTTTGTCAGGCGCTGCGCAGGCCGAGAATGTGCTGAAATGGGGCGCCAACCGCGATATCGGCTCACTCGACCCGTATTCGTTTGGCGACAGCTTCACCATCAACGTGCTCAACCACGTTTATGAAGGGCTGGTGCGCTACAACAAGGACCTGAAAATCGAGCCGGCGCTGGCGGAAAGCTGGGAAATCCTGGATGACAAGATCACATGGCGCTTCAAGCTGCGCGAGGGCGTGACCTTTCACAACGGCAACCCCTTCACCGCGCAGGACGTGGTCGCCTCGCTGACCCGCGTCAGCCACGAAACATCGCCGCTGAAGGGCAACCTCCCGGCCTATGTCAGTTCCAAAGTGGTGGATGATCTGACCGTCGACATCACGCTGAACGGCACCTACCCGCTGCTGCTGAACGACCTGACCAACATCCATATCTTTGACGCCGAATGGATGACCGCGAATGACGCGCTGATGCCGACCGACGTGGGCGCGGGCACCGAGGGATATGCCACCTACAATGCCAACGGCACCGGCCCCTTTATCGTTGAGAGCCGACAGCCCGACGCCAAGACCGTCTTTGTCGTCAATCCCGATTGGTGGGACGAGCCGCAGCATAACCTCGACCGGATCGAACTGACGCCGGTGAACTCGGCCGCGACCCGCGTCGCCGCGCTGCTGTCGGGCGAGATCAGCTTTACCAATGACGCGCCGGTGCAGGATTTGCCGCGCCTGGAAGCGGCGCCGAACGTCGAGGTGCTGGAAGGCGTCGACCTGCGCACCGTGATGATCGGTTTCCCCTTCCGCGATACGCTGACCACCGGAGAGCCGAATCCCTTTAAGGAAAAGGCGGTGCGCGAGGCGCTTTACAAGGCGATCGACCTCGACCTGATCCAGCAGAAAGTGATGCGCGGCAAGTCCCGCACCGCAGGGGCGACCATCGCACCTCCGATCCCCGGCTATACAGAGGCGCTGGACACGGTGCCGGGCTATGACCCCGAGGCATCCAAGGCGCTGCTGGCAGCGGCCGGTGTGCCCGAAGGGCTGGAATTCGAGTTCAACTGCCTCAGCGACGGTTTGGTGAACGAAGAGCAATTCTGCCAGGCCATTGCCTCGATGTGGTCGCGCATCGGTCTCTCGCCCAAGCTCGACGTGGCGCCGCGCGCGGTGCAGTCGCCGAAGCGGACGAACGCCAAGACCGACGTCTACACGCTGGGTTGGGCGACGCTGCCGCTGCTCGACAGCTATTCGCCGCTGCTGCAAATCTTCCACTCCAAGGACGGCAATGCGGGCGTCTTCAACTGGGGCGGCTGGTCCTATCCCGAACTGGACGCGCTGATCGATGCGGCGGGCAGCGAGCTGGACCTCGAAGCGCGGCTGGCGCTGCAAACGGAGGCGCTCAAGATGGTCAAGGACGAGATGATCATGATCCCGCTGCACCAACAGCCGATGGCCTGGGCGGTGACCGAGGATGTGGCCGAGATGCCGCTCTTCCCGGATGCCAAGCCGCGGCTCTGGTTTGCCAAGATGGGCACCGGATTCTGAGCATGATGTCGGACCGCCCTTGGCGGTCCGACCGGCCGGGGGATGTCATCCCCCGGACCCCCTGAGAGTTTATTCGGCAAGATGAAGAGGCGGCGCGCGCCCTTTGTCGGACCTGGCACTGGAGACCGGAATGATTGCCTTTCTTCTCAAACGCACCGCCAATGCGGCCTTCGTCATGCTGGCGGTGGCGCTGCTGGCCTTCGTGATCTTCCGGTTCTTCGGTGATCCGGTCGAAATGATGGTGAACGAACAGGCCACCCAGCAGGACCGGATCGAGTTACGCGAACGGCTGGGGCTGAATGACGGCTTCGTCACCCAGTACACCCGCTTTGTCACCAATGCGGTGCAGGGCGATTTTGGGATCTCCTATCGCAACCAGCAAGACGTGATGGTGCTGATCAAGGAGCGGTTCCCGGCAACTTTTGAGCTGGTGTTGGTGGCCACGGTGATCTCGCTTGTGGTGGGCATCCCCGCCGGGGTGATCACGGCGGTTCATCGCGACAGCCGATTGGCCAACATGTTGCAACTCGGGTCCATCATCGGGGTGTCCCTGCCAAGTTTCGTGGTAGGCATCCTGCTGATCCTCGCATTCTCGGTCTCGCTGGGCTGGCTGCCGGCCTTCGGGCGGGGCGAGACGGTGGACATCGGCTGGTGGTCGACCGGATTGCTGACCCCCTCGGGGCGGGCGGCGCTGGTGCTGCCGGCGGTCTCGCTCTCGACCTTTCAGGTGACGCTGGTGATGCGGCTGGTCCGGGCCGAGATGCTGGAGACCCTGCGCGCTGATTACATCAAGTTCGCCCGCGCTCGCGGGGTGCCCACCCGGCGGGTGCAATGGCGCCACGCGCTGCGCAACTGCCTGATGCCGGTGATCACCCTGACGGGCATGCAGATCGGCAACCTGATCGCCTTTGCCCTTGTGACCGAGACGGTGTTCCAATGGCCGGGCATGGGGATGCTGTTCATCCAGGCGGTCACCTTCGTCGACTTGCCGGTGATGGCCGCCTACCTGCTGATCGTTTCGCTGATTTTCGTCGTCCTGAATACACTTGTCGACATCACCTATGCCTGGGTCGATCCGCGCCTGCGCGACGACAGTGCCCGTGGCAATGGCTGAACCGGAGAGCCCGATGCAAAAGTCTATTCCCCTGACCACGGCCGACGCCCCGGTGCGCCCCTCGCGGCTGACCAAGTTGCGCGAAAGCGACCTTTGGTACTCTTTCCGCGCGCATCCTTCGGCGATCTTTGCCGCGGTGCTGTTGCTGCTGGTGGCGCTGACGGCATTCCTTGCGCCGCTGATCACGCCGCAGAACCCCTATGACCTGGCCGCGCTGGAACTCTGGAACTCCGAGATCCCGCCGATCTGGGAGGCGGGCGGCCAATGGCCCTACCTGCTGGGCACCGACACGCAGGGCCGCGATATCCTGTCAGCGGTGCTCTATGGTTCGCGGATCTCGCTGATCATCGGCTTCGCCTCGGTGATGCTGGCACTGGCCGTGGGCCTCGCGCTGGGGCTGGTGGCGGGTTACTTTGGTGGCTGGATCGACAATGTGATCATGCGCGTGGGCGATGTCCTTCTGTCGATGCCGTTCATCCTGATCGCCATCCTGATCACCGCCATCGCCAGCGCGTCGCTGCCCACGGGCCTGAAGGACGTGCTGGCCGCGCCGATCCTGATTGTGGCCATCGCCGTTCCGTCCTGGGTGCAATACGCCCGCACGGTGCGCGCCTCAGCCATGGTCGAGGCGAAGAAAGAATACGTTCAGGCGGCCAAGCTGATCCGGGTGAAACCCTGGCGCATCATGCTGCACCACATCCTGCCCAACTGCCTGACGCCGATCATGGTGGCGGCGACGCTGAACTTCGGTCTTGCGATCCTGTCCGAGGCGACGCTGTCCTTTCTCGGCGTGGGCATGCCGCCCGATCAGCCCTCGCTTGGCACGCTGATCCGGATCGGCAACCAATACCTCTTTTCGGGCCTGTGGTGGATTGTCGTTTTCCCCTCGATCCAGCTCTGCCTGATCGTGCTCTCGGTCAACATGATCGGCGACTGGCTGCGCGATGCGCTCAACCCCAAACTGCGGTGACCAAAGTGACTTCGAAGACTCTCAAGAACGTGCGCCCGATGGGCGGCCCCGCTACTGACCTGTATATCGCCAATGGCGCGTTCGTGGCCGACCCGCCCGAGGGTGCCGAGGTGATCGACGGCGGCGGGCGCATCCTGATCCCCGGCCTGATCGAGGCGCATACCCATCTCGACAAGTCGCTGCTGGGCCTGCCGTGGTATCGCAACGAGGTCGGCCCGCGCCTGATCGACAAAATCAACAACGAGCGCGAGGTGAAGGTTTCGCTTGGCCTTGATCCGCAGGTGCAGAGCGAGCGCCACGCCATCCTGGCCATGTCGCACGGTTGCACCCACATCCGCAGCCATGTCGATGTCGATACGCACCACGGGCTGGCCGGGATCGAAGGCGTTTTGGCCACGCGCGAAAAACTGGCCGGGATGGTCGACATCCAAATCGTGGCCTTCCCGCAGTCCGGAATGATGACCCGCCCCGGCACCGCCGAGCTGATGGATGAGGCGCTGGCGCTGGGCGCGGACCTGGTGGGCGGTATCGATCCCTGCGGTATGGAGCATGACCCAAAGGGGCATCTCGATACGGTCTTTGCGCTGGCCGAGAAACACGGCAAGCCGGTGGACATTCACCTGCACGAACGTGACGCGCTTGGCTGGTTCTCGATGGAGGAAATCATCGACCGCACCGTGGCACTGGGGATGCAGGGCAAGGTGTCGGTTTCCCATGCCTTCTGCCTCGGCGCGGTGGATCGCGCCTATGTGGCGGGTCTGCAGGAGACGTTGGCCGAAAACCGCATTCACATCCTGACAACCGCGCCCGCCTCGGCCCCGGTGCCTGCGGTCAAAGAGCTGAAGGCGCTTGGCATCCTTACCGGCGCGGGCTGTGACGGTATCCGCGACACCTGGGGGCCATATGGCAACTCGGACATGCTGGAAAAGGCGATGCAGATCGGGATGCGCAACAACCTGCGCCGTGATGACGAGGTGGAACTGGCGCTGGAGATCTGCACCTTTGGCGGGGCCGCGATCATGGGGGTCGAGGGCTACGGTCTGGACGTGGGATGTCGCGCCGACTGCCTGCTGGTCGAGGGCGAGACCCTGGCAGAGGCTGTGGTCACTCACGCGCCGCGCAAGCTGGTGCTCAAGGGCGGCGCAGTTATCGCCCGTGACGGCGCCTGCGTGATCGAGGCACCATGATGGACAGCGCGATGCAGGGTCGGACGCTCCTTTCCGCCCAATGGGTGATCGGTCACCACGATGGCCGCCACGTCGTGCATGAAAACGGCGTGGCAGTGATCGAGGGGACCGAGGTGCTGCATGTTGGCGCCTCTTTCGAAGGCGAAGTCGCACGGCGGATAGACTATGGCGCGGCGGTGATCTCGCCCGGGTTCATCGATCTCGACGCGCTGTCCGATCTCGACACCACGATCCTGGGCTATGACAACGGACCCGCGTGGAAGAAGGGCCGGGTCTGGCCCGAGAGCTACATCGAACGTGGGCCATACGAGATGTATGACCCCGAGGAACTGGCCTTTCAAAAACGCCATGCTTTCGCGCAGTTGATCCGAAACGGCATCACCACGGCGCTGCCCATCGCCTCACTGTTCTACCGCGAATGGGGCGAGACTGTCGCGGAGTTCGAAGCGGCGGCAGCAGCGGCCGAAGACCTCGGGCTGCGGGTCTACCTCGGCCCCGCCTATCGCACCGGCGGGCAGGTGACGGATGAGGCCGGTAACATCCGCGCGGTCTTTGATGAGGCGCGCGGGTTGGAGGGGCTGGCGGCAGCGGCCGATTTTGCGCGGCGCATCGACGGTATCGCGGGGGGCCGCATCCGCGCGATGTTCGCCCCCGACCGGATCGAGACCTGCACCAAGACGCTGCTGCAACGCACCGCCGGGATCGCCACGGACATGGGGGCGCCCGTGCGCCAGCATTGCAGCCAGTCGCCCATCGAACTGCAGCTGGTGCGTGAACAGCACGACTGCGCGCCGATCGAATGGCTCCAGCGCATCGGTGCGCTGCGCCGGAACTGGCTGTTGCCGCATGGCACGCAGGCGACGGAGGCAGAATTCGACCTGATCGCCGGGGCAGGGGCCACGCTTGTCCATTGCCCCCTTGTCGCCGCGCGCCATGGCGGGATGCTGAAGAGTTTCCCCAAGGTCCGCGCCAAGGGCATCAATATCGGCCTTGGCACCGACACGCACCCCGCCGACATGATCCTCAACATGCAGGTCGGAATGATGACCGCGCGGCTGGCCGAGGGTATGGAGGCGATCCGCTCCGAAGACATGTTCGACGCCGCCACGCTGGGCGGTGCTGACGCGCTGAACCGGCCCGATCTGGGCCGCCTTGCCCCCGGAACCAAGGCCGATATCGCCGTGATCGACCTGCGCCATAGCTTGCAGACGCCCGATCCAGTGCAGACGCTGATGACCGCCGCCTCGGGGCGCGACGTGCGCGATGTCTGGATCGACGGGCGGCAGGTGATGGCCGATGGGGTGATCCCCGGCATTGATGAGACCGCCGATGCTGCCCGCGCGCAGGCGCAATTCGACGGGCTGATCGCCAAGTATTCCGACCGCACCACCGGCCACCCGCCGGTGTCCGAAATCTTTACCCCCAGCTACGAGAGGGCCGCGCCATGAGCGATGTCGTTCTTGATGTGCAGAACCTGCGCGTCGAATTTCCCACCCGAAAGGGCGTGCTGACCGCCGTCGACGATATCTCGCTGCAAATCCGCCGCGGCGAAATCCTCGGCGTGGTTGGTGAATCCGGTGCCGGAAAGTCGATGACCGGAATGTCGATCCTCGGGCTGCTCGAGCCGCCTGGCCGCATTGCCGCTGGCACCATTCATCTGTCAGGCGACCGGATCGACGCCCTCGACGACCGCGCCATGCAGGCCGTGCGTGGCCGTCGCATCGGTGCGATCTTTCAAGATCCGCTGACCTCGCTCAACCCGCTGTTCCGCGTCGGCGACCAACTGGTGGAAACCATCCGCCTGCACACCGACCTGACGAAACCGCAGGCCCGCGAACGCGCCAAGGAACTGATGCGCGAAGTCGGCATCCCGGCGGTGGAAGAGCGCATCGACAGCTATCCGCATCAGTTCTCGGGCGGCATGCGGCAGCGCATCGTGATCGCGCTGGCGCTGTGCGCGGAGCCAGAACTGATCGTCGCGGATGAACCCACCACAGCGCTGGATGTTTCGATTCAGGCGCAGATCACCGCGCTGCTCAAACGGCTCTGCCGCGAACGGGGCACGGCGGTGATGCTGGTGACTCACGACATGGGCGTAATCGCCGAGACCGCCGACCGCGTGGCGGTGATGTATGCCGGGCGGCTGGCCGAGATCGGCAGCGTCGATGACCTCGTGCGCCGCCCGCGCCACCCTTATACCACCGGGCTGATGGGTTCGATCCCTTCGCTGCGCCGGGAGGTTGAGGAACTTCAGATGATCCCCGGCGCGATGCCCCGGCTCAACGCCATTCCGCCGGGCTGCGCCTTCAATCCGCGCTGCGCCCATGCCGGGCCGCGCTGCCGCAAGGACGTGCCGCGCATTGCGAGTGGCGAAAGCTCCGACGCCGCCTGCTGGCTGGCGCAGACCGGCACCGTCGACCAGGGAGAAGCCGCATGACCCTCCGCCCCAATGCCATCCTCGAGGTCGACGCGCTGGAGCGCCGCTTCGACGTCTCCGCCCCCTGGCTCAACCGTCTGATCGAACGCAAGCCGCGCAAGACCCTGCGCGCCGTCGACGGCGTCGATTTCATCATCCAGCGTGGTCAGACCCTCGCGCTGGTGGGGGAGTCCGGCTGTGGCAAGAGCACCATCGCCAAGCTGGTCACCGGGCTTCATCCGCCTTCGGGTGGCAGCATCCGGTTCCACGGCGACCGCGACCGGCTGCAGATGATCTTTCAGGACCCCTTTGCCAGCCTCAACCCGCGCTGGCGCGTGGCCCGGATCATCGCGGAGCCGCTGCGCACCCTGAAGCCGGATACGCCCGAGGCCGAGGTGTCGGCCCGTGTGGATGAACTTTTGCGCACCGTAGGGCTGGCCCCCGCCGACGGTCTGAAGTTCCCGCACGAGTTCTCCGGCGGCCAGCGTCAGCGCATCTCCATCGCCCGCGCGCTGGCAGGCGAGCCGGAGTTTCTGGTCTGCGACGAACCCACCTCGGCGTTGGACGTCTCGGTTCAGGCGCAGGTGCTGAACCTGATGAAGCGACTGCAGACGGAGATGGACCTGACCTATCTCTTCATCAGCCACGACCTGAGCGTCGTGCGCCACATGGCCGATGTGATTGCGGTGATGTACCTTGGCCGCATCGTCGAGATCCAGCCGACCGCCGATCTCTTTTCCAACCCGCTGCACCCCTATACGCGCCTGCTGCTCGACACGATCCCTGACCTCGAAGCGCCAAAGCGCGACCGGTCCCCTATGGGAGGCGAGGTGCCGTCGCCGGTCTCGCCGCCCTCGGGTTGCAGCTTTCACCCGCGTTGCCCGCTGGCCTTTGACCGCTGCAAGTCGGAACGCCCGCAGCGGCGCGCCCATGTCCACAATCGCCGCGTTGCCTGTTTCGCTGCCGAAGAAGGATCCCCCGATGTACAATGAAACCTTCCTGCGCCGCGCCATCGAGATTTCGACACAGGCGCTCGACACCCCGGGCACCGAACCCTTCGGCGCGGTCATCGTCAAAGACGGCAAGATCGTCGGCGAGGGGATCAACCGTTCGGTGATGAACCACGACCCGACCTCGCATGGCGAAACCGAAGCGATCCGCGACGCCTGTCGCAACCTTGAAACGGTCGACCTGCGTGGCTGTGACCTGTACTCCAGTTGCGAGCCCTGCGCGCTCTGCGTGGCGGCCATGAACATCGCCGGGATTGCTGCGCTGTATTTTGCCGCCGACATGGCGCAGGCCGGTGACGCCATTGCCGATCTGCCCGAGGCCGCCCGCTTTCCGGTGGATGTCGAACGATTGACTCACGAATGCGGACTCGCGGTTGCGGACCGGATCATGCCAGCCGAGCAACACTTGGACGCCGAGGCCACAAAGATCCTGCATGATTGGGCCTGCCATGCACGGTCGCAGGCCTGAACGTGCGCCTGCTCTACATGAACCCGAATTCCACCGAGGCGATGACCGATAGCATGGTATCGGTCGCGCGCGAAACCGCACGGGGCGACGAAGTTTTGGGGTGGACCAACCATCTCGGGCCGCCGTCGATTCAGGGGCCGGAGGATGGAGAGGCTGCTGTTGAAGGTCTGTTGGCATTGCTTCCGGAAGCACGGGCAGCTGCAGCGGATGCAATTGTCATCGGCTGTTTCGATGATACCGGTCTGGGTCCACTTCAGGCCGCAGCGCATTGCCCGGTTATCGGCATCGGACAGGCCGCAATGTCGCTTGCGTCGCTGCAAAGTGACCGCTTCGGAATCGTGACGACACTCGACGTCTCTGTGCCGGTGATCGAGACGAACGTGGACTGCTATGGCTTTCGCCGGGCCTGTGTCGGGGTATTTGCCTCCGGTCTTCCGGTCTTGGAGGTCGAACGGGGCGGGCAGGATGTGGAAGACCGCCTTGCGATGGCCATTGCCAATGCGGAAGTTGCTGGTGCCGACGCCGTCGTTCTTGGTTGCGCCGGAATGTCCCGCCTTCGTCGTAGGCTTTCGGCTCGGACAGGTTCGCTGCTGATTGATGGCGTCGTGGCGTCCGCATTCATCTCTCAGGCTTTAGCCTGTCGCTGAGATAACCTGGGCCGAGAGACAGCGCTGTCTTCGCTATACTTCATCATGGGGCTCTGCGGGCAGGGTCGGTCGACACTGTCATCCAGAATTGCCTGCTCACACCAACATCCGCTCCGGAAAGAACTGATCCGTGTCTTCTCGCTTCGTCCTCGAGATGTCGCAGTTTTTTGAGTAGTGGAGCAGTGGAGCAGGTCATCATCGCCGTGGAGCATTTGAGCTGGTCTGCGATTGCTGAAGTAAAACAAAGGCCCGCTTTGACGAAATCATCACTACGGGCTTGCGCCCGCAGCGAACGGCGGCCTCCCGCCGGTTCTGTTCTCTAATCCGTCAATGCGAGTTTCCTAATATCGTACTGTAATGTCAGAGGTTGCCTTTGTTCTCTTCGAACTCTTGGGTTCATAATGGGGTTGGCTGGGTGTGGGTCGGCTAGGTGGAAACCGCAATCATACCGTTGGTCTTGGTTGTTGCTACAGAATCGACGCCGTGTCTCACGCCCTCCCTCGGGCATCGTCCCAGATGGGAACTTTGATATTGGAATCCTCGTGATTGTCTCTCTGGTGATCCTTACACGAACTGGAATTCGGTTTGGTCGCGCATCATCGCGTGCAGGACAATAGCGAGTCGTCCGGCCAGGGCCACACGTGCCTTCCTCATTGTTGAGCGCGCACCAGTCGCAAGCGCCCATTCCTTCAATTTGAGCGGGCCAGCATACCTCGTCAGCATGACATTGGCCGCCTCGTACAGGAGCGTTCGGACCCTGGTATCACCCCGTTTCGAGATGCTGCCGACATAGTCTACTTCTCCGGACTGATGCCGCCTTGGGACAAGCCCAAGGTACGGCCCGACATCGCGCGATCGTCGGAACCTCGACGGATCATCTACTGCGGCCGCAAAAGCCAGTGCCGTGATCGGCCCGACACCTGGGACGGTCATAAGACGTGAGCAGGTTTTGGATTTACGGGCCGTCTTTTTAACATCGGCATCAATTGCAGCAACGGCCGCCAATATTGCTTCACGCGCTGCAAACAATCCGTTCAATGCAGCATGAAGACCTGGAACCCCATTACTCACTTTCAGAGCGGCATCTTTGAATGCAGGCGACAGTGCCCGTGGCAACCGTACACCAAATACGACCACCAGCCCACGGATCTGATTGTCGATCGTCACGCGCTGCCCGACCAGTTTCTTGCGTGCTGCGATCAGTGACCGTATCGCATGAGCAGACAGCGATTTGACATGGGTAGGTTTGTAGAACCCGGTCCGCGCCAGATGGGCCAGGCCGCGCGCGTCATTGCGATCAGACTTGTGTCCCGCCAGAGATTTAAGGGCTTGATAGGCTTGCCTGCTTTCAATGCACTGGACTGGAATGCCGCGTTCAGTAAGTCCATGGTATAGCATCGGTGCCATCCTGCCGGTCTCAAACACAACGCCTACACAAGTTGGACCGGCCGCGAGAAAATCACTAATCGCATCTGGCGAGGAACGCGCCTTACCTTCTCGGATCAAGGTGCCATGAGATATGCGCGAAAGTTGGTGATGCCCTGAGGGGCGACATATCATGGCGGTGTCGAAGCGCCGTCAATTCTCAACCGAGAAAGGGATATGCCACATGCAAGAGAATACCATCACCCAGCTATCTGATCCATCCGGGATTTCGCCGGACCCGCTGACCGACCTCATCCGGGACGGCGCGCGCAAGCTGATCGAGCAGGCGATTGAGGCGGAACTGTCCACGCTGCTTGGCGCCTTTGCCGATCACAAGCTTGAGGATGGTCGCGCAAGACTGGTTCGTCATGGGCACCTGCCCGAGCGTGAGATTTTGACCGGTGTCGGGCCTGTTGCCGTGACGGTGCCGCGTGTGCGGGACCGCAAGCCGGGCACGGACAAGATCGCGTTCACGCCCAGCATCCTGCCGCGGTATCTGCGCAAGGCAAAGTCGGTCGAAGAGCTGCTGCCCTGGCTTTACCTGAAGGGCGTGTCCACCGGCGATTTCAGTGAGGCGCTTGCCGCCCTGCTGGGGCCACACGCCAAGGGCCTCTCGGCCACTACGATCACGCGGCTGAAAGCGGACTGGTGGTCCGAGTACGAGGCCTGGGAAAAGCGTGACCTCGGCACCCGGCGGTTTCTCTACATCTGGGCCGACGGCGTCTATTTCAAGCCGCGAAGGGCCGAGGAAAAACAATGCGTTTTGGTGATCGTGGGTGCGGATGAATACGGCCGCAAGGAGCTGCTGGCCATGACCGACGGCTTCCGCGAAAGCACTCAGAGTTGGCGCGAGGTTCTGCTCGATCTCAAACGCCGCGGACTGAAGCAGGATCCCAAGCTCGCCATAGGCGACGGCGCCCTGGGGTTCTGGGCGGCACTGCGCGAGGTCTTCCCCTCGACACAGGAGCAGCGGTGCTGGCTCCACAAAACCATGAACGTGCTCAACGCGCTGCCGAAATCGGTGCAAGCCAAGGCCAAGGCGCACCTGCACGACATCTGGCAGGCCGAAACCCGAGCCGCGGCGTCGGCCGCCTTCGACTTCTTCGTCGATGCCTACGGCGTGAAATGGGACAAGGCAGTCGCCAAGTTGGTCAAGGATCGGGATGCACTACTGACCTTCTACGACTACCCGGCCGAACACTGGAAACACATCCGGACGTCAAATCCGATCGAGAGCACGTTCGCCACCGTCAGACACAGGACGAAACGCACCAAGGGCTGCCTCAGCCGCAAGACTGGGCTCGCCATGGCTTTCCGGCTGATGATGTCTGCTCAGACGAAATGGCGAAAACTCGACGGGCGGAATCGCCTCCCGGAGGTCATCAGCGGGGTTGAGTTCCGCGACGGCGTCCGCCAACTTCAAAACGCCGCCTGATCACGCGTCACCAACTTCTGCGCATATCTCAGGTGCCATCGCGATCCAGCACACAAATATGCGTCTCTTCCATCGAGACATCCAAACCAGCAAAATATTCCATTTATCTGCTCCTCCAATTGGTTGCCGGTACAGTCTACCAGCTGATTTGCAGTGCCGGATTCAGATTACACCATGTTGAAAAAGTCTTTGTTGCAGTGCGGCAAGTCCTTTGATTCACTGGATTATGAGGGGATTGGAGGATTTCGTCATGATGGGCATCCAAACGGCACCGGCACAGTTGTTCTATGTCTTCGATCTGGAGCGTCATGTTCCTTCCGGTCATATGCTTCGCGAGATCGACCGGTTCCTCGACGTGGATGGCATGCGGGAAGTCGTGCGCCCGTTCTACAGCCACATGGGGCGTCCCTCGATCGATCCTGAGCTGATCATCCGGATGCTGGTCATCGGTTATGTCATGGGAATCCGTTCAGAGCGGCGCCTTTGCGATGAGGTCCATCTGAACCTTGCATACCGCTGGTTTTGCCGTTTGGGTCTGGAAGGGAAGGTGCCGGATCATTCGACCTTTTCCCGGTATCGTCATGGCAAGTTCCGTGACAGTGATCTGCTCCGGAAGGTATTCGAGGCAACTGTCGAACGCTGCCTGAGAGAGGATCTGGTCGCGGGTGAAGGATTGGCCGTCGACGCAAGCCTGATCCCGGCTGACGCCAATAAGGTCCGGTCTATTGCGGCCGAAGACTGGAGCCCGGAGGTCGCGCGCGAGGCCGGAAACCGGGCGGCACGCGAATATCTGGAAACACTCGACGATGCCGCCTTCGGAGCCGCATCACCGGTCCAGCCGAAGTCGTGACCAGGTCCGATCCGGCTGCGCAATGGACCCGCGCCTAGGAAAGCCGCCCGTATTTTGCCTATGCGACCAACTACCTGATCGACACCAAGAGCTCGGTCATCATGGATGTTGAGGCGACACGGGCAATCCGGCAGGCTGAGGTTGGGGCGTCGCGCACGATGCTCGACAGAACCGAGAAACGGTTCGGGATCAGACCGGATTGGCTGACTGCCCCTCTCGTGACATCGCTGCGCGATGCACTGCCGGGCAGTGGACACCGCCTACGGCAATGCCGAGAACCTTGGATGGCTGGTCGAGAAGCGCAGCATCATCCCCTTCATCCCTGTCATCGACAAATCAGAGCGGACCGATGGCACCTGGTCCAGGTCCGACTTCGAATGGGACGAGGCGAATGATCAATACATCTGCCCCGAGGGTCACGCCCTCAAGCAATATCGCCGGAACTACTCCGATCCGAACCGGGGGCAGGACACCGGAGGGCGGAAGAAATATCGTGCCTTGAAGGCGACATGCCAAGCCTGTCCATCCAAAGAAATCTGCTGCCCGAAAGCGGAGGCCCGATACGTCACCCGAGAACCCCACGAGGAAGCACGCGAGTTCGCCCGCGAATGCCGCAAGACCAAGGCCTACAAGGTATCCCGAGACAAGCGGAAGAAAGTAGAGATGCTCTTCGCCCATCTGAAGCGCATCCTCGGCCTAAACCGGCTACGCCTGCGCGGCCCCAATGGCGCCAAGGACGAATTCCTGCTCGCCGCCATCGCCCAGAACCTCCGAAAACTCGCGAAGCTGCGGCAGCAGTGCGCCAACTCGGAGGCCGCGGCATGATCTAAGCGGCCAGATAAACGCCAAAAGGCGGCGCGACGGGCGATTGCCCGAACCAAACGGTGACACTCGAGGATGAGGGCAGCCCAAAACACGTTCTCAGGCCGACTTTTTCAACAAAATCCGCCGGTTATGCGAAAAAGCACTCGTTCGCTTTCGCAGAAACCTGGCATCCGACAGCGGCGCGAGTGCCTTTCCGTCAGGCTTGGCGCGTTTGCTGCGGTGCAGGAAAGATCTTCGCCAATTTGCGGAGGTTCTGGGCGGTGGCGGCGAGCAGGAATTCGTCATTTGCGCCGCATGGGCCGCGCAATCTGAGCCGTCCGAGGCCGAGGACGCGCTTGAGGTGTGTGACGAGCATCTCGACCTTCTTTCGGAGCTTCATCGAGATGTCGTATTGCTTGGTTTTGGCGATGTCGCGCGCGACTTGGCGGGCGTCTTCGTGTTCCTCGCGGGTGATGGATCTGGCATCGGCGTTCGGGCAGCATTTCTGTTTCGACGGGCAGGCCTGGCAGGTCAGTTTCAGGGCACGGTATTTGGCCCGACCTCCATTGGTTGGCCCCCGGTTTGGGTCGGAATAGTTCCTACGAATCTGCTTTAGTGTCTGGCCCTCAGGGCAGACGTATTGGTCTTTCTCGGCGTCCCACTCGAAGTCCGCCCGGCTCCAGGTGCCATCGCTGCGGCCAGACTTGTCGAGGACCGGGATGTGCGGGGCGATCTTGCGGTCGACCCGCCAGCCCAGCATCGAGCCGGTGCCATACGCGGTGTCGGCGATCAGGCGTTCGGGATGCAGGTCGAACCTGGTCCTCACCCGATCCAGCATGGTCTTGGTCGAGCCGAGTTCTGCTTGCCGGATTGATCTTGTCGCCTCGACATCGACGATCACGCCGTGATCCGTGTCGATCAGGTAGTTGTCGGAATAGCTGAAGAATGCCGGTCCCTTGCGCGCTGCCGTCTGTTACCGGCAGTGCATTGCAAAGCAATGCCACGAGAGGCACTGGCTTGCCGGCGCCGAAGGCGGCCTCGTCCAGTGTGTCAAGATACTCGCGCACGGCGCGGGGCGCATCGGCTGGATCAATCTGCGAGACGTCCCAGTCCTCCTTCGACGTCGAGTTCTGCTTGTTGGCATCCGCCTCGATCAAGCTCGCATCAATCGCCATGCGCTGACCGCTGACCAATCCCTCTTCAATGCAGCGTGCGACGGTCATCTCGAACAGGTGGCGCAGCAATTCGCTGTCGCGGAAGCGGCCATGCCGGTTCTTCGAGAAGGTGGAATGGTCCGGGACACGGTCGCCCAGATCGAGACGGCAAAACCAACGATACGCCAGGTTCAGATGCACCTCTTCGCATAGCCGCCGTTCCGACCGGATGCCGAAGCAATAGCCGACCAGGAGCATGCGGATTAGCAGGTCGGGATCGACGGTGGGGCGGCCCGTGTGGCTGTAGAACTCCGCAAAATGCCTGCGGATGCCGCCAAGATCGACGAACCGGTCGATGGAGCGCAGCAGATGATCCCGTGGGACATGGTCCTCAAGCGAGAACTCGTAGAACAGCGCCGGTTGCGCTTCCTGCCTCGGCCCCATCATCGCCGGTCCCCCCCTCGATTACAGGAATTGAATCAGCAGTTCAGACTTCGATCAAGAAAGAGCTTTTCAATAAAATCCGCCCGAAGCGGATGAGGTGGGTGGCTCCTGCTCCACCGGCATCGAATGTGCCAAAGTGCAGTTGTCAACGACTGCAAGGAAAGGAGCCACCCAATGACAGTAAAGACAGTCGGCCTCGATCTGGCCAAGGACGTTTTTCAGGTGCACGGCATTTCGGAGAACGGCCGCGTGATCTTCAATAAGGCCATCAAACGCGCGAAGTTGCTCGCATTCTTTGAGACGCTGCCACCTTGCACGGTCGGAATGGAAGCCTGCGGATCGTCCCATCACTGGGGACGCCAGCTGCGCAAGCTTGGTCACGACGTAAAGCTCATGCCCGCCGGATACGTCAAACCCTATGTGAAGCGCGGCAAGAACGACGCCGTGGATGCGGAGGCGATCTGTGAAGCGGTCCGCCGCCCGACCATGCGCTTCGTCGAGATCAAAACGGAGGAACAGCAGGCTATCCTTTCACTCCATCGGACCCGCGACCTGGCCGTCCGGCAGCGCACCCAACTGGCCAATATGTTACGCAGCCTCTTGCGCGAGTTTGGGCATATCCTGCCGATCGGGATCGAAGCGGTGACAGCTTTCGCGAAGCGTCACCTGGCTGGCGATCACCCGGACATGCCCGAGATCGCCAACGGCATGCTCGGTATCCAATGCTATCAGTTCATTGGCCTGAACGAACGCATCGAAGGCTATTCGAAGATGATCGAGCAACATGCCCTGCTGAGTGCAGACGCACGCCGATTGATGCGCATGCCTGGCATCGGGCCGATCACGGCGTCAGCGATTGTCGCAACGATTGGCGATGCAAAACAGTTCCGAACCGGACGTGACCTGGCGGCGTGGCTTGGGCTCACCCCGCTCAACAAATCCAGCGGCGGCAAGGAACGTCTTGGCAAGATCACCAAGCAGGGTGACCGCTACATTCGCAAGCTTCTGGTCGTCGGCATGACATCGCGCGCGGTGATGGCGAAACGTGCGCCGGAAAAGGTTGATCTGTGGACGGCGAAGATCATTGCAGACAAGCCATTTCGATTGGCAACGACCGCCATGGCGAACAAAGCGGCACGGGGCATCTGGGCGATGCTGACAAAGAAACAGGAATACCGGCAGCCCGCGTTCTGACCGCGCCAGCCGCCAAGAGATGCAAGACGTTGAAGTGATGATGCGGAAGTAAGTCAACCAAGAGCAAGGACACTCCGGGAATGGCAGCGGCCCTTCGAGGCCGATGAGCCGATTGGAACCTCGCTCGCGGAATTCATCAAGGCCAGCGGAACACCACCGCATAAACAGGCCGAACAGACGACAGTACTGACAAAAACGACCGCAAAAATCACCAGAAAACTCTTGCAATGCAGGAGCCACCCACAGATGCCGTTCGCCTCGTGGCCGAGCGCTGCGGTGCAGCTTCACCAGACCGGCCATTCGCCGCAGCAGCAATTTTGAGCTGCTTGTGAACAGGAAGTGTCCGATATATTACTGACTTTCTTGCATCGCGCGCCATCCTTCATCCCAATGGAAAATATTGGCTTCGAAGGGCATCTCACGAATCTGGCGCCTGACCTTCTCTGACTTAGCGATAACGAGCTTGAGCCTGCGAAAACGACAGCAGACGTTGAGTCCTTTCATCCCAGAGATGCAGTCGTGCGTTCCCAAGGCTTTCCCTGATCGTCATCCGATTGCCGTCGGCAAGTTCCGCGTGATCGCGCAGCACCTCGGTCAGTCGATAGAACGGAATACGGCTATAAAGGTGATGGACATGGTGAATTCCGATATTGGCGCTCAGCCATTGCAGCAACGGCGGAAGCACGTAATGCGAACTGCCTCGAAGAGCGGCGTCATGCAGTTGCCAGTCGTCTTCGACGTCCCAATGCGTGTCCTCAAATTGATGCTGCACGTAAAAGAGCCACATCCCCGCGGTTGCCGCCAGAAGTGTCGTGGGCAGGAAGATCAGCAGGATCGGCATCAAGCCGCCAAAATACATGATGATCAGCAACCCAACAAGGATAGCTGCATTGGTGGCCATGGCACTGACCCAATACCGGGCACTGGCCATGAGGCCCAAAGGCAAGCGATTTTGAAAAAGGAACAGGTATCCCGGGCCGAAACCAAATAACACTATGGGGTTTCGGTAAAGCCGGTACATCAAGCGGTTGAGCGGCGTCAGATCCTGGTACTCCGCGACCGTCAATGTGTGAATATCGCCAATCCCGCGCCGCCCGAGGTTCCCGGAGGAGCTGTGGTGAATTGAATGCGTTCGCCGCCAGACATCATAGGGCGTCAGGGTCAGCACGCCCAGCACCCGCCCGAGCCAATCGCCGACAGTCCGATTCTTGAAAAACGCCCCGTGCCCGCAGTCGTGCTGGATGGCAAAAAGGCGTAAAAGAAAGGCTGCGTTGACCAGGGAAATTGCGAAGGTAAGCCAGTAGCTGACCGACAAAGACCACCACGCGATGCTCCACAAAAGAAGGAAAGGTCCGACGGTGACTACAAGTTCGTACGCGCTGCGATAAGAGCTGGGTTCGCGGTAGTTTGAAAGTACCTTGACCCAGTCTTTCGACGCGCGCGTTTCTTGGGGTTGCTCAGAATTCTCAGAATTGTCGAACATAAACCTGCTTTTCTCAATGCCGACTGGCCTCCTATACCATGAAGGCCCTGCAGGAAAGGGTGGTGCCTCGGGGGATGGTGTAGCAGGCCGCGCGCGAAGCCATTGGCGCAGCGCGCGGCGCGGCTGGCGGCCACCGCGCTTCTTCGTAGTCTGAGGTTGTTCAAAGACCGATGACAATGAAGGAGAGCACGATGTCCGAGACCATGATCGACCTTCCAGGGGTGGTAATCCTCCCGATTTTAACGGGATTTGGTCGTAGAACTTACGCAGCCATTTTCAGCTTCATTGCGGGTGTGAAGCCGCCAATGCCCATGCTGGTTGCTCGTTTTTGTAAGTCCAGAGCCATTCTGTAGCTTGGCCTTGTGCCTCCTAAATCGTTTCAAAGATTTACTGTGCTCAAAGCCCCTAAATCTCGTCCAAATTTGTGCAGAGCCCGTCCAAAAGTCCGGACAGCCCAGCCCCGAACGGGGACGATTTAGGTAGCTCAGCACAACCCCAAAGCCTGCGCGCAAAGCTGGATCAGACTTCGGGTTCAGGTCAAAAGCAAGCAACAGACTTTCAAGTGCAGCATTCGTCGAATTGGGCTCTCTGCTACCCTTCTCCGTTTCGCAATAGCATGACCGGTCTACCCACGTCACGTCGTTGCGGAACGGCCCTCAGCGGCCTAAGAGAGTGACGGTTCTCGCCGCAGCGCAGCGTCACCAGACCGGTCGTTCATGCTTTCCGGCACCCAGAGGTTGATCAACAACCATAATGTCATCCAGACAAGGGCGCGTCGGCCGATTTATCAGTCCCTCCAAGTCGACGCCAAAATGTTCGAGGCTTCGATCAGGCCGTCCCATACGATGTCCAGCGCCGCATTAAGTGAGAGGTTTTCCTCATTGTTCCACAGGAAAATCGCCCGCCCTATCGCACCAGTCATTGCACTGGCGAGCGCGCCAGCGGCTTGACGATCGTGAACGCGCTTGCACAAACAATCCGTGAGTTCTCTGCGTTGCATCATCAGGATTCCATCGAGGATGCCGCGCGCCTTCTCGTTTGATTGCAGAACGCCCCCAATCTTCCTGATGATGGGCTCATCCCTGACCAAATACTCCATGTAGCGGTCCAGAAACCGTTTGGCATCTTCCGCCAGGGTGCCGACGCCTGCGCATAACGCCTCCTTGTCCGTCTCCCGGAAGGGCGGCGGAGCGCCAACAGCGGCGGCTTCCTTGTTTGTGTAATAATTGAAGAAGGTTCGCGTGCTGACGCCTGCCAACTCGGCGATCTCTTCGGTGGTGACCTTATCCAGCCCGTGCTGAACCGCCAGTTCCAGTGTTGCCATCTGAATATCGCGGGCGGTCTGTTGCCTTCGTCTCTCTCGTAACGAAACTGTCATTTTCCACATTCTTGCATAGTGTGCAATGTTTGCGTATCAGGCATCAAAATCGCCGGATAGTCAAGGATCGAGAATCGAATGAAAGTCAGCGTTTGGAAAATGATGGGTGCGGTTCTCGCGCTGACGGGGTCTGCGACGATTGCAAATGCGCAATTCGGTCCGCCGGGTGGCATGGACATGGGGCCGCTCGAGGTCGGTGTCGTTGAACTGACACTGCAAGATGTTCCGCGTGTTGTGACCTCGCCGGGTCGAGCTGTCGCGTTTCAGGAAGTTGCGGTGCGCCCGCGTGTGGGCGGCGTTATCGAAGAGGTTCTTTATACGCCGGATCAGCTTCTTCAGGTTGGCGACCCGCTGTTCCGGATCGACGATTCCGCTTATGTTGCGGCAGAGGCCACGGCGCGGGCGAATGTGGCGATGGCCGAGGCGAACCTCGCGGTGACGCAGTCCGCCTATGATCGCGCTGAGCAGTTGGCCGGTCGCGGCTATACAGAGGCCGAGGTTGAAGCCGCGCGCGCAAGTCTGGCCGAGGCCAAGGCGACGCTGGACGCGGCGCAGGCTGCGCTGGACTATGCACAAATCGAACTGTCATGGACCACGGTGAAAAGCCCGATTGCCGGGCGTGCCGATGTTGCGACCGTGTCTGTTGGTGATCTTGTGACTGCGGGGCAGGCTGACGCCTTGACCACTATCGTACAGGCCGATCCGATCTATGTGGACACGGTAGAGGCCAGCGCGCGCATTCTGTCGGTCCGCAAGGGCATTGCCGAAGGTGCGCTCAAGCAGAACGACGCACTTGAGGCGACCTTGATGCTTGAAAACGAAGAGGTGTTTCGAGGTGTTGGCAAGTTGGTCACCGCCGGCAACACGGTCTCGACCACGACCGGCACCGTGACCATCCGGTTCAAATTTGACAATCCCGATCATGTGGTCATCCCAGGGATGTTCGTGCGGGGGGAGGTTGTGATCGGCACGATGCAGGCTTTTCTCGTACCGCAACGGGCGGCCACGCGGGGAAACTCGGGCAAGTTGACGGCCTATATCGTGGGTGAAGACGGCACCGCGCAGCAGGTCACACTGGAAGACGACGGAAGCTATGAAAACGCATGGATCGTGCGCTCGGGGTTGAGCGAGGGCGATCGGCTGATCGTGGATGGGCTGTCCTCGCTCCGGCCGGGACAGGCCGTGACGCCGGTCGCCGCGATCATTGATGACAACGGCATCGCGCGCAACGCCGACACTCCCGCCGTGGAGGACTGATACATGGCCGCGTTCTTTATTCACCGCCCGGTCTTCGCCTGGGTGCTTGCCATCGCGACCATGCTGCTGGGTGCCTACAGCATGACCAGCCTGCCGATTTCGCAATATCCAGACATCGCGCCGACAACGGTGCGGATCTCTGCCACCTACAGCGGCGCCTCAGCCGAGACGGTTGAACACTCGGTCACCGCGGTGATCGAAGACGGGCTGACTGGGCTGGATGGGCTGACCTATATGACCTCTTCGTCCAGCGAGGGGGCCGCCAGCGTCTCGCTCACGTTTGATGATACCATCGACCCCGACTTGGCGCAGGTCCAAGTGCAAAACAAGCTGCAACTCGTCGAGTCGCAACTGCCGGACGCGGTCACCAGCCGGGGTGTGTCCGTCACCCGCTCGACCAGTTCCATCCTATTGGTCGGTGCCTTGGTCAGCGAGGATGACACTTATACCACGCTTGAACTGGGTGATATTCTGAGCAGCACCATTCAGGATGCGGTTCAACGCACCGAAGGTGTCGGGTCGATCAACATTTTCGGCACTGAATACGCCATGCGGATCTGGCTGGATCCGGAGCGGTTGTATCAATATCAACTGACCTCCGCCGATGTGACCTCGGCTGTTGCGCAGCAGAACACAAATGTCACCGTTGGCAGTCTGGGCGATCAACCGGTCATCAAGGGGCAGCAATTCACCGTCTCGTTGTCGGCACAGTCGCAGCTTGGGACGGTCGAGGATTTCCAGTCGATCCTGCTAAAGACCGCAGCAGACGGCTCGGCGATCTACCTCGGCGATGTGGCCACGGTCGAACTGGCAGCAGAGGATTTTGGCAGCATCAGCCGTTTCAATGGTCATTCGGCAGCGGGCTTTGCTGTCAACCTGTCCACCGGGGCCAATGCGGTCGACACCGCAGAGCGGGTCCGTGCGGTGATGGACGGGCTGGCGTCGGCTTTGCCTGAAGGGGTGAGCATCGAATACCCCTATGACACCTCGCCTTTTGTCGAGGATTCCATCGACCAGGTATATGAGACGCTGATCGAGGCCATTGTCCTCGTGTTCCTCGTCATCTTCGTTTTCCTGCAAAGCTGGCGCGCAACGCTCATCCCGACGATTGCCGTGCCGGTGGTGCTGCTGGGTACTTTCGGCGTGATCTCGGCCTTTGGCATGTCGATCAATACCCTGACGATGTTCGCGCTGGTACTGGCCATCGGCTTGCTGGTCGATGACGCCATCGTCGTGGTCGAGAATGTCGAGCGGGTGATGGAGGAAGAGGGTCTGGACGCAAAGGCCGCCACGGAAAAGAGCATGGGCGAGATTTCGACCGCGCTGGTCGGCATTGTCATGGTGCTGTCCGCGGTGTTTCTGCCGATGGCCTTCCTGAGCGGATCGACCGGGGTGATCTACAAGCAGTTCTCGGTCACGATCATCTCGGCGATGGTGCTGTCGCTGTTTGTGGCACTGATCCTGACGCCCGCGATGTGCGCGCAGCTTCTCAAACCCAATCATGGCAAGGCCCCGGTGGCGCCGCTGCGCTGGTTCAACACGGGGCTGGACCGGCTGACCGGCGGCTATGGCGCCACGGTCGGACGGCTCGCGCTGCGCCCCTTTCGCATGGTTTTGGTTTTGGGGTTGGTGGGGGCCAGTGCTTATTGGGTCTATGACCGCCTACCCAGCTCGTTTCTGCCGACCGAGGATCAGGGCGTTCTGATGGCGATGGTTGAACTGCCGCAAGGTTCGACCGTTCAGCAGACGCAATACACGATCGAGCAAATCGAAGACTACCTGTTGACCGAAGAATCCGCGGTTGTGGATGGGGTTTTCGCCAACGTCGGGTTCAGCTTCGCCGGGTCGGGCCAAAATTATGGCGTCATGTTCATCAAGCTCAAGGATTACGAAGAACGCCCGGACGACGATGCTGCTGATCTGTTGGCGCGAGCGAATGGCCGGTTCTTCCAATCTCGCCTTGGCAGCATCTTTGTGCTGCAGCCGCCCGCCATTCAGGGGCTGGGCACCACGTCTGGGTTCTCGATGTATCTGGTGGATCAATCCGGCGGCGGACAGGATGCGTTGAGCGCGGCGGCAGATCAACTTGTGGCGCTGGGAAATCAGGACGGGCGGGTGACCAACCTGCGCGGCAATGATGCGGCGACCGAGCCCGCCCTAAAACTGCGGATAGACCAGCAAAGGGCCGAGGCCTTGGGCGTTTCGCTCTCCGATGTGAACACCATGCTGTCCACGGTTTTTTCGGGCTCTTATGTAAACGACTTTCCGCTCGGCAACGCCCTGCGCGAGGTGATCGTTCAGGGCGGCGCAGAATGGCGGATGCAGCCTTCGGATATTGATCACTGGTATGTGCGCAATGCCACGTCGGAAATGGTGCCGCTTTCTGCCTTTATGAGCCAGGAATGGAGAATGATCACCCCGCAGTTGGCCCGTTACGGCGGCACCCGCGCGCTGGAAATCTCGGGCGAAGCGGCAGCAGGCGTCAGCTCTGGCGACGCCATGGACCTGATGGAAGAATTGGCCTCGCAACTCGACGGTTCCTATGCTGCCGCGTGGACCGGCCTCAGCTATCAGGAGCGTTTGTCCGGCGATCAAGAGGCCGTCCTCTACGCGATTTCGGCGCTGGTGGTCTTTCTTTGCCTTGCCGCGCTCTATGAAAGCTGGGCGGTGCCCTTCGCGGTGATGCTGTCAGTTCCGGTCGGCATTCTGGGCGCATTGGTGACGACTTGGTACTTTGGCCAGGCGAATGACGTCTATTTCAAGGTGGGCTTGCTGACCACAATCGGCCTGGCCGCACGAAACGCCATCCTGATCGTTGAATTTGCGGAATCCTTGCGCGCCAAGGGTCAGAGCCTGATGGAGGCGACAACCACGGCGGCGCGTCTGCGTCTGCGTCCGATCCTGATGACTTCGCTGGCCTTTGGCTTTGGCATCCTGCCGTTGGTGCTAGCCTCTGGCGCGGGGGCCAATGCGCAAAAATCCATCGGCACGGGGATGCTTGGCGGGATCATCTTTTCAGCGGTCATCGGCATCGTGATGGTTCCGGTCTTCTATGTCGCAGTCATCAGAACCACGGAGATGTTCCGTATTCGAAAGGAAGCCGTGCAATGAAACCGCAATATCTCATCCTGAGCCTGCTTCTGGCCGGCTGTGCGGTCGGACCGGACTATCAACGACCCGAAGTCGCCCTGCAAACCCGCTTTGTCGAGGGCAACGCCGCCTCCATCGGTGCGGTCGCGACACAGCAATGGTGGCTGGACTACAAGGATCCGGTGCTGACCGGGCTGGTGTCGCGCGGTCTGGCGCAGAACCTTGACGTGATGGCCGCGACAGAGGCGATCCGCCAGGCGCAGGCGAACCTGCGCATGACCGGGGTCAACTCTGCCGTCGACGGCGCGTTGACAGCACAGCGCACGACATCCGGCGGCGATGCCATTGATGGCACTGTCACCACCAACAGCAGCTCATTGGGGGCCGCTTTGGTGCTCGACTTCTTTGGCGGTCTCCAGCGTGAACGCGAGGCGGCAAAGGCGTCATTGACAGCCGCGCGGGCCGAGGCGGAAACAGTCCGTCTGGCGTGGCTTGCCGAACTGCTGTCAGCCTATTCCGACGCGCGCTATTACCAAGAGGTGTTGGCGCTGACCCGCACGACGGTCAAAACGCGCGAAGAAACGGTCGAGATTACGCGCGGTCAGTACGACGCCGGGGCGGCGACCGAATATGAGCTGGCCGAGGCGCAAGCGCTGCTTTCGGCCGCGCGCGCCAGCCTGCCGCAATATGCGGCGCTGTTCGACGCCAATATTTATGCAATTGCTACGCTGCTCAACGAACCTGCGGCGCCGATCCTGACGCAGTTGCAAAAAGGCGCGCCGCAACTCACCACCCCCGGCGGCGCAAAGACCGGCGTGCCTGCGGATCTGTTGCGCAACCGCCCCGATGTGCGCAGTGCCGAGGCCGATCTTGCCGCTGCGGTGGCCGAGGTTGGTGTGGCCGAGGCCGCGCTCTATCCGTCGCTGTCGCTGACCGGCACGGTCAGCCGCTCTGAAATCACCGACAGCTGGAGCTTTGGGCCGCAATTGTCACTGCCGGTGTTCAACCAAGGGGCACTACGGGCAGGCCGCGATGCCCAGATTTCTGCCGCCAGACAGGCCGAGATCGCATGGCGTGGCGCGGTCGCTTCGGCTGTCGAGGATGTGCAGGTCGCGCAATCCAACCTGACCCGCTATCGGCAGCGCGCGTCTTTATTGCAGACGGCGGCCCGCGATTACGACCGCGCGCTTGATCTGGCGCGGCAAAACTATCGAAGCGGGGCGATCACGCTATTGAACCTGCTCGAAACCGATCGCAACGCCAATACGGCAAGGATTTCAGCAGCGGCGGCGGTAAATGACGCCGCGAAAGCCTGGGCCACACTAAAGATCGCCACAGGCGCGGGCTCTGCCGCTCCTGAACAATTGAGCAATTGACCGGCCCGCGATAACGCCTGATCGGATGGTAGACTGGCCAGACAACGAACTTGGGTAGTGAAGGACCTGATAACCTATGAAACATACTGGAAAAGTCGCTCTTTTGGTTGCCGTCATCGGCGGCCTTTGTGCGGCACTGATACTGTTTGGCGGACGTCTGGGGCTGTGGCTGCCGGTCACCGGCTTCGGGCTCTATCGCAGCTACTTCAACCCGCTGGCGATGATCATCGCCGCGGTCGGTTTGATCGCGTTGGTCATCCATATTGTGCGTAAGGAACGTGGTGGAATGCTGGCGGGCGGGATTGCGGCGGTTGTCGGCCTCGCTCTTCTTGCGCCGTTGGCCTCCTCCACGCTCAACCCGACGCCGCGCGCCGCACCGATCCACGACATTTCGACCAATACCGCAAGTCCGCCCTTGTTCGAGGTGCTGGATGAAACGCGCGAAGGTGCCAGCAATACGCTCGACTACGGCGGGGCGGAAGTGGCCGAGATGCAGGCCAATGCTTATCCTGATATTGCGCCCCTCGAGACAGTGTTGCCTGCGGATGCTGCATTTCAGCGCGCGCTGGAAGTTGCACAGGACATGGGGTGGGAAATTGTTGCCTCTGACGCGGAGCGTCTTCGGTTTGAGGCCACTGCCCGGACGTCTGTCTTTTACTTTGCCGATGACGTTGTTGTTGTCGTGACAGCCCAAGGCGACGGAAGCCGGGTCGACATGCGTAGCGTATCGCGAGTGGGCCGCAGCGACCAAGGTGTGAACGCAGCGCGCATCCGGGATTTCCAACAACGCTTTGGCGCATAGACCAAGAGGCAGAGCGAAAATTCTGCGGCCCGCTCACGGGCCGCGGAGATTGCGGATACGAGCTTGAAAACGGCCCATCGCTGAGACACCAAAAATGGCCAATATTCGCTGCCGTACCGGTAAGGCGGGCTGGCGCAACAGGGCCTTGCAATACAAATGGACCCTTCTGGCGATCCTAAACTGCCAGATAGGACAGGGTACGGCCTCATCGCTTTTGGTGTCCATCTGGAAAATCCCTGTCGATGAGGCGCAAGCATGACCCTCCGGATTGAAAGTGCACCCGAGCCCCATCAAGAAAGGACTACTCATGAAAAATAGAACTTCTGTTTACACTGTATCATTCGCCGCAGCGTTGAGCTTTGCCCTACCGCAAACCCTTCTGGCCGAAGCGCCGAGCATCCAGACCGTCGGGCCGATTATCCACCTTGCCGATAACCTGGGTGAAGAGGCCAGTCTCGGCTGGTGCATCGACACTGAAGGGCGCGGCGAAAGCGACCGGCTGCACACCCATTCCTGCAAGCCGACCGGAGACGACGTGCTGTTTTCCTTTGCGCCCGAGACCGGCATGATCAAATCGGCGACCTATGCCGACAAATGCATGGCCTACAATGCGCCAGACGATGCAGAGAATCCCTTTGGCCTGATCGCCTGCGACGCTGCCGATGAGACGCAACTGTTCACCTATGACGAGACCACGTTGGAGATCCGTCTGGCCGCGGCCGCGGCGCAATGCGTGACCGTCGCGCCAACCATCGACGACGCCGGCCCCTTCCAATCGCGCGATCTTCTTGTCGCGGCCTGCGACGAGTTGGAGCCGGCCTTCAAGCAGTGGGTCATTCGCGACTAATCTGAACACGCGCGCTGCCGGGATCTAAGGTGGTGGACAGGACTCCCCGTGTTTTTCCACTTCCCGACATGTCCGGTCGGGATACCTTGTAGGCCTTGGTCTTGCGGCATTCGCGGGCGAACTCGCGTGCTTCCTCGTGGGGTTCTCGGGTGACGTATCGGGCCTCCGCTTTCGGGCAGCAGATTTCTTTGGATGGACAGGCTTGGCATGTCGCCTTCAAGGCACGATATTTCTTCCGCCCTCCGGTGTCCTGCCCCCGGTTCGGATCGGAGTAGTTCCGGCGATATTGCTTGAGGGCGTGACCCTCGGGGCAGATGTATTGATCATTCGCCTCGTCCCATTCGAAGTCGGACCTGGACCAGGTGCCATCGGTCCGCTCTGATTTGTCGATGACAGGGATGAAGGGGATGATGCTGCGCTTCTCGACCAGCCATCCAAGGTTCTCGGCATTGCCGTAGGCGGTGTCCACTGCCCGGCAGTGCATCGCGCAGCGATGTCACGAGAGGGGCAGTCAGCCAATCCGGTCTGATCCCGAACCGTTTCTCGGTTCTGTCGAGCATCGTGCGCGACGCCCCAACCTCAGCCTGCCGGATTGCCCGTGTCGCCTCAACATCCATGATGACCGAGCTCTTGGTGTCGATCAGGTAGTTGGTCGCATAGGCAAAATACGGGCGGCTTTCCTAGGCGCGGGTCCATTGCGCAGCCGGATCGGACCTGGTCACGACTTCGGCTGGACCGGTGATGCGGCTCCGAAGGCGGCATCGTCGAGTGTTTCCAGATATTCGCGTGCCGCCCGGTTTCCGGCCTCGCGCGCGACCTCCGGGCTCCAGTCTTCGGCCGCAATAGACCGGACCTTATTGGCGTCAGCCGGGATCAGGCTTGCGTCGACGGCCAATCCTTCACCCGCGACCAGATCCTCTCTCAGGCAGCGTTCGACAGTTGCCTCGAATACCTTCCGGAGCAGATCACTGTCACGGAACTTGCCATGACGATACCGGGAAAAGGTCGAATGATCCGGCACCTTCCCTTCCAGACCCAAACGGCAAAACCAGCGGTATGCAAGGTTCAGATGGACCTCATCGCAAAGGCGCCGCTCTGAACGGATTCCCATGACATAACCGATGACCAGCATCCGGATGATCAGCTCAGGATCGATCGAGGGACGCCCCATGTGGCTGTAGAACGGGCGCACGACTTCCCGCATGCCATCCACGTCGAGGAACCGGTCGATCTCGCGAAGCATATGACCGGAAGGAACATGACGCTCCAGATCGAAGACATAGAACAACTGTGCCGGTGCCGTTTGGATGCCCATCATGACGAAATCCTCCAATCCCCTCATAATCCAGTGAATCAAAGGACTTGCCGCACTGCAACAAAGACTTTTTCAACAGCATCGGCGGGAGGCAGTCATTCACTGCGGGCGCGAAGTTTAGATTCACCGTATGAGAAAGCGGACGTCCGGCAGCACGTGACACTTTAAACGGCAGCGAACGGCAACAAAGAGCTCAATCTGTGACCGCCACCGCAGGATCGCCACAAGTGCGCTACGGCCCGCATCGAAAATCCGTTCGGAAAACGGTCGCTCGCTGTGGATGCGAAGTAATCGAACGAAATAGTTGGAAGCTGACAAGCAGTTGGGCAGAGTTCATCCCAATGGAGGGCGCGTAGCCGAGATACTCGTTGGCGTCGTTTTTACATCATGCTTCCCCGGTCGGAGATGATTCAGCGGATGTCGCTGTCCCGCAACATGACAATCACTTTAGCACTGCGCAGTTCGAGACAGCTGCGCGACCCAAGCCCTGCAAACTGAACAGTCAGGCCCGCGCTCGAACGTTCTGAAAGCTGACCGTCGCAAAAAGCGGGTGTTGCTTGGCTGTCCATTGCGGCACATTTGTCAGTTCACAACCACGTTCGGCGGTTCGGGCATTCGACACCAATGTTGTCTGGGTGCGAGCGGGCCAAGGGGTGCGGTCTCCACTCCAGTGTTGGGCACCTGCCAATGTTTACCAATAGTTCCTCCAAGACCCAGAAGTTACAATAAAATTGCTCGTGCATCACGGTTCGATTGCGACATGGCAGTAGTTTGGATTCATCCCGGGCTGTTCCGGGACATCGATAATTTTGGAGGATGCAAGATGTTAAAGACTGCTGCAATTTTCACATTAGTAACCTGGATGGCCATTCCGGCAAGCGCAAACCCGACCATCGAGTTCATGGAGAAAGAGCTTAAGGTCGAGCCGGGTGTCTATACGCTGGGCGAACTCGTTCAAATCCAGCATGCTGGGGACGACGCCGCGGTTCGCATCGAACTGATTGATCGCCAGAAAGCAGATTTCTGGCGGAAAATACAGACAGAGGCGCGTCGCTTGGGCACGCTCGACACCGTAACCAAGTCGAGTCAGTGACCGTTCGAAATGGCATGATCACGGAAGGGGGCCGCACGGCCCCCTTCGACATGGGCCTTATGAGGCCGGATTGCGTTCAGCGCGGCGCCTTGCGCCAGAGGCGATGATGTTCCTGTGAAAGGACCCGGCCTCTGCCGGTCTTGTCGGCCATCGTCATGCCGAAATATGGATGTGTTCTTGCAATGTCGAGTTCCCCGGCAGCCCCTTCCCGGTCGTGCCAGTCGCTGTTTCCCAAGTGAGCGCAATTTCCCGCCTGCGTCCAATCCAGCATTGCGTTTGCGGCTGCCCTTGTCGCCATGGCGGCCGCCATGCTGGTTCCGCGAAAGGCAACCGAAGAACCGTCTCGCGCGCCGGCGGCCAGTACCCCGTACAGCGCCGGGCTGTCATCCGTCGGATAAGCCGCCTGTATTTCGTGGACACACGGACAGCGCGGCGGAAACGATGTGGCCGAATACGCCGCAGGCCTTCCATCGCTGCGCCGAAAACCTGCAAGCGCGCTAATCGACGTGGTCGTCGCCAGAGCGTTGTGCGAGCCTTTCCGGGTCACAAAGGCGTCAGGCTCTTCCTGATCCACTGGCATTTCGGAAGACCCAAGTTGGTAGGAATATGTATCGCGAATGCGTCCATTGGGAAGGTAAGGCTTGTAGCATGAGTGATCCAGGTAGGATCGCAATCCGGCATTGCTCTGGACCTTTGCCGATTGATCGGACTGGACATACACGGTCAGCTCTGACGGGCGCGGCGAGCGGACCTCGATCGTCCAGATGCCCGCAGGTGCCGCCACGACCTGTGCGCCGCGCTCTGCATCGCGTTCGATGATCAGCGTCGGTGATATCGCAAGCATGAAATGGACATGGGTGGCATCATCTTCAGTTGGATGAAGAAGGCAGTAGAGCCGCGCAAATCCCCCGGGCAGGTCGGCATAGGCACCATGCCGGGGCGCGGAGATTTCGGAATGGTCGCCCGTAGGTGTCGTGATCTTGAACGCGTATTGGTCCAAATCGTCCTTTAGAGAGTTTGTCGTTGCGGTGAACCAGAACTCCAGATGGTTTGACGTTCGGTCAGAGGGCAGGATGCGCCAGGGGATCGGATCGGACCAACAGTCTGGCTCGGTTTGGACGCGCGCAACCGACTTTGCAAGGTTCTCATTCCCGGCCGGCATGCAGATGCTGGTCGGCAGACCAGCTTCCTTCCGCTTGGTCACAAAGAGGTCCATCAGCTTCTCAAGCATCCGCGATCCGTCCTTGGGACCCCCCATCATTCCATAGGCGAAGTTCAGCGCCACCGGGTAGCCGCCCGAACGTTCGGGATTGTTCTTTCTCCAAAGCGCCTCGGCGAGGTGAAATACGCGCACGACGGCGTAACCTGCGAAGAATTCAAGGAAATTGCCAGCATATCCGTGCAGATACTGTGTGGGCAGGTTGACCACGATCATGCGTAGCCTTTCGGCATCCGCAAAGCTGGCTGGATCGCCTCCGGCGGCAATGTCCATGATGTGGGTGCCATGGGCGGCGCGATGATCCAGATCGCGGTGTCCCCGGATGCGTTGCGGTTCGACCAGCCGCAAGGCGCGATTGAATGCGTCTTCGTCCAGCCTGTCGTAAAGGTTGCGATTGAGGGAGTGGTCACGCAGCTTTCCATTGATATCACCGGCGAACCATTCGTCGCCGAACGGCAGGTAGACCGCCGACTGGTGATGGAATTCAGCGGTCTGCTGCCACGCGGATATGACGCGGGTTTCGCCATTGCCCAGACGAAAGGCCCGATGCCCGAGTGCCACTCCGGTATCGATCACGCCGACGATGACGGCATCGTTTGGCACGTCGTCCGGCAGGCGGTCCATCACCTCTGGTGTGATCCAGTCGGGAAGTTTGTCAGGATCATTGGGCCAGTGGGGGTTCTTGCTGTCCTTGGGCAGTGGCACCAGAGAACCTCGGCCGAATTTCTCAAGTATCTGTTTCATTTCTTTTGAGAACCTGAAGGTTTCGCGATCCGGCGAGCGCAGCCTCTCGATCCGGTCGACCAGCCTGCCGGGGTCGAAGAAGATTCCCTCCCCCGCTTCGTCGAAATCCCTGAAATTCGCCGGAAGCTGTCCGTCCACGATACCCCACCAGTTGACATAGGGCGTCTCCCGCGTGGCATTCCAACCATTATCCTTCTTGAATTCAGACATGCTTGCATCCTTTGCTTTCGACCCGGCCATCCCCAAACGAAGTGTTGGCGATCACCATTCCTGTCGGGCCTTGTCCCAGAACCAAGCCACCAGTTCGTCAGATTGGGTGCCGCCGTCGACCGGGCTTCCCAGATGGGTTAAGAAGCTCGACAGCAGGAAGTCTTCCGTCTTCTCCTCGTCGACCGGCGTAGTCGGCTTGCCCAGTTCCCCGAGTTGGATGTTCGTCCCCGTCGCTATTGAGTGGATCAGCTCGCCCAAATGCAGGCCAAGGAACGCTCCGGCAAGCGAATCCACCGGGAAATGCACTCCGGCCACCGTGCGGTTCGTGGAAATCCGATGCGCGAGGAGAAAGGGTCGCGCGTTGTCACGGATGCCGTCGACTGCACTGCCTGTGTCGGACAGACGATGTAGCACTGTCGCAATGGCAAAGGCCTCCAGCGCGTGACCGGAGGGGAAAGACGAATGATCCGGCGTCTGGATCATCGGCTGTACCTCCATGGCGTAATCGATGGGGCGTTTCTGGCGCCCGATAAACTTGGCGAGCGTTTCCACATGAACCGCCACTGACCGCACGGCTTCCAGCAACAAAAGCGTATACTTCCGGCGACCATTGTCCAGAAAGCCCAAGGCCCCGAAGAAGGAAATGATGTCCCCGGTCTGGTGGTAGATCTCGGCAAGTCTGTCGCTGCGCAGGTCGCTATAGTTCCGCAGCCAATGCAGGTCTTTCTCGAAGTAATCGGGATCCGGCTTGGTGACCGTCGCGACGGTCAGGATGTCCGCTTGTCCGGATGCCGAATCTTTCGGTTTTCTGACGGTCATTTTTATGACGGGAGATACAATGGATTCGCAATTGCCGTCGAAATCATCCTCTGCAGCCGCTTCTTCGTCGTCGCCGTTACCATCGTCGGCAATCGTCTCCGCGATGCTCCATTCGACACCAATCAGGTTGCGGACATGGCAGTCGAGGATCAGGGCCTGCGTCGGCATCCGAACCTCTTTGAGATAGGCCATTAGGCTTGCGGAATGCTCCGTGGGTGTCAGCGTGGACTCTCCGTCCCAATACGACACGGTCGCGTCTTGCGACAGGATCAGCGCGCTGCTGAGTAGCGGTGAGGGCGGGCTGCCGGCGTGACTTTTGAGAAACGTTTCGGCCCCATAGAGTCCAACATCGGACCCCGTTCCTCCGGCACCGCCCCCGGCTCCTCCACCTGCGCCACCTCCGGCCCCTCCGCCAGCACCGCCTCCGGCTCCGCCGCCTGCACCACCATAGGACGTCATAGCTTTCTCCTAACAAAGCATTTGCGTTAGCTAAGTGCCGTCACGAAAGATCTGACAACAAGCTTGCGTCGAAACGACTCATAAATTACGATTAAGTTACCATAATTTGTGGAAAATAGGCAGATGGGGGCCAATGCCACCCGCGGGTAAGGACATTTCACTGGCGACTTAATCGACCCAAGAGGCATCTCTGTGACACCTGAATTGAATATTAGGATTCACGGATCGTTCCGCATCTTGACGGAAAGCGGAGAAGATTTGACACCGCCTCTTTCCAAGGCACAGGGGCTTCTATTACTTCTTCTATCAGGCCCCGATGGATCACGCGGACGTTCATGGCTTCAGGATCGTCTCTGGAGTGACCGTTCCGCTCGACAGGGATCGGCCAGCCTGCGGCAAACTCTTTCGGTCATCCGCAAAAGTCTCGGACAACACAAGGACATCCTGAAGTCCAATCACAGGAATGTCTCGCTCGATACCAGCAGGATCATTCTCGAGGAAGATACGTCCCTAGAATTTGCTGAAGGCCTCGATATTCGTGATCCCGAGTTCGACCTATGGCTGGCCGAACAGCGTGTTCGGCGCAATCGGACCCCCCGTGCACCGGTGTCCGAAGTATTCATTGATAACGGCGCGAGACAGGCGCCCCTCGGTCGCGATGGGGTCATTTTGACGTGTCGCGGAGATGGGACGGACATGGCGGACTGGACCGCCCAGGTCCTCTCGGACCGCTTGTTTCAGAGCCTGTCCGAATGCGCCCACATCGATGTGTTCCGCCATAGCCCGGGACAAACGCCCTCAGTCGAAGTTGGACAGATCGCCCTCGAACTCGACTGCCTGCATATCAGTCCCGATAGTATCGGTATTCGCTTGGCAGCAATCGACGGACTGTCGCGCCGACAGATTTGGTCCGGGCGCTGCCGCGCCAGCGTGCATGGCGGACCTCCGGTGGACGAGCTTGAAGTCCTGCGCTTGGTCAGCAGGGCTGTCGATGCCGTCGCGATAGACCGAACCCGCCCCGAAAGCAGTACGGACAGAGCCGATGCTCTGATGCGTCTTGCAATCGACAAAATATTCTCCATGGATGCCGTCGAAATCGCCGATGCGGACGCCCTTCTTGCCTCCGCCTATGAGATGCGTCCATCGCCTTTGTATTTGGCATGGCGGCTTCAGATCCGCACGATCCAGCGGCTGGAACGCCATGTCTCGGATGAAAAAAGACTACGCGACGAAGGAAAAGCCTTTGCCGCATATGCGGTGGAAACGGGCGGTGAAAACTCGATGATCCTTGCTCTCTTGGGGAATGCCAGCCTGTTTCTGTTTAATGATCCCGCGGCCAGCCTACATTTCGCGCAAAGCAGTCTTGAGCGCAATTCAGCGAATGCAATGGCCGTCTGGGCGGCCAGTTCAGCGCGCCTTTATAACGGTGATGCCGTCGGCGCCTATCGCGATGCCACGCGTGGCCGTCGGATTGTCATGCACTCAAAACGCCAGTTTTTCTGGGATCTTCAACTGGCCGCGACAGCCATGGTTCTCGGAAGAAAAGAAGAGGCGCAATCGCTCCTCGAGACGGTGACACTCGTGCGGCCAAGTTTCCGCCCGCCACTGCGATACCTCCTGGCCCTCAACGCCACGGAGGGCAGAGAAGACTCTGCTGTTCATTTCTCCGACCGCCTGAAACGTCTCGAACCTGATTTTTCGCCCCTACGCATGTTCGAGGACAAGACCTATCCCGCCTCGCTTGTGCATCGCACCAACCTAATCGAGTGCAGTCGCGTGACTGCCATCGTTTGACCTTGCGAAGACGTGTGCGCCAACGATCTGATGGCCCCTACAAGGAAGCTGACGGTGGGCAATCAAGCAGAAATTGTGCCTACCGACGTGCACCCAATTTATTTGAGCCCGGGCAACAAGCCCATGTGCCTCGTGGCGACGACGATGAACGAGTGATACATGGGCGGGGTGATGGCCGCAGACCATTTGCGTAAGCGTGACGGCCATCTTGTCCGTTTGGAAGTCGCTAGTGTGTTGAACGACTCTTGGGCATCCCGCGATGCGGTGGTGTTTCAGGTCAGAGCGCAGGCGTGTGTAATAGACGCATTTGCACCCCGCAGCGAAGAGCCAGACGACGCGATCATTCCTATTGTCGAATGCGCTATTCGTCAGGAGATTATGCAGATTTCCACCTCAAGTCGTCCGATCCAGAAATGTTCATTTTTCGGTTTTTCCGCTGTCCAAAGCGAACGGCAAGTCACCGCCGTCCCGCCGAGCCCTTAGAGGTGGTCGCAGGATTTCGGACCAGTTGTTAAGATGGATCGCTTGACGAGAGACACGATCCAAGATGACGAAGAGAAAGAACTATTCGCCCGAGTTCGAGGCCAAAGTTGCGCTTGAGGCGATCCACGAGGAGATGATGCTGGCGGAGCTCTCGAAGAAATACGGCGTACACGCGACCCAGATCAGCACGTGAAAACGAGCGGCGATTCAAAACATGGTGTCTGCGTTTAAACGGCGAGGGGCCGATCCGGCTCCTGCTAATACGGTCGAGATCGAGAAGTTGTACTCCAAGATCGGGCAGCTTGTTGTCGAGCGGAATTTTTGGTCCCGTCTCATGCATGCTAGCATGCATTGCCGGGCAATGGATGCCTCGGTTCAACTGCTCGGGACGCGGGGCAAAAAATGGTGAGCACGGATCACAATCTGAGCGTTCGACATCTGTGTGCGTTGCTGACGTTGACGCGGTCTAACCTGTATTATCAGCCGAAGGGCGAGAGCACCGAGAACTTGCAGTTCATGGCAATTTTTGATCGACAGTTCCTGGAAACGCCGTGGTACGGATCCCGGAAACCTTTCGGGACATTTGCTGCGGAAATACCCTGTCGGTCAGTGAATGGCCCGGTATATGCAGTGCCAAGGTCACAAGTGCGGGCGGCCTCGGGTGCGGCGGTTGATGCGCCTCATGCGGCTGGTGCCGATCTACCAGGAACCCAACACCAGTAAGAAACACCCTCAGGACGAGATCTGGCCGTATCTGCTGAGGGGAATGGTGATCGACCGGCCAAACCAAGTCTGGTGTGCCGACATTACCTACATTCCGATGCGCCGAGGCTTCCTGAATTTGGTGGCGATCATGGGCTGGTACAGCCGTAAGGTGCTGGCGTGGCGGCTGTCAAACACGCTGGAGGCAGACTTTTTTGTGGATGCCTTAGAGGAAGCGTTAGCCAAACACCGCAAGCCGGAAATCTTCTATACCGACCAGGGCAGCCAGTTCACCAGCGCAGACTGGATCGAGGTCCTGAGCGACGCAAAGATCAAGATCAGCATGGACGGCAAAGGACGCTGGATCGACAACAGGATGATCGAGCGCCTGTGGCGGACTCTGAAGTACGAATGCGTTTATCTGCACGCTTTTGAAACGGGAACAGAGGCGAAGGCCGGTATCCGAAAATGGCTGGCGTACTACAGCGCTGAGCGGCCGCACTCGACCCACGGCATCTTGACCCCTGACGAGGTCCATGCCAGCAAAACCGAACCAATGAGAATGGCAGCCTGATGTGAAACCCTGATCCATCTTAGCAGGGCTGCAAACTGGCCAAAAAAGCAGGACCACCTCTCTTCACTGCCGCGGCGGCGACTGAACAACCATTGCCAATCCCGAAAAGGTCCAAACCGCAGCAATTGGCCGCTCCAAAATGCCGCG
This sequence comes from Antarctobacter heliothermus, assembly GCF_002237555.1. Classification (NCBI taxonomy): domain Bacteria; kingdom Pseudomonadati; phylum Pseudomonadota; class Alphaproteobacteria; order Rhodobacterales; family Roseobacteraceae; genus Antarctobacter; species Antarctobacter heliothermus. The sequence continues at coordinate 4,003,718 of NZ_CP022540.1, read as the reverse complement.
CATCGTATGAATGGCCGTTTCGCTGAAGCTGCGCCGCAGCAAAATCCGATGGATTTGACCCATTCGCGAACCAAGCGAGCGTATTGACGGGTCGAAATGTGCAGACGTTCATGAAAACGCCCCGGCCATAGGTGTTCGGAACCGACCATCAAAGGCTCCTCCATCCATCTCAAGATTGATTTGCGTGTGCCCTCGGTGATTTCGAACCTCACCGGTCGCTTGGTTTTACTTTGGATGATTGAGGCCCGTTCCTTTACCTGACCTGAGGCGTAGATGTCCGCGACCTTCAACTTCACCAAGTCGCAACCGCGAAGCTTGCTGTCGATTGCGAGGTTGAATAGCGCCAGATCACGATGGTTCTCAGCTATTTCGAGACGCACACGGATAGCCCACACGTGTTTTGGCATCAAAGGGCGCTTCTGCCCTATGACTCGCCCCTTGTTCCAGGCAGGGCGACAAGCGCGAATGGCTGGTAAGTTTGCTATGGTCATGATGGTTCCTTCCATCCGCCACGATCCACCACAGCGCCAACCAGACGTTGGCAACTCAGCTTAGCATGGAAATGTGCGCTTCCGGAGAAGGTCGGGTGAGAGCCCATTTTACCGATGCTGCGGATTGCACCAACGTCTGCTACGGTCTCAGAGTTTCATTAAATGCAGCCGCTAGAAGGGTCTTACAGTTATCTTCCTGCGATAACTCGCCTCCACGTTAGCCCTCTGAGTTGCCGTGCCAAAGTAAGTGGTGCGGAGTGTATTCGTAAAAATGCGCCTTCACGATTACTGGCTGGCGCTTAATCGCACGCGCCTTCGAATGACGAAAACCGTCGCCACCGCAATTACGCAGAGTGTCCCCACGGCGAACCAAAGCGCGGTAAGATCGCCGCTACGGGTCTGCGGCAATACTGGAAACAGCCCGGCAGAGGCATTGAACGAGGCATGAAACAGATGTGCCGGGACGAGCGATCCGCCGCTGGCGAGATGCAGGTGCGTATAGATGACACTGGACGCGACGATTTGTATGGCAAACAGAAATGGCGGGATGGCACTATGAAAATCTCCAGGCAGCAGAAAGAGCGGTGCATGCCATATCGCCCATACCAGCCCAAGGCCGAGGCTAGCCTTAATAGGACCATGCCGAGCAATGAGCGGCGGAAGCGCTAGGCCACGCCACCCTAGTTCCTCGCCCACGACGCTAAACACCATAATGTAGGCGAAGACGACCACCGGGAGCCAGATCAGCATCGGTTCAGGCCATACCGCCCCATTTCCCGTTATCGCACGCACCGTTAGAAGCGCGAGGAGGATGCCCGCTACGGGCAGTGCGCTGGCGTATAACAAGACGTTGATCGGTATGCGCCAACGAACGAGGCGGCTTAGCAACTCGCGACGTTCTTGCAGATGAGGCCATACTAGAATTAGGGCAGCCGAGCTTGGCCCGAAAGTGCCTGCAATCTTTAGAGGAGCCTCAAGGCTCGGCATGGTCGCTGCCAATAGCCAAGATGTCCACGAAATCCCGAAGGCCAGAGCAAGAAAGCGCCCGACCTGATTTTGCCGATCGAAGATATCCATTCTCAAACCATCTCATAGTGGATATCAATACGGATTTGATTTGGGTCAACAAAAACGCCTGCCAAGTCATATATTCTAACATCGGATTCGGTCGATTGCTATGCAGCTTGCACTTCTTGATCGGCTTGAGACGGCACCAAACCGATAAGGGGTGACGTGCCTGAGGAGTGAAGCTGAGATTGGACGGAAAATGCGTATGATCGTTATCGCAATACTGGTGATCGTCGGATTCTGTTTGACCGGCCTTTTGGCGTGGCGGCAGTTGGATCATCGTGCCGACCGCGCGGAAATGGATCGCCTGATCGGATTCCAGCCTACCAATCCGGGTAGGTTCGCGCCAAAGATGGTCGCAGATCTGCCCGCCCCTGCACGTCGCTTTTTCGCATTCGCCATCGCTGAGGACACACCGCTTTATACAGTGGCCCGGTTGGAGATGGAGGGGCAGTTTAGCATGGGTGACAAGACAAAGCCGAGTTACATGCCCATGCGCGCGACGCAACTGCTCGCTGCTCCTCATGGGTTCGTTTGGGCGATGTCTGGCGGCGAGGGCGCGATGCGCATGGCAGGCTCCGATAGCAGATCGTGGACCCGGTTCTGGCTTGCCGGTCTTGCCCCAGTGGCGCGGTTCGGTGGCACCCCGGACCACACCCGCTCTGCTTTCGGGCGATATGTGGCCGAGGCTGTTTTCTGGACACCTGCAGCGGTTCTGCCAAGCCCCAACGTCACTTGGGAGCCTGTTTCTGAAAACGTTGCGCGTATGACGATGCGCCACGGCGATCTTGAACAGGCGGTTGATATCACTGTGGGCGAGGACGGCCAGCCGCTCCATGTGATGTTCATGCGTTGGAGCGACGCCAACCCCCAAAAGACCCATCAGTTGCAGCCCTTTGGCGGCTTTCTCTCTGAGTTTCGGGAGTTCGAAGGTTTCATGCTTCCAACACATATTGAGGCCGGAAACTTCTTTGACACCAATGAGTATTTCCCATTTTTCGTTGTCGATGTTTCCGACATCAACTTTCCGCATTGAACCCCAAAGTCGTGCGATTACCCTTCGTGGGCGGGTGTCATTGCACTGCGCCTATCGCCAAATCTGCAAGAGTTACTTCCAACGCAGTCGCATCTGGAAAGTTGTAGTCCGTGTGAAAACCATCCAACAGAGCCTACATCTGACGCTCCATCGTCTCGGCTCGTGCCGGACCCGTGAATGTCGTAAATGCTGTAAGCACAGCGCCGACCAGATACTGTTTCATAGCTGGGCCTCTTGGGGGATCACTTCTGTAACCGCACCCTCGCGCGAGAACATTGTGTAGCGCTTCCACCAGACAACGACTGCGGCGACGAAAACAAGAAGCCAGGTATCCCAGGGCTGTGCATCGGGCCAGAAAGGGTTGATCAGTTGCCAGTGGAACAGCACAGGTAATGCTAGGCTGCCGTGCGATGCGTTGAAGATTGGGGTCACAAGGATCGCTAGAGTGATATTCCCGATGAAGAAGGGCAGGAAGCTCCATTCTGCGAAGACAACGCCGGAAAGAAAGAAAGCGGGCAGGTGCCAGATACCCCAGACCGTGCCAATCAAGGCACCGGCCCAGATCGGTGCCATGTACCGCTGGAGAAGTGGCTGTGCAAGGCCACGCCAGCCGAATTCTTCAATAGGCCCCAGCAAAAGCATCATGAACATCAGGCCGAAGACTGGGACCATGCCTTCAGGTGGAAGCGGTGCGAGGAGCTGCCCACCTTTGATGAGCGAGCCTGCCATAAAAACCAAGGGTATCAAGATCAGGATGAATAGCCACCACGAAGCGGGGCAGCGCCAAAGTAAGAGCCGCGACAGGAATCCTTTTAGCCCGGCCGAGCCACCATACAACATTACCACGGTGAATGCCGCGATGGCAGGGGCCCACGTCGCGAGGAAAAAAAGCGGATGCGATCCGCTGATTGCGCCGAAAGCCTTGATCATAGCGTCGGGCGAGAAGATGTAGCCGCCGATGACGCCCCAAGTGATCAAAAAGGTGGTCCCTAAGAAGAAAAAGAGCGCAGTGAATGGCAGTTTTTGAGTAGGAATTTCGATAGAGATCGGCATTGGAATCGCCCCCGGTTTGAACGAATCGGAATTCGTCCGCTTTACCATTCTTTGCGTGAGCGTTTCTTGCGTTAGATCAATGCATTTTGGGCATCTTCTGCACTAACTATTTACGATCCGCTACCAATGCGACGCGCCGAATCCGATCGAGAGCACGTTCGCCACCGTCAGACACAGGACGAAACGCACCAAGGGCTGCCTCAGCCGCAAGACTGGGCTCGCCATGGCTTTCCGGCTGATGATGTCTGCTCAGACGAAATGGCGAAAACTCGACGGGCGGAATCGCCTCCCGGAGGTCATCAGCGGGGTTGAGTTCCGCGACGGCGTCCGCCAACTTCAAAACGCCGCCTGATCACGCGTCACCAACTTCTGCGCATATCTCGGTTTCGGCTTTTGGCAGACACTCTGCCTCAGACCCTTAGACATCATTGGCACAGAAGGAGGCTAACATGCTTTTTGGCTATGCACGTACATCGACACTGGAACAGAAAGCCGGGCTAGAGGCTCAGACCAAGGAACTTGAGGGAACCGGATGCGAAAGGATCTGGGCGGAACAGACAAGTTCAGTTTCGAAGAGAGACAAGCTTGCTGAGGCAATCGAGTTCTGCCGGGAAGGCGACATCTTTGTGGTGACGAAACTTGACCGCTTGGCCCGTTCGGTAAGGCACCTTGGAGAGTTGATTGAGGAACTAGAAGCCAAGGGGGTTGGCCTTCGTGTCTTGAGCTTGGGTTTGGACACAACCACGGCCACCGGCAAGCTCATGCTGAATGTGCTTGGCTCTGTCGCTCAGTTCGAACGAGAGATGATGCTGGAAAGGCAGCGTGAGGGCATTCAGAAGGCCCGGAGAGAGGGCAAGTACAAGGGACGAGCACCAACTGCCCAGCGCCAAGGAAGAGGCACAGGAGCTTCTCAGGAGCGGTATGAGCAAGCGTGACATTGCCGCAACTTTGGGGATCTCGGAACGGTCAGTTCACCGGATTACCTGAAGCCCGGTTATTGTGCTGGAGGCTGTCTAGGTCTCTAGCGCCACCTTTACGGCCAGAAGGTATGGAAAAAAGGTGTGGTAAAGTGGTGTGGTAAAGTTTTTCTCCGCCGCTAAATATTGTTTAAAAACAGTATTTTGCGTGTGTTTGTAGAAGGTGGCGGAGCCTCAGTCTTTCGCACTTTCACGGCAAGTCATTGGTAATAAGTATATTTATGAAGCTTTCAAAAAATCATACCACACAAAATACCACACAAGGTTCAGAATTTGTGGCTTATGGGGGGTGCTCACAAGTTCCAGACCTCTTGGAGCGGGACCGGCAAGGGGATGCCAATTTCACACATCCACAAAACCGGAACTCACCGGAAACTTAGCACACGCGCCATTGCCCTGACAGCTTGCATTTCCTTGGTCCGCAGACCGTGCCGGAAGTTGGGATGCGCTGGACCGGACGGCGCGCCACCACCAGCGCCGTGCAAGCGGCAAACGTTCCATCCTTGCTTAGAAGGGCATTGGCACCGCCGCCCTGTACTCTTAGCCGTTGCACTGCATCGCGGCGCAGATCTAAGGCGCAGAACAGGGTTCATAGGGTTATCGTCGTTTTCTGACATCACCCGTCCCCGCCGTGTCGGACATCGCCCACGATGGCTTGCCCGCCCTCATGGACTGTCACGCGTTCGACCCGAACAACCTGCTGCGCCTTCGCTCGGTATTTCTTGAGCGCATCCATCTGGGCCAGATAGGTGCGACTGAGGCGCGTCATCGACCGTTCATAGCTTTCCCGAACCGTGAACATGCTGGCATGGGACATCTTCTCTGACACCACTGCCATCGCCACATGCGTTGCCGTCATCTGCGCCACCAGCATTGCCTCGATTCCGTCGCGCGGCTCTATCTCCGCAAACATCGCGGCCACCAGTTGCGCCTTGCTCTTGGCCGATGCGCCCAGCGCCTCCAGCGCGCTGTAGAACACGCCCTGAGCCGCGTCTGGCGTCTTCATGCCCAAAAGGGCTGCAATCTCCCCCGGCGCGCCCACATGGGCGTTTAGCGCGCCTTTGTCGTCGAATTGCATAGAAGGATATGCGCGCGTCCCGGTCGCGGCCTCCAAATCCGTTTTCGATGTCTTCATGGTCCTGGCCTCCTATGGCCGGTGTGGCGGCACGCTAGCGCCGCTTGTTGACGATGGGGGGTGACAAAACTTCCCGCGTGTTGCTGGGGAAACCCGTCGCGCCCCTGCGTGCGAAATTTCTCCGCCGGGAAAGGGGGGTGCCTATTGTTCGGCCCCCATGCCCCGATCCTTGCTGGGAGTGGTAACTATTAGTGTTCCGATCCAGAACCGTGCGACCCCTCCAAATCCGCCCTGACGGGTTCCAATTTGGAACCATCGGCCTTGCTTGGGTTCTGGAATGGAACCACAGACCCCCCTGACCGTTCCAAATCAGAACCGCGCCCAGAATTTTCCGGCCTCCAATTGCGCCAATCTTGCGATGGCGGCTCATTGCCTTTGACCTTCTGCACGGGCTTGGTTGTCAGCCGCCATTCATGGGCTTGCCGGTGATACCAGTTGCCCTTGCACTCCAGCACAACGAACCCCTTGGCCTGTAGGTCGTCAAAGGCTCGCTGCACTGTCGCCTTGCCCATGCCCAGCGACTGCGCCGCCTCCGCATAGGACAGGCGCACTTCGCCATTGTTGCTGCCGTTGAACCGCGTGTGCAGTTCAAGGAACACCTTCACCGCCGCGCCCGACAGGTGCCGCCACGCATCGCTTTTCAGCATCGGGTAGGGGAGGGGGGCGTATTGCCCCTCTCCCCTTTTCTTGCTGCCGCGTCTAGCCATCGACGCCACCCGCCACGCTGTTGCCAGTGTCGGGATCGTCCTTGCGCAGCGCCACCAGTTCCTCCTCCAGACGCCGTGCCGATGGTGGAAAGTCTAGTTTTGTCAGGTCGCAGGACTTGGACAGATGATAATGCCCGATGCGTTCCGGCCCTCTATATTCGGTCACGATGGGCCAGTCATATTCGCTGCGCAGGGTGTTCACGATGGCGCTGAGACGCCAGCCGCGAACGCCCCGGATTACGTCCATGTGGTTTAGGGTCTGGCCCTGCGCCAGCGCACGACAGGCAAAGTAAATCTGGGTCGGGTTGCTGAACCAATGGTCATTCATAGCAGTCTCTCCCCAAACTGGCGCGACAGGCGCTCATAAGAGTTGCTGCCCCGATCCCAATAGAAACGGGCGTCGGAATTGCTTGCGTGGAAGGTGCCGCGTGTGTCATCAACTGGACTTGTGAAGGTGGCAGTTGATGTCACACGGAAGGCCCCGGCCCCGCGTGCGGAGTTGGGGTTTTCCATTATGCGGCCTCCCCATTCGGGTCGGTGCGCTGGGCGCTGAGATAGGCGTTCAGGTCGGTGCCGTGATAGGCGATGCGCCGCCCGATGCGAATGAAAGCTGGACCGCGACTGCGGTGCCGCCATTGCGCCAGTTTCTCGACGCTCCCGAAGATGCGCATTTCCGGGTCTTCTGAGAAGAAGATGCGGTCTTGGTCGAATATTGCCATCGGCTTTCCTCTAATTGGTTGCGATGGCTTAGCCTTGCTCAAGGCCGCATAGGAAAAAACTCCGTCAAGATTAATTGGCGTATCGTTTCAGGGTTGGGATTTCTTGGGACGTCGCCCCGGCGTTGAGATTTCAGGGTAATGTCTGCGGACTTCGTCTAGAACACGACGCCACGCCCTCGACCCTAGGCGAACAGGAAGCTTCTCCCTTAATTCGTCCTGCGTCCCACGCCATTCGTCACCATTAAGAAATTCGAGCAAAAACTTGGTGGCGCGTGCCTCCGCCGCAACGTTACTGGGAGCTAGGCTTTGTTCGTCCGAGCCTGCATACCTCTGCGGAATCTGCTTCATTCCGCGCTCGACATCATTTTCACGGACGCAGAATGACCAACCCTCGAAGTTTTTCAGCAGTCGGTATATGCCCTCTAGGTCTGCCAACTCCACGGCATTTTTGCTTTGGAAATATCGAAACGCATCTAGATTTACGGTATATGCTTGCCTTTCATGCCACATTGAAATGATGAAATGCATCGTGTCTAGCCCTCGCTCATGTGCGAACGTCCATGGGTGTGCTGGCCCCTTGCTACAAGCCAGCTTGTACTGGTGTCTGAAATCTTGCGGCGGCAAATCAAACAACTGCTGCTGCTTCAGAATCCCTGAAGGGAAATCTTCGTAGGAAAAAGCATCGAGAACATTGAACTCAATGAAATCAAAAATCGTCCTAATTGATGCGAGTTCGAATCTCATCAACTGCCCATTTGGCGATGCCAAGAACAACTCTCTGGAAAACGCACCGAAGACACTAAATTCCGCCCAATCCATCGGCCCAACAACGAAGAACCTATCTGGCACGCAGCCGGGTTCCTCGATTTGCCCGACCCAAGATACAGCGGCTTCGCGAAAGTCCTTAAAATCCAGCGACATATTCCCAAAGATAGACGACATCGGAACGAAGCCTTCCGGACAAAACATCAAGCTATTCCCCCATTCTCTGAGTACAAATAATAATCCATGCCACCATCAACTCCCGCCGCCGCTCCAGCAAATCCGACCGCGCATAGGCCCGTTCCACATCAGACCCAACTTGATGCGCCAGCGCCGCCTCTGCGACCTCGCGCGGCGCGCCCGCTTCCTCTGCGGCCCAATCGCGGAAGGTGCTGCGGAACCCATGCACCGTGAAATCACCGCGCCCCATGCGCCGCAGTAGCATCAGCATCGACATATTGGACAAAGGCCGGTGCCGCTTCTGCCCCTCGAACACATAGACAGACGCCAGCGCCTTCATCGGCTCCAGCACACGCAGCATTTCACCGGTCAACGGCACGCGATGCTGAACGCCGCCTTTCATCCGCGCCGCCGGGATCGTCCATAGCCGCGCGTCCAGATCCACCTCATCCCATGTCATGCCCAGCACCTCAGACGTGCGGCAGGCGGTCAAGATCGTGAATTGCAGCGCCTTTGCCGCCGTCGCGCTGCGCCCCTCCAGTTCGGCATAGAAGGCCGGAACATCGCGCCACGGCATCGCGTCATGATGCACGACCTTGGCTTTGACCTTGGGCAGCACCCCGGCCTCTTTCACCGCCGTGACCGGGTTTTCACCATCGCGGAACCCGCGCGACCGGCCCACGTCCAGAACCGTCTTGATGCGCTGGGCCAGCCGCCGCGCGGTTTCGTGCTTGTCCGTCCAGATGGGGGCCAGACACATCATCACTTCGGGTTGCCCTATGGCATCGACCGGCATCCGGCCAATCTTGGGAAAGGCATAGTCGCGCAGCGTGTTCATCCACTGTTGCCCGTGCTTGGGGTTCTTCCAAGTTGGCATCCGGTCAATGTGAACCTGCCGACTCAGTTCCTCAAAGGTTGGCACTTCGCGCGACGCATTGAAACGCGGGTTCAGGCCAGACTTCGCCATGCGCCGATATTCCAGCGCCCGCTCGCGTGCTTGGTTCAGTGTGACGACATCCGCCCCGCCCAAACCGAAGTCAGTGCGCAATGGCGCGCCCTTGGCGTTCTTCTGGCCCTTCACTGTGACACGCACGACCCACCGCCGCGCCCCGGAGGGGTCGACCACCAGATACAGCCCCGCGCCATCGCCATGACGGCCCGCGCTCAGGTTCTCCACCAGCTTCTTTGTCAGCTTGCCGCCCAGCGCCGCCATTCGTACCACCATTCATACCACGCAAGGAAAGCGTACAGGTGAAACCGAATGAAATCCAGACAAACCGCAGACAAAGAAAAAGCCCCGCGTTTGCAGGGCTTTGCGCTATCTCAGGTCATTGGGTGAAAACGTGTGAAATGTCTGGCTGGCGGAGGCTCAGGGATTCGAACCCTGGGGACGCTCTCACGCCCAACGGTTTTCAAGACCGCCGCATTCGACCACTCTGCCAAACCTCCGTCGCGAAGACCGATAGCCCGCCGCGTGTGATTCTGAAAGCACTTCGCTGAAAATCCTTGCCGACTCCCATTGCAGGCTTTTCATGTGAGCCCCGAAAGGGTATCTTTGTTCACAATCGGGCCGTCAGAGCCCATATGAGGCAGTGCGCGACCGGGAAAACCCGGCGCTCGTCCGGGTTCGCCCGTGACACCACAAGGGCAAGAGGCAAGACATGAGCGGTTTCTTCTTCCATCCTTCCCGGACGATTCGTCTGTCCACAGTGGGCGTGGCGCTTCTTCTCGCCTCTGGCTGTGCCGACAGTCAGATGCCCGGTTTTCTCAAACCCAAGTCCGGCGGCGAAGAGGTGGTTTCTCGCGCCAGCACCACGGACACACGCGGCACGCCACGCGATGTCGAAGCGCCGGAGGTCTTTGAGGCAAAGGAAGCCGGTCTTTGGGATGGTCGTCCTTCGCTGGGCGGGGTCTGGGTGGCACATCCTGATGCCAAGGACCCTGAACGTGTCATTATCCGCAACCAACAAAACGGCAAGTTTGTGATCGGCGCGCTGTTCCGAAAGGAGCGCGAAACCCCGGGTCCACGCCTGCAAGTCTCGTCCGATGCCGCTGCCGCTCTTGGTCTGCTGGCGGGACAACCGACCAATCTGGACGTGGTGGCCTTGCGCCGCGAAGAGGCTCCGGAACCCGAGACGGCTGATCCTTTGGCCGACACCACTGCCGCGCTGGCACCTGGTGCCATGCCTCCGGCCCCTGACGTGAGCGCGACAGCCCTTGACCCTGTCATTGGTGGCGCCGCCGCCGCGATCGACGGGGCGACACCAACACCGCCTAAGACCCGTCCGGACGTTATTGCAAAACCCGCAGCGGCCCCGGCCAAACCTGCGGCGGGCCCGTCGAAGCTGGGCAAGCCCTTTATTCAGATCGGCATTTTCAGCGTCGAACAGAACGCCAAGAACACCGCGACGTCGATGCGGCAGGCCGGCATGGTGCCGACGGTCAAGACTCACTCATCGAAGGGCAAAACCTTCTGGCGTGTCGTCGTTGGTCCGGCACAGTCCAAGGCGGAGCTGGCAACCTTGCTGAAAACCATCAAGGGCAATGGCTTTACCGACGCTTACGCAGTTACGGACTAAGCCCGCGTTCCGAACAGGGCAGCCCCCATTGCCAAGATCCGTAGACGGGGGCTGGTGGTTCGCTGAACCCATGAGCGTGATGTCGGGCGTCTAGTTCGGCTGTTCTCTACGTTGCCTCGTTCTCTGCGGGTTCTGTTTTGCCTTCACTTGACCCCCGGCGGACGATGCAGTGGGGCAGTGAAATAGACGTTTCGCGCTGAGTCATTTCCTGCCCCCGAAACGTTTCCTTTGTGACCAACTCACGCCGACAACAGATGCCTCTCGGTGCCAGACGCTTTCTGCGTTTGCGAGACCTGACCCGTGCCGCGGGACGGTTGGAGGCGGAGGTCGTGCAGCGCTGATTGCGCAGCGTCACGCCCGCACCAGTCACTGCAAAGCCTTGGAATGGTGCATTACGGCGATCCGCCAGCGCCAAAGTGGGCCTGTGCTCAGGCCAGGTGAAGCTGCTCCCACTCGCGGCAGCGTTCTGGCGTTCGGAAGAACAGATTTGGCACACTCGAAATTTCGGCTAGTCTGGAAGGAATGCAGACTTGTAGATCATGAACGCTTCTCCAGTTCGGTATCGTCGACCGTCCGTATCTGTTCCTTTCCCTACTGGTCGGTCGGCCATGGGACCGCGCCCTCCACAGACAAAGGATACCTGAATGAAAATTGCCATGCTTGCACGCAACCCTGATCTCTACTCGCACCAGCGACTGAAGGAGGCGGCAGAAACCCGTGGTCACCGGCTCGACATCATCAACACGTTGCGGTGTTACATGAACATCGCCGCGCGTCGCCCCGAGGTCTATTACAACGGAGAAAAGCTGGAAGGCTATGATGCGGTGATCCCGCGGATCGGGGCCTCTGTCACCTTTTACGGTATGGCCGTTCTGCGCCAGTTTGAAATGCAGGGGGTCTATCCGTTGAACGAAAGCGTTGCGATCGGTCGGTCGCGGGACAAGTTGCGGTCGATGCAGCTGTTGTCTCGGGAAGGCATCGGATTGCCTGTCACGACCTTCGCGCATGATCCCAAGCAAACCGAAGAGGTGCTTCAACTTGCGGGGGGCGCGCCGATTGTCGTCAAGCTGCTGGAGGGCACGCAAGGGATCGGCGTGGTCTTGGCGGACACTGATCGTTCGGCCAAATCGGTGGTCGAGGCGTTTCGCGGCGCTGGGGTCAATATTCTGTTGCAGGAGTTCATCAAGGAGGCCGGAGGTATGGACATTCGCGCCATCGTCGTAGGGGGACGGGTTGTGGCGGCGATGAAGCGGACGGGGGCCGAGGGAGAGTTTCGCTCCAACCTGCACCGGGGCGGGTCGGCGCAATTGGTCAAGCTGTCCCCTGAGGAGCGGTCCACAGCGGTGCGGTCGGCCAAGACGCTGGGGCTGAACGTGTGTGGGGTCGATATGTTGCGGGCCAATCATGGGCCGGTCGTGATGGAGGTGAACTCTTCGCCGGGGCTGGAGGGCGTTGAGAAGGCGACCGGGCTGGATATTGCGGGCAATATTATCGAATACATCGAAAAGCACGCCAGACCCAACGCGACCAAGACGAAGGGAAAAGGGTGAGGCGGTGTGGCCTGTGACTTGCCGACATTGAAGGGGTCTTTGCTGTGAGGTGAGGGGCCGTGCGGATTGGGTGTCCACGCGTGGACAAGAGTTCGAATTATAAAAATCAATGGGTTACAGAGGCGTTTTTACGGACTCTTCATACTTTGGGCTGATTTTGAGGCTGCAAAAATCCGGGTGGGTGCGTCCTGAGATATCCGCTGTGACGAGCCGCTGCCGGGCTGATTGAACCTGTTTGGCCAACCCCAGAGCATGGCAAAATCCATACGCGCAGGTGCGCCGGCTGTGGCGTTTTCAGTGCATTGCCGGAGGTCTCCACCGGCTGTGGATTGAATGGGTACACGGCCCCACATGGCCTTTGGCAAGCTGTCTTGGGATCGCATCGGTCTGCAGCAGACGATTGTGACCAAGGATGTGCGTGACGCCGGGTGGTTCCTTGGCCGAGGGCCGATCAAGCGGCGAGGGGAGGGCGGCCGTCTGTTTGCTCAGGCGCGCCGCAGGTCCAGAGCACCCCGGCCCCTGCGGCGGGTCAGGTTAAGATGGCCAGCAGAAAACGCACGGCGACAAGCAAGAGGAAACTGCCAAACGCGATCTCCAGCGCGCGGCGGGTCATCTTGTGTGCCAGTGCCACCCCGAACCTAGTCGTCAGCATCGAAGTCGGGATGGTCAGCGCAAAAGCAATAAGGGACACGAACCCAAGAGAGCCGGGCGGCAGTCCGTCCTGACCCAGACCCGCAAGCACATAGCCGATCGAACCGGGAATGGCGATCAGCACACCCACACCGGCAGAGGTGCCGATGGCGCGGTGAATGGGCAGGCCGTACAGCGTCAGGAACAGGTTCGACAGCGCGCCGCCGCCAATCCCCATGATCGCCGAGGCAAGACCGATAACGCCGCCCCCAAGGTTCATGCCGACCTTGCCGGGCAGCGTGTCGCCCAGATGCCAGCCGCGACCGCCGGTCAACAGTTTGACCGCGTTTAGGGTTGCCACGACGACGAACACCGCCTGAAACACCAGCGGCGGCGCATACCTTGCGACCACGGCCCCGATCATGACGCCGACCAGAATAGGAGCGGCCCAAGCCCGCAGAACCCCAACCTCTAGCGTGCCTTTTCTGTGGTGGCCGCGCGCGGAACTGATGGAGGTCGGAACGATGACCGCAAGAGACGTGCCGACAGCCAGCGGCATGGCAATCTCTGGCGGGTAGCCCAGCAACCCGAAGATCTCAAAGAAGACAGGGACGGAAATCGCCCCGCCGCCGACCCCGAACAGCCCGGCGAGGACGCCAATGGCCGCCCCCGCGACGGCAAAGGCGGCAAGAAGCGTGGCAAGAGTCAGCGGGTCGGACAGGATCTCCACGTTACTCGCCGATCAGATGGCGTGTCAGGCTGGCACCGTCGAAACCGCCCAGCCCCTTGGCGATGGCCTGTGCATAGCTTTTCTGGACATCGCTGGACATCGGCAGGTCGTGTCCCGAAGCGGCAGCATGGCGCAGGGCGAGGTCAAGATCCTTGGCCAGCCCGTCAATGTCGAATGTGCCGGGCTGATCGGTGCCGTTGAGGGTGTCGATCACCACCTGAGCGCGGTTCTTTAGCACCGCCGGTCCGGCGGAACTGTCGGCAATGACCGAAATTGCGGTCTCTGGTGCGATGCCGGAGCCCTTGAGCAGCGTCAACGCCTCTGCAAGGCTTTGCCAGTAAAGCGCAAGCGGCAGGTTCACCGCCAATTTCATGCTGGCGCCGCTTCCGACCGGGCCAAGATGTTCGACCCGTTTGCACAGCAGGTCCAGAACTGGGCGGGCGCGATCCACCGCCGCCGCGTCACCGCCGGCCATGCCCAGCAACTGGCCCTTGAGCGCGGGGCCAACTGTGCCCCCGACGGGGCAATCTACAAAGTCGGCCCCGGCCTCGGTCAATCTGGTTGCGATAGCGCGGGTTTCTTCCGGCAACAGGGTCGACATGTCGACCACAAGTTTGCCCGCGATCCCGGCGGCAATCAGCCCGCCTGCGACCTCATCGACCGCGCTGGCATTGGTAAGCGAAAGGAGAAGGATGTCAGCGTCGATCAGACCGGCGAGGTCCGGCGCAACGGCGGCCCCTGCGGCGGCGGCGTCCTTGGTCCGGTCCGGTGTTCGGTTCCAGACCGTGACCGTGTGGCCCTGATCGACAAGGCGCTTTGCAAAGGCCGTTCCCATGCGGCCGGTTCCCGCGATCGCAACCGTCATCATGATGTGTTCTCCTCGTGCTGGCCGATTGCCTTGGCCGTTGGTCCTGGTTGATGGTCCGCACCCGGGTCTTGGAGACCTGTTGCTGGTCCATCCTCTATGTCTGTCGGCTGCCCGCGTGATGCGGCGCGGCCGGGGGGGCGTCGCGGCATCCTGCTGGTGCAGGTGCCGCGCAGAGGTCAGGTCGCGGTTGCGCCGATGCGCACCTGCATCGGTTCCAGCCCGTCGACCGAACAGTCCAGCACATCGCCCGACACCACGGCACCAACACCCGCTGGGGTGCCGGTCATGATGATGTCGCCCGGCATCAAGGCGTGCTGTTCGGACAGTTTTGTGATGATCTCGTCGATCTTCCAGATCAACAGCGAGATGTCGTCATCCTGCTTTGTCTCACCATTGACCTGCAACTTGACGTGGCCGGTGGTCATGATCCCGGTCTGGTCGACGGGGGTGATGGGGCCGACGGGGGCGGACTGATCAAAGGATTTGGTGACTTCCCACGGCAGGCCCTTTTCCAGCACACCGGCCTGATGGTCGCGGCGGGTCATGTCGAGGCCCACGGCATAGCCGAAGATATGTTTGGACGCGTCGCCTACGGAGATGTTGTAGCCGCCGGATTTCATCGCGACGACCAGTTCGCATTCATAGTGAAAGTTTTTGGTGAACACGGGGTAGGGGATCTCTCCGCCGTTGCGGACAAGGGCATCGGCCGGCTTCATGAAGATGACCGGAGGATCGCGTTCGTCCTGCTCCATTTCGCGCACATGGGCGAGGTAGTTCTTTCCGATGCAATAGATCCGCCGGACAGGGAATTTTTCATCCGATCCAACGATGTCGAGATAGGACGGATTGGGCGGAGAAACAGCGTAGGCGACCATGGCAGCATTCCTTGAAGTGACATTCTGACAAACAGCACGGACCGGCAGAGGCGGCCCGAGCGACGCCTGATGGTGTCGCGGATTGTGTATTGGATCAAGATATAAAATGGCTGGAATCGCTCTTTCATATATTATTTTGCGTATCGTCGCGAATCGTATAGCCTCAATTTCAGGGTGTGTCGGAGATCTCGAAGAGACGGGCATCACGCCCCTGAACGATGAAAATTGGGAGGAGAATCAAATGACTACTCGGACAAGGATTTCACGTCGGCAGTTTGGTGCCTTGAGTGTTGGCGGTGTTGCCGCCGCTGCGGTGATCGGTGCCCCGGCGCTGGTCCGCGCCCAGACCGCGATCACCTTTGCGGTGCCGAACCCCTCGGCGCTGACATGGCTGCCCTACTGGGTCGCTGTGGGTGAGGGGTATTTCGGCGAAGAAGGGTATGAGCCGACGCTTCAGGCCATCGACGGGTCGTCTGCGGTGCTTCAGGCGATGACGGCGGGCCAGGCGCATATCGGTGCACCCGGACCGGGGCCGACGCTGGGCGCACGGGCGCGCGGGGTCGACGTAAAGTTCCTCTACAACCTGTATCCCAAATCGGTGTTTGGTATTCTGGTGAAGGCGGACAGCGGCATTGATGCGCCCGACCAGCTGGCGGGCACGGTGGTCGGTGTCGGTACGGCGGACGGGGCAGAGGTGTCCTTTGCCAATGCGATCCTGTCCGATGCCGGTCTGACGGCGGGTGAGGATTTCGAGTATCTGCCGGTTGGCGATGGCGGCACCGCTGCGGTGGCCTTTCTGCGGGATGAGGTCAGTTCCTACTCCGGCGCGGTTTCGGACGCCGCGATCCTTGCCTCGCGCGGGATCGACCTGAAAGAGATCACACCGGACGCCTATCTGGGCTTCTTTGGCAACGGCATCGCAATGCTGGAAAGCGGCATCGCCGCAATGCCCGAATTGGCTCCGGCCTTTGGCCGTGCCTTGGTTCGCGCGACGCGCTTTGCCAGCGACCCCGCCAACAAGGAAGCCTGCCTTGCGCATTGCGCGGCCGGCAACCCGCAAGAAGGTGAGCAGGACTATGCGGCGGCGCTCTTTGACGGTGTTGTGGGGCGGATGACGCCGACAGAGGCCTTTATGGACAAGGGCTATGGTTATCAACCGCCCGAGCACTGGCAGGCGATCCACGATTCCGCTGTCGCCTCGGGTGCATTGTCCGCGCCTCTGGATGATCTGTCTGCGGCCTACACGAACGAGTTCGTGTCCGGTTGGAACGCCTGAAGACGATGATGTCTTTGCCCGAACAGACACCCGTCGAGCAGTCCGCGCCACAGGCGCGGACTGTCTACAAGATCGAACGCCTGTCCAAGACCTATGCCCGAAACAACCTTGTTGCGCTTCAGGACGTCAATCTCGACATCCGGCATGGAGAGTTCGTGTCGGTCATCGGCTCGTCAGGCTGCGGAAAATCGACCTTGCTCAAGATCATGGCGGGGCTGATGCCGCCGACCACGGGTCGGGTGGTCCTGGAGGGCAAGCCGGTGGTTGGCCCTCGACCCGACATCGGAATGATGTTCCAGCAGGCAACGCTGTTGCCTTGGAAAACCACGCTTGAAAACGTCCTGATGCCGATTGAAATCCGTGAGGGGCGCGCGGCGGCGCGGCGATCGCGGGACAAGGCGATGGACCTGCTGCAACTGGTGGGTCTGGGGGATTTCTCCAATGTCTATCCGGGGGAGTTGTCCGGCGGCATGGCGCAGCGCGCGTCGATTTGCCGAATGCTGGTGTCCGACCCTGCGATGCTGCTTTTGGATGAGCCGTTTTCGGCGCTGGATGAGCTGACCCGAGATTTTATGAACATGGAGCTTCAGCGGATCTGTCTGGAACGTGGCGCGACGGCGTTTCTGGTCACGCACTCGCTGGCCGAGGCGGTGATCCTGTCCGACCGTATCCTTGTGATGAAGGCGCGGCCCGGACATGTCGTCGAGGACATCACCATTGACCTGCCGCGACCCCGGTCGCTGGACATGATCAACACCCCCTATTTCGGCGAGATCGTCAGCCACATCCGCGACCTTCTGGGAAAGGAGGCACACCAATGACCGATGCCACGAACCCCGTTTTGCACGCCTCGACCGAGGAAGATACCGTCTGGGTCGAGCACGAAGCCTTTATCGACCGCATCCCGCGCTGGGTGGCGATGACGTTTCTGTTTGTCGCGGTTGTCGGGATCTGGGATCTGGTGACGCGGATGGGCTGGGTTTCGGCGATCATTCTGCCCACACCGGCGGAAACACTTGAGGATCTTGGTTTTGTCGGTAGAAACCTCCTCAGCGGCGGCTACATGCTTGAGGCGTTGTGGACGACGACCCTGACCGTTCTGTACGGCTTTATGATCGCGATCAGTATCGGCTTTTCGCTGGGTGTCCTTGTTGGTGAAACGAAGTTCGGAGAACGTGCGGTCATGCCTTACCTTGTCGCCATCGACACCATGCCCAAGGTCGCCTTTGCGCCGCTGTTCATCGCATGGCTTGGGTTCGATATTGCGTCGAAGGTGGCACTGGCGGCCTTTATCGCCACGTTTCCGATTGTGGTGGCGACCGCTGCGGGCCTGTACGCCGCAAGCGAAAATGAACGTATGTTGTTCAAGTCCGTTGGTGCCAGCCGGATGCAGATCCTGTTGCGGCTGAAACTGCCCACCGGGCTGCCCTATTTCTTTACCGGACTGAAAATCGCTGCCGTGGGTGTCATGGCGGGTGCGATCACCGGGGAATTTCTGGGCGGTGGATCGGGCTTTGGGGCCTTGATCCGGCAATCGGCGAGCCAGTTGGACACGCCGCGGGTCTTTTCCCTGATCCTGTATCTTAGCCTGCTGGGACTTGCGCTGTATTCGCTGGTTGTCTGGTTGCAGCGTCGTCTTGTCTTTTGGAACAAGACAGGTGGGCCCGGTGGCGGAGTGATGTGACATGGCGGGGACGTCGGAAATTCGCAACCTGTCTGATCAAGCCTATGATCGCATTCGTCGGGATATCCTGAATGGTGTCCTGTTTCCCGACGAGCGGTTGCAGATCGACACGGTGTCCCAGCGCTACGCCATCGGCGCCGTCCCGATACGGGAGGCGCTGAACAGGCTTTCGACAGAAGGTCTTGTTGAACGGCGAAGCCATCGCGGTTTCTGCGTCGCCCCCATCTCACTTGCCGATCTGTCAGAGCTGGTTCAGACCCGCATCTGGGTCGAGACGCTGGCGTTGCGACAGTCGATTGCGAACATTGACGAGGCGCAGGAAGAGGCGTTGATCATCAGTTGTCACCGGCTGGCCAAGACACAACGGCAGATGCCCGTAGACGCCGGAAAAGACGAGTCCGAAGAGTGGGAGCGTTTGCACAAGACCTTTCACATGCTGCTGATCGACCGGTGCGGGTCGTCGTTGTTGTTGGAGTTCTGTTCGAACCTCATGGATCAGGCGGTCCGGTACAGAAACCTGTCGATGAACGCGAACCCCAACAAACTGAGGCGCGAAGGGGCGGCGGCGGAGCATCAGTCCATTCTGGACGCGGTCCTGAACCACGATGCCGATCTGGCCTGCCAGTTGCTTGAAAGCCATTACCGGATCACGCTTGACGGGTTGGCAAACGTGTTGTCACCGACACGGTCGGATGCATTGCAGGCGGACGGAACCGGGCGCGGCGCGTGACGATAGGCGCGCGTCCCGTTTGGCCATGCGGGCGGATGTGCAAACTCAGTTCCGGGTAAAAGCCATTGACCCAACGGATAGGAGCGGCCGACGTGCCGCGCCGGCAGGTCCAGTTGATCCAATGGTCTCATGTGTAATTGACCGCCTGAGTGTTACGGCTGGAGTTCCGTCCCGGACCTGTCCCCGCTGTTAGCGAAGAAATCGATCAACCGCCGGGTCAGCTTTTTCTGCGGGCCGATGTCTGGCCAGACGGCGTAGATGCCCATATCGGGCAGCGACCAATCGGGCAGGATGCGGACGAGGGTTTCTGTCGCGAGGTCGTCGGCGATCTCGCTCAGAGGCAGGGCGCGAAGCCCGAGACCGGCGCGCACGGCGGAGATCGCAGAGGTGATGCTGTCCACCTCGATGCGAATACGCTCGGGTTCGAATGTCACGCTTTGGGTTTTCGATTGCAACGTCAGTGCGTCCGGCAAGGCGTTCACCCCGACAAAGTCGCAATGCGCCAGATCCTCGATGCGGGTGATTGGCGCGCGTTGCGACAGATAGCTTGGCGCTGCGACGAGTACGCGATCGAATGACCCGATGCGGCGGCTTTTCAAATTGCTGTCCGCCAGTCGTCCCAGCCGGATCGCAAGATCGAAGCCGCCTTTGACCAGATCGACATGCGTATCGCTGCTATGCAGCGAAAGGGCCACCTGCGGATGCGCGTTGGCGAACCGCCACAGGGTCTGGCGCAGGTGGGATTGATCCCCGAAGGCGGGCATGGTGACACGCAATGCGCCAACCGGTTCATCCTGACCGCTGCCGAGCAGGTCGAGCGCCTCTTCGCCCGCCGTGACCATCCGGCGGGCCGGGTCCAGCGCGATCCGGCCTTCGGGTGTGAGGGACATGGACCGCGTCGACCGAAAGAACAGCGTCGCGCCCATCTTGTTCTCGAGCCGCGACAAATGGTGGCTGACCACCGAGGTGGACAGCTTTAACTGCCGTCCCGCAGCGCTCAGGCTGCCGGCATCGGCGATGGCGACAAAAACGGCGAGGCTTCGGTAGTCTTCGATCATCTTTTCAATTTTTGGAAATATGATTTCACATATGGGTGGATAATCGAAAAGCCGGCGTTGGTATATCTGTTTGTGCAGCGGGCAGGTCACATTGAAGGCCGCCGCGCGCACCAGACACAGTCCAATCCGGGAGATCCCGCATGACGGTCAAAGCCTTCGCTGCCGCTGCCGATACATTAGGAGCCTGCCAATGACGTATGCTGTGACCGCCGTTTCCGGACAACTGGGCCGCGAGATTGCCCTGACCCTTGCGCGGCAAGTCGGGCCGGAACGCGTGATTGGCCTTGCCCGGTCGCCGGAAAAGGCAAGCGGGCTGGGCATCGCGGTACGTCCCGGTGACTATGACCAACCGGATCAGCTCCGTTCATCGCTCGCGGGTGTGGATGCGTTGGTTCTTGTTTCGGGGATGGCCCCACCCGACGAACGCATCGGGCAGCACCGCAACGTGATCGCGGCGGCAAAGGCGGCTGGCGTGGCAAAGATCGTCTATACCAGTATCCAGGGGCCCGAGGCGGGCACGCCGTTTTCGCCGATCGTCCAGAGCAACCGCCAGACCGAGGCCGACATTCGCGCTAGCGGGTTGGACTGGGCCATCGGCCGCAACGGGATCTACATCGAACCGGACATCGCCTATCTTGACAGCTACCGCGCCCGTGGCGAGATCGCCAATAGCGCGGGTGACGGCAGGTGCGGCTACACCACCCGGTCAGAGCTGGCCTGTGCCTATGCAGCACTTCTCATCCGCGCCGAGATGAACGGAACGATCGCCAATCTGAACGGCGTGCCAATTACACAAGCGGAACTGGCACAGCACCTCAATGCCACCTTCGGGATCGACCTGTCCTATCGGGCGATGTCGCCCGACGCCTATGTTGCCGACCGAACGGCCGAGTTGGGGCCGTTCATCGGTCCGATCATCGGCGGGATCTATGACGGTATCCGACAGGGCGCATACGACACGCCCGGCGATTTCGAGGCGGTGACCGGCCGTCCGCATCAAAGCTGGGGCGATTATTTTTCACACCTCGCCGATTGACCGCGACGGAACCGGCACTGCGGGACGTATCAGACGCGACCCATACAGGACACGAATATGCTAAAATCCTTTCTTAATCACCCCTACACGTTCTGGGCAGTGCTGTGCCTGCCCGCGATCCCGATGGTGGCGGGTCTGACCTCTGGCGATCCCAAGGCCGTGCATCAACTGTTGCATCCCACCGGCGAATTCGCGGCGCGCTTTATGATCATCGCCATGATGATCACACCGCTGATGATGTTGCTGAAGGGCTGGCGCGGGCCGCGCTGGCTGATGAAGCGGCGGCGGTATCTGGGCGTCGCGGCCTTTGGCTATGCCGCGCTGCACACGGTGCTTTACCTGATCGACGAAGGGGCAGGGGCCTTTGCCGGGGGTGAACTGGCCCAGACCTATATCTGGACCGGCTGGCTGGCCTTTGCGATCTTTGTGCCGCTGGCGGTGACCTCGACCGACGGTTGGGTGCGGCAACTGGGGCCGCGCTGGAAGACGCTTCAGCGGTTTGTGTACGGTGCCGCAGTGTTGACGCTGGTCCACTGGGCGGCGCTGCACGATTGGGGTGGGATCGGGGCCGCGATGGTGCATTTCGTGCCGCTGGCGGCGCTTGAAGGGTATCGCCTGTGGTCCAACATGCAGCGGCGCAGCCTGCGGTTGGCGTGATGGAGCGCCGTGAACAAACGCCCGGATAACGCTGATCGGTGGTCGGAAGTGGCCGAGAAGTGTGATGTTCCTCGGTTGCCGGTTCAGCCCGGTCCATCGACCTGAATGTCCTGCGCATTCAGGGGACCAACTGCTGAGGCGCGGTCTTCGCGATGGTGTCAAGCACTGACACCACCGCGACGCCGGCGTTAGGCACCGCCCGTTGACGCGACATGATCGGCGATGAGCGCCTCAATTGCGTCGACTATTGCGCCTATCCGCTGCGGATTGTCGGCCTCTGCCTGTGGTGGCGCGAAGCGTCTGGAATCGTTGTCGAAGTACTGACCCGAAGCCTGCGCAAATTCCTCTGACAGGGCGGCGCGCGTCAGGATGTCCGCGCCGATGCCGATGTCATTGCCCGCAACACCGAAGCCTTCCTTGACCATCCGCGTGGCCAGTAGAGATCCGGGATTCACCGCGACGGTAACCGGGCCATCAGGGCCAAGTACGTCGGCCAGCGCCTGCGACCAGATCGTCAGGGCGAGCTTGCTTTGGGCATAGGCTGGCATTGCTTCGAGCCGGCGGTGGCCTGCTAGCGCCTCTAGATCGACCGGGGCCTGCGCCGCCGAGGACAGATGCACGATCCGTCCGTCCTGCGGGATGATGGGCAACAGGCGACGGGTCAGCAGCGCGGGGGCAAGGGTGTTGACCACAAACCGCAGATCCAGCCCGCCCGGCGTCACCGGGTCGTCCGTCTTGAGCACGCCTGCGTTGTTGATCAGCACATCGAGCCGGTCATGCCGCGCAGTGATTTCCTTGGCAAGGCTGGCCACATCGTCGAGCCGTGAAAGGTCAGCGCGGAAGGTCTCGACCTGTCCCGCCCCTTCGAGGCTGCGCAGCTCTGCGGCGGTCGTATTCAGCTTGTCGGTGCTGCGACCATGTATCAGCAAATGGTGCCCAAGGATGGCGAGGCGGCGGGCGGTCTCGCGGCCGATACCGTCGGTCGCTCCGGTGATCAGGATGGTCTTCATGTCGGTCTCCTCAGTTGGCGGAATGCGAAGGGGCATCGCGCGCCAGCCGTTCAAGTATGTCCCCGGTGTCGGCCCGGTTGAAGCGCGGGTTCAGGGCGACGCGGGTCAGGTGAGGTCGTTCTGGCCAGAGATCCAGTCCTGGCTTTCGGGGCGCACGTCGTGAGCGGAACAAACAGGTCATGTCAGTGTCCGCTCACGGTGGAGTGTTCAGACGCCGCTCAGAACCTGCTTGCCGATCACCCGCCCGCTTTCCTGCCGGGCATGGGCGGCTTTCAGGGTTTCCACATCAAGCGGACCCAGACGCTCGGTCACGGTCGAGATGAGCGTGCCGTCGTCGATCATTGCCGAGACGCGGTTCAGAAGGTCGCGCTGCGCGGTGATGTCGGCGGTCTGATACATCGACCGGGTGAACATGAACTCCCAACTTATCGTCAGCGCCTTGGTCTTGGCTGGTGCGATATCGAGCCCGTTGGGGTCGTCGATCAGCGTGACATGCCCGCGCGGCGCGATCAGTTCGACGATCTGGTCCCAATGCTGGTCGGTCGCGGTGAGGGCGGCAACATAGCGCGGGGTAAGGCCAAGGTCGGCGACCTGCGCGGCCAGCGGCTGACGGTGGTCGATCACATGATCGGCCCCCATCTTTGTCACCCAGTCGCGGGTCTCTGTGCGCGAGGCGGTGGCGATGACCGTCAAGTTGGTGAGCTGCTTCGCAAGCTGGATCAGGATCGAGCCGACGCCGCCGGCTCCGCCAATCACCAAAAGCGTGTCACCCGCGCCGCCGCCCTCGGGGATGCGGAAACTGTCGAACAGCATTTCCCAGGCTGTGATCGCGGTCAGCGGCAGACCTGCGGCCTCGTCGAAGTCGAGGGTTGCGGGCTTGCGGCCTACGATGCGCCCATCGACCGCGTGCAGCGCGGCATTGGTGCCGGGGCGGGTCACGTCGCCCGCATAGAACACCGCGTCGCCGGGTGTGTAATCGGTGACGTCTGCGCCCGTCTCGACCACCACGCCAGCGGCGTCAAAGCCGAGGATCTTGTGACCTGCCTCGGGCGCCACGGCGGCGCGCAGCTTGACGTCGACCGGGTTTACAGACACGCCGCGCACCTCGACCAGCAGGTCGCGCGGGCCGATCTGGGGGCGGGGGGCGTCGAACTCTACCAAGGCCTCTGGCGCGTCGATCGGGCCATTTTTTTCGTATCCCAAAGCTTTCATCCGTCGTGTCCTTATTGGTGTCACTGCATCTGTGGCCAGAGATACACCTTGAAAAAAATATAGAAACGGTTGATTTCAGAGTTCAGTATTCGGATTTTGGATATAAACATGGATACCGACAGCCTGCGCCTTTTTGTTATCGCCGCCGAGCGGCTGAATATCAGTGCCGCCGGTCGGCAGCTTGGCCTTGCGCCTGCGGTGGCGAGCGCATGGCTGGCAAAGCTCGAACAGGCGCTTGGGGTCGAATTGCTGCATCGCACCACCCGCAAGGTATCGCTGTCGTTGGAGGGGGCGGAATTCCTGCCGTATGCGCAGGAAATGCTGGCACAGGAAGAGGCAGCATTGGCCGCGCTGGGCCACGGCGGGGCCGAGCCCACGGGCACCTTGCGCTTTGCCGCGCCGTCGAGTTTTGCGCAACGCCACATCATGCCGATCCTGACTGAGTTCACCCAACGCTATCCTAAACTGACGCTCGACCTTCGACTTTCGGACACGCGGTTCGATTTGATCGAGGGCAGTTTCGATCTTGCGCTGCGCAGCGCGCCGCTTGCCGACAGTTCGCTCAAGGGGCGCAAGCTGTCCGAGGACACGCGGGTGCTTTGCGCCGCGCCGGAGTACATTGACCGGCACGGTCTGCCGGAGGGCCCCGAAGATTTGCACCGGCATCAGTTGGTCATTTGGTCAGACCTGTCAGAGCGGAGGCTGGTCAAGAAAGACGGCGTGTCATGGATTCTGGACCCCAGACGGTGCCAATGTCGGATGGTGATCGACGACGGCGCGTCACAGCGCATCGCCACGATGGCCGGGGCCGGGATCTCGATCAACTCACTTTGGAATGTGACACAGGAATTGGAAACCGGACAGTTGATCCGTGTGCTGCCTGACTGGAAACTCGATGACCGGTCGGTGCTTTGGCTGGTCTATCCACGCTCAAACGTGCTGACCACGAAGACCCGCGTTTTCATGGATTTCCTGCTGGAACGGATCGGGCGGCGTGATGATTGGTCCGGTTGATCGGTGCTCAGAAGTTGGGCAGAGCCGGGCAGCGGATATGTCGGAGACGGGCAATCGTGATCTCCTAAGCCTGTCATCTACTCAGGGGAAGCTCCATCACGACGCGCGTCCCTGTCTGGACCGGATCGAACCGCACGGTGCCGCCGTGCAGGCGCGCGACCTCATCCACGATGGCAAGGCCAAGCCCGCTGCCCGCGCCGGGCTGTAGCTGACCAAAGCGGCTTAGTGCAACGGCGGCCTTGTCGATCGGAAGGCCCGGGCCGTTGTCCGACACGGCAAAGCGCAGCATATCGTCGACTTTTTCCAGCGTGACAGCGATCTGGGTCAAGCCCGGCCCACCGTGCTGCAAGGCGTTGTCGACGAGGTTGCCAAGCGCCTCGGTCACAAGCACGCGGTCGCCGCGCAGGGTGACGGGGCCCTCACCGACCTGAGTGGAAAACGAGAAGTCGATGTCGCGTTCAAGCGCCAGTGGCGCGAGATCGGCGCAGACCTCTTTGGCCATTTCGACCGGGTCGAAGGGGCTGTCGGGCACAGTGTAGCCGTGGCGCAACCGCTCCATCGAGAGCAGCTGTTCCGCCAGCCGCGCGGATTTGCGTGCAGCCCCGATCAGCGCGCGTTCGCGGCGGCGGCGTTCCTTGGGGTCGGTCACGCCGGGCAGGGTCTCTGCCAGTGATAGCAGCGCCGAGGCCGGGTTGCGCAATTGGTGCGCGGCGTCGGAGATGAACGCCTGATGCGACTGGATGCTGTGATCCAGCTGCTGGAACAGTCGATTGAGCGTCGACACGATGCCAGTGACCTCTTTGGGAACGGGGCGGCGGATCAGGCCAAGATCGTCAGGCGTGCGCTGCTCAATCGCTTCCTGCAAATCGTTGAGGGGGCGCAGGCCCCATTGCACCCCGAACCAGACGACCAATGCCAGCGTCGCCATCAACCCGCCGATCAGCGCAAAGGCACGCCACGCCAGCGACGCGGCAAAGGCGTCGCGGTCGGCGAGCCGCTGCCAGACGGTGACGACGGTCAGGCCGGTCATGGTGCCGATGGTGGTTGTTTCGGCCATGCGCAGGACACGGACTCCTTCGCCGCGATAGGTGGCCAGACGGTATTCCGGCACTCCGATAGCTGACGTGCCGCGAAAGGACGGCGGGTAGGCGTAGCCCGTCACATAGATCCCGCCGGGACCGGTCACATGGTAGAACACCTCACCCCCGCCGGCATCCGAGATCAGCGCGCGGGTGCGCGGCGACAGGGCGTCGCCCTCGGAGATGGCCACATCGCGCGAAATCGCAAGCGCCGCTGCCAGTAGCCCCCTGTCAAAAAGCGCCTCGGCGGTGGTTTGCGCGACCGTGAAGCGCCAGATGCCCAACAGCACCGCCACCACCAGCAAGGGCGCAAGGATCAGCAGGAAGAGGCGCAGGCGGAGCGATCGGACATAGCCGATCATGTCTCGACGTCCAGCATGTAGCCCAGCCCGCGTGCTGTCTTGATGCGGATGCCGTAGCCCTGAAGGCGGCGGCGCAGACGTGAGACATGCGGCTCTACCGCGCTGTCATCCACATCCGCGCCCGTGCCATAGACATGGGCGATCAGCTGGGATTTCGACACCAGCCGCCCGCTTCGGTCCAGCAGGCATTCCAGAACCGCCACCTCGCGGCGCGGCAGGTTGAGTGGCGTTT